>CAZHED010000008.1:0-174018 GCA_964531095.1 uncultured Polyangiaceae bacterium | reverse complement strand
CCGGTTGGAACAGGGGAAGGAAAAGATGATGAGACCGTATTTGGCGGCGCTGGTCGGGCTTGCGCCTTTGGCAATGGGCGGTTGCGTCAGTTACCAGTACGCCAAAAGCGTAAAGCTGGTTTCCTTCGAGGATAGTGTCGCCACGGGTCAGGCGGTCGGGCCCATCACGGGGGAGAGCTGCCAGGCAGCGGTGATGGGATATCCATTGGGCGAGCGTCCCACTCTCGACAAAGCCTTCGCGGACGCGCGAAAGTCGAACGGGACGCTCCGCTACATGAACAACGTCTACTCCGAGAACACTGGATTCAACGCGTATTTCTACTCAAAGCGCTGCATATCCGTCAAGGGATCAGGGTACAAATGAAAATCACGCTCACTTGCTCGGCGATCGCAGCGACGCTCGCCTTGGGCTGCACTGCACCGCGGTATACGATTCTCGCCGTGCCCGCCGTGTCGATGACCACGCCGTCGGTGCCGGTCGGCTCTTCTGCAAACCCCGCCGGACGAGTCGAGGAGCACTTCTGCACGGGCGACGATCCGGTGGTGTCGAAAGACTCGAACATCGGCCTGATCGATGAGGCCGTCGCGAAGGCGCAACAAAAGTCGGGCGCTCTTTATCTGACGGACGTCACGATTCAGCAGGCCGGCGGCTGTGTTTACGTCGAGGGGATGGCGATGAAGTGAGCGCCCCGCGAGCGCCCGCGGGACGCGGGGCGCTGGCGGCCAGCCGGTTCCACTGAGGCAAGGCCCCCGAGGGCCCCTCCGAGCAGACGCAACCTTCGCGAAAGCGGCGCGAAACCGAACGTCTCGTAGCGTCCGAACGAGATGGCCATCGCATTAACCGTCCCCCAGAGGACCGGAAGGGTGGTCGCCGGCGATCTGGACATCAAGATCCTTGGCCCCTGCCGCTATCCGTCGCCGCTCACGCACCGGTTGGCGCGATCGGCCATTCACTACGTCGGGAAGGCCGACCGCGTCCCGCTGGACGACCATCTTTCCAAGGTGGCGGAGTACGGCAGCGGAATGTCGCGCATGCCCGCGTTCGAGCTCGCCGGCCCGCGCGATCAGATCTTCTTCGACACCGCGCGCCTTCGTTGCGGAATTGTCACTTGCGGGGGCCTCTGCCCCGGCATCAACAACGTGGTTCGCGGCTTGGTGCTCGAGCTGCACAACGGCTACGGAGTCACCGAAGTCTTCGGCTTTCGGTACGGCTACGCCGGCCTGGTCTCGGGGCACGGGCCGGAGCCGATTCGGCTGACGCCGGCTTTCGTCGACGACATCCATCACGACGGCGGAACGGCTCTCGGTACATCGCGGGGCGAGCAAGATCCCCGCGAGGTCGTGAACACTCTCGAGCGGCTGGGCATCGGTATTCTGTTTGTAATCGGCGGGGACGGAACGCTCCGCGGCGCAATGAAGCTCGTCGAAGAGGTCGAGAGGCGTGACTTGCGCATCGGAATCGTCGGCATACCCAAGACCATCGACAACGATATTCACTTCATCGACAAGAGCTTCGGCTTCGAGACTTCGTTTTCCGCGGCGGTCGATGTGATCCGCGGCGCGCACGTGGAAGCGACGGGGGCCATGAACGGCGTCGGCGTCGTCAAGCTGATGGGGCGCCACTCGGGCTTCATCGCTTGCCATGCGGCCATCGCGTCCACGGACGTCGACGTGGTGCTGATTCCCGAAGTGCCGCTCGTCTTGGACGGGAAGGGCGGGCTGCTTGCTTATATGGAGCGAAGGCTCTCGCAGAGCTCCCACGCCGTCATCGTCGTCGCCGAGGGTGCCGGGCAAGATCTCTGCTCGGAAGCAACGAGTAGCCGCCACACCGACGCCAGCGGCAACGTGCGCCTCGGGGACATCGGGGCACTCATCCGAGACAGGATCGTGTCGCACTTTCGCGACGCGCACATCGACGTCACACTGAAGTACATCGATCCCAGCTACCACATTCGAAGCGTTCCGGCGTCGCCGACCGACAGCGTGTACTGCTGGAACATGGCGCGCAATGCGGTGCACGCGGCGATGGCCGGAAACACGGAGGTTCTCATCGGCCGGTGGCACGGTCGGTTCGTGCATGTGCCGATGCCGCTGGCGACGCGGTTTCGCAAGCAGGTCGATACCAGCGGTGATCTGTGGATGTCCGTCGTGGAGTCGACCGGCCAGCCGGTGGCATGGGGGCAGCCGTAGGACGGAGTACGTCGCGTTGCGCTGCCAGAAGCGCGATGAGGCCGGATGGCACCGCGGCAAAAGTGCGGATACCATCTAAGTTGAATGTCTTTTGCGATCCCTACGAATCGCCGCGTAGCGTTCTTGGCTGCGGCGTTGGTCGGCTTGTGCGATTGCAGTCTGGCGTTCAGCCTCGATGGCCTGCAAGGCGCGGCCGACACCGTGGGGAGCGACGCGCCCGCGACGGCGGACGACGGCTCGACCCGTGGCAATACGGGGGGCGGTCCGTACGAGGGCCAAGGGGCTCCAGAGGCGAGCGATACGCCGCCGCAGACGGATACCCCTCCGCAAACGACGGTCGCAGCGGTCATCGCGGACGCCGCCGCGCCGAGGGAGGACGTCGCGGTCGCGGTCGACGCGGCGGGAGCCTTGGCCACGGAAGCGGCGGCCGCGAGCGACGCCCGCGGCGACGCGACGAACAGCCAGGACTCCTCCGGCGGTGCCGTCGACGCGGGATCGTGGTGCGCGGCGAACACGACCGGGAATACCGTTTACTGCAACGACTTCGACGAGCCGACGTCGAGCGTAAAAGGAACATGGGACAGCGTGTTCTTCAGCGGTTCGGATTGTGCGAGCCTCGACTCGCCCGTGGACGCCCCTTCCGGTCCCCACGCGCTCCTTTTGTCGACTCCCCTCGTGGCCTCGGGCACCTACCAAGAGCAGTTCGTCAAATACCCGGCGAACGTCAACTCGGAGACTCTGCGATTCGCACTCAAGATCTCCGGGTTCGACCCGAACGCGAAGGACCTCAGCCTGGTTTGGATGGGCTACAAGAGCGCGGCATGGTCCGTCAGCTTCGATGTCAGCGGGACGGGCGCACACCTCTTCGAGAGCGTCAAGCAGGCCAACGGCACCATCCAAGGCATCACGCATCCCGTGGCGCAGCCTCCGCTCGGCGTCTGGACGACGATCGCGCTCACGGTGGACGCGGCCGGAAACAAGATGTCGCTGTCCTACGACGGCAATCCGGTCGCGATCGCGAACAGCACGATCATGAATCCACCGAGCCCCCTCGCCGCGTTCTCCACCATCTTGGGCGCGAACTACTTGCAGGGTCCGGCGCAGCCGATGAAGATTTCGTACGACGACGTTCTGATCAGCGTCAACTAAGGCTTCACCGCGCGGCCCTACAGCGGCGCGCCGACGGTCGGATCCGCGAGCACCCACGGCTTGCAGCGCCCCGCGAACGCGGCCCTGACCTTGCCGTGCGCCGCCTTCACTTTGGCCCACACGCCTTCGTTCGCGTGAACTCCCTTGTCGTTGGGGGGGTTAATCTCCAGCACCGCCGCGAAAAGCTCCTGGACCGCCGCCCTCTGCGGATCCTCGGTGAGCTCGGTGATGAGCGAGCACAGCCCCACGGCATGCGCTTGAAGCGGCTGCACCGTATAGAGCCATGTCTTGCGAGACGACTGGTGAACGAGCACCCCCAAGAGACGCAGATCCTGCAATAGCGTCGCGAGGTGGAATTCGAGCTCGAAGCCATTGATGCGATCGCTCATGCCCTGCGAGGCTACTCCCGGCGCGCATGCCGCGCGCGTCCTAAGTACAGCTAGCTCCCCGCAACAGGGTATCCGAGCAGGGCTCGGCCAAGGAGCGAGCGTGCGGCCAGCGGAGAGCGCGTCCTCTATTAACGCCGCGGTCGTTCCGTGTTAAGGAGCACAGCCGTCCCAATCGTTGGAGGAGAGACACCATGAAAGCATTCGCCGCTGCGATTTTCCTCGTTCTCGGCACGCTGGCCGGGGGGCTGGCGGTCGGATGTGCCGACCAACCCCGACAGGCGAACAGCGCCCAGAACCAGCTCGCCGTGGGCTCGAACCCAAGCGCGGCGCCCGATCCCGGGGCGGCGGCCAAGGATGGCGGCGGCGGCTGGTGACCGCCTGACGCACGAGGGTGGCTCGCCCGATCCGTCGCGGGCTCCGCGACGGACTTGCGCCCGACTCGTGTGGGCTCTCCTGGTCACCGCAAGCTGCGCTCCGGGGCTGAGCGGCCGGGTGGCGCCCGCTCCCGCGTCCGACGCGAAGGCCCCGGCCGCGTCGCCGGCTGTCGATCCGCTTGCCGCGCTGCGCACTTGGGAGAGCGCGGTTCGGGCGCAAACCGACTTCGCTCGCGCTCGAACGTCCGACACCGCATTGGGTGCGGACCCGTACGTCATCCGCCGCGTTGCCAGCGGGGACGACACGGCCGGCGAGGAACGCTTCGTCGGCATCTTGCGCGGCCGCAGCGCGCTCGTCGAGCTCGACGGAGCGCTGCGCGAAGTCCGCCGCTTGCCGGCTCCCGCATCGCCGACGGGACTGGCCGTGGCGACGAGCGGTGAGATATTCGTCGCTGGCGAGCTTTCGAGCCGCGTGGCGCGGTTCCGGATGATCGGCGGCCGGATCGAGGCCGCGGGGGCCGTGGAGCTCTCGGGCGTTCGCGCGATTCGCGACGTCGCGACCGGGCCCGAGGGCGTCGTGTACGTGGTCGAAGAGCACGATGGCCGGCTCATCACGTTCCAGCCTGGGACGGAGGAGGACTCGGCTCCGATCGCGCGCGTCGACACGGTGCTCTGCCACGGTCCGCTGCACGTGCTGCGGATCGCCCAGAGTGTCGTCGTCGACTGCCTGCTCGACCATCGCGTGGTCATTCGCCACGTCGATCGTCTTGGGTTTCCCGAGCCGGGCGGTGAGATACGGATCGACCGCGACGGGCCTGTGTGGGGGGTCGACGCCGTGTCGCAGCAACAGGGGCTGCTCGTCGCGACGGGTGGGGTCGAAGACCATCCGCTGGATCGCACGCAGGGCTCGTTCGGCTTCATCGATTCTTTCGTCACGCTGTATTCGGTGGCCGATGGGGTGGCGACCAAGCTGAGCGAAGTGAATGCGTCGGCCGAGGGTGTGGTCACGCCCAAGGCGCTCAAGCTCTCCCGGCTCCCGTCCGGCGTGGTGGATCTCGTCGTCGCGGGCTACGGATCCGACAGGCTCGCCGTGCTCGAGTGGGCAGACCCCACCGGGCGGGCGCCGCCGGCCATCCGGGTGCGCTCGGTCCCTCCGGGGAGTGCCATGATGGAGGTCGCCGGCGATGGGTGGCGAATCGCGAATCCGCTGCTCGACGCCTGGGTCACGGTCACGGCGGCCGGCACCCGCACGGTTGCCGTGGACGACGAGCCGGCGAGGGCGCGGACCGCGGAATCGCGCCTCGGCGAGGCGCTGTTCTTCACGACGCTCATGGCGCCGTGGAACCGCTCGGACGGTCGCTTGAGTCGCTTCACGTGCGAGACGTGCCACTTCGAAGGTTACGTCGACGGACGCACCCATCGCACCGGGCGCGGTGATGTCGTGGCGACGACGAAACCACTGGTCGGCCTCTTCAACAACAAGCCTCACTTTTCGCGCGCGCTCGACCCCGACCTCACCACGATGGTCAATAACGAGTTTCGCGTCGCTGGGGCGAAGAGCGACCACGACCCGTGGTTCTCTCTTTCGGTAAACGATTTTCCGTGGACTCGGCGTCTCGGCGCGCAAGGATCGACGCTGGGCCCGGAGACGCTCCGCCGCGCGCTCATGACCTTCTTCATGGACTTCGCGCCGCGTCCCAACCCGGCCGTCGTCGGGCGGACGCGATGGAGCGCGGTCGAGCGCGCCGGCGCCGACGTGTTCCGAAGCCGGTGCGAGTCGTGTCACGAGGCACGCCTTGTGGCCGACGACGCGTCGACGCGTGTTCCATTCGACGCCTGGGAAGACCTGGTGATGGCGCCGGAGGGGGCGATCGTCTGGGCGGACGCCGCGTACCAGAGGACGGGGGTGACCCCGTACGTGAACGAACGCGGCGCGCGCGTGGTCTCCCTACGACGTCTTTACAAGAAGTATCCCTACTTCACCAACGGCACTGCAAAGGGGCTCGGCGCCGTGCTCGATCGCGCCGGTTTCGAGGACGGCCGCTTCCTCCACGACGGCGCTTCGGACTCCGCCGGGCGCCTGACCGACGAAGAAAAGGCGCAGTTGGGCGCGTTTCTCGACTTGCTTTAGGCCGGCGCCTGGCAGGTCCTCGGCGCCCCTGGCGGTCGAATCCTATTTCACAGCACCCTGCCAGGCCGGTCCAGCCTGAAAACCATGGTAAACGAAGTTGTCATGCCGAGGATCGGTTGGGGCATCATCGGATGCGGGCGAATCGCCACGAACTCGGTTGCGCCAGCGATCCAGTGGTCGAAAAACGGTCGTCTCGTCGCCATCGCGTCGCGCGACCGACGTGTGGCCGAGGCCAAGGCACGCGACCTGGGCGCCGCGCGGGCATACGCTCCGTACGAAGCGTTGCTGGACGATCCCGAGGTCCACGCCGTCTACATCGGTCTGCCCAATGGGATGCACGAAGAGTGGGCGGTGCGCTGCGCCCAAGCAGGCAAGCATGTTCTTTGCGAGAAGAGCCTGACGCTGAGCCTTGCCTCGGCGCGCCGCATGGCCGAAGCGTTCTCCACGCGAGGCTTGCGCCTCGTCGACGCGTTCATGTACCGCCACCACCCGCAGTGGCGTCTCGTCCGAGGCCTTCTCGACGAGGGCGCGGTCGGCAAGGTGCTCATGGTGCGGGTGGGCTTTTGCTATCGGCTGGACGATCCGCGCGATCACCGCTGGTCGGCGACGCTCGGAGGCGGCGCACTGTGGGACCTCACCTGCTACGGGGTCAACGTCGCCAGGTTCGTGACCGGAGCCGAGCCGGTGCGCGTGGCCGCCTTCGCCGATTCGCGGACCCCCGAAGGCGTGGACGCCATGACACAAGGATCGCTGGAGCTCTCGAACGGAGTGCTCGCCTCGGTCGCGGGGTCAATGCGCGGCGGAAGCGACAATTCCGTCACCATCGACGGCGATCAGGGGACCATCGAAGTGCCGTGCGCCTTTCTGCCGCGGTGGGAGCGGATGTTCGTCGTGCTGCGCCGCCCGGGTCGCGGCGGCGCAACCGAGCGGCGCTTCGAGGTCCAGGGCGCGAATCATTACCTGCACCAGGCGGAGCATTTTGCGCACTTGGTAGAGAACCCGACGCTGGCGGCGTGGCCCGCCGAGGACGGGGTCCGCAACGTGGCGGTATGCGAGGCCATCGAAAAGAGCTGGCGCACAGGCACGTCTGTCGCCGTCGACATGGGCTGACGCTGACGATCGGCGCGCTCGCGATCGGCGTCAGGGGCGCGATACCAGGCCCGGCGGCGGCACTGCGGTCGCCGCGCTTGCGGCATGGCGAGTGCGCCTTGCCGCCTGCACGATGTGAACGACCTGGTCCAACACCACGGCGACGAGGATCACCGAGCCGATGATGACGAATGTCCAGTTCGAGTTCAGGCGCCAGATGCGCGGGATGCCGATCTCGTCCCGATAATGAAGCTGGAACATGTTGATGCCGTTGTCGATGACACGCATGATCGCGGACCCGATGATGATCCCGAGCACCGTGCCCTCGCCGCCGCGCAGCGAGCATCCGCCGAGCACGGCCGCCGCGATGGCATAGAGCTCGTACGCGATGCCGACCTGCTGTGACATCTGCCCGATGTACGCCGCGTAGCAAACACCCGCGACCCCGGCGAGCCCTGCCGAAATGACGTACGTCAGCGTTTCCACCTTCTTGACGTTGATGCCCGAGTATTCCGCTGCATCTCGGTTGCCACCGATCGCGTACACGTAGCGGCCGAAGACGGTAAAATGCAGGAAGTAGGTGGCCGTTCCGATGACCACCAAGAAGATCACGAGCGGGTAGGGGACCAGCGGGTCGCCGTTCAACGACAGGAGGCCGCCATTCGCGAGACCCAGGAGCGGCGAGCCCCCCAGGCTCAGCGTCCCGCCCTGGACAACCGTCTGGGACACCCCTCGGATGAGCAGCATGCCCCCCAACGTCACGATGAACGGCTGCAACTTCAGCCGCGTGATGAGCAGCCCCTGTCCGAGACCGATGAGCAGCGCCGCCGACAGGGCAACGACGATACCCATCCACAGCGGAGAGCCCATTCCGCCCGGCTGCGTCGACGAAATCTTCGCGATCAACACGCCAGTCAGCCCGATGACCGAGCCAATCGACAGGTCGATCCCGCCGGCGATGATCACGAAGCCGATGCCAATCGCGTAGATGCCGAGCATCGAGATCTGCCGGGCCGTGTTGAGGGCGTTCGACTGTCCGAGAAAATCCGGATTGGAGACCCACAGCGCGATGCACATCAGTGCGAGCGCCACGGACATACCGAGCTCGCGTCTCATGCCGCCACGTCCCCTTCCGTTCTGCCGGTCATCAGCGTGGCGATGCGCTCTTGCGTCAGGCCCTCTCGCGCGAGCACGCCCTTGATCCGCCGCTCGTGCAAGACGACCACTCGATCGCTCATGCCCACGATCTCCTCCATGTCCGAGCTCACCATCAGGATGGCTATCCCCTCGTCGGCCAACGCCGCCATGTGCCGGTAGATCTCGGCCTTCGCACCGACGTCGATGCCGCGCGTGGGCTCGTCCAAAATAAGAACGCGGGGGTTCATCGCCAGCCACTTGCCGAGAACGACCTTCTGCTGATTGCCGCCCGAGAGGTTCACCACTTTTTGATGAATGCTGGGCGTCTTCGTCTTGAGCCGGGCTACCTCGGCCTCGGCGACCCGTCGTTCCATCGCTCGATCGAGCCGCCCCCACCGGTTGTAGTTGGCGACGTTCGGCAGCGACGTATTTTGCGCCACCGACATGGGCAGAACGAGCCCGTGTCGCTTGCGATCCTCGGGAGCGAGGAAGACGCCGCGGGCGATCGCGTCGCGCGGACTCATGGGGAAAAACGGCTTGCCCTCCACCGTCATCGTTCCCGACAGCGCGGGCGTCACGCCGAAAATCGTCTCCATCAGCTCGGTGCGTCCTGCCCCCACCAGCCCGGCAAAGCCGAGGATCTCGCCGCGTTGGGCGTGGAAGCTCACGCCCTCCGGCGCGCCGGGCACGACGAGATCGCTGACCACCATCACGGGTTCGCCCGCGGCGCGGTCACGCTTGGCAGGAAAGTATTGCTTGGAGAGCTCGCGCCCGACCATCATCGCCACGATTTTTTCGTGATTCGCCTCGGCGCGCCCGAGATCGCCCACGTAGCGCCCGTCGCGGAGCACCGTGATTCGGTCGGCAAGATCGAGCACTTCGCCCATTCGGTGCGAAATGTAGATGACCCCGATGCCGTCCGTTCGGAGCTGGCGGATGATCTTGAAGAGTTGCTCAGATTCGCCCGCCGTCAGCGACGACGTCGGCTCGTCCATGATGATCACCCGCGCGCTGTGCGACAGCGCCTTCGCGATCTCGACCATCTGCATTTGACCTGCTGTCAGGGTCGAGACCGGCGTGGTCGGCGCGAGGGCCAGCCCGACGCGAGCCATCAGGGCCGCCGCTTTGGCGTTCATCTCCGCGCGGCGGAGCGGCATCGCCAATGACGGTGCGCCCCCCGGCCGTTCGTTTCCGAGGAAGATGTTCGCGGCAATGTCGAGATTGGGCGCGAGCATCAATTCCTGATGAATCAGTGCGATGCCGAGGCGTTTCGCTTCGCGCACGCCGGAGAGCAGCACCGGCGTTCCACCGAGGAATATCTCTCCCTCGTCCGGCAGGTGAGCGCCGCCGAGGATCTTCATCAACGTACTCTTGCCGGCCCCGTTTTCGCCCATGAGCGCGAGCACCTCGCCGGCGTCGAGCGACAGCGACACGTTCTCGAGCGCCACTACGCCCGGAAAGCGCTTGGTGATCCCCCGCATCACCAGCAGCTTCGACGTCGGGAAGCTTGAGCTCATGGGTGGGCCCGTGATTCGGTCGACCTCGACCGCCGCCCCCGGCGCGTGTCGTGGCTCGCCGAGGTCACTTCTTCATGTCGGCCAAGTCTTGCTTGAACTTGGCCACGTTCGTCTTGTTGATCACCTCGACGCCGGTGTCGATGATCCCGCTGGACGGCAGGGCCGTCTTCGCCCCCTCGCCCTTGGTCGCCAGGTCTTGCATCCACTTGCTCGACAGGTACCCGAACTGGAACGGCTTCTGCACCACCGTACATTCGATGGTGCCGTTGGCGATCGCGTTGAGCGTCCCGTCCTCTTCGTCGAACACGGCCGCGATGATCTTGCCCTTCTTTCCGAGGGCCTCGATCGCAGACGCGATCGCCGGACCGTTGTACGACCAAAGTCCCGCGACGAGATTCAGGTCGCTGTGGGCGTTGATGATGTCTTCGACGTTCGACCGTGCCTTGGCGCGGTCGGTGTTGTCCTCGCGCTTGTCGACGATCTCGATGTTGTGGCCGGCGATGGCGTCTTGGATTCCCTTCAGACGTTGAATCGCGTTGTCCGCGGACAGGGTCCCGACGAAGACCGCCATCTTGCCGCCACTGGGAAGAAGCTTCACGATCTCCCCGCCGAGTACTTTGCCCGCCTCGTAGTTGTTCGTTCCGATATAGAGGAGCCGGCTGGATTTCGGCGCGTCCGAATCGAACGTGATGAGCTTCGTCTTTGCGGCCACCTTGTTGAGCACCGGGACCTGATCATTCGGCGCAATCACGCTGACCGCGATGCCGTCGTAGCCCTGGCTGGAGAGGTTTTCCAGAATCTGATTCTGCTCTTCGGTCGTGCCGTTGGGCGGCATTTTGACGTCAACCTGAACCTTGCCCTCCTGCTCGTACCGGTGAACGCCGGCTGCCGCGATCTTCCAGAACTCGCTCGCATTGTTGGTCACGAACGCGAGCTTCACGACCTTGGAGGCTCCGCTGCCGCCCCTGTCGCAGCCCCCGATCGCAGCCAGGGCACAAGCGGTCATCGCGATGAGCGCGCAGCGCTTCCAGGACTCGATTCTCTCCACGGTCTTCTCCTTGGTTCGTCAGCCCTGAAGCATCGTTCGGATCGGTCGAAGGCATTCCCCGAACCAAGCCGCTTTCAGCCGCGTTGCGGGCGGAATGCTAGCCATTTGTTTCGGCAATGTCACGTGGTCACGTGGCCGCAGCGGCGCGGCGCATCGCCGCCAGCGGGCTTCGTTGCCCCGAGTTTACTCGGCCGAAAACTGGTGGATCATGACGTGTTTGTATGTCTGACCAGGCTTGAGGATGACCTCGTTTTTCCACGCCGGAACGTCGATCGAGTTCGGGAACTTCTGCGTCTCGAGACAGAACGCGTCGTACTGCTTGTAGACGTGCCCTTTGCCCTTGATGGTTCCGTCGAGGAAGATTCCCGCGTAGAACTGAACACCCGGCTGGTCGGCCTCGACCGTCATGACTCGACCGGACTTGGGGTCCTTCACCCGCGCCACGGGGCGCAGGGTGTGAGGATCGCCGTCGACGACGAAGTTGTTGTCGTAGCCCAGCGGGTTGCCGGTGACGACGACGGCCCGCATGTCTTTGCCCATGGGCTTGGCCTTCGTGAAGTCGAACGGAGTGCCCTCGACGGGCTTGACCGCACCGTTCGGAACGACGGGATCGCCCGGCGTGTACTTGCTGGCGTGGAGAGTCAGCTCGTGGTCGACGATTGGCCCAGAGTCGTAACCGCCGAGGTTCCAGTAGGTATGGTGGACCATGTTCACGACCGTCGTCTTGTCGGTCGTCGCTTCCATGTCGATCCGGAACTCGTTGTCGTTCGTGAGCGCGTACGTCACTTTCGCGGTGACGGTGCCGGGGTACCCTTCCTCCCCGTCCTTCGAGACGTACGTGAACTTTACCGACGGCCCGTTCGGCGTGTCGCTCGGCTCAGCGTCCCAAACGACTTTGTCCCAGCCCTTTTTCCCGCCGTGCAAGTGGTTGGGCGGGTTGTTGATGGCGAGCTTGTACGTCTTTCCCTCGAGCTGGAATTGTCCGTTCTTGATTCGATTGCCGACGCGACCGACCATGGCGCCGAAGTACGGAGTGCTCTTGAGATAGCCGTCGAGGCTCTCGTATCCGGCGACGATGTCGTCGAGCTTTCCGTTCTTGTCGGGTACGTGAAGCTCGGTGACGATCGCCCCGTAGTTGGTGACCTTCATCACGAGGCCCTTGGTGTTCGTCAGCGTGTAGAGGCTCACCTCTTTCCCGTCGACGGTTCCGAAAGCGCTCTTGACGATTGGCGTGGTCTTCGAGGCCTCCGCGCTGGGTGCCGCGGTGGCAGAAGAAGCCGGCGCCGAGGCGGCGGAAGCCGCGGGTGGCGGCGCAACGGACGTCGCCGGCGTCGCGACCGCAGAAGGGGGAGGCCCCCCGCCCTGTTGCCCGGCACAACCTACGAGAAACGCGGCGGTGAACGTCGGTGCCAAAGACGCTCTCGAACGGAAGGATCGCATGTGTCCTCTCTATCATTCATTGTGGAGGTGGGTGCCCTAAGCCAGGTGCGCGGCCCGCTTTTCGCGCCCGGCCCCGCCGCGCAACACGCGCGCGCGGTAAGCGGGATCGTCGGCGGCGAAGACACGCGCGAAGACAACGAACGACATCCAAAGCGCAGCCAGGTGGAAGAGCATCGCTGCGCCCCCGAAGCGCCGGAAAATGACACTCGATACCGGCGGTCCCAACAGCATCCCCGCCGCGTAAAAGACGTTGTAAATGGCGTTCGCGCGGCTGTAGGCGTGCTTGGGCGCCACGACGCCCTGGAGCGCGAGGCTCACCGGCGAGATCGACGCGAGGGTGGCACCGGCGGTGAACACCGCGGCCGCCATCAGCGCGAACGAATCCAAGAACACGAACGACAGGACGGTCGCCACACCGACTGCGCCGAGCACACGCATGACCGAGAGATGCCCGACGCGATCGCCGAGGCGACCGGCCGCGTTCGAGAAGAGGAGCATTCCGGCGGCGAAGAATGCGGGAATCACGATCGTTTGCTCGCGCGAAATCCCCTTCGATTCGACGAGGTAAAGAGGCAGGAAGAGGACGACGGACGCCTGGAAATAACCGTACGCGAACGTCGCGAAGCACGATGTCTTGATCAAGCCGACGAGCTGAGCCGTCGACTCGCGCCGAGCCGGGGCGGCGCTCGACGGCGCCTCGCCGTGCGCGCCGGGGGGGTCGGGGTCGAGGCGGGTGAGCACGACGAGGCCCGAGAGTGTGGCGATGGCGGAGGCCACCCAGAAGCAGGCTTCGATCGAAGCGGCGTGCGCGATGGGCTTCGCCGCCAGAGGCCCCACGATGTAGCCGACCGCGATCGCGATCGCGTAGAGGCTGGTCACGTATGCCTTGTTGTCCTCGTCTGAGCGCATGAGGAGGATGGTTTCGCAGCTCACCCAGATTCCCACGGAAAACGCACCGTCGAAGAATCGCGCAAAGGCGATGGCTTCATAACTGCGAAGGAGCGGGAACACGCCGACGGCCACCGCGTAGCCGAGCAGCGATGCCGTCAGCGTGGCCTTCGCGGAGAAGCGCCGGAGAAGGGCGCCGACGGGGATCGACGTGGCCACGATGCCCGACGCGAAGAAGGCCGCGAGCTGCCCGATATCCGACTTCGTGAAGCCCCGCGCGTCCAAGTGGAGCGCGATCACGGCGATCGAAATGCCATACGCCGTCCCGAGAAGGAGTACGGAGAGGTAGACGAGGCGGATATTCGGATCGCGGATACGGCGGAGCACGAGGCACGCGAGAGTCGACGCGTGGGGCCAGCGAGTCAAGCCCCGCGGTCGGGGCGCCGACGCCGGAGGGCGGGCGGACCACTTGACGCCGACATCCAGGGCGGGTCTTTACTCAGACCCATGCTCACTCGCCTTCGCGACGCCCTCTATCGCGCGGTGGTCGCTCCCCAGGGGGACTCGTTCGCCCCGCTTCGCATCTCGAAGGACTTGGCGCGGCGGCTCAACGCGACGCTCGGCCAGCCCCTCGCGTCCGCCGAAGATCTCGCGCGTCGATCCGACGCCGCCACACGACTGCAGCGCCTTCGTGCGGCGGGTTCGGGCGTGTCGCGGCCCGGCGCCGAGCCGGCCCCCGTGCTCGTCTACGTCGAGGGGGACCGCAACGTCCGCGAGCTCACCCGGATCGAGGAGCTCCTCGGCTCGAAGTCGATCGCCTGGAAGCGACTCGACGTGGCGGGCGACGAGGCGACGCTGGAGTTCGTCATCCGGCGAGCCGGCTGCGAGCGCGACGACTTGCCCGTCGTCTTCGTCGCCGATCGCGCCGTCGGCACGTATCCGGCGTTGGTCGACGCGGATGCGTCCGGTGAGCTCGAGCGCCTCATAACCAGCGGAACAGCTTAAACGCCGCTGCGTACGACAGCGCCGCCCACGAGCCCAGAACCAGCGCTGGCCGCCACACGTCGTGCAGCGCGGCGCCGTCGTTGGCGACCGCGCGCAGCGCGTCGTTCAGCGCTGTGAGTGGCATGGCGCGGAGAAACGGCTGCATTCCGTCGGGAAAGTTCGAAGTGGAGAAGAACACCCCCGAGGCGATGAACATGGGCATCATCACGAGGTTCATCAGCCCGCCGATCGTCTGCGTGTTTTGCGCGCGCGAGGCTACGAGCAAGCCGATGCCGCCGAACGTGGACGCGCCGAGAAAGCACAGCGCGAGCAGCAGAAGCGGTGAGCCGACCACGCGCACGCCGAACGCGATCCACCCGAATCCGAAGAGCACGGGCACTTCGATGGCCACGAAGAGCGCGCGCATGATCACGAACGAGAGAAGGAAATCGCTCCGTCGCATGGGCGTCGCCAGGAGACGTTTGACGAGTTTCTTCGTCCGCATTTCGACGATCGCGTAACCGATCCCCCACATGCCGCTCGACATGAGATTCAGCCCGACGAGGCCGGGGACCAGGAAGTCGATGTACCTGGCCCCCACTTCCGTGACTCGCTCGTCGCGGACCGACACGGCGTCGGAGCGCCCCGCCGCGCGCTGCAATAGGTCGTTGACCAGGACTCGCGCGAGGCGCGCCTCGGGTCGGGTTTCGTCGTAGCGGTACGAGGTCGGCTCGCCCGGTACGATCACGAGGGCCACCTTGCCGGACCGTAGCTCTCTGGCCGCCGTCGCGCTGTCTTCGACTCTCGCCCTCACCAGGGGCGAGGCGATCCGTGCGAGCACGCGCTCGGCGCCTGGGCCGTCTTCGATGGCGACGACGGCCGGCTCCGGCGGGCGGTTGCGGAAGGCGATTCCGAGGGCGACGGTCAAGAGCAGCGGGAAGCCGAACGCCCAGAAGACCGTGCTCGGCTCGCGAAAGAACAGCCGGAGGCGCGCGACGGTCAGCTCGCGCAGAGCGGAGCGCGGCTCAGTCACGGAGCCCCCGCCCGGTGTGTGCCACGAAGACGTCTTCGAGGGTTGCGTGCCGTGTGGCGAGGCGTTCCAGGCTCAGCCCCGACGCGCGAAGGTGGTCGATGAGGGCCGGAAGGGCCACATGGAGCGGATCGACCGCCAGCGCGAACCCGTCGGCGACGCGGCGTACGCCTCGCACCCCGGCGAGCGCGGCGACACCGTCTTGATCGAGCGCACCGCGCGACAGCGTCACTTCGATCACCTCCTGGCCTCCGAGTGATGCGATGAGCTCGCGCGGCGAACCGAGCGCGATGGCTTTGCCGTGGTCGATGATGCCCACGCGGTCGCATAGGCGCTCGGCCTCATCCATGTAGTGCGTCGTCAACAGCACGGCGCGGCCGCTCCGCTTGAAGCTCTCGATGACGTCCCAGAGCTGCAAGCGCGACTGCGGGTCGAGACCCGTCGTCGGCTCGTCGAGGAACACGAGCTCGGGATCGCCCACGAGCGCGCACGCGACGGCGAGGCGTTGCTTCTGCCCACCGGACAGCTTCTCGTACCAGGCGTTCTTCTTCTCCTCGAGCGAGACGACCCGCAGGACGTCGTCGGGGTCGCGGCCCTTTGCGAAGAACGACCGGAACAGCGTGACGATCTCGAGCACCGACAGTCGCTCGAACAGGTGCGTCTCTTGAAGAGAGACACCGATCCGCTCGCGCAGGGCGCGTTCGTGGCTCGCCCAGGTGAGGCCCAGGATCTCGACGCGTCCCTCCGTGGGCTGCAGCAACCCCTCGAGGATTTCGACGGTCGTAGTCTTGCCGGCGCCGTTCGGGCCGAGAAGACCGAAGCACTCGCCGGCGTGCACGTCGAGGTCGAGCCCGTCGACGGCGACGACGCCGCCGTCGTAGCGTTTCACGAGGCCGCGGCAATGCACGGCGAGGCCGCCCGCGCCGGTCGTGCTCATGGCTGCTCGCGGTGGAAAACGCCGTCGCCGGTCGTCGCCAGGCGCACGTCACCGTCTCGCTCGGTCGCCCACAAGAACTCGCTCGTCGAGACCCTGGCCCAGTCGGAGGGGACCGACCGGTCGCATCGTTCGCCTTCGAACGCATCGACGGTGCTCGTGGCCGCGCCGGCGAGGACTCTCGTCAACCGCTGCACGATGCGCGCACGGGGGTGGCAAAAGAGGCGATTGTACCCGTCGCCCGGCCTGCCCGCCGAGATGACGGCGTACTTCGGTTTGACCTTCGCGAGAAACCCCGGTGTGCTCGACGTTTCGCTCCCGTGATGCGCGACCTGGAGCAAGGTCACCGGCCCTCGTGGGTCGAGCAGCGCCTCTTCGTCGTGCTCGGCGTCTCCGGTGAACAGGAGCGACGACGCGCAGAAGTCGATGCGGAGTGCGATCGAGCACTCGTTGGGGTCGTGCGCGCAAGAGGCAGGCCAAGCACGCGGCAGGATGGGCGTGAGCGTCAAGTCGGGCGAGCGAGCGATGGGCATGTCGGGATGGTCGGGGTCGACCACGGAGATCGCCGTGCCTTGTCTGTCGGCAGCGTCATGCGCCCGGCGCACTTCGAGCTTCCCCGCGTCGCGACCGTTGTCGACATACATGCGGGCATGGAAGGTGTCGAGTACTTCGGCTACCCCTCCGATGTGGTCCGCGTGCTGGTGCGTGATCCACAGCAGATCGATCGGCGACCCGTGCAAGTCGGCTCGCAGCTGCTCGAGCAGGTGACGCCCCGCGGTCTCGCACGTGCTGCCGCACCCTGCCCGGTGCGCGCCGTCGCCCGTGTCGACCAGCACGTGTCGCCCGTCGGGAAGGCCGACCAGCGCGGAGAGCGCTTCGCCGACATCGTAAAAGTGGACGGTCATGCGTCGCCCGCCGCCGCATACGGTCGGCGGGGAGGGGGAGCCCGAAGGCGAAGGCGGGGGAAGAGGCGCTAGGCGGGGAAGCTCTCGAACGGCCGCTTCGCTCGGTTCCGCCTCGGTTGCCACATCCGTGAGGGTCGTGGGCCGCGAGCAGGCCATCGCCAGTCCCACGAGGGCGCACGAAGTGGACGCGCGAAGCGCCATGGAGTTGCACGCCGCGGAACGGCGCTCTGGGGCACACGACGAAGCGTCGGGGAACAAAGGCAGAACCGAGAAACGCGGGCGGCTTCAGCGTCGAGCGCGGCGTATCACGACCCCGGATCCGGTCGCGCTCAAAAGCCTCTCGCCTTCGCGAAGGACGACGCGCGGCCGTCGCTCGCTCGCGGTTTCACGGTCGACAGGGGCGATCGCGCCGTCCGCCGGCGTCGGCGCCGCCGGTGGCGCCGGCAGCGAATCGGCCGGCTTCGACGCGTCCGCGACGGGAGTCGTTGGCGGAGCCGCGGGCGCAGCTCGGCCGGCGGCCGCCGTCGCGCGGTCGAAGTTCATCGCGATTCGGTCCAAGGCTTCGCCCGACGAGGTACCGCTCCCGGCCGACGCGAGCAGCTCACCCGGGCTCGTAATGTCGAACGGATCGTGCGTTCCGAGCGACGATCGCGGCTCGCGCCCCGCCTCCTCGATGCGATCCATCGACTGGACGCGCTGCTGCTTCGAGTCGCGTGCCAGCGCGCGCTGCGCGGCGTTGCGCCGGAGCGGCCTGCCGCTCTCCTCGGCTCCCGATCGGGTATCGCGTCCCGGCGGAGCCACCGGCGGCACTTCGGCCTTCGACGATTCCAAGGAAGCCGGTCGAACCGCGCCGTTCATCGCTTTCGCGACGCGCTCGAAGCGCCAGGACGTGCCGTCCCAGTCGCGACTGTGCCCCACGACCCTCATGAGCTCGACGATCTCGGTGGGGGACGCCATGACGAACGCGTCGAGCACCCCACGCATCAGGTCGTTGACCAGAGCCTGGATTCGCAGTCGGAGCCGGGCGGAGTCTGCGCCCGTCCAAGCCCTCGCCGGCCGCTCGCCGGGCGTACGAACCGTGGTCTGCCGTGCCGCGTGATCAGCGCTCATGACGGCAACCCAAGCGCAATGCGCGTGCCATGGAAAAAAAGGTACATCGTGGGGACGCGGCCGTCACCCGAGGGACAGCCACACTCCAAATAATGGGTTTTGGAACGAAGCCCTGACGACGGGCAAGGTAGTGAGCTCGCGCCATGTTTACTTGATGGCGCTCAAGTGCACGACATACCACTGGCCGCGCCACGAGATGAGCGATTTAACGTCGAATGCACGCTCCCCCCCGTCGACCTCGTAGCGCAGCTTGGAGCCAAAGACGCGAAAGTAGCCGATCTTGTTGTATTCCTCGCCCGGCTCAACCCACCGTGCACGCGCCTCCGGCACGTCCATCGCGACGAGGCGGGCGCTCGCCGCGTCGTTTCCAAGATGGCTATGGAGCGTGTGGATGTCGCGGGCGTACGCGGCGACCAGCCGGTGCTTCCAGTCTGCGGCGGGGGCGGCGACGTCCTTCACTTGCTCATAGGCGCGCAGCGGGAAGAAGAAGACCGTGGCGCGGTCGGGGTCGTCGTTCGCGATCGCTTCCCAAAGCGCCTCGACGCGCGCGTCGAACTCGGCGCCCGAGGCATGCGGAATCTCGTGGGTCTGCGGCAGTAAGGCGGGGTCGGCGCTGCTGTCCGGGCTGGGCGCGCCCGCCGAAGACGAGCGGGCCGCGCTCGGAAGCGTTGCGGCTTGCGGGGTCGGAACGAGCTCCGGAAGAGCGGTGGACGGGGCGCCGTCCGGTGTCGGAGGCTCGTGGTGGGTGCAGGCAGCGAGCGGCGCGGCGCTGAGCCCTGCTGCGACTGTGGCCGCGCCGAGACGTGCGAAGCGTGCCAGGCGCGCGAGACGGAAGAGCGGGATGTCCAAAGGCTAGCACGTCACAACATTGACCATGGTGCCCGGCCTCGACGATAGCTATGGTGCAAGGAGACAAGAGCATGCGAACGCTTCTAATCTGCACTGCGCTCGTGCCCCTTTTCGCTATTTTCGGTGGCTGCGCAAAAAAGCAAGATGATACGCCGCCGCCGACCACGGCGACGACGGCCTATCCGCCGCAGGGCTACCCGCCCCAGCCCTATCCCGCCCAGGCGTATCCGCAGCCGCAACCGCAGCCGGCATACGGGCAGCAGCCTTATCCGGCCGCCGCCCCGACGGCGCCGTACGGAACGTATCCGGCCCAGCCGCAGGCCGCCCCGCCTGCACCGCCGCCCGGACCTGCGCCTGCTCCCGCTCCGACCGCAGCGCCCGCCGCCAGCGGTCAAATGTCGGTTCCGGGGCCGATCGCCTTTCAGTGCCAGAACGACGTGCCCTGCGGAACACACCACTGCAACCTGCAGTACGGAAAGTGCGCGTTCCCTTGCCAATCGGCGGCCGACTGCATCGCGCCTAACCAGTGCAATCTGGGCCTTTGCGTAGTCCCGTTCACGCACTAGTCATGTGCAGCCTGCGCTGCGCCCCTTCGGGGCTCCGCTCCGGCTGACGCGATTGGCGCCTACGCGATCAAACGACTTGCACACGGGGGGAGCGCGGCCGCTCCCCCCAGCCCCCCAGCCGTAAACACGACTTGCACACTGGAGCGGGGCGCTTCGCCCGGCGTCGATTTTCGGTACGGCGTTGATTTCTCGCTGCGGGAGACGGCCCGCTCAGGGCGTGGCGGTGGCTCCTCATCATTGAGGCGGCGCCTCCTCATCACGAGGCGGCGGCGCCTCGACGCGAGAACGCGGCGCCCCAACGCCAGAAAGCGGCCGATCGCCTCGAAGCGGCGCCTTCTTCTCGCGAGAAGGCGGTTTCTCGCGCTTCGGCGACGGCGCCTCGTGACGAGGCGGCCACGTCCCCGCATCCGGCGCCGCCTCCTCATGGTGAGAAGGCGCCGCCTCATGATGAGGAGGCACCGCCGGGCCGTGAGGACCCGACGCCCGGCGATGAGGAGGCGGCCCCGTACGGCGAGGAGGCGGCGCCCCGACGGTGAGGCTCAATGTCCCCACCTTGGGGAGCTGGCTTCCCCTCGCGCGGACGGGCCTTCCCGGGCCCGTACGGCCGCTCCAAAGGGCCTCCCAGCCGTCAGCACGGCTTGGGCGCCCGCTTCGGAGAAAGGCGGCGACCGTCTCGATCGGGCAGACTCAGTAATTGGTCGTGATGAAGTCGGTCTTGGCGCTCTCGGCCCATCGAAGTCCGCGGACGGCGCGGTCGACGCACGAGGAGACGCCTCCGCTCGGTGGGTTGGTCGTCACTGTGACGCCGACCGCGCGTCCCATGCGAACGGCGACCCGCACGGTGACTTTCATCTCGTCTGGGGCGCCGCACGAAACGACGAACGACGCGTGTCTCAGGGGGGCGGAGAGCTGGTTGTCGGTGAGATCGGCCGCGCCTGCCGCCTGACCCATCGAGATCTCCTGGTTGTTGCCGTTGAGAACCGACTCGTAGCTGGCCCACCCCCCGCCGCCGCCGCCACCCCCGCCGCCGCCTCCGCCGCCACCCACTCCTCCGGGGGCTCTTTTCTTCCCACGGATATCGCCGTGTATCTCGATCGTGCCGGTGCGATCTTTGGCCACTACGACGTTGTCGTTGCGTGTGCCGCGTCGCGTGAAAAACCAGACCGCGAGGGAGCCCGCCAGCGCGACCACCACCGACACGGCGATGATCGACTTGGCGATGCCGCGCTTCTTGTCTTCGCTGACGGCGCGGACGACGGCCTTCTGCTCGTCTCTCTTCTCGCGCACCAGCTGCGACTGCTCGGCGAACGGGGCGAACTCGTCCCACTCCGCGATGGGCAACTGCTCGCCGCTGATCTCATCACGGAGCGGAAGGTCCCCCGTGAACGCGTTGGACGCGATCTGCTGCAGCAGCTCGACGGCGGTGAACGGGCCATGGTCCATCCGCTCTTTGCTCACTACGTAGCGAGGCCGCGGGTCGCTCTCGAGGCGCGCCTTGAGCGCGGCCAGGCGAGCCGTGGGATCGTCGTTGGCCCGCTGCACGCCGGTGTGCACGCTGGTCGTCTCGGGCGCCGTGCGAGGCGGCGCCGCGGCGGGCGGCGGCGGCAGCATCGAGAACTTCACGTCGACCTCGAGCTCGGCGCTCTCGTCGAAGCGCGCCTCGTTGATCTCGGGCGGGTGAATGCTCTTCTGGGGCGCGAGGTGGTACATCGCGCTCGCGAAGGCCGAGAGGTCCGAGGGGCGATGGGCCCGGTCGCCGACGATGGCCTTGCCGATCAGGATCTCGAACGACTCCGGCAGCGAGGGATCGAAGTCGCGAGGGCGCCTCATCGCCGGACCGACGTGCTGCCCGGTCACCATTTCGTAGAGGATCGCCCCGAGCGAGTAGACGCTCGAGCAGGCATCGCCTGGCTGGAGCACCCGTTGAAGCTCGGGGGCGAGGCAATGCTTGTCGTCGTGCCGCGTCGGCGCGACCGCGAGCAGTGTCTGCACGCGCGCCAGGCCGTCGGGGGACGGCGCGATCGCCGAAGGGTGCACGTACAGTCTCTCACCGCGAGCATGTCGGTCGCGCAGGTCGAGGCACACCGGGACGACCACCGCGATCGCCTCTTCGAGCGACATGCGCTTGCCCTCCGTTCGTCGGGCCTCGAGCAGCACGCGCAGCGTCGTGGAGGGCGGGAGCGACTGCGCAGCGGTCGCGCCGGGCGTCACGAACGCGGAAGGCATGGCCATGGTCGTGCGACAGAATACGGCACGGCCGAGGCATCGCTCAATGGTCCGTGGCCCATTTTTGCAGGCGGGTGGGCCGGCGGTCTAGATCCGGCCCCTCGCCAACTCGGCGACGATGGTGCGTCCGCCGAGTACCTGTCCGGAGAGCGCAGCCACCGCGCGCTCGAACGCGCCAGCTGCCACATTGAGGTAGCTCATGCGCTCCCGGACGCGGACCTGCCCTATTTCGTCGGAGGACAAGCCCTTTTCGGAAAGCAACCGCTGCAGATCGTCGGGTCGGACTCCCTCGCGCTTTCCGACGTTGACGAACAATTCCAAAAAGTCGGTCGCGCTTCGTTTCGGGGCTGAGTCGGCTGGAACGTGCCGCTCCGACGAGATCGTCACGCCGGGCAGCCGCGACGTTGGATCGGCGGATGCCAAGATGGGCTGCTCGTCATCGGGCTCCAGCGGAGGCTCCCAGGCCTTGAACGCAGCCGGCCGCTCCTGCGAATGCTTGGGTCTCTCGCGGTGGCCGCTGTCGAGTGGCCGCGGCCGAGGCGGCGTCGGCGGCCCCGGCGGTTCTTGCTTGGCGGGGCTGCGATCGCCGCCTTCCCGCGCGGGCCGTGGCGCGTCTCTGCGCGGACGGCTCGCCGGAGTATCGCGTTTCTCCGCGCCGGAGCTCACCGGAAGCACGTCTCGGTCGGCGACCACGCTGCTCGTGACCGGTCCTGGGACCGGCTGGGGGTTGCGTGCCCGCCGTGCCTCGGCCGCGGCCGCCCCGACGTCCCCACCGCGCGCCCCCAAGTGATCGCGCAGCAGATTGGCCACGATCCGTTCGGCCTCGTCATGCGTCAGAACGCGCCGCGCGAGCGCCAGATCGTCGGGGTGAGCGGGGCGGTTGGCGAACGCCTCGACGAAGACCTGCACGAGGTCCATCTCGGCGCGGGTCTTGAGCTCGCCCGGGCTCGGGATCTGCTTTTCAATCGGCCGGATCTTGTACGTCAGCCGAAGCAAGTAGACGTTCCCGATGTCCTTCGGTCCCACGAGCGCGATCGCCGTTCCGGTTCGTCCGGCCCGTCCCGTGCGGCCCGTTCGGTGAACGTATTGCTCGGCGGTCTCCGGAAAATCGTAGTTGATGACGTGCGTGAGGTGCGAGATGTCGATCCCGCGCGCCGCGACGTCGGTCGCCACGAGGAACCGAAGCCGGCCCTCTTTGGTGGCGTTCATCACGCGCTCGCGGTCGGTCTGCGGCAGGTCTCCGTTCAGCCAGTCGGCGTCGAAGCCGCGGCTCTTGAGCCCTTCGGAGACGCGGGTGGTCTCGTCGCGCGTGTTGCAGAAGATGATCGCGCTCTCGGGGTCTTCGACCTCGAGGATGCGCACGAGCTGTCCGATCTTGTCGCCGCCGTGGACGACGTATACGTAGTGGGCGATCTCGAGCGCGCCGACCTGGTCGCTCGACAGCGTGACGATCTCCGGGGTGCGCAGGTGGTTGTGAGCGAGCCGCTCGATGTCCGGAGGGAGCGTCGCGCTGAAGAAGAGCCCCTGGCGGTTCTTGGGGAGCGCTTCGAGGATGGCATTGAGCTCGCGTGCGAAGCCCATGGAGAGCATCTCGTCGGCCTCGTCGAGCACGAGGACGCGGATGTTCGCGGGGTCCATGGTTCCGTGCCGGAGGTGGTCGAGCACTCGGCCGGGAGTTCCCACGACGATCTGCGCGCCGGCTTCGAGAGCGGCGACCTGCCGGGTCATCGGGGCGCCGCCATAGATCGCCACGACCTTGACGCCGCGAAACTGTCCGATCTGTTCGACTTCGCGAGACACCTGAAGCGCGAGCTCGCGCGTGGGGCACAGCACGAGCGCTTGCACTGCCTTCACCGAAGCCCGCACGATCCGGTCGACGATCGGAAGAGCAAACGCCGCCGTTTTCCCCGTGCCGGTGCGAGCTTGGACCACGAGGTCGCGCCCCTCGACGGCCGGCTCGAAGACCGCCCGCTGCACGGGGGTGGGGGAGCGATAACCCATCGCGTCGATCGCGCGGCGGACATCGGCGCCCAGCGGTAAAGCGTCGAATGTGGGCTCGGCCGCGGGCGTTTCGGTGGAAGAGGCGTTCATCGGGGGGACTTCTTAGCGCAAGTTCGCCGGTAGGTGCGCCGAGACGTCGCGCCGCAGCGGAACGATCTCGACGAGCCCGCGCAGGACGGCCTGCTCCTCGCCCCGGCGAAGTCGCAAGAGGGCGGCCCACGCGTCGAGCCCCGCCGTCGACTGGGCGCACGCTCGCTCGACCTCTGCTTCGGAGCTCCACTGCGGGAGCAGCCCCTTTTGAAAGGCTTGGCGCGCAGTGTCGACGTCAGGCGGCGGAGCACCTTCGGCCGAGGGGGACCACGCCAGCGCGCCCGCGCGATGGATCGCGATCGCCAGGGATCGCACGCCGTCGGTGCACGGATCTTCGGTCGACCCGGCTCCTGCCGACCCGACGGGCCGCACGCCCGCGCCGAAGACGGCGGGGACGATTTGGATCGCGCTCGCACCGATGAACACGACGGCCACGGCGATGATGAGAATGTGCGCGACGCGCTGCCCGTCGCGGCCCGCTCGCACGTCGTCGACGGCAGGGGTGTTCATGGCACGCAAGTATATAGTGATAGGGCTGGACGCCGCGTCTGGCACGCCGGGAGGGGCGGAGCGGAGGCCGCACGAGACGCTTGACCCCACCGCCCAGTCGCCTAGTTATGTTTCACTTTATTTTGAACGCCCCGATGAATGCCCCGGCCGCTTCCGTTGCTCTGCTTCGCGAGACGGCCACCGTCGAGCGGGTGGGCGCACGCGCGGTCGACCGGATCGCGCAGGTTCATGCGCTCTTGGGCGAAGACATGAGCGTCGTGGAGGGCGAGCTCGCGCGCCTCGTGCGCGAAGGGCCATCGCCGGCGACCGACTCCGCCGCGCATCTGCTCGAAGCGGGTGGCAAGCGGGTGCGCCCGCTGACGGTCCTCCTGGCGGCGGCGTGCTTCGGGCCGGTGCCCGCCGTCGCGCGCGACCTCGCGGTCGTCTCCGAGCTGATTCATCTCGCCACATTGCTCCACGACGACGTGATCGACGACGGTCAGGAGCGGCGCGGCCGCGAGGCGCCACGGCGGCTCTGGGGCAACGCGGTGAGCGTGCTCGCGGGGGACTTGCTCCTGACCCACGCCCTCGAGCGCACGGCGGCGGCGGGCACTCCCGCCGTGCTCGCCGATTTGTTCGCGACGCTCCGGCGGCTGGTCGATGGCGAGGTCGTGCAGCTGCGCGGGCGCAGGCGCCTCGACGTGCGGGAAGACGTGTACTTTCGCGTCGTCCAAGACAAGACGGCGTCGCTTTTCGTTTGGGCGGCGAGCGCTGGTGCGTCGGTGGCGGGGGCTTCGGTCGAGGCCGCGCGAGCGCTCGGCGAGTTCGGCGCGCACGTCGGCGTCGCGTTCCAGCTGGTGGACGACGTGCTCGACTACGACGGCGACCCGCGCGTGACCGGCAAGGCCCTGCTCGCCGACCTGGGCGAGGGAAAGCTCACGCTGCCGCTGATCCGCGCCCTCGCTTCGCGCCCCTCGCTTTCGATCGACGTCGACGCGGCGCGCGCGGGCGATGGCAGCGCGGCCGTTCGGCTGGCGCAGGCCGTCTGCGGTTCCGGCGCGTGCGGCAGCGTGCGGGCGCTGGCGCAGGAGGAGACCGCGCGGGCGCTGGCTGCGCTCGACCGGGTTCCGGCGGGCAGCGCGCGAGAGCTCTTGGCCGGGATCGCGCGAGAGCTCGCGTCTCGCGCCGGGTGAGACGCGCGGCGAGGCGGGGCCGATCGTGGCAAATCGAGAAGCTCAGCGAACGCTCGGTCCGACGGAGGCGACGGTCAGCGACGTCGTCGGGCGGCTCATCGAGTTCTGGGGATTCAAGCGCAACATGGGGCGGGTCTGGACCGTTCTCTACCTGTCGCCCGATCCGCTGAGCGCGGAGGATCTGCGCCACGCGCTCGGTCTCTCGAGCGGGGCGGTGAGCATGACGCTCTCGGAGCTGGCGCGCTGGGGGGTGGTGCGCAAAGTCTGGATTCAGGGCGAGCGCAGAGACTTCTACGCGGCCGAGGTTCACCTCTGGCGGATGATCAGCCGCGTCTTCAACGAGCGCGAAAAGAGCGAGGTGATCGCTGCGATCGAGGAGTTCGAGGAGGCGCTGCGCCGGCTGGATCACACGCGCAAGACGGCAGTCGACCCGCGGCTGCGCGCGCGCGCGGAGCTGCAGTACGAGCGCATCTCGCAGCTGCTCGAGCTCGCGAAGCTCGGCCGACGTTTGCTCGATGCGCTGGTGTCCACCGCGAAGGTGGACGCCGAGCCGCTCGTGCGCTTCCTTCTGGGGCAGCGGTCGTAGCGGTCCGGCGATGAGCCGTCGGGCCTAGCCTCGCTAGTTCAGCTGGCTCTTGTCCGGCTTCTGACCTTCGAGGAACACCGCCGTCACTTCGCGCTCGAGGGCAGCCGCGAGCTCGCCTTCGAGCGCCTCGAGCGACCCCGCCGCGCGCTCAACGTTGCGCTGGTACACGAATATCCGCACACGCGGCGGAGCGCCCTCCTCGGCGGGCGGTGCGTCGAGCACGAGGAGCGCCCGCGGGTCGACCCCGTCGACGACGAACTCGGCGCCGGGCACATCGACGACGTACACCTCCGCCTGGCGCACGTAGCGCGAGAGCACGCGATCGAGCTTCTCGATCCCCGCCTTGACCACCGCGGCGAAGGCGTCCGGGTTCGGCGCCCACGCGGGCGGAGCCCGCATCGAGTCGAGCGCGCGCGACCGCAGGAGGGCCTCGGTCGCGCCCCGCGCATCGCCCTGCTCGTCGCGAACGAGACCGAGGTAGTACTGCGTGTCGGCGCTGCTCGGATCGGCCTTGGCCGCCTGCTCGATGAGCGGCGCCGCTTTGTCGAGCTGCCCGAGCTCGTACCACGCGCGGCCGATGAGGAAGAGATAGCTCGGCGCATCGAAGGGACCTTCGGGGAGCATCTTCATCGCTCGTTTCGCCTCTTCGTAGTCGCCTTTGGCCGTGAATGCATCCACCTTGAGCAAGATGCAGTCGGCGATTTCTTCGTCACTCTCGGCATAGTCGAGCGCTTCCTCGATCTGCGTGATGGCGCCGTCGTAGTCCGCGAGTGGGGCGATCATCACCTCGGCGGCGTTGAGCATCGCCTCGAAGTACGTTTCGTCGAACGCGATCGCTTGCCGGTAGTGATCGAGCGCCTCTTCCGCGTCGCCGTCGAGCGCCGAAGCGAACCCCATGAGGTTGTGCACCTCGGGCGACTGCGGGTCGATCTCGAGCGCGCGCTTCGCGCACGCGATGGCGCCGGCCGCGTCTCCCTTCTGGGCGAGGTCCCAACCGCGGTCGAGATGAGCAGTGAGCTGGTCTTCCATCCGTGTGCTGCCCCCGCGCTCCGGCAGAACCGAGAACGCTCCGTCGACCGCGCGAGGGAGTTTGTGTGTGCCGGACGGAAGGCCCCGCGTCAAGACGCGATCCCTATTGCGGGATCGGTCGACCCCTCGCGTCGAGCGTCGGACATTGCGGCGGCTCCGCGTTGGGGCCTACGCATGTGGTGGGGCCACGGTCGTGCACGATGACGCGCGTTCCCGGCTTGTCCTTGGTCGCGAACACCGCGTGCCAGCCTTCGGGTAGCTGCGGATCGGTCCAGCCGAACAGCGCTTTCGCGTCCCACGGCGCGAGGTTCACGCAGCCGTGGCTCTTCACGTGACCGAACTCCGCGTGCCAGAACGCGCCGTGCAGCGCGTAGCTGCCGTTGAAGTACTCGATGTACGGCACGTCCTCGATCGAATAAGGCCCGTCGGTCGCGAGCTCGGCGTCGCCGTCCATCGTCGCCGAAATGTGCTTCTCGCGAATGCGGAAAACCCCGGGAACCGTTTCGTGCTCGTTTCGCCCGCTCGAGAAGACGGTCGCGAACACCGGCGTGGCGCCTTCGAAGGCGACCAGCGTCTGGCGCTTCAAGTTCACGTCGACCCACTTCTCACGCTCGCCGATCTTGTCGGGCGGCGGTCCTGGGTCGGTCCTCGTGAAGTCGACGGCACGCAGCCACCAGCCCTCGTCGGCCTCCCAGTATTCGAGGCCGCCGACGTGAGCCGTCTCCCCGGTCAGGCCGACTGCGTCGAAGTGGTCGAGCTCACCTTCTGTGGGCGCCGCGTGCTTGCGGCCGTCGTCGATCGTCCACCGCCTCGAGTGGTAGCCCATGACGAACGCGATCGGGAGCTTGTCGATGCGCCGAGCGGGGTGGTTCTTGGTCGCGAACGTGGCGTCGTCCCGGCCGAGCCACACCCCGTGATAGTCCGTCAGAGGCTTCTGGATCAGAATGCGCTCGGAGGGCGTCGAGAGGCCGCTGACCGTTCTCCACCACTTCCAGCCGAGCGCCTCGAACTGCTTGTCGAGAGAGAGGTAGAAGCCTTTGACCATCCGCCGCGCGATGGGCCCGGTCTCTTGAAGGTCTTCGAGCGTGATCTGGAGCGGACCCCCGTCGGGCGGCGCTTCTTTTTCCCACCAGGGCACTTCCGCATCGTCCGCCGACGGCGACGCAGCGCCCGAGTCGAGGCCGCTCAGTGCGGAGCCTGTCGTGGCGTAGGGGTTGTCGGGAGACGTGGGGTCTTCCGTGCTCTTGGCCTCGACGATCTTGGCCTTCCTCGGTCGGAAAAGCCACGGCTCGAGCTTGCGTCGCTGCGCCCGCGACGGGAGCTGACGATAGAGCGGTGTGCCGTTGAAGAGGTTGACCCCGTATGTATACGGGAGCGGCCCTTCGGTGTCCGGAGGCTGCGCGGTGCGGACCTTCGGGTGGTCCAAGTCGGTCGTCGCGTACTTGCCGCAGACGTAGCCGCCGGCCAAGAGCGCGTACCAGCCCTCGGGGCAGTTGGCCTTCTTCTGCGGCTCTGTGGAGAGGGCCGGGGCCCTTTCGCCGTAGCGCAGTGACCCGAGGCGCACGACTTTGACGTCTCGGTCGCCCTTCTTGTCGCCCACAAACTCGGGTTCGCTGAGGACCTGCGTCTGCAGAACGGTCGCGCCGACCCAGGGGCCCGCGTAGGCGCCGCCGTCGGCGGGACTGGCTGCGGTTTCGCTCTGCGCGGGTGCCGGCGCCGGAGAGGGCTCCGACGGCGGGGGCAAGGGCAGGGCGGTCGGCGCCGATCGTTGCTCGCGGCACGCCGGCCCGCCGAGCGCGAGCGCGATCAGTGCGGATACGAGATACGCGCGGCGAGTGCGATGCATCGGAGGCTCGTGGGTATCTACTAACGCGTGCAAGGCCTGTCGAACCACTTCTCGGAGCACGGATTGATGGGCAAACGCCCCGCGCGATGTCTCGCATTCCCGAGCCGGCGGACAGCTCAGCCGCTCCGCAGGTGATACAAACGGGCGTCGTGCGACAGGCGTCCCCCCACTCGACCGAGCCGAAGCCACGAGCGCTCGGCGACGGGGCCGCGCAGGCAGCGCCCACGGCCCCTCACGCCACGCCTCGCCTCGAGCGAGGAGCGCGCAGCGGTCCAGAGCGCTTCTGGGCGCGCGGGCCCGTTCGTGTGGCGCTCGCGCTCAGCATGGTCGCATCGCTCATCGTCCACGGATCGGTAGTCCCGCTCGACGTGCCGCATGGCTTCGAAGTGAACGACGTCGAAGGAGAAGCCACCATCCCGGTCGACGTTCTCTCCGCAGACGAAGCGCCGCCCCCGCCCTCGCCCGCGTCGAGCCCGCCGAGCCAGGCGCCGCCCGACGACAGCGACAAGGGCCTTGCGCAAAAGCCTCCCCTGGCGCCGTTGCTTCGCCGCGACGCGGGGTCGGCGGACGCGGCGGCCGATGCGCGTGCCGCCGACGCGTCCGCCGACGCGCCGAGCGATTTCGACGGTCCCGTACCCCTGGCGACGGCGGACGCGGGCGCGGGCGGGCGGCGCGATCCCGAAGCGATCGTCGGGGCGGCGTCGGTGCGTGCCGACGTGGTGCTCGTCAAGCTCGTGGTCAACGCAGAGGTGATCCGGAGCCACCCGGTGGGGGCGCGCATGGGGTACCTCTTGCGCGGCATTCCCCAGTGGGAAGAGTTCATGAGCGGTACCGACATCGACCCGATACGCGACACCGATTGGGTCATGATCCTCGGCCCGTCGCTCGTGAACACATCGCGCGACACGGTGCTCATTCACTATTCGGTGCCGGACGCCGTCGTCGACCGCGCCGTCGGAATCGTCGCGAAGAAATACGATCGCGGAGGGCCATTCGACGCCGGGGTGCGCGGCGTCAGGGCTTCGCTCGTGCACGCAGACCGCGCCGAGCGGGTCATCCTTCGGCCGCAGCCGCATTTGCTCGCGATGGTGCCGCCCAACGTCGCCGAGAGAAACGCGCGCGCTCTCGCGGGGGCACGCCTCTCCGAGCCGGCGGCCGGCGACGCCGTGGTTCTGCGCTTGGTCAACCCGCACCATCCGATGCCCGAGATACCCGAGTCGATCACCGAGCTGCGGATGCGCGTCGTCCCGCGCACCGATGCCGGCGCGGACGTCTTGGTCGAAGGCGACACCAGCGACGCGGAAGCGGCGTCCCAGGCAGCCGATGCGATTCGGCGCATGGTCAGGCGACACAACGATGCGCTCACGTCGCTCTTGACCCACGGTCTCTTCGATCGCGTGGCCGTGACATCGGACGCGAGCACCGTGAAGGTGCACCTGACGGCGACGCGCGATCAGATCGAGACGCTGGTTGCCCTCGTGGGCGACTTTCTCGGCGTGCAGCCCGATGAGACTCCAGCGGCGGCTCCGTCCGCGCCTTCCAAGGCGGGGCCGCCGAGGTAGAGTCTGCGTCATGCGAGCGCGGAACATGGCTATGGTATGCCTGCTGAACGGGGTCTGTATCGCCACGGCGGCATGTTCGAAGGCCCCCGAGGAGCCCACCAGCGACTACAAGCCCGCGCAGGCAACGCCGCTACCGCCCGGGCCCACAAAGCTCGAAACCGAAGATTTGTCGGTAGGAACTGGCCGGGAAGCCAAGGCCGGCGATACGGTACACGTGCAGCACTCGGGGACGCTGACCAACGGGAAAAAGTTCGACAGCTCGTACGACCACGGCGGTGAGCCGTTCAAGTTCACCATCGGAAAGGGGGAGGTCATCCAGGGATGGGACCGAGGGGTGGTGGGCATGAAGGTGCGGGGCAAGCGGCGCCTGCGCATTCCGTCGGACTTGGGCTACGGCGAAAAAGGGAGTCCGCCGAACATCCCCCCGGGCGCCGGGCTCGTGTTCGAGGTGGAGCTCGTGTCGATCGATTGATCGTGCTGCGCGCCGCGCGGGGCGTACGCTGCGTGTCTCGGCTCATGAGCGCTTCGCGAGCCACCGCATGAGGGCGAACGCGCGAGCCCCTCTCGGCCCGGTGTTGGCGCGTCTTCGCGCGAGGGCGGCGTCGATCCTTCGGTATCCGCATTCGAGCGATCCGGCCGACCGGTTGTCGACCCACCTCTTGGCGCGGATCATCGATCTGCTCCTGGGCGCGTTCGTCCTATTTACGGCGGCGATCGTCCTCGGCGCCGAACGGGCGCCACCGCAGTACGGCTGGACGTTGCCGGGAGGGTTCCTCCTTCTGTGCGCCCTGCGGCTGCTCATTCGGCGCGGGCACGTGCGCGTCGCCGCTCGCATCCTTTGCGTCGCCGGTTGGGCCACCGTGGCCATGGATCTGCCGATCCATGGGCCGAACACGGTCTCGGTCGGCGGCTTCGTGTTGTTGATCCTGATCGGAGGACTGACGCTCGGCCCCGGAGCGGCGATCGCCCTCGCGGCCGCCACGGTCGCCCTCTTCGTGGCCGAGTTGCTGCACCTCGTTGCGCCCCGGCCGTTCGCCGCCCCCAGCAGCGAGGTCAAGCTGGTGCACTACGTGACGCAGCTGGCCCTGGCCGCAATCCTCGTCGCGTGGTGGTCGATGCAGACGCGGCGGCTGCTGCGTGATCTGCGCGCGTCCGAAGCCAGGCGCACGTTGCTCCTCGAAGAATCCCCCGATGCGATCGCGAGCACCGACGCGTCGGGGATCATCACCTTTCAGAACCGGGCCGCCGAGCAGATTCTGGGCTACGCGGCGAGCGAGGTGGTGGGGCTACCATTCGACGAATACCCCGGCGCGACCGAGACGGATCGCGACCGGCTGCGCAAGCGCGTGGCCACGCTGCTGGCCGGCGGCACCGTCCCCGTGCGGGAAGTGTCGATGGTGCACCGCGATGGAAAGGAGGTGCTCGTCGAGGTCAGGTCCGTTGCGTTGCACGAAGACGGACGGGTCGTCGGCGTGATGACGATTCAGCGCGACATGACGGCGCGACGTCAGGCCGAAATCGAGCGCGCGTCGCTGCAAGAGCAACTGGTCACCGCCCAGCGCATGGAGGCGGTGGGACGGGTCGCGGGCGGCATCGCGCACGACTTCAACAACATGCTCACCGTGATTCAAGCCGCTGCAGAGGCCCTCGCGCGCGACCCGGTGCACGATCGAGTGGCCCTCTACGACATCCGCGAAGCCGCGACGAAAGGGGCCTCGCTGACGCGCCAGCTCTTGACCTTCAGCCGGCGCGAGATTTCGCAGCCCAGGCGCACCGACGTCAACCGGAGCATCGCCGAACTGCGGCCGATGCTCGCGCGCGTCCTGGGCAACGGCATCACCGTGGAAGCCCACCTCGCCCCCGACGCACCGAGCGTGCTCATCGATCCGGGCCAGCTCGATCAGGTTCTGGTCAATCTCGCGGTCAACGCCAGAGACGCGATGCCCGACGGGGGAACGTTCACCGTGTCCACCGAGGCGCGCGAGGGGTCGGGCGAGGAGCCTTCGATCGTGGCAATCACCGTCAGCGACACCGGCTGCGGCATGGACGCGGCGACGCTCGCGAAGGCGTTCGAGCCTTTCTTCACGACGAAAGGGGAGCAAGGCACCGGTCTCGGTCTCGCGGTCGTTCACGGCGTCATCCACCAAGCCGGCGGCACCGTCTCTTGCGAGAGCGCACCCGGACGCGGAACGACCTTCCGGCTCCTTCTTCCCTCCGCGGCCTCCGGTGCCGCCGAGCCCGCGTCGACGTCGACTCTCGAGGTCCGGCGGCAGCTGCAGAGCCGCCGGGTCGTCCTCATCGACGACGACCCTCTCGTGCGACGTGCGGTGGCGCGCACGCTCGAGCGGGCCGGGGTCGTCGTGGACGCGCTGCCGTCCGCGACGGACATCGCGGACATCGCGGCCCGCCTGAACGACGCGGACGCGCTCATCACCGACGTGGTGATGCCGGGAGTGACTGGCCCGGACCTCGTCGACGAGTTGCGAAGACGTCAATGCCAGAAGCCGGTCATCTTCATTTCCGGCTACGCCGATCACGAGCTGGTCGAGCGGGTGCGGCGTTCGCCCAACTCGACCCTGGTCACGAAGCCATTCACCGCCGAAGCGATTGTGGGTCGCCTCGACCAGTTGAGGGCGAAGTCGGCCTCGGCGCGGTCGGGATCGTCTTAGGGAAGGCCTGGGAAGAAGAAAACGGGGGCAGCGGGCCTGGACGCAAGGGGGGGGACTGCGCCGCAACAACCCGCCGCCCCCATCAGCAGTGTACGCGATCTGACCGCGGCTGCCTCATCAATCGGCATGCGTCGCTCGCTAGTTTGCGGCGGTCATGGCGGCAGCACTCGCACATCGAGGTTCCACTCGCCCCTCTCTTCCGAATAGCCGTCCACGATGATCCAGTATTGTCCTGCCGGTAGCTCGAGGTCCAAGAAGCTCCTCTGGGGGTCGAAACCGACGTAGCAAGCACCGGTGACGGGCGTGCCCGGGCAGCTTGGACCTTGCCGTACGTCGAGGGTAGTCGTGTAAGTGGAGCCCTCCATGTCCAGCACCACGCGCCCCTTCGCTGCGAGCGTGAGCGCGAGCACTTGGTCGGGTGCCCCTCCCGGCAAGGATGTCGGTGCGTCGCAGGGGTTGCTGTAATCAGAGTGCGCGGTCGACGTGTCGCCGGTGAAGAACCCGCCCGCCGAGGCGTCCACCGCCGCCGCGCATGTGTCCGCGCCGCCCGCCGGGATGATCGTCGGGGCGACCGTAGGGCGAACGAGTGCGTCGAGCGTGCCTTGGAGCCCAAGCTGGTCGGACACCACGGCGCGGTAGTCGCCTGGGGGAACGTTGCGTTTTCCGACTCGCACGGGCGTTCCTCCGGTCGCGCAGGCGATGTTCGCGGTGCATGCCGGCGCGTCGAGCGACACCCCCCCCTGGTCCACCGATTGAGCGACGCGCTCGACGAGAAGCACGTCGGACGCGACGGGCAGCGTCAGGTCGTAGGCCGCGTTCGGATGGCCCGGATAGCAGCCGTCCTTGACGGCGTCGTTGTGGCTGTTCAGATCGAACGCGATCGTCGCGTTCGGAGCGATCGGTGGCGCCGAAGCACACGCCTGATCGGGCGGCGCCGCGGTCGGCGGCGACAGATCGACCAGAATGCTCGCGTCGATGGGAGAGGTTGCCGCGACGGTCACCACGTATGTCCCCGGCGGGAGGGCACGTTCGTAGATCGGCACGGAGCTGCCCCTGCGGCAACTCAGCTCGTCGCCGGCGCCCGCGCAGGCCGGATCGCGCAGGCCCACGATGGGGGTGCCGCTCCCTTCGAGCACGGAGCCGTACACTCGCACGTCCTGCGCCTGGGTCAGCGCGAAGGAATAGGTAAGCTCGCCGGTGCTCGCGGTGGCCGCGGCCGCCAGGTCGTGGAGCAGCGGGAAGGCCACGCCGCCCACCGTGCATGCGCTCGGCAGGCTGGTCGGCGGATCGACGATCGACACCGTGGTCGGCGTGCCCGGCTGGATCGGGGCCGCGCTCGCGCAATCGACGTTGGTGGGCGGCGGCGTCGGCGTCAAGAACGCCACTTTCAACTCGACGGCGGCCGGCGATTGCGTCGTCACGACCGCGTAATACGTTCCCGGCGACACGTTGCGCGCGCGAGCCCGCACGCTCGTCGCCCCCTGCCCAGAGCCGCACCCAAGCTCGCTCGAGGGCTGTCCGCACATCCCCTGCAGCGCGACCGCGACTTCCACGCTGCTCGTCGTTGCCCAGACTTCGAGGTCGACGTTCGGTCCCGCCGGCACGGTGACCGCGGCGACGACGTTCTGTCCCGCCGAGGCGTTGGTGACGCTGCACGACGTCGCGAACGTCTTGTCGCTGCCGATCGTAGAGAGGGCATACGTCCCCGCTCCGGCCGTGGCGATCGCGTCGGCGCATGTGCCGCCGTGCGGAGTGACGCACGGCATCTCGTCGATCTGGCCGTTGCAGTTGTCGTCGATTCCGTTGCTGCAGACTTCGGCGTGCAAGCTGGAGACGTTCGGGTTCAGATCGTCGCAGTCGTGGCCGGGCGCGCAGTGCGAGTCGGGGTCACCGTCTTGGTCCACGTCGCGGGCCGTGTGCGCGCACGACTTGGTGGCCTCGACGCACCTGGCGATGTCGCATGCGTTGACGCTGCAGCTGACCACCGGACCCGACTCGCAGCCGTGGCGGGGGACGCACCGCTCTTTGCCGTCGCAATAGATGCCGTTGTCGCACAGGGTATCGTCCGGGACGTTTAGGCACCGGCGGGAGGTCTGGTCGCAGGAGTCGTACGTGCAGGCGATCATGTCGTCGCACTGCCCGTCGTCGACGCATGGGCCGCCGAGGTAGGGGTTCGCGTCGGGCTGGTCTGCATCGACGGGGGCGTCGACGACGTCGTCGGGCGCGTCGCTGCCCGCGTCGAAATGGACAATCAGCAGGTTCGGGGGTGCGGTTTGCGAGCCGCACGCGACGATCGCGAACACGAGCACGACGGCGGCGAGGCCAATCCAGCGCACGCGGGCTAGGATAGCGCACGCGCGGTCTGCCGGAGACTCGCGCGTCGTTTGCCGTCGCAGCCCGCCGGCGTGGAGCGGAGATGAACGTCGCGACCACCGTGATCTTGCTCTTCGGGCTGGCGGCCGGCGTCGCTCTGCTGGTCCGCTCGCTGCGGGTTCCGTACACGACCGCGCTCGTCGTCGCGGGGCTGGTCCTCGGGCCGACCCACCTGCTTCCAACGCTACACTTGACGAGGGAGCTGCTCTACGCCGTCTTCTTGCCCGGGCTGCTCTTCGAGGCCGCGTTCCATCTCGACGCGCGGCAGTTCTGGCTCCACAAGTTCGCGATTGCCTCGCTCGCGCTGCCCGGCGTGGTCATCGCCATCGCCGTCACGGCCCCGGCCCTCGTCTTGACCCTGCAGGCACTCTCGTTCGGCCCCGTCTTCGGATGGCCGGCGGCGCTCGTCTTTGCGGCGCTCATCGCGGCAACCGACCCGATCGCGGTCGTGGCGCTCTTCAAGTCTCTCGGCGCGCCGCGCAGGCTGGGCGTGATCGTCGAGGGCGAGAGCCTGGTCAACGACGGGACGTCGGTCGTCCTCTTTGCGATCGCGGTCGGCGTCGCGTCCGGAGCCGAAGTCGGCATCTTGGGCGCCGCGGTCGACTTCGTCCGCGTCGTGGGTCTGGGCGTCCTCCTCGGAGCGACGATTGGGTTCCTGCTGTCTTTACTGACTGCGCGGGTGGACGATCCTCTGATCGAGATCACGTTCACGACGATCGCCGCCTATGGCTCGTTCATCCTGGCCGAGCAAGTTCATGCATCGGGCCTTCTGGCCACCGTCGCGGCGGGGATGGTGATCGGTAGCTACGGGGCGCCGCGCGGAATGAGCCAAACCACCCGAATCACGGTGCAGTCGTTCTGGGAGTACGTGGCCTTCGCGCTCAACTCGATCGTGTTCCTGCTCATCGGGTTCCAGGTAAGCGTCGGGCGTCTCCTCACGTCTTGGGAGCCGATCGCGGTGGCCTACGTGGTCGTGATGGCGGCGCGCGCGATCGTGGTCTTTCTGGTGTTGGCGAGCCTCCGGCGCACGAGCGAGCGGATCCCATGGAGCTGGGGTGTGGTGCTGACGTGGGGAGGGCTGCGCGGGGCTCTGTCGATGGTGCTCGCGCTGGCGCTCGCCGACGACTTCCCGCAGCGCTCGCTGGTGGTCACGGTCACCTTCGGAGTCGTGATCCTCTCGATTCTGGCCAACGGCCTGACTGTCGGGCCCCTACTGCGGCAGCTGGGGCTCGGAGAGGTGCGCTAGGTACGGCCCTTCCGCAACGGGGCATGCGGAAAGGGCCCGCGAGAAGAGACGCTCCTGCTTTCGTCGGGCACGGCCGCTAGGGAATCAGGCCGGGCACCCCGAACATCTCGTTCATGTACGCGCTGCCGCCCAGAGTGCTCCCGGAGGCCGGCCCCAGGAAGATGGCACCGGGCGCGAGCGAGGTCGTGCCCGATGGACTGGCATAGCCCGACGTGGTCAGGCCGCTGCCGTATCCGTCGATGGTGCCGCTCGTCGTGCCGGGGACTGCCAACCCGAGCGCGGAATTCGTGGTCGCCCCCGGGAGTGCGCCCGACACGAAGGGGCTGCCTGCGCCGCTGACGCCCGCATATCCGGGCGATAGCCAAGGCGTCGCGGGCGGAGTGGTTGTCGCGGCGAGCCCGAGGACATTGTTCGCTCCAATCGTGGCGGTGCTCGGCGTGGAGACGTATCCGACGCCGAGCGGCGTGCCCGTCGTGCCGTATCCGAAGCCCGGGGCTGCGACGCTTGCGCCGCCAAGACTGGGCGCTACGGTTGCCCCGTACACGGCGCCCGGAGCGCCGATGACGGCGGAGGTGCCGACGTTGGCGCCGACGGGCGTGCTGGTCTGGGCGCTCGCGCTTGCGCTGCCGAGCGCCAGCGCCGCTCCAATCGTGGCGGCCGAGAAAATACGAGAGAGGGTCATCGTCGTTGCGGTCCTTCGCCTTCCCGACGAAGAAGCAACCTTCCGGCCATTCGTGGCCCTCGAGCTACGGCTCTCGAGGATGGCCCGACCGGGAACGATCTCCTTGGTTGGGCTGGTTGGGCGCTTTGGGCCGTTCGGGATCTTCGGGCTCGGGCCAGAGGCCGTGGAGAGGCTCGGCCGCGCAGTGCGCCGCGCGTGCGGCCACCGCCAAGCGAACGGAGTCGCGTTCTTGCTCCGACGTCGCCACCGATTCGTCGAGGACGAGCGCGTGGCAGTCGACACATTCCATGGCCGGCGCTCGGACGGACCCAGCGCAATACTCGCTCGCCCTGAGGGTCCCGCCCCCGCAGATGTTGCACCGCATCCTCTCTTAGACGTCTCGCAAGAGGCACGCCGTAAGGGCATCCGCATGGCGCCCCTGAGAGAGACGGATCGCGCTCATCAAGCGTGCTGCGGGACGGGGCATCCACCTTGTTCGGTGTGGACGGGCGACTCACCTGCGACGGCGGCGGCCGCCCTGAAGTTCTCCTGCGGGCGGCCGTTCTACTTCCAACGCGGCGCGGCACGGCGGACGGGGCGCGAGGCACGTGTGGGGCGCACCCATTTCCCGGAGGGGACTCCTGGCAACGACAAGAGAATACTTTGGAACGGCCCTCGCCGCATTGGCGCGGCTCTACGCGGCCGCGGAGAGGCGAGGCGACCTGGCCCAAGCGGAGCGATACTCCGCCGCGGTGCAGCTGCTGCTCGGCGCCTGGCCTTCGGACGGCGACCAGGAGCCGGAGCGATTCCCTCCGCTCCAGTCGGGCATTTCAGCGCGGACATTGCGCGAGAAGACCCTCATTGGGCTTGGGACCGTGCCGCCGTTCGGCGAATAGGAGTCGCGCCATTCGGCACCGCTTGGCCCGTGCCGAAAACGCACCTCTGCGTTCCGATTCGGCACTCTGCCGTGTGACATGGCAGCCCACGGTGTAGAGGCCTTGCACCCCACGACGCGACCGAGGCGGCCGAGCACCGCCAGCGCTAGAACGACGTGACCCCGTGTGCTCATCAAGAGCACGTTGGCGCCACCGGGGCGATCTGCCTTCGCGGAAGCCCGCCCTGTTCAGTCGCGACAGCACAGCGCGCCGCCGTGGTCGGCTCCTCCGTGGACGATCACGTAGGCCTCGCAAAGCCCTGTCGGGTCCTCGTCGCAGCGCCAGGTCGAACCTGCGAGCGAGGCGCACTCATTGTACGTGCTGCGGTCGAGCGGCCCGCAGTCAGCGAATGGATCCATGCTGTCGGGCGGATTGCCGAAATTGCCGCAGCCGAACACGTCGTTCGACATGGTTGGAGTTTGCGCGCAACCGCTCGTGCACTGCATCGAGTCGCAGTCCGGATCGGTCCGCGTCCCCGTCGCGCAGAAGTCGCACCCGTTCGAAGTCTGCCGGGTCGTGAAGAAGAGAGGCGGATCGTCCGCGCGCGTCGCCTCCCCGCAGCCGCCCGGAGACCGGCTCTCGACGTCCCCGGCGCCTGTGCATACGTGCCACCCTTCGGCGCATAGGTCGGCGACGTTGCAGCCGATGCCGTTCGGGTTCGGACCGTCGTTGCCTCCCAGGCGGTTGCAGGCCGGGGACACCGTATCGAAGGTCGGAACGCCCGGACACTGGGCGGCGGTCCCGGGGTTTTGGAGCATCACGCCGGGAATGCTCCAGCCGCCGCTGCAGCCCGCGATGTCGGGGTAGGCGGCGGTGTCGACGAATCCTTCGCGAGCGCCGTCCGCGCAACCGATGGCGGTGCGACGGACATCTCCGACGTCGAGCCCGGTGCGCGCGCCGCACGCGATGAGGACGAGCAGGGATGCTCGGCGGCCGAACCGCGCGACGAAAGAAGGCGCGCGGGGGAGCCGCGGCTCGTTCCGGGGGCGCCTCGCGCGCATGGGGCCCTCGGAACGCTAGCACCCCTTCGCACGTTCCGCGTTCAGCGTGTCGCGCCCTTCACCCCTTGACGCCGAGCTCCGCGAGGCAATCCTCCTCGCAGTGCCTTCCCGCGCAGTCCCTTCGCCACCGCCGACCCGCTTCGTTCACCTGGACGAGGCGCGGTCGCGCTTCGGCGCACAGGTCGATCGCCTCGGCACTCTCTTCACGGTCGGCGACCCGCTGGCAGACCAGGCCGCGGCGGCTCTCGCATCGCTGCCGCGCGCTGAACGCGAGGCGCTCGTCGCCTCGGCCCTCGCCGAAGGCATCGACGCGTGCCCCAAAGCGCCCGAACCGCTCCGCGCGCTCTTCGCAACGCTGGATCACACACCCTTTTGGGTCGACACGAAGCGCGCAGCGCGCGGCGGTCGCGCATTCTTGGCCACCGGCATTGCCGGCGGCTTCGCGCTGGCGTTCGCGTCGCTCGTCTTGGGGTATTGCTCCCCGGCGGGCAACAAGCCGCTCGCGTTCTCCGGGCGACTTCGCGAGAACGCGCCGCGGCGCCTGGCCGAGACCAGTCGGTTCGTGCAGGCGGTGTCGTTGCCGGGTGGAATGGGCCGCTTCGCCGACGGCTTCGCCATTGCGGTGCGTGTGCGCCTCATGCACGCGCAGGTCCGGCGCATGTGCCTCGCAGCGCCCGGATGGGACCGCGGGGCCTGGGGCACGCCGATCAACCAGGTGGACATGGCGGGAACGGTGCTCCTCTTCTCGCTCATCGTCATCGACGGTCTCGCAAAGCTGGGGTTTCCCTTGCGAGCGAATGGCTCGGAGGACCTCCTTCACCTGTGGCGCCACGTGGGTGTCGTTCTCGGTGTGGCCGAGGAGCTACTCCCGGCGAGCGAGCGCGAAGCAAGGCGCCTCTGGGACCTGATTGCGTCCACGCAGGAGGGTCCCGACGCGGACGCGCGCGCGCTCGCATCCGCCCTCATCGAGGGCGGCGTCCAGCGCGCGACGACCCCGGAGGGGCGGCAAGAGGCGTCGCGTCGGGCAGCGATCGGGTACGGGCTGTCTCGTTACCTCATCGGACACGAGGTGGCCGATGCGCTCGGCTACCCGCGCCCGACCTGGAGCGTCGCCCTGCCCGCGCTGTCTGCCGCATTGCGCGCGATTGTCGGCGCCGTGAGGCGCGTTGGGCCGCTCGAAGACTGGCTCGCGTCGGTGGGCGAACGGCGGTGGGAGGCCGTGGTCACCGCCGGTCTCGGAGCGACCCCGGCTACCTTTGCGATTCCGGAATCACTGGCCGTCTCGCGATAAGGAGACGGCCACTGGCGCTTCGCCAGGATCGAAGCGTGCGGGATCTACGGCCCCTGCGTCGCCGGCTGCAATGCTTGCAGCGCGCTGATGAACGGCGCCGGCGCCGGCCCGTTCCATTGCGTGTTGAGGACGCCAAACGTCTCCTCGGCCCCAAACGTCCGCCCATACCCCCGCCCCTGCGTGCCGTTGAGCGCCCACACCGCCCAATCGATGTCATTCTCGGCGAGATATCGGCGGATCCACGACCACCAATTGTCGTTGGGGCTGATGGCCGCATCGGACCCTGCGGCATCGACGTCGACCGCGTCGTGGCTCATCCCGAATTCGCCGACCCAAAGCGGCGCGGTATACGCCTGCCCCGGAGTGACGATGTACCCCCACGCAGAATCCATTGCAGCTTTGAAGGCCGCATAGTCCGCGAACGAAGCCGCGCCGCCGTTCGTCGACGAGTAGTTGTGCGGCGAGTAGACGAGCTGGTTCGCGACGTCGAGTCGCACGGGGCGGTAGCTCGCGCCGAACCAGGTTGCCCAGAAGTTTCCTTCGACGATGACCAGTAAGTTGGGGTTGATTTTCTGGATTGCGTTTCCGACGCGTTCTGCCGCGGCGGGCCAGTCCGTGAGTGGATCGTTGTCTCCCCACGACGGTTGCCAGCAGCCGCAGCCTGCGTCGGGGGGATAGTCGCAGTCCGAACAGCTGCTCGCGTCGTCGGGGAGCTCGCCACGAATCTCGTTTCGCAGGTCGACGCCGACGACCGCCGCCGATGTTCGATAGCGCTGGACCATCGCTTGCCAGTCAGCGATGAAATTGGCCTCGGGGTACTGCGCCGTATGCCAAAGGCCGTCGCCGTGGGCCGTGTCGCAGCACCAGTCGCCACGGCTGCGGTGGTTGTCGAGAACGACGACGAGGCCCTCTTGTGCGAGGGCTTCGATGACCGCATCGAGCACATCGAGCGCGTGCTTGCCCATCAACGAAGGGTTCGCCGACAAGCGAGCGTCCGCTATGATTGGATTTCGCTCGTAAAGCTCGAGCGCCCACGGGATTCGCACCGAGTTGAAGCCGAGCCCTGCAACCAGGGCCGCTATCGCGTGAATGTCGTTGTGGTCGAGCCCCGAAACAACGAGATCGGGCGAATCCCCTCCGTACCAACTCACGCCCGCGAGCTTGAACCGCCGGTTGTTCGCGTCGACGATCCAGCGCGACTGCGTGTGAAATGGGACCGCCGGAAGCCGGCCGTTGGCGTTGGCGTCGCCGGCCGCTCCGTCGTCCACCGTCGACGATGCATCGACGGCGATGGGAAGCCCTGCGTCGGCCCCGACGGCGCCGTTGTGCACGTCTCGGCTCGTGCAGGCGAAAAGGCCGAATGCGATCGCGAGAGCGGCAACGGATCCAGGCTGGGGCATGGGTGCTCGTCGGAAGGTGTCAGACTGCTGCCCGGACCGCGTCGTGTGACCGGGGCGGCCAAATTACCACGCCGCACCGCGGGCGTCTCAAGGGAACGCGAGGCGAACGCGCGGCCTACAGCGCGAGCTTCATCCCCTCGTGACTCGGTACGAACCCGAGTCGCTCGTAGAAGCGGTGGGCGCGCCTGCGGACTTTGTTCGTCGTGAGCTGCACCCGAAAGCAGCCGCGGCGTCGCGCCTCGTCGATCGCCCACCTCATCATGGCCTCGCCGACTCCCCGACTACGCACGCTCGGATCCACGATGACGCTCTCGATCTGACCGACGCGACCCCCACGATGGGAGAGTTGCTGAATGACCGTAAACTGAAACGCACCGACGACCCGGCCTCGAATCTCCGCGACCAGAAACGAGTTGCGCGGATCGGCGGTCATCGCGGCAAGCCCGTCCGCGTAGCGAGGGTCGAGCGGTTCGCTCGCCTCATCGCTTCTCTTCACCCCTTCGTCCTCGAGGGCGAGGAGGCGGACGACGACGGGAAGGTCGGCTTCGACGGCGCGACGGATCATGGGCTCGAGACGGGGTCTAGCGCTCATGGGCAGACGGACGTCGGGATGGTAGCAACGCTTTGTCCGCAGAGCTTTCAGTCATCCCCACATGGGGGAGTTAGGTCACTCAGATAGGGGCTGCCACTTGGGGCAGCTGAGGATCCCGGTTCCGTAGAGCCCCGCTGCTGCATCGGCTGAGGGCGTGCAGACGGGGGACGTGCGAGCACCGGAGTCCGACCTAGGACAACATGTTCGCCACAGCGAGGACGTCCAGCATTCGCAGCCGAGCTGCGTGAACGCGAACCCCGCGTCGGCACATGACCAGACTCCATCGACGCATGGAGCCCAATCGCCCGTATCGCAGGGTCCGCAATGCGGCCTGCGGTCCGTGCATGACGCCACCGGCGGGGCATCATCCGTCGGCGAATCAGGGGAAGCGTCGAACGCGTCCGCCTCCGCGCTGCCACCGTCCGACGGTGCATCGGTCGGCGAATCTGCAGGGGCGTCGGAGGGCGAATCCGGAGAGGCGTCCGAGACGGACGTCCCCGGGCCGCCGTCGGAGTCGTCGCCGTCCTCCGCTGCGGACACGGGCTGGTTGAGACCCGTGTCGAGCCCAGTGTCGGTGGTCGCATCCACGCTCGCCGTCGGGCCGGCTTCGGTCGATTGGCACGCAGCAGCGGCCAAAGAGACGAAGATACTCGCGGAAAGCAGGGTGCTGCGGTGCATTCCGCGACGACCAGCAAGAGCCAGGCCTCAGCCCAGCCCAGCGCCGCGCCGCGCCGTGGATACGAGCCAATCGATGTGCAACGGAGTGCCAACCGGGGCTGCGGCGTCAGAGCAGCGGCCAGACCAGGAGCGGCGCCCGTGGTCCGTGTGGGACAAGACGCACCCCGGTGCCTCCGCGCCGCGGCCGAGAGCGTCGAGGACGGGGCTCCGAGCTTCGGGATCTCGCTCCGTGGCGGATGGGAGGCGCCAACGAGCCTACGACCGGCGATCCAGAGGGCAAGAAGCGCGGTCGTGAGCGTCGATGCCGCGTTTCGGAGCCTCTGGCTCGCGAAGGAGAACGGATGGGACCCGATCATGAGCTTCTCGATCGTGATCGATCGCGAATCGGATGGGGCCATTCGTTTCGTTATCGCGATCGGGAGCGTATGAATTGCGATCCAGGGCGTATGGCGCGAGGGCGTGAGCCTTTTCACCGCGATCCAGAGCATATGGCTCGAGGTCGTGAGCCTCTCGACCGCGATCGAGAGCGTATGGGCCGGGGTCCTGAGCTTCTCGACCATGTTCCAGAGCGAATGGGACGAGGTCGTGAGCCTCTCGACCGCGATCGAGTGCGAATGAAACGAGGTCTGCAAGCCGACGGTGGGGCGGTCGACTGCCGGGAGTCGGGGCAGGCCGTCCCCTGCGGCGTCATTGCGTGCGGGGCGGACCCTGTCGAGACCGGCGCTCCGCGATCACGAAGGAGCCAAATCCCGGCAAACGATGGGGTGACCGACGGGGTTCGAACCCGCGACACCTGGAGCCACAATCCAGTGCTCTACCAGCTGAGCTACGGCCACCGCGAAACGAGGCCCACACCATAGCTGTCACTCTCGCGCTTTCAAGCACCAACGGCAGCGCGCCCCGTTCATCCCGTATTTGCTCAGGGAGCCCTTTCATCGCCTACGTCACCAGCCCCCATGCCTTCTTCGCGACGCCCGCGGCCCGCTCGACCCCTTCGTCGTCCGGGGAGCGCGGGAGCTCCATTGCCTGCCCGTCGAGCATCCCCGTCACCGCGGCCGCGATCCCGGCTTCGAGAGCGACCAAGTCGTAGCCGCCCTCGAGCACGAGAGCCATGCGCCCGGCCGCCGAGGCGTCGGCGACGTGCGCGAGCGCCCGTGCCATCCAGCCGAAGGCTTCCGCCGAGAGCTCCATCTGCGCAAGCGGATCGCGCGCCGCTGCGTCGAAGCCGGCGCTCACGAGCACGAGCTCGGGCTCGTACGCGACGAGCACGGGGAGCACGACCCGTTCGAACGCGCTCGCGTAAACGGCGTCGCCGCCGCCCGCCGCGAGGGGAAGGTTCACCGTGTATCCGGTGCCCTCGCCGGCGCCGACTTCGTCGACGTCCCCCGTTCCCGGATAGAATGGGAACTGGTGCGTCGAAATGTACAAGACGCCTGGCTCGCGCCAGAACATCTCCTGCGTGCCGTTTCCGTGGTGCACGTCCCAGTCGACCACGGCGACTCGCGAGAGACCACGGGCCCTCGCGTGCGCGGCAGCCACCGCCACGTTGTTCAAGAGGCAAAAACCCATGGCCTGCGCCGGTCGCGCGTGATGCCCAGGCGGGCGGACAAGTGCGACCCCTTTCCGGACCGGCCCCGTCAGCATCGCCTCGACCATGGCCACGAGCGAGCCCGCACCGAGGCGTGCGATGTCGACGCTCTCGGACGAAACGTACGTATCCGGGTCCAAGTACCCGTGCTGCCCCCGCAGGGTCCCCAGCTTCTCGATGAAGCGCGGGTCGTGTACGCGGGCGAGCTCCTCGTCGGTCGCCATGCGCGGCAGCACGGGTTCGAACCGACTCCGGCTCGGGTACAGGGCCGCCCGGGCCGCCGTCAGTCGCTCCGGTCGTTCCGGATGATGCCCGGGCGGAACGTGCGCGTCGAACCGCGGGTCATCGAGCAAGAGCGCTCGGGCGGCGTCGGTTGCGATCGATGGGGGGGGCGGGGGCCCTTGCGCGGGTGGCACGACTCGTTCTCACGACGCATGTTGCCGCGCTCGCTCGGCGAATGATAGCGTCACTTCGGGAGCGTGGGTTTGCGATTCGCTGGGGAGGCGGATGGCGGGAGGACCTGAGACGAATGCGAATCAAGATCATCGCGGTCAACGCACTGATCGTGGCCATCGTCGGCCTGCTGTCGTTCTTGCTCGTTCGGTCGTCGCTGGGATCGGCGACGAGCAACAAGGACCAGCTGTCGACGGACGCGCAAGAAGACGTCAACGGTGCCGCCGCTCGCCTTCAGCTCGACGGTCTGCGGACCGAGCGGTGGCTGGCCGGAGCTTCACTCGAGCAGGGGGCGATCGACGCACTGGCCAAGGGAACGGCTTCGGCGCGGGGCGAGGCGGCGACCAGGCACTGCGAAGACGTCGTCAGCAAGATGAAGAACGCGGCCCTCTTCGAGCGGAACGTTCCGACGCTCGTAGCCATCGTCGACGAGGGTGGAAAGATCGTCGGACGCAACAACTCCAACCTCAACCGGGGCGATGACCTCGGAAGCACCTACCCCGGACTCAAGTCGACGCTGGCCTCGGGCCAGGCGGGGTCCGACGTGTGGTACGAGAGCGACCGTTACCTCGCCACGTACGTCGCGGTGCGCGACGACCAGAGGAAGATCGTCGGCGCCGTGGTCATCGGCCGTCCGCTCAACGACACGCTCTCGCGCGTGAGCGAGGCGACGACGGGCCGCCCGCTCGTCATCGTCGTACCCAAGGGCGACGGCTTCGATATTGTCGCGCACTCGGCCCTTCAGGCCACTCCGCTCGACGAGAGCGTCGCCAAGGGGGCGCGCGAGATGCTGAAGAACGCTTTCGCCCACCAACAGACCGACGTCGTGCGTGACGGCGACCTGCTCGTCGCAGCGTCGCCCCTGCCCGCGTTCGAGGATGGCAAGCGCGCGCTGCTCGTCGCTGCCGCTCCGGCCGCGCTCATTCAGGACCCGACGGGCCTTGCCATGCTGCCCATCTTCGGCGCGATGGCGGTGGGTATCGTCCTCGTCATCGTCGCGGGCTGGCTGCTCGGCAATTACATCACTCGCCCCATCAACATGCTCGAGGAAGGGCTGCTCGCGATTCTCAACGGGCAGACCGACAAGCGCTTCGAGCTCGACCACGCGGAGCTCGGCGGTCTGGCGTTCCGGATCGATCAGCTCATCAACCAGCTGATGGGCGTCGAAGAGGACACGACCGACGCGGAGGGCCGCGTGTCGGGCTCGCCAAACGCGGCCAATTTCACCGAGGCGCTCGCGGTCGACGACCGGCGGATGCAGTATCAACCGGGCGAAGGAACGCTCGACCCCGAGGCTATCGCGGAGCTCGCCTCCGAGCCCCCTGCCGAGTACTACCCGCGCATCTACCGCGAATACGTCAGCGCCAAGCAGGCCATCGGAGAGGCCACCGAGCACATCACCGAGCAGGCGTTCGCGACGCGCATTCAGGCGATGGAGCGCGACGCGACCAACAAGTACGGCCGGCCGGTGCGCTATCAGGTGCAGGCGCGGAACAAAGAAGTGGTCTTGCTCGCTGTTCCCTTGCCATGAGGCCACGTTCTCGTTAGCGAGCACTTGGCGTTGCTCGCGGCGAAGGGCGAGACATTCGGCTCGCCGCATGGCGTGAGGGAAATGAAGCATGGGCCTCTTCGATCGGTTCAAAGGAAGCGCCAAGGGCGACAAGCGGGAGCGTTCCAAGGGCAATCCTGCGGCCAAGTGGTCCGACCGCATCGAAAAGCGAGTCCAGAACTACGACCGGCAGGAGGCGATCCAAGCCCTGGCCGACATGGCGAGCCCAGAGGCGGCCGAGGTGCTGCTCAAGCGCTTCACGTTTCACATGGATCCGTCGATCACGGACCAAGAAGAAAAGGACGCGGCGTTCCGGGGCATCCTTCGGGCGGGGAAGGGCGCGATCGGTCCGGTCCGGGCGTTTGCGGAGAGGGCCGCGAGCCTGGCGTGGCCGATGAAGATCGTGAAAGAGCTCGTCGACGGCGACGAATACATCGAAGAGCTCTTGCGCTGGCTGTCTCGGTGGGACACCGAATACGCGAAGTTCGTGGACCCGAAAGTGCAGATCCTCACGGCGCTCGAGGAGCACCGCCACGCGCGGATCCGCCAGGAGGTCGAGCGCTTCTTGGAGGACGTGAACGAGCCCGCCCGCTTCCACGCCGTGGCGACTCTGCTCGCGCAGGACGACCCTGCGGCCGCGCCGGCGCTCACCGGGTTGCTCGCGTCCGAAGAGAGCGTGCGGGTTCGAAACAAGATCGCTGAGGGACTCGCCGCGCGCGGCTGGGTCTTGCCGGACGACGTTCGTGACGCAGCCCGGACCGCGCTCCCGGCGCCTTTCACGGTGGACGCGAGCGGCAGGGTCGTGAAACGCTAGGCGATCGGCTCAACCCGTCGAGGCCGAGACCCCTATTCGTTCAGCTTCGGCTTGGTCGGGAAGTAGAAGCCGATGGCCACCGTGACCAGCTGGTTGAACTGGAACGTCTCGTCGGACCCGTTGACCTGGCTATCGGGGAAGTTGCCGCCCGGGCCGGAGCCGCGGCTGTCGAACCCGGCTCGGTTCCATGCGAACGGAAGCGCGCGGTACTCGACCCCCAACGACCAGAAGTTGCCCGGGTAGAACGTGAAGCCAACGCCGAACGTCGGGGCGACCTTCAGCTTCGATTGAAGCTCGAACGAGCGGGGATCCGAGCAAGGGATGGTCGCGTTGCCGCCGCCGCTCGTCAGGGGCGCGCCACAGTCTTGGCGCTCCTGGATTCCGACGAAGCCCGCCCCGAGCGCGGCGTAGAAGTCGGCGTCGACGAAGATCTTGTTGAAGATGGCCAGCTTTCCGCGGAAAGGAGTGAACGTGACTTGGGGCGCGACGACGTACTGAATCTTCGCGGTCTGGTCTGCGAACGGAGCACTCCCGAAATGGTTCGGGTCCGTTCCGGTGTGGTTGACGTTATTGGCGGTCAGCGTATCGCGCGGCGCCGGCAGCGCGTCGATTCGGTCGGTAAGGTCGGTCGTGAGGCTCACCGCCCCGTACGCGCCCCAGGCCCCGATCGCCAGCCAGTCGGTGATGTTGTACTCGAGCCGCGCTCCGACCAGGATCGTTCGCCGATACTCGTCGAGCAGCGTGAACGACACGGCCGGCGCAATGTCGAAGCGCCCCTCGCGGTAAAGCCGCAAGTGGCGCGTTGCGGGCGCCCCCTTCAGCGGCCCGGTGAGCTGAATCTCCTGCGCTCGCGCCGCCGGGGCCGACGACAGCAGGCCGACCCCCGCGATCACGGCCAACAACGCTTTGAGGAAACGCCGCTTCATCGTCGTCCTCGTCTCCGTTCTCACTTGGGCAACCGATACTCAAAGGAGGTCGGCAGGAAGAAGGAGAGGCCGACTTGCAATTGAACGTTGTTGGTGATGTGCGTGCCTTCGTCGTACCACTTGGTCTTGTCGCTCGGATTGCTGTCGATGGTCAACCGCTCGATCTTTTCCGAGTAAATGAGATCGCGAACTTCGAGGATCGCGGCGACCCAGCGGTTGAAGAAGATGCGAAAGCCAATCCCGACGTCGAAATTGAGCAACGTGTTCCAGTCCGGGAAGCTTCGATTGTCGGGATCTATGATGGGAATGGGCTTCGTTCGAATGATGCCGAGGCCGCCGTCGATGTACGCGTCGTAGTGGAAGATGAAATCGCCGAATCCCGCGAACTTGCCGTACATCGGAACGTACGTGAAGTTGAGGTCAGCGCTAAACTGGTAAATATTGAGTGGTACCGCAACGTGGGCTTCGCGTCGGTTCTGAAAGTTGAAGTCCGAATCGGCGTTCAACCCGTCGTACCAGTTCCCGTTCACCCCCACCGCCAGCACTTGGGTGATGTAGTAGTTGAGCGCGAGCCCCGGCGCGTCGTGGTTCACGAACTGGTCGTTCATCGTGACCGCGAAGTACGGCATAATCTCGAAGCGTTGCGCCTTGATGACGTATTGCTGCTGTACGGCGTAGATCTCGCGGCTTCGAATTTCTTTCTTGGCCTCGACCTCGAGATTGAACTCTTTCTGGGCCTGGCACTGCGGCGCGTCGGGCGTAATCTGGCAGATATCCATCCCGCCGCCGCTCGGGGGCGGGGGCGTGCCAGCGCCTTCGGTGGGCGGTGACTCTCCGGTGGGCGCCGGAGCGGGATTGGCCGGTTGATCGGCGTCCATGTCCACGGGTCCCGCCGCACCTGCGGGGGCGTCGCTACCTTTGGCGGGCTTCTTCTTTTGCGCGTATGCCGCTTGCGGCACCAGCCCCAGGGCTGCTGCGAGTAGAAGCCACCTGCAAGCCTGCTTCATCGCTAACCCTTCCGAATCCTTCGAGGCGTTGACGACGCGTCGTGGCTAAAGCTTCAAAACTGCTGGTGATTCAGGCTAACGCCAAAGTGAGCGCGGACTATATCATGCGCAATTTCGGCTAAGCAACGGGATTCTCGAAAGTCTTCGACGTCGATTTTCCGGGGCGGGCTACTCATTCGCGGGCAGCGCCGATGTTCCATAAGTGCCCGCTGGAAGCTTCGACCGCACGCTCGGTTCTCCATATGGTCGACGAGCGGCCGTCCCGTCGTTTCACCTACGCGGCGGCGACCTCCTCGTCGCTCTTGCCGAACAAGGCTTCGACGAAGTCCTCGGCGTCGAACTCGCGCAAGTCCTCGGCGCGCTCACCCAGGCCAATGTAGCGGACCGGAACTTTCAGCTCATCGCAGATGCCAAGAACGATGCCCCCCTTTGCCGTGCCATCGAGCTTCGTTAGCACAATGCCGGTCAAGTCCACTGCATCCTTGAACATTGCCGCCTGCGTCAAGGCGTTTTGACCCGTCGTCGCATCGAGCACGAGCAACGTCTCGTGCGGTGCCCCTTCCATCGCTTTGCCGATCGTCTTGGCGACCTTCTTGATTTCGTCCATCAGGGGCACCTTCGTGTGCAGCCGGCCAGCGGTGTCGACCAGAAGCAAGTCGGCCCCGCCGTCGCGCGCGACTGCGGTCGCGTCGAAGGCGACAGCGGCTGGATCGCTGGCCTCTTTGCCTTTGACCACGTTCGCGCCGACGCGTTTGCCCCACACCTCGAGTTGCTGGACGGCCGCTGCGCGAAAGGTGTCGCCGGCGGCAAGCACGACCTTCTTACCAGAGGTGACGTAGCGGGTCGCCAACTTCCCGATGGTGGTCGTCTTGCCGACGCCGTTGACGCCGACCATCAGCACCACCGTCGGGCGGGCCGAGAGGCGAATCGCGCCTCCGCCGATGGAGAGAATACGGGTTGCCTCGGCACGCAGAGCGGCCCAGACCGCGTCTGGATCGCTGATGTGATCCCGCTCGACCGACGCGCGCAAGCGGCCGAGGATGGCGCTCGCCGTCTTCGGTCCGACGTCGCTCGCCAGCATCACCTCCTCCAATTGCTCGAGAAGGACCGGATCGACGTCCTTCCTGCCACGGAAAAGGGCGTTCAACTTGGCGATGAAGCCGCCGCGCGTGGCCGCGAGCCCTTTGCGCAAGCCCGCGACGTCGCGGTGCGCGGCGACGTGCACTGGCGCGGCGGTGGGCTCGGTGGTCGGAGCTGCTTCGAGGATCGCGTCCGTCGAAGCCACTTCGACCGAAGGGGGCGGCGGGGTCGACGGCCTCGCCGCCGGAGGCCGCGCGGACTCCTTCGCCGTGGTCGGCGGGGGAGGGGTCGGGACCCGAGGCGGCTGGATCGGACGAGGTATGCTCCCCCGAGGAGCCTGGAGCTGGCTTGTGCCCTGTCCACGCGCCAGGAACAATGTGACCGCCGCGACCACGACGATGAGCGCGACGATAATGGCGACGATGGTCATGGCGCTTTCCAAAATGCCGCGGCGAGGGGCCGACTATAAGGACCACGGGCGAGCGCCGTCAACGTCGTCCGCATGTGTGCGGAGCACCACTAACGTGGTCCAAGACGGTCGTCCTCGGGCGCGAGCTCGTCGACGGCGCCCTCTGCTCCCGCGTCGACGAGATCCGCCCCGTATGCGGCCCGTTCGACCGCGTTTGCCCAGCGGGCGACCGCAGCGTTCGAGCCGGCCGCGCGCACCACGTCCTGCGGGGTCGGATCAGGCGCAACAACGTAGGGCGGACCTTGGCGGCGCGCCCAGCGGACCATTCGATCGACCAAGGCGCGCTTTCGTAGGACGAGCGCGATGACGAGCTCGCCCGGCGGGGGGAGGGGATGACGAAGCTCGGTGTGCAGCGGGCCTTCGGCGACCAAGTCGTCGCCCGGACGCGCGTCGAAGGGGGGCAGCGCGAAGGCGCCGCTCGCTCCGGAGGTCGTCTCGCAGACGACGTCGACTCGCTCAAAGCCCCGCCGTTCGATCGCGACGCGAGACCGTGGGAGGGCGACGCCATCGTTAGCGTCGACCACGCGCCCAGTCCATCCATGCGACGGCGCTGCGGTATGCAAAAGCTCGACGCGCTCACCCCCCAGGTCCGGGGCGCGCGGGCGAGCCGGCCTTCGCGGCCGCTGCCCCCAGCGCACGGGGGAGCGAGCGATCCCCAGCCACGCGATGACAACCGCCGCGGCCAGCAGCAGCGGGGCTTTTTTCCACGGGCTCGGCCCGGCAACCGGCTGCATCAAGACAATGGCCGCTGCCGGCTGAAACCATGGCGCATCCGGAATGTACCGGACCGACAGCGGGACTTCGGCAGGAGGCGCGTTCCCAATGGCGTCGGCCGTGGGCGCAGCAAACACCAAGAATAGGTGCGCCTCCCCGCGGTCGCCGTCGACTGGAGCGGCCCCCACGACCGTGTCGGCCCCGGCTCGCGCCTCGATCGTTCCACCGGGCCGTGCCGCGCAGCCTCGGGAGATGCACCGCGCCTTCGCGTCTACCCGCAGCGCGACTCCATCCTCCGGCCAAGCGGTCGAAAGGCGCCCGCCCGTGGCAGCCGGTGCGACCAAATCGACGAACGTCCGACGCTCGATCGGCATCGAATGGCTGCTCGCGCCTGCGACGCGGCTCCCCGAGAAAGTGACCCGTAGGTCGCCTTTCCCGGGCGCTCCGAGCCGAGCACTATCGAACGCGAACCGGGCGCGGCCCAATCCGTCGGTCATTGCCTCCGCCAGGTGCGTTTGCACTTCGTTCGACAACGACAACACGAGGCCTGTTGCGGGGGCCGTCATCCCATCCTCCTCGGTCGAAGCGACCACGTCGACGGAGGTCGTGTCGTCATCGAGGGAGATCGCCGCCCGCTCTGGGTCAAATCGCAGCGTGACCGGGGGCAGAGAGAGGTCGATCGGCACATCGAGCGTTGCGCCCTCGACGAGCTCCGAGCCGTGCGCCTCGATGTGCGCGACGTACCGGTTCGTCGCTAGCGCGAGGCGGATGCAAAACCGTGCGGCCGCGTCGGTGGTAAGAGCGATCGTGTCGGCGCGATTGATGTTTGGCGTCGCATCGGCGGCCCCGCACGACTGCGCGGTCAGGGGAGAAAGCGCGGCCCGGGGGCCGGCGCCGGGAGCAGACGCAGAGGCAAACGCAATGTCGATGTCGACGCGCAGGCCGGGCATTGGGCGAGCTGCGTCGTCAAGAACAATTCCCGAGAGCACGAGCGCGCCGCCCTCCCGCGCAGCGTGCACGTCGAGGTGCGACGTGCCCTTTAGTCGTATCCGGGCGGACGCATGTGCCTGCCCATCGGTCGAGGCCGCGGCGTCGGGCGCACAATCGTCTGCCGCCACGACCATGATCGCGACCACCACTGGAAAAAAAAGGCAGCCGGGGGAGATGGCGACCGCACGTGAGCCTCCAGCACACACCCGCCCTACAATTGCGAGAGCTGCCTGTCGCATGGCTGGCGCGTGGCCTCCACTGGCCATGATACCTTGAATGATCCATGCGGGGGCCATCCCGAACAACGGCGAGTCTCGCGATGCGTGCGATCCTCGTCTTGCTGGTCGTGGTGGCAACGCCGCCCCCTGCGCTCGCTGATGGCCGCTCGCAGTTTCTGGCCGACCGCTTGAAGTACCCGCCCGGAGCCGGGCAGCCCGACGACTTCCGGGTGCGCACGAACGCGGCCCTCGCGCTCGGTGCCACCAACGACGATGATTCGGTCGCGCCCCTGTGCATGGCACTGGCCGACCCCAGTGACCTCGTTCGCCAGGCGGTTGCTCTCGCGCTCAAACGCCTCGCGCGTGGGTCTTCGGCAGAGTGCCTACGCAGGCGACTCGCGGTGGAGGCGAGCGGGGCGGTCAAGCAGCAGATCCAGATTGCGCTCGAGGCCGTGGAGGCCACTTCGAGCTCGGGTGGCGGCGGGGCGGCGACCGGGGCCCCGAGCGCGCCCCGCTTCATGGCGAACGCCAAATATTACGTTTCGATCTCGTCGGTCGTGAACGACACCAGGCGCCCGAGTGCCGAAATCGGGCGGGTGGTCCACGATGCCGTAGCCTCGAAACTGGCGCAGCTGGGGGGATACCAGGTAGCGCCGGTCGGCGAGTCGAAGGAGGCGGCGAAAGCCGTGATCGCCAAGCGCAAGCTCAAGGGCTTTTACCTCGCCGTGAGTGTCGACAAGCCGGACTATTTCGAGGGGAGCCTCCGCGTTCAACTGAAAATCGCGGTATTCTCGTATCCCGGGAAAGATCTCCGCGGGGAGGTTCCCGCCGGGGCCACGCTGCCGGGGGCAACACCGGGTGACAACGGGGCCGAGGATCAACTCATTGGCCTTGTCGCGTCGAGAGCCGCTGAGCTCTTCACGGAAAATTTCAGGTGAGGGCAGCGATGACCACCAGCACAGCGACTTCGTCCGGGCACAGCGGCGCTCACAAGCGACGCGTCCGCAACTATCTGTTGGACTCGCGTTTCCAGCTCAAGTACGCGGGGTTCCTCGTCGCGGTGTCGATCGCGATCAGCGGCGTCGTGGGCTCGGTGCTCTACGCGACCGTGCGGTCGATGGTTAGCGAGAGCGCGAGGGTGGTCGAAGAGAGCCGCAAGGCCTCCGAGGAGAGCAAGAAAGTCTCGTTCGTGAGTCGGATGAACGTGCGCGATCTCGCGCCCGAAAACCCCGAACTCGTCGCCGAGTTCGACCGCGAGGCCGACGTTTACGACAAAGCGATCGCCGATCATCAGAAGGCGGTCGTCGTCCAGCAAGAGTCCTTGATCCGCCGGCAACGATGCATGCTTGCGTCGCTGGCGGGAGGGCTCACGGTCATGGTGGTGCTGATCGGTCTCTTGGGCATCTACTTCACGCACAAGGTGGCGGGTCCCGTCTTCAAAATGAACGGACTCCTGAGGCAGGTCGGACGGGGCGACCTGCGGGTCGAGGCGCGACTGCGTCGGGGCGACGAGCTACGGGCGTTCTTCGACACGTTCACCCAAATGGTCTCGGGGCTCCGAGACCGAGAGAGGCGCAAGCTCGGCGAAGTGGAGCTGGCGATCAAGGCGCTCGAGCGGGGCGACACGGCGGAGGTCGCCCTGGCGCTCGATCGCGCGCGACGTGCGGGCCACGAAGCCGTGGGCGAATAGGAGGGCGGTGTCTTTCGGTCGATCCCTTCGCGATCTCGCCGTCGGGGGTCGTCGCCGTACGTGAGTGACGTGAGTACGGGTCCTCGCCCCGCCGCCGGCCTCGCTCGGTCTCGACCGAAATACGCCACCCTCCTTTTTGCGAGTTTGCGCCGGTCACCCGCAGATGGCTCCCTCCACGTACTCCACGCGCGTCTGTCCCTCGTCGAACGTCACCGCGGCTACGTCGATCCGCACGCGCTCGACGGTTGGGCTGGCTGCGAGCCTCTCTCGCCAGAGGCGGTCGACCGCGCGGACGAGCCGGCGTCGCTTGGCCGCACGGATGCTGGCGAACGGTCCTTCGAAGCTCCCGCCCGCTCTGGTGCGCACCTCGACCACGACGACCAGCCCACCGCGTCGTGCGACGAGGTCGAGCTCCAGGGCTCCCAGGCGCAGGTTGCCGGCGACCACGGCAAAGCCCCGCGCGAAGAGGTAATCGGCGACTGCCAGCTCTGCGCACCTGCCGCGGGCCCGTCGCTCGGCGGCTGCTTGCGGCGCCATTGCCATCCCCCCGGCGGGCTGGGGCGCGGACTACTTCCCGGTGACGCCCTGCGCAGAACCGCAGTTGCCGGTCGGCGGGGTTCCGGGGACGACGTTGCACGTCACGTCGGCGCACGCGGTGTTCGGATTGTACTCAGTTCCCGTTTTGACGCAGTACGCGCCCGTCAGTCCCTCGTTGCCCTGCCCGATCGACGTCACGAGCTGCTGGCACCGAAAGCCGTCCGGGCAGGTGCAATAGTTGGCTCCGTCGTTCGTTTGCCCGTTGAGGTTCGCGCAACGGCACGAGCAATAGACCGCCTTGTCCGCCGTGCGGCTGGGGCACTGGGCTTCCTTGTTAAGGAGATCGAGCGGCTTTCCGTTCGCGTCCACCGGGGGAGTCACCGGCTGCGCAATGCCCGGCGTGCAGCAGCCCGCATTGGTCTTGCACGTGGCCGACTGGGGCGGGCAGCAGTTCGCCGTGCCCTTGACCGGCGTGCCGTCCGCATTCTGCCCGTACGGGCAGGACACCCGGCCGCGAAAGTGGTTTACCAGGCAAAGGCGAGTCATGCACTGGAAGCTCTTGGACTCGACGCTCACCTCTTCGGGGTCGAAGCCCTGGAAGCTCGGCAAGTACTCTTGCTCCGGCACGCAGGGATCACCGATGCCGGTTGCGTTGCAGCCGGTGCCCGATAGCACGGCGACGGCGATGGACGCGGCCAAGATCGCCAGAATCGAGCGAGTCATCGTGTCGGCTCTCCCTCAATTTGCGATGGAGCAGGGGGGCACTGAGCAACGCCGCAAGGTGAGCGACGAGCCAAGCGCAACGCTAGTCGAGGCGTGTGAAACGCGTCAAGCCGCATCCGCTCGGCCACGCGTCTTCTGCTTCATGGCACTCTCCGGTGCTTTCCGTCATCCGTTGGCGTCCTTCGTCCCCGAGCCTGGCGAGGTGCTGAAAAAGAGGATTCGGCCGACAGGGACGCCAGGGCGCCAGGATGGATGAGCCAAACCTGGAGGATTCTGCCCTTGGCGATCGCGGCGTCCTGGGCGGTTTTCTCCCGTCTGCCCCTTTCTCGTCGGGCTCCTAGTCTTTCGGGACTTTGAAGAGACGCACAGCCGGTTGCACCCGCAGGCCATTCAGACATTAATGGCGTCACGTCACGGCGGCCGCGCTTGGCTACACGTACGTGCCCCACCGAGGACGAGCGCGTGCGACCGGGAAGCAGCGCGTCATCCCAACGTCTCCTCGTGCTCACGCCCCCGCTTGATCCGCTTGCCCGCACTTGCCCCCTTTTCGCCTTGACAATGGCGAATCGGGCTCCGTACCATCTCGGCCGCTCGACGGGACTATCGTGCCAACATCATTGATCTTTTCGGTGCCGGCCCTCCCTGAGCGCACGGCGTGAAGCGCGAGACGCTTTGCGAAGCACGCCAAATTGCGATGAATCTCTCGACCTTCACGAAACCGATCGACGCGGGTGGTCTTGCAAGCTTGGATTCGCACGCATTGGTGCCTCGCGTTCCGTTTCGATGGTCCGGTGACGTGAGGCAGTAAGGGCCGCGGCTCGACTCAGTGAAGGGAGCACGACATGCGTAGACTGCTATCGCGCGGTGTGAGGGTGACGGCTTTGTTGACCGCGACTTGTCTGGCGACGACGCCGGCGAGCGCTCAACACAAGAAGAAGCCGGCAGCGGCCGCGACGCCTCCTCCTCCTCCTCCCCCCGCCGCGAAGCCTGCGCCGGTCGACCTCGACTCGGACACCTCGTCGTCGCCGCCGGCAGGGGCGCCGGTTAGCGCCGACGCCCCCGGCGCCAGCCCAGCGGGCGCGAGCGCAAGTCCCCGGCCGAAGGCAGCGAGGATCGTCGACAACTCGCCCCCGCCGGTCGCGGGTACGCCGAGCGATGTCGCCGCGCAGGCCAAGCACCTCTACGAGGGGGAGAAGTGGTCGGAGGCCGCCAAGGCCCTCTACCGCGTCTACAGCGGGGAAACGGGCGACGACGAGGGAAACAAGCAAATCGCCCAGTTCAACCTCGCCAAGGCCCTCTACAAGCTCAAGTTTTACCAGGGCGCCTACGCGATTTTCAGTGAGATCGCCGACAAACCGAATCACCTGAAATACAAGGAGACGCTCCTCTGGCTCGCGAAGCTCGCGACGGACCTGCCTGAGCCCGCCGACATCATCGAGCGCGTCGGTAAGTACAATGAGGAGCAGGTCTCGAAGTTCAACAACAACGAACAGCAAGACCTGTACTGGCAGCTCAATTATCTGCTCGGGCGGTATAAGTATCGTAACGGGCAATACCAAGAGGCAATGGGCCTCTTTCAGAAAGTCGACCGGAAGAGCAAGTACTATGTCCAGGCGCAGTTCTTCGGCGGCGTGTCGAACGTGCAGCTTCGCCAGAGCAAGCCCGCGGTCGAGGCGTTCCAGCGGATCCTCGGCGCCATCGAGGAGGGGGACGTGGAAGTGGAAGACGAGGCGCGCATGCGCGACCTCGCGTACCTCTCCATGGCGCGTACGTTCTACTCCGCGAGCATCGTCCTCAACGAGGACAACCAACCGAAGATCGACCCCACGCGCCTGTCCGCCGCGGTGAAGTATTGGAACCGCGTCGACGTCGCCAGCGAGTACTGGCTCGACGCCCTGTTCGAGGAGTCGTGGGCCTACTTCATGGCCGGCGACTACAGCCACGCCCTCGGCAACATCCACACCATCCAGTCCCCGTATTTCCCGCACTCCTTTTATCCGGAGGCGGACGTCCTCAAGGCGGTCATCTACTTCTCGAACTGCCAATACGACGACGCTCTCACCATCGTCGCGAAGTTCAAGTCAAAGTACCAACCCATCCACGAGGAGTTGGGAAAGATCCTGGACAAGTTCCGCAAGGGCTCGAACCAGGAAGAGGAGTTCTACAAGTTCTTGAGAGACGTTCGCGACGACAAGGCGCAGCTCAACGCGAAGGTGGCCCCGATCGTCAAGACGTCGCTCTCCGATCGGCAGCTTCTTCGCAACCTCGAGTACGTCCGGCTGCTCGACGAAGAAGACTCCCGCTTCAAGAGGGCTCCCAGCAGCTTCAAGGGGGCGAAAGTGGCGGATCTCGTCAAGGATTCGATTCACGACGCCCGCGAGCTCGCCATCAGGAATGCCGGCGACCTCGCCCGCGCTCGCTACGAGCGCAATCTCACGGACCTGGAAGAGAATCTCCGCAACGGCACCAAGATCCTCGTCGATGTGACCGCGGCCCAGCGCCACATGCTCGACCAAGAGCTCGAGAAAGGCCTGGTCACTCCCGAGGAATCGAAGGCCAATATCGTCAAACCCGATGAAGAGCACGTCATCTGGCCGTTCAACGGCGAGTACTGGCGTGACGAGCTTGGTTTCTACCGCCAGACGATCACGTCGAAGTGCGGGAGGTAACGATGAATCGCGTTCTATCACTGTCGGTCGTCGTCATGGCGCTGGTCCTCGGTGGGGCGAGCTCGGCTCGCGCGGCCGACTCGTCTTCGAGCGAATCGGCCGGCTCCAGCTCGAGCTCGACGTCCAGCGCGGACGTGTCCGCCGGGCCCGAGTGCATCGGCGACAAGGCCAAGAAGAGCCTGGAAACGTGCCCGTCCGGGCCGACGCTGAACGGTGTGCACGGCAAAGAGCCGCAGATGTCCTTTCACTCGAAGGTGGAGGAGATCAAAAAGGGCGACAAGAAGATCGAGGTCGGCAAGGCCGACGTCTCGATGATCGCCGGGTATCGCGATCTCCGCACCACGCGGCTCAAGCAGCGCGTCCTGGCGCTGCTCATCACCGAAATTGGCCAGCTCGAGATGCTGCTCCGAGAAACGCAGCTGCGATCGAAAGATCGCCCGATGCTGCTCCGCCGTCTTGCGGAGGACTATGTCGAGCTCGAGAACGCCGCGTTCAAAGAGAAGACGGAAGCCGAGATTGCTCGCGACGAAGCCAAGGGCAAGAAGAACAACGCCGAGGCCGGCAAGCAGCAGGCGATCGCCACGTCACGCAAGACGACGATGGAGCGCGCTCGCAAGGCGGCGGTGGAGTACTACTCGATTCTCGTCGCGGACTACGCGGGGCAGCCTTCGAACAACTTCCCGCAGAACCCGCCGCCAGCGAACCCCAACCTCGACGAGATCTACTACTACCTCGCGTACGAGTACGAGCAAGCCGGCGACACGGTGAACGCGCGCCGCGTCTATCTCGATCTCATCACCAAGACGCCGAACTCGAAGTATCTGACGAACGCGTACCTCGCGTTCGGTGAGCTCTTCTTTAACGAGGCGCTGAGCGACCCCACCAAGTGGGACGCGGCGAAGCAGGCCTACCAGAAGGTCATCTCGAAGCCGCCGCCCGAGAACAAGATTTATGGCTACGCTTGGTACAAGCTGGCCTACGTCTTTTGGAACATGGGCGATCTGCCGCACGCGCTGGACGCGTTCAAGCGCACCATCGACTTCGGCGTCAATTTCTCCCAGCTCCCCAACGCGCCGAAACTTGCGGAAAGCGGCCGCAAGGACGTCGTCCCGGTCTACGCGCTTGCCGGTAGCCCCACCGAGTCGTTCAACTTCTTCAAGAACCTCAGCGGCGACCCGTCGGGCTCGACCGACAAGACCTTCAAGATGATGGACGACCTCGGCCAGAACTATCTGGACACCGGTCACTATCCGGAAGCGATCGCCCTCTACAAGGACCTCATGGCGCGCGATGGCGGGAGCGACAAGGTCTGCGAGTACCAGTCGCGCATCACGGAAGCGACGATGGCGATGAAGTCGGGAGACAAGACTGCGATCGTGGCGGAGCTCAACAACCAGTTCAAGCGCTTCACCGCGTTCAAGGGCGACAACCACTCGGCGGACTCGAAGCAGAGGTGCGCCAACCGGACGGCCTCGCTCGCCACCGAGACGGCCATGGCCTGGCACCTCGAGGCCGTCGGGTCCCAGGGCCAACGCGGCACCGGAGATCCGAAGACGATGGACCTCGCGTCCGTTCTCTACAGGAAGGTCTCCGATACCTGGAGCGCATCGGAGTTCTCGAAGTTCGAGTTTCCGCGCCTCGTCAAGGAAGACTGGCCGACCATCTACAAGATTAAATACAACATGGCCGATCTTCTCTACTACCGCGAGAAGTGGGCGGAATGCGGTCCGGCGTTCGACGAGGTCGTCAAAGAGAATCCGCAGGGATCGGACGCTGCCGAAGCCGCGTACGCGGCCGTCCTTTGCTACCAGAACATCTATCTGGCGCAGCACCAGAAGGGCTCCGACAAGAAGGGCAGCGGGAACCTTCCTGGCGTCGGCAAGGAGAAGGATTTCAAGCGCGACACGGACGACAAGTACCGCGCGAAGGAGATGACCGAGCCCCAGAAGGCCATGGTTGGGTCCTTCAACCGGTACGTCTGTTATATCCATCCCGACGAAAAAGACGCCGACGGACAGAAGCAGCTCATCGAAGTGAAATACGCTCGATGCCGCCTGTACTTCGAGGCGCAGCACTGGGAGGAGGCCGGGGCATGCTTCAAAGAGATCGCCTACGAGCACCCAGACAGCGACTCGGCGGTTTACGCAGCGCAGCTGTATCTCGAGAGCATCAACGTTCTCACCTTTCACGGGGCGCCGAATCGCAACAAGTGCATCGACGACATGATCGTCGACGTGCCGAAGTTCATCGAGATGTTCTGCGCCGGCGACAAGGCACAAAAGAACGAAGACACGTGCACGATCCTCCAGAAGGTGCAGTGCGACATTCGACGCCTGCGCGCGCAGCGTATCGTGGAGCAGGCGGGCAAGGGAGGGAATGACTCGCTCGAGCTCTTCGAAAAGGGCGGCAAGGCGTACTTCGACCTCTGGGACGAATACGGGGCGAGGCCGCTCAAGGAGAACAAGCCCGCCCAGTGCGAGAGGCTCGAGGAGATCGTGGAGAACGCGGCTCGCGCCTTCCAGGCCGGACACCTCATCGCGAGCGCGATCCGAGCTCGCATGGTCTTGCTCAACCCGACCTATCGAATGGAGAAGACCGACCTCGCCAAGCAGGCGATGTTCAAGATCGGCGGCAACTGGCAAGCGATCGCCGTCTACGACCAGGCGGCGGACTGGTACGAGCGGTACGCAAAGGAGAACGCGCGCCACGAGAACTCGGACAAAGCGCTCTCCGACGCAATTGTTCTACGCCTCGGCCTTGGTCAGGAAGACCAGGCAGTCGCGGACGTTGCGCAGTACAAAAAAGACTACGCCAACACGAACGCGACCGAGACCGCGCAGATCGCCTTTGCCATCGGCGCGCACTATGCCGACAAGGAAGATTGGGACGGCGCGCGAAAGGCACTCTCTGGCGCCATGGGAACGCTCGACAAGGCGCCGCCCGACATTCAAGTGCAGGCGCACGCGACGCTCGCTCGCGCCATGTGGCACATGAAGGGGCAGGCGCAGTCGAAGGCGGAGTACGCCAAGGTGCGGGCCATTTGGGGTGACGGCACGCAGGCCCAGGCCAAGATCAACGACTCGTACAAGAGCGAGAGCGAAGACCAACGCCAGCACAGGCTCGGCAAGGCGCTCGACGCTGTGGGTGAGGCGACGTTCTTCGTCGTCGAGGACAAGAAGCACGACAAGGTCGATGCCGTCGCGTTCCCTGTCTACAAGGGGAATGGCAGCAAGGACGACATCAAGAAGTACATGGACAAGACTTTGATGCCCTGGGTTCAGAAGAAGCAGGCGGCGATCGAGGACGTCGACAAGGAATACCAGAAGATCACCGATCTCCAGCCGGTGCCTCCGCCGCGCTGGGTCATTGCTGCCGCGTCGCGCGCAGGGTTGATGTGGGGCAACTTCGTCGACGACTTCCGTCGTGCTCCTTATCCCAAAGATTGGGACAAGAAGGGCTTCGTTCCGGGCACCGGCGACTCGCTGTCGTGGAGAGAAGTCAAGGCGAACTACCTGGAGCACCTCGACGAGGCTTCGGAGCCGATCAAACGCGACAAGGCGAAGCCGGCGCTGAAGCGTTGCCTCGACGACTCGGTGAAATACCAGTACTTCGACGAGTACTCACGCGATTGCGAGAAGTGGCTCGCGAGGAACTACAAGACCGAGTACCACGTCGTCGACGAGCTTCGCGGCGCCCCGACTTTGTCCAACGGCGGCTTGGACGACAAGCCACCGCCCCTCATCGTAGGCGGCCAGCTCTGGCACCCAGTCGAGACCGGGCCCGCGACCGAGAAGGTGGAGATTGCTGGAGAGGCCGTCGGCGAGGAGGGCAAGAAGAAGCCCGCCGCCGCCGCCGCCAAGAAGAAGAAGTGAAGCCGAAGCGCGAAAGACCGCTAGCGAGGGCATTTACGATGAAGAACGTCGGACGCGTTTTGGCCGCAGGAGCGCTGGGAGTCTCTCTGGGCTTCGGGTGCGGGGGAGCCCAGGAGGAAGCCAAGGCCCCAACGACACGCCACGCCGAGCGCCCGGTCGCTGCACCCGTGGCTGTGGAGTCCGGCGCGCGCGAGAAGTTCGGCGCGGCGCTTGACGCTTTCAACGGACACGACAAGGCCAACGACTGGAACGACCAGACGTGTAGCGACACCGCGAAGATGTTCGCCTCGTCGGCTTCGGCGCAGTCGTCCGGGAAGTTTCCCGAGGCGCAGTACGACGCCGGGCTGGCCTACCAGCGGTGCGGCAACGACAAGGAGGCCAAGGCGCGCTTCCAACAGGCCCTTGCCGACGACGAGAAGTTTCACTTCGCGCGCGCGCAGCTCGCCCTTTACCAGTTCAAGGCCGATGGCAATCTCGACGCGGCCATCTCCGCCCTGGAGACCGCCGTCAACGACGCGAACTTTCAGAACGTGCCTGCGCTCGTCGACCTGGCGATGTTCCAGATGGAGCGAGACTCCGATCAGGTCGGCGCCAACTGCCATGCGAAGGCGGCAGGCAAAGACGTCGATCTGGCGGACTTCGATTGTGCGAAGCTGAACCTTCAGCGTGCCCTTGCCATCGACGACGGCTACATGCCGGCGTTCAATCAGCTCGCCCTCTACTATTTCGGTAGCGCGAAGAAGAAAGCGGGCGGCGGCAAGAAATTCGGCCGCACGATCGCCACCAACGCTGCCCTGGCCAAACGCGGGGACGTGCAACAGCTCGAGCTTGCGGCCCTAGTATGCTCCCAGGCGGTCCGGAAGAATCCGGGGTATGCGCCGATTCACAATACGTCTGGGCTCATCCTGAACGAGCTGGGCCAAGTGAACACCGCGGTCATGGAGTTCCAGAAGGCGTCGAACCTCGATCCCCACTTCTTCGAGGCGCTGATGAATCTTGCGGCGATCAACCTCAGCTTCCGCGGCTTCGACAAGGCGGAGCAGGCGTACCGCAAAGCGCTCGAGATGCATCCGAACGACTACGATGCGCACCTGGGGCTCGCCCTCGCGCTTCGCGGCCAGATCGACGACTCGAACTACGACAAGCAAGTCTCTGCCGTTCAAGCGGAGATCGACACCTGCAAGAAGCTCGATGCGGCGCGGCCCGATTCGTACTTCAACGAGGGCATTCTCACGCAGGAGTACAAAGCGAAAGGTGCCGGCGCGAAAGAGAAGGCCATCGGCGTCTACAACCAAGCGAAGCAGATCTTCGAGACGTTCATGGAAAAGGCGAACGGAAAGCCGGAGTACGAGGGCGCCATCAAGAAGGCCCGCGAGCGCATGCAGGACATGGACGACATGGTCAAATTCTTGGAGCTGCCCGGTCCCCCCCCGGAGCCGACTCCGGCTCCCGCAGCGAGCAGCGGCGCGCCTGCGTCGAGCGGCTCTGCGGTTCCTTCCGGATCGTCGGCACCCGCGGGATCGTCGGCGCCTGCGGAATCGTCCGCGCCCGGCGCGTCGGCCGCACCCGCTTCGTCCGGCTCCGCCACGCCCGCGCCGACCAAGCCCGCTCCGGCCGCAGCCCCCGCAGGCGCCCCCAAGAAAAAGTAGAAAGTGGAAACCATTCGCCCGCTCCGCTGTCTGCGTCAGAGGGCCCGATCCGTTCTCGGAGACGCCGAGGTGACTCGAATGGCTTCGCCGTTAAGGTATACGGGAGGTACACTCACACTGGAATCAGGGCAGACTTTTCTGCTGGTACTGCATCGCGAACCGTTCGACGACGGAGGCCACTCATGAAGCGCGCGAACAAATGGTTGCCGGGTGTACTTGTGGCGGTGAGCCTCTTGGTGCTCGCCGCTCCGGCCTTTGCGCAAGACGCGCCGGCGGGGGCTGGCGGCGGTGGCGGAAACGCGGGCGGCCCCGCGGGTGACTACGGATACAAGTTCGAGGACGATCCGCTCAGCGCGGGTGGCTTTGGTCCGGCAGACGCGACGATCCGCGTGCGTCCGGGCCCGGTACGTACGACTTTGATCCGACCGCGCACGTCGTTCGTGCCGGAGATGCTCAAGTCGGTCGAGAACATCTGACCCGCGTAACTTCAAGGCTTGGAGCACGGCCAGCGGCACATCGCGCGTAGACAGCGCGGATAGGGGTTCATTGATGGAAAGCCAGGGAAAGGCGAAAGTCGCGCTAACGTTCGCTCTGTATCAGGGCGATCAGCTCGTCCGCCGCGACACGATCGCGCAAGACATCGTGAAGGTCGGCAAGGATCCGCGCAGCCATCTGCGCGTGGACGACGAGCTCGCGTCGCGCATGCACGCGGTCATCGAAGTTGCTTCGCCGGCTGACATCACGTTGATCGACTTGGGCAACGAACCGGGCACGCTGGTCAACGGACAGCGCGTCAACAAGTGCAAGGTGCGGCCCGGCGACCAGATCCAGATCGGCTCTACGCTCATCGTGCTGGAGACAGCCGAAGTGGTGGCCGCGGCGGCCCAGCCTGCGGCCTCGTTGGGAATGTATGCACCGGCGGAGTCACCTGGCGCTGCGACGCTAGTGGGCGGCGCGGCAATGGCCCCGGCGCCCGCGCCGAGTGCGCCTGCGCCGAACCCGTTCGCCAACGCCAATCCCTTCACCGCGGCTCCGGCGGCCGGGTTGAATCCGTTTGCGGGCGCGAATCCGTTTGCGGCTCCGCCGGCTGCGGCCCCGAGTGCTCCCTTCGCTGCGCACGGCGCAGCTCCTCTGGCGCCGACCGCCGGGCTCGGGATCGAGCCGCCGATGGACGGAAGCGTAGAGCCGTTCACGTATTCGATGGTCAAGGCAGGGCCAGACGTGAGCCCCGACGAAGTCGAATCGCACCTTTCCGCGATCGAAGTGATGATCATGTGGGACTCGAACGTCCTGCACGTCTCTCACCTCACGCCACCGCGCTCGTTCTACGTCGGCGAAGAGCTCGGCGACAAAGCCAAGTGCGATTACTTCATTCCGAGCGAGACACTCGGGACGACGCGTGCCCCGCTCGTCGTGTCGAGGGGCCTCGGTGCTTCGCTCGTCATCCTGCCGCGCACGCGTGGATACGTGGACATTCCGGGCCAGGGCAAGGTGAGCCTCGCGGATCTCATCTCCTCGGGTCGCGCGCGGCCGTCATCGGAGATGAGCGGTGCCTACGAGTACGAGCTTCCCGCCAACGCGAAGGCGCGTATGGAGCTCGACGGAAGCTCGCTCGTCTTTCAGATCGGCGCCGTCAATGCCGGCAAGCGCATTCCCGTCGGAGTGGTGTCGGAGCCCGGTGCGTTTCTCTACACCGGGTTGTCGTTCTTGCTGCACATGGGACTTGTCGCCGTCTTCGCGTTCTTCATGCCGAACATGCGTGGCGACGACACCGAAGACCTCGACCGCGATCAAATTCTGATGATGCAGAAGCTCCTCAACGCTGCGGCAGAGCGCGAGCAAGAGGAGCGCGACACGCAAGAGGTGACGGAGGTCCAACCCGATCAAAAGGAGGGAGGGACCGGCACCCGCGCGAAGGGCGAAGAAGGGTCGATGGGGAATCCCAACACCCGCGATACGGGTCACAAGTACGGAGTCCAGGGTCCGAAGGACAACCCCGACCCGCACCTTGCGAAACAGGCTGCGTTGCAGGAGGCCGCGCAATTCGGAATGATCGGGCTCATCTCGACGATGGGCGGCGGTGATCCGAATGCACCGACTGCCCCCTGGGGTCGTGAAGAGTCGCTCGGGCAAGACGAAAAGAGCGCGCGCGGCAACATGTTCGGCGACACGATTGGCGATTCGTTCGGCGCCGGCGGCCTCGGTCTCTCCGGCGTCGGCGAGGGCGGCGGCGGTCGCGGAGAGGGGATCGGGCTAGGTAACTTCGGCGGCCTCGGTCACGGCGCTGGAACCGGGACCGGGCAGGGCATCGGCAATGGTCGCGGGCGGTTGGGCGGCGGCCACCAGGTGAAGGCCCCGCGCATTCGCGAAGGAGCGACCAGCGTGAACGGCCGCCTACCGCCGGAGGTCATTCAACGCATCGTGCGTCAGAACTTCGGCCGCTTCCGGCTCTGCTACGAGAACGGGATGCGCAACAACCCGAACCTGCAAGGTCGGGTTACCGTGAAGTTCGTTATCGACCGCAGCGGAGCCGTTGCAATGACCGCCGATGGGGGAAGCGATCTTCCCGACCAGGGGGTCGTGCAGTGTGTCGTCCGCGGGTTCGGCAACCTGTCATTCCCGCAGCCCGAGGGCGGTATGGTCACGGTTGTCTACCCGATCATGTTCAACCCGGGCGATTGATTCGGTCTGTTGGGCGACGTGGCGCGGTCGGCGAGTTCGCCGACCGCGCTGTGTCATTGGTTGCGTGCCGTCGACGATCGCCGAGCGACGTGCCGTCGAGCGCACTCCGAAGCGCTCGCGGCGACGGAGCGAATGGCCAGCTTGGAGTAGACGGAGCGCGCTGGATTCTCGTAGACTCCGCGCATCGTCATGACTGCGAACACCACAAAGGCTCTGCTCGTCGCCGCCGCAACCGCGATCACCGCGTTCGGGTGCAGTCGCAACAACATCGAGGCGGTGAACCTCGCCAACGAGGGAGACCAGGCCAAGTCGGCGAACGTCGACGAAGCCATTTCGAAGTACGATCAGGCGACGAGGCTCGACGCGGACAACGCGCGCATCTGGTGGAAGCTGGCGCTAGCGTACGAGAAGAAGGAAGACTGGCAGAAGATGGCGAGCGCCTGCGTTAGCGCGCAAGGGGCCGCGGAGCGAACCGAAAAGAAGAAGGCGCACGCGGAGTACTACTTTCGCCAGGGATACGCGCTCGAACAGCTCGCGGAGAAAGGCGCTGGCCCCTGGGCGGACGCCAAGGCTCCCTTTCAGACGACGATCGAGCTCGACCCCAATTACGCTCAGGCGTACGGCGAGCTGGCGTGGGTACTTCTGCATCTGGACGACGAGGCCGGTGCCATTCAAAACTGGACGAAGGCGCTCGAGACCAAGCCCGACGAAACCCAGTACTATGTCAACCTCGCCGACGAGTACACCCGCCTCATGTATTACGATCAGGCCGAGCAGGTGCTGAAGGAGGGCCTATCCTTCGCCAAGGAGGACGACAAGCACCTCTTCAACCTCCACGCGCTCCTCGGCTACGTCTACGAGATCAAGCCGGATATCTCGCGTGCGGTAAGCGAGTACGAAGCCGCGAAGAAGTCGTGCGACAGCAACAAGTGCAATGATCACAAGGAAGCCTTCTTCAACTTGGGGTCGGCGTACGCGGAGCTGAACCCGCCGAAGAAGAACGAAGCGATCCAGCAGCTTCAATCGTTCTGGAAGATCACCTGCAAGGGCGCGCTCGCCGCCAAGTTCGGAGATCAGTGCGCGCAGTCGCAAGAGATCGTGCGCCGCATGGGCGGCTCCCTACAATAGCCCACGCGCTCTCGGCTGCTTGTCGCACACGTCGCGCGGCGGTGCTTCCGCACCCGCCGGCCGGCTCTGGCAGGCATCGCCGGCAAAGTTGGGGTCGGTGGGGGTGGGGTGCGCCGGGCGGGAAGCTACCGCGCGTGAAAAATGCCAGCGGGTTCGAATCCTCTCGGCGGTATAGTGTTGGCCGGGCGAAGCCGCGATGGCCGTCCGTTTCGAGGTTGGCTCTGATACCGTTTGCTTTGCGCCGTTTGCCTGCACCGATAACGTGGCGGGACGACGTGCGGCCGGCGGGCGCGCCACGAGAGCGCGCGATCCCGGCATATTCTTTCTTTGAGCGGTGAACGAACCGAGGCGATCGATGGAGCTAGAGGAGCGTCTTTCGTACCTGGAGAACGTCCGCGATTGGCCGAGCCTCGTCGACGAGCTCGAGAAGGGGATCGCCTCGTCGTCGGGTGGCCCGACCAAGGCGCAGTTTCACCTCAAGCTGGGCCGGGTGCTCGAGACGAAGTTCCTCGCCGGCGTGAAGGCTCTCAAGCACTTCCAAGACGCCTACAAGCTCAACCCTGCGCTGACGGAAAGCCTCGGCGCAGCGCGGAGCGTCTACTGGGATCTCGGCAAGCTGAACATGGTTCAGAAGCTGCTGGAGCTCGAGCTGAAAGCAGCCGGCGATACTCCGCAGGGTGCCGCTTTGCTGCTCGAGCTCGGAGACGTGTTTTGCGACCAGGGCGACTGGGCCAAAGCGGCCACCGCCTATGCGCGAAGCCTCGGCGCCAGTGGCGGCAAGAGCACGGAGGCCAGCGCCTGTCTGGAGGACGTACAGGTCGATGCAGCGACGTGGCAGGAACGCCTGGGGGCCTTGTTGCGAGGTGCCAACGACGAGGGCGACTCGGCGGCGAAGGCGCGCATGCTGCTTCGCGCCTCGCGCGTAGCGCGTCGGTTCGCACCCGACGAAGCAGAGGCCATGCTTGCTCGCGCATATGCCGCGCAAGCGTCCGATCGGCAGGTGGCCGCGCTCTACGAGGGGCTGCTGGCCGAAACCGCACGCTTCGACGCCCTCGAACAGCAACAGCGTCAGATCCTGCAGCAAACCGCCGACCGGCGCTCTCGCGCGAGACTCGCAATCGCATTCGGTACGCGCTGGGTGCTGCGCCACCAGAACCTCGAAATCGGGGCTCGCTTCCTCGAAGAGGCGCTGAAGCTCGATCCGGAAAGCGAGGGCGCCTTCTTTTTCTTGCGAGAGGCTTACGGCAAGAAGGCGGGCGACTGGGATCGCGTCCTGGCGCTCGCAGAAGAAGCCGCGATTCGCTCCGAGGAGGCCAACAACCCGTTCATGCTTGCCCAGGCGGGGACGATCGCTTGGCGGCAGCTCGGAAACCTGATCCGCGCGCGCATGTCGTTCGAGCGTCTCAGCGTCATGGCGCCCGAGCACCCGCAACTTCGCGCCTTCGAGGCGCAGATTGGTGAGGCGATCAAACCGGTGCGAACCTCGCGAGAAAACGACGGCGTGGGCGAATTGCCGCCGCAGGCGGCGCCGTCGAGCGCCCTAGCCGGTGGGAACGTCGCCGTCGTCCCGGCTGCATCGACATCGGAGGCGGCCACGCCCCGTGCGCCCGCGACTGTCGCGAGCCTCACCCCCGATCCGGCGCCGCCACCGCCACTGCCCGTCGACGAGGCGAAAATCGCCGAGCTCCGGCAGCAGGCCGAAAAGCAGGAGGGTGCCAAGCGCTACAACGATTACGTTCGCACGCTCCTGCAGCTCGCGGCGCTCGTGCCAGAAGCGGCGGAGAAGGTCTCTCTCTACGCGCAGGCGGCGGAGCTCTACGTCTCGAAGTTCGCAAATCAGGTCGAGGCGGTGAAGGCGTACGAATCGGTTCTTGCGATCGATGCGGAAAACGCCCAGGCCATCGACTACTTGCGTCAGATGTACGAGAAGCGTCGCGACTGGGAGAAGCTCCTCGGTCTGCAGCGCCGCGAAGCCGAGCGGCTGCCGCCCGGCGCGGGCCGAGCGGCGAAGTTTCTCGAGATCGCGAAGCTGGCGACCGAGCGGGTGAAGAAACCCGAGGTGTGCATCGATCTCTGGCAAGAGGTGCTGCAGAACGACGAGTCCAGCGCGGAGGCTCTGGCTGCGCTGGCAGGCCTCTACGAACGCGCCAAGGACTTCGAAAAGCTGGCGAGCGTGCTCGAGCGGCAGGCAGAGACTACGTTCGACTCGGGGGCCAAGATCCAAGTCCTGTCCAAGCTCGGGACGATCTACGGCGAACGCCTCAACAACGACGAGGGCGCAGTCAACGCGTGGCGCGCGCTTCTCACGCTCGACCCGAACGACCGGCGTGCCCAGGACGCGCTGAAGAGAAAATACCTCGGATTGGGACGGTGGGACGATCTGGAAGTCTTCTACGCCGAGAGCGGCAAGTGGGACGAGTTCATCCGCGTTCTCGAGCAGCAGGAGGCGAAAGAGACGAGCGCCCAGGCGAAGAGCTCGCTCCTCTTCAAGATCGCGCAGCTGTGGGCGGACAAGAAGCAGAAGCTCGATCGAGCCGCGAAGACGTACGAGAAGATCCTCGAGATCGACGCGGACAGTCTTCAGGCAGCCGAAGCGCTGATTCCGATCTACAGCGCCGCCAACAATTCCAAGGCGCTTGCCAACGCTATCGAGGTCAAGCTCGGCCACGAGCGCGACCCGAGCACGAAGCTCGACCTCTACCGTCAAGTCGCGGCGCTCTACGAGGGAAAGGTCAAAGACCCGCAGAAGGCTTTCAACCGGTACTTGGCGGCGTTCGAGCTCTCTCCAGGCGACCCCCGAACGAGCGAAGATCTCGAGCGAGTGGCGAGCGGAACGTCGCGTTGGGACGAAGTCGTCGCGTCCTACCGGCGAGCGATCAAGGTGGCGGATGCAGGTGGCGATCCGGCTCTCGGGGTCATGCTCCGACTTCGGCTGGGTCACGTCCTCGTGGACAAGCAGCAAAGGGTCGACGAGGCGCTCGAAGCGTATCGGGCGGTGTACGAAGCCGACGGCGACAACGCCGAGGCGATCGCGGCGCTCGAGAAGCTCTATCGTCAAACGGCTCGGTTCGGCGATCTCCTCGGCATTTACGCGAAGAAGCGCGACCTCGCCGCGACGCCGGGCGAGAAGAGGGCAATCAACTACGAGATCGCGAGTCTCTACGAACACGAGATCAAAGACGTCGAAAAGGCGATCGAGACGCACGCCCAGGTGCTCGACGACGACCCGAGCGACAGCCAGGCGCTCGCCGCGCTCGACGTTCTGTACGGCCGCCTCGGCCGATGGGAGCACTACGTCACCGTCCTTCGCCGCAGAATCGAGCTCGCCGGAAGCGAAACGCAGCTCGCGGATCTGAAATTTCGGCTGGGGCAGACGCTCGAGAAGCATCTTCGCGATTCGGCCGCCGCCCTGGAGAACTACCGCGAAATCCTTTTCGTCGATCCACGTCACGAAGGGGCGAGACTCGCGCTCGAGTCAATGCTCGGCGGCGACCTGCGTGCGGAGGCGGCGACGATCCTCGAGCCGATTTACGAGGAGCGCGGCGACTGGTCCAAGCTGATCGGCGCGCTCGAGATCCTCAGCGCCGGCGAGGGAGGGCTCGAGAGGCGAGTCGCGCTCAAACGCAAGGCGGCGCGGATCGGTGCAGAGCGGGTGAACGACAGCCGGCAAGCGTTCGCCGTTCTCGCCTCCGCCCTCCGCGACGACCCGTCGCTCGCCGGCACGCGGGACGAGATCGAGAAGATCGCACGCGGGTCTGGCGCGGAGCGCGATCTCGTCGCCCTCTACGGAGAGCTGGCAACGAGTGCGAGCGACGCGGCGCTGGCGCGCGACTACTGGCTGCGCATCGCGGCGATTGACGACCGCCTCGGCGACGTCGATCAGGCGGCGCACGCCTACTACAAGGTGCTCGCGATCGACCCGGAGGACGGGGACGCGCTCGCCGCGCTCGATCGGCTCTTCACGCGGACGAGCCGATGGGATGACCTCATCGGCGTCATCGGCCGGCGGATCGAACAGAGCAGCGACGCCGGCAGTCGCGAGGCGCTCTACGCCTCGATGGCTCAGATTTACGACGAGCAGCTCGGGCGCCCCGACGACGCCATTGCGGCCTACCAGAAGGTGCTCGAGCTCGATCCGGGGAGCGTGCGCGCTCTCCAGGCGCTGGACGCCCTGTTCACCCGCCGCCAGATGTGGAGCGATCTCGCCGAAAACCTCGACGCGCAGCTCGCTCTCGCCCCCACCGAAGACGCCCAGATCGCTCTGATGCTCCGGCTCGCGGAGCTCCGCGAGGGACAGATGGGCCTCGTCGACGTGGCCATCGAGGGGTATCGCCGGATCCTCGAGCGAGCGCCGACGAACGCCGACGCGCTCGCCGCGCTCGAGCGGCTCGGCAAGAACGCGAAGTACGAGCTGACGATCGCCGACTTGCTCGAACCGCTCTACCAGCGGATCGGCGACTGGAAGAAGCTCATCGGCGTACACGAAGTGCAAGTGCGTCGCAGCGACGACGTCACGCGTCGCGTGGAGCTCTTGCAATACGTCGCGCAGCTTTACGAGGACTCCGCAGGCGATCTGGGCTCCTCGTTCGCAACGCTGGCGCGTGCTCTCAAAGAGGACCCCGCCAGCGAGAGCACTCGAGAGCAGCTCGATCGAGTCGCGCGCGCCTCTGGTCGCTTTGTCGATCTCGCGCAGGTCTTCGAGCAGCTCGCGGCCGAGGTAGAGGATCCCGCGCTCGCGAGCAGCCTCTACATGACGAGCGCGTTGGCCCAAGAAGACGACATCGGCAACCTCGAAGCGGCGATCGCTCTCTACCGCAAAGTGCTCGAGATCGATCCGCTGAGCCTCGCCGCCGCGCAGTCGCTCGAGCGTCTGTTCCGAGCGTCGGAGCGCTATCAGGACCTGTCGATCGTCCTCCAACGAAAGTCGGAGATCCTTGAGGAGCCGGCCGAGAAGAAGGAAGCGCTCTTCCAGGCGGCATCGATCGAGGAAGACGTGCTCAATCGGCCGGAGGCGGCAATCTCGGTCTACGCCAAGGTGCTCGAGATCGACGCCGACGACCTGCGCGCCCTCGACGCCCTCGTCAAGCGCTATCTCGACCTCTCGCGCTGGGAGGAGCTGCTCGCCGTTTACGCCAAGAAGGCGGATCTCGTCGCCGACGCCGACGAGAAGAAGGCGATTTACTACCAGGTTGGCGCGGTTTACGAGCGAGAGCTCGGGGACGTGCCGCGCGCCATCGATACGTACGCGAAGATCCTCGAGCTCGACCCGGACGACTTGCAGGCTCTGTCGCGCCTCGACGTCCTCTACGAGCAGGCGAAGAACTGGACGGAGCTCCTGTCGGTGCTCACGCGCGAAAGCGAGATGACCGGCGACCCGAACGAGGCCATCAGCTTTCAGTTCCGCATCGCCGATCTTTACGAGAAGCACTTGGACGACGTGCCGCGTGCCGTCGAGCTTTACCGGGAGATCTTGAACGCGCAGCCGGATCACGAGCCCACGCTGCGGGCGCTCGAGGGGCTGAAAGAGGCGGACCAGGACCCGCTGAGCGCGGCCGGCGTTCTGGAGCCGATTTACGAAGCCACCGGGGACTGGGCGAAGCTCATTCGGGTCCTCGAAGTGCAAGTTCGTCGCGCGAGCGATCCATTCCGGAAGGTCGACTTGCTCCACAGGATCGGTGCGCTCCAGGAAAACTCGCTTGCCGACCTGGCCTCCGCGTTCGACACCTACGCGCGCGCCCTGCCCTTCGATGCCGGGAACGAGCAGACCCTGGGCAACATCGAGCGTTTGGCCATGGCGGTCAATCGCTGGCAAGAGGTTGCGCGCCTATACGATGCGGAGCTCGACAAGCTGGCCGACGGCGATCCCGGCGCGCGTTTCGTCGAGCTGGGCGTGCGCAGCGCGCAGATTTTCGAAGTTCAGCTCGACGACGTCCAGGCGGCCATCGCCCGCTACCGCCGCGTGGTCGCCGCCGATCGCGAGAACCTTTCTGCGATCCGAGCGCTCGATCGCCTCTACGCACAGACGCAGCGCTGGGGCGATCTCGCGCAGATTCTCGCGCGCGAGGCCGAGGTTGCGCAGACGCCCGACGAGATTCTCGAGCTGAAGTACCGGCTCGGCCAGATCGAAGAAACGAAGCTGACCAACCTGGACGCCGCGATTGCCGCGTATCGCGAAGTCATCAGCGCCGCTCCGGAGCACGAAGCCACCGTTCAATCTCTGGAAGCGCTCTTCGAGCGCGGCGAGAAGCAGGCCGAAGTCGGTGAAATCCTCGAGCCCCTTTATCGTGCCGTGGGCGAGTGGGACAAGCTCGCTCGCGTCTACGAAGCGCAGCTCGCACACACGACGGGCGAAGGCGAACGCCTCTCCGCCTACTACCGTCTCGCCGAGCTCTTCGACGAGAAGCTGCTCGATCCGGTGAGGACGTTGGAGATTTACATCCGCGCTCTCACGGAGTCTCCGCTCGACGAGAAGGCGGGCGAAGAAGTGCAACGTCTGGCGGCGATCGTCGACGGCGGTTGGGAGACTGCGGCCAATGCGTACGCGGACATTCTCGGTGCGCATCCGGATCCGACCGTCCAACGAACCATCGGCAAACGCCTCGCGCGGACGTTCGAGGACGAGCTCGGGGACGCCGGCAAGGCCGAGGAGACGTACAAATACGTCTTGGGGGTCGACGACACCGACGTCGAGGCGTTGGCGAACCTCGATCGCATCTACCTGTCGGTCGACTCGTGGCAGAACCTCGCTCAAGTGCTGGAGATGCGCGTCCTCGCCGCGAGCGACGCGATGGAGCTCGTGGAGCTTTACGCAAGATTGGGCGATCTCTACGAGACGCGTCTCGGCAGTCTGCCCGATGCCATACGCGCGTATCGACGCATCTTCGACGAGCTCGATAGAGCGCACGAGGGCGCCATCGCCGCGCTGGTCCGCATCTACGAGCACCAAGAGGCGTGGCAGGAGCTCGACGCCGTGTACCAGCGCGAGCTGGAGCATGCATCCGGCGACGCGGCGGAGGCCGAGATCCGCGGAAAGATTGCGCGCCTCGGGGCCGAGAGGCTCGGGCAGCCCGAGCGCGCGATCGAGACGTGGCGAACGGTGCTCGATCTGCGGGGAGAGGACCCCGAGGCGTTGCACGCCCTCGCCGACCTGTACGAAGCGCTGGGTCAGTGGGCCAAGCTCGTGGACATCCTCGAGCGAGAGTACGACATCGCGGCGAGCGACGAAGATCGAGTCGCTGTTCTCACGCGGCGCGCACGCGTGACGAGCGAGAGGTTGGGGCGCGACGATGATGCACTCGAGGACTATGGCCGCGTGCTCGACATCGATTACGCCAACCTGGGGGCGCTCCGGGCGATCGCGGAAATCCGCCGTAGACAGGGAGACCCGAACGAGCTCGTCGCGGCGCTCCACCAGCTCGTCGACCGGGCCGCGGCCCTTCTGGACGCGGACGCGCTGAAGGAGATTTATCGGGAGCTGGGCAAGACGTACGGGTCGACGCTCGATCAGCCGTTCGACGCGGCGGAGTCGTGGCGCAAGCTTCTCGAGGTGGGCTCCGACTTCGAGGCGATGGACGCCCTCGAGGCAATCTACCGGAGCGAGGAGGACTGGAAGTCCGTCATCGACGTGCGGATGCAGCGGGCGGCGGCGATCCACGATCCGGCGGAGCGGATCGCGCAGCTGCGCAGCGTCGCGCTGCTGTGGCGCGACCGGGCCGGCGACGCGGACGGTGCACGCGACGCGTACGAGAAAATCCTGGAGGTCGATCCGCTGGCGGACGAGGCGTTTGCAGAGCTCGAGAAGCTGCACGTCGCGGCCGGTCGGTGGGAGGCGCTCATCGAGCTTTATCTCGCGCGCCTCGACCTGCGCGAGGACGTCGGCGAAAAGACGGAGCTCCTGCGGAAGATCGCACGCGTTTTCGAGGAGAAGCTCGACGACAAGGACCAGGCGCTCGACGCCCTGGTCAACGCGCTCGAGATGGACTTTCACAACCGCGAGACCGCGCGTTACCTCGAGCGGATGGCGCAGGCGACTGGCCGATGGACCGAAGTCATCCAGACCGTCGGCGGCTGGCTGAAGCAGCAGACGGAGGCCGACGACAAGATTCGTCTCTGCTTGCATCTCGCGAAGTGGTACGGCGACGACCTCGGGCACCCGGAGTACGCGCAGCCGTATTACGCGCAGATCATTCAGCTCGACCCGCTCAACGTGGGCGCGATGCGCCAACTGGCGAGCCTCTACAAGAAGGCCGGCAACTGGCAGCAGATGAGCGCCACGCTGGCGCGGGCGCTCGACGTCGCGACCAACGACATGGATCGCAAGGAGGTACTCAACGATCTCGGCGAGTTGAACGAGTCGCAGCTGCAAAAGCCAGAGCAGGCGATCGCCCATTTCCAGCGCGCCCTCGAAGTGGACCCCAACTTCCTGCCAGCGCTGGAGAATCTGGAGCGCATCTACACGGCGCGCGGACAGAACCGCGAGCTCGTCGAAGTGCTGGTGCGCAAGGTGCCCGCCCTGAAGGACACGAGCGACATCGCTGCGACGAAGCTGCGAATCGCACAGCTGCAAGAGACGACCATCGGTGATCTCCCGCGCGCCGCGCAGGGCTATCGAGACGTCGTCGATATCGAGCCCGGCAATCTGCGCGCGCTGAAGGGCCTTGCCCGCGTCTACGAGGCGCTCGCCCAATGGGCGGAGCTCGTGGCGGTGCTCGAGCGGCAGCTCGACGTCGTGACGACGGAGCGCGAGCGAATCGACATCCTCATGCAGCTCGCGACGCTGCACGAGGAGCACTTCCTCAAGGCCGACCTCGCCGCGCGACGCCTCGAGCAAGCGCTCGAAGTCGATCCGAACAACGAAGAAGCGCACTTCAAGCTCGAGCGAAGCTACCGCAGGCTTCGGCAATGGCTCGACCTCGTCCATACATACGAGAGGCACATCGCAGCGACCCTGAACCGCAAGACGAAGGTCGAGCTGTTCGGTGCGATTGCGCAGGTCTACTCGGACGAAGTCGAAGACGTCGAACGGGCGGTCGACGCTTACAAGAACATCATCGACCTCGACGAGCAGAACGTTGCTGCCCTCGAGGCGCTCGCAAAGCTCTACGAGAAGCTGGGCGACGCCGGGCAATCGATCGAATTCACGACCCGAGTCGCAGACCTCACGCAGGACCCGAAGCAACGCGTCGACGCGTTCTATCGCATCGGAAAGGCGCTCGACGAGAAGGTGGGCGATCGCGTGGCGGCGCAGGAGCGCTACGAGATGGCGCTCGATCTGGACTCGGCGCACTTGCCGACGTTGGCCGCGCTGCGCCAGATCGCGATCGACGCGGCCGACTACGACAAGGCGGCTCGCTACCTGAACGAGGAGCAGACGCACACCCAGTCTGCACGTCAGCGCGCTCGGCTGCTCGTGGAGCTCGGACGACTCCGCGAGGAGTCGCTCGGAGATCATCCGGGCGCGATTGCCGCCTGGGAAGCGGCGTACGAGGCCGACCCCGAGAACGAAGAGGCGGCGACGCCCCTCGTGGACCACTACATCGCCCAACAGCAATGGGCGGCCGCCGAGCCTCTGATCGACATGCTCGTTCGCAAGGGCAACAAGCGCGATCGGGCCGAGCAGCACGTCCTCCAGAACAAGCTCGGTGAGGTGTGCGCCGCGCTCGGCAAGGACGACAAGGCCCTCAAGGCGTATACGGCGGCGTTGCAGCTCGACCTCACCGATCAAACCACCATCCGCGGTCTCGCCGACGTTTGCTTCCGCCTGAAGGACTGGGGCGCCGCGCTCGCGAACTACCAGAAGGTCCTGACGGCGTTGGGCGAGGGCGAGAGCACCGCCCGCGCGGACGTCTACTATCGCCTCGGTCGCATCAAGCGCGAGCAGGGGCAGGCGAAGCAGGCGATCAACAACTTCGAAAAGGCGCTTGCGGTCGATCCCTCGCACGCGGCCACGCTCGAGTCGCTCGTCTCGCTCTACGCGGAGCTCAAGGATTGGAAGCAGGTCGTCGCCTATCGCAGGCAGATCCTCGACAACGTGTTCGACGCCGACGAGCGCTTCCGGATGCTCAACGAGATCGCGGACGTCTGGAACGACCAGGACAAGAATCCGCGCAAGGCGATCGAAGCGCTCGAAGAGGCGCGCGAGCTTCAGCCGTCCAACCCGGGCCTGCTCCACAAGCTCATCGCTCTCTACCAGGCGACCGAGAACTGGTCGAAGATGATCGAGACCCTTCAGACCATCGCGGACAACGAAAAGGATCCTGGCCGCAAGAGCAAGTTCCTCTACACGATGGCGCAGCTCTATCGCGACAAGGAGGGCGACCAGGACAAAGCGGTCGAGCTTTTCAGCGAGGCCCTCGACCTGAACCCGCAGTACCTCGAGGCGTTCGAGCGCATCAACAAGCTTTTGACGACAAAGAAGGACTGGAAGGCCCTCGAGCGAGCGTTCCGGAAGATGCTCCGCCGAATGTCGACCGCCAACGTCTCGAACCCGGATCTCGAGTTCAACCTCTGGCACAACTTGGGCCTCATCTATCGCGACCGGCTCAAGGACACGACGAGCGCGATCGAGGCGTTCAAGATGGCAACGCGGTTCAAGCCGGACGAGCCGGTCGAGCGCCAGATCTTGGCGGAGCTGTACGAGGCGACCGAGCAGGTCGAGGCCGCGGTCGGCGAGCATGCCCTTGTGCTCCAGAAGGACCCGCTGCGCGTCGATCCGTACCGGAGCTTGTACAAGCTCTATCTGCGGATGCACGAGTTCGATCGCGCCTGGTGCATGTGCGCGGCGCTCGCTTTCCTCCACAAGACGGACGACGAAGAACAGCGCTTCTTCGAGGACTACAAACCCAAAGGAATGCCCCAGGTGAAGAGCCGCCTCGACAACGAGGCCTGGGTGAAAAGCGTCTTCCACCGGGACGAGAATCTCTACATCGGCAAGATCTTCGAGATGCTCACGCCCGCGGCGATCATCGCGAAGACCAACCAGCTTCGATCGCAGAAGCAGCTGCCCGTTCTCGATCGGAGGTTCAGGCAGGATCCGGCGACGAGCACCGTGACGTTCGCCAAGACGTTCGGCTGGGCGGCGCAGGTGCTCGGGGTAGCCACGCCCGAGCTCTACGTGCGCAACGACGTACCGGGAGCCCTCATTGCGGTTGCGGCAACTCCGCCGGCCAGCGTGGCCGGCCAGACGGTTCTCACGGGATTTACGCCGCAAGAGTTGATGTTCATCGTCGGCAAGCACCTCTCCGGGTACCGGGGTGAGCACTACATCAAGAATTTGTTCCCGACGCTCAACGAGCTGAAGGTCATCCTCTTTGCCGGCGTGAAGATCGTGATGCCGGAATTCACGGTTCCGGGCGAGATGGCCCAAGCGGTCAACGCGACCGCGACCGAGCTCTTGAAGCACGTGCAGCCCGTGCAGCGCGAGTCCTTGAAGATCGTCGTCCAGAAGTGGATGGAGGACGGGGCCAAGGCGGATCTCAAACGGTGGATGCAAGCCACCGAGATCACCGCGTGCCGCGCCGGCTTGCTCCTCTGCGCGGACCTGGAGATCGCCAAGAAAATCATCGCGGCCGAGCAGCAGCTCCCCGGCGATCTTCCTCCGGCCGAGAAGATGAAAGAGCTTCTGGTCTTCTCGGTCAGCGAGCAATACTTCGCGGTCCGGAAGGCGCTCGGCATCGCGGTCGGCTAGTGCCGCTCGGCACAAGTTCTGCCGCCCGTTTCGGTTGGCGCGCTGGAACTAGTGCCTACGGCTGGGGGGTCGGGGGGAGTGGCCGCGCTCCCCCCGTGTGCAAGTCGTTTGATCGCGCCAATCGCGTCAGCCGGAGGGGAGCCCCGAAGCGCGTTGAGCAGAGGCCACGCCGGAGGGGCGGAGCGGAGACTGTACGAGACTAGTTCACGAGACTAGTACCCACGCAACTTTCCGTCCGCCCGCGCCGAAGGGCTGGTGAAAGCGAGGCCGTGGGGCGATGTCATCGACCATCGAGGAGCCGCATCTGTCGTCGGGAACGTTGGAGATCGCGACCGTGCCGTTCGCGGGGGGGTGGATCATCGAGGTCCAAGACGAGGCGCAGACTCGGCGCTTTCCCCTCGGATCGGAGGCCCTCGTCGTCGGAACCTCGCCCTCCGCGGACCTCGTGGTTCACGACGAGACGGTGAGCGCACGCCACTGCGCCCTCAGCGTGCTCGGAGCGGGCGTTGCGATCGAGGACCTCGGTTCGCGCAACGGCACATTCGTCGGAAGCGCTCGCGTTCGCGAAGCCTGGGCGCGCACCGGGACGGCGATTTCGATCGGGCGCTGCACGCTCGTGGTCATGCACGCGGACTTGCGCGAACCGCCGCAGCCGGCGGGCGAGCCCCTCCCGGGCGTAGCCGGCGCCTCGGTCGCGATGCGCCGCCTCGCAGACCAGGTGCGCCGTTTGGCTCGTCACGCGCTCCCGGTGCTTGTCTCCGGCGAGAGCGGGACCGGCAAGGAGCTCATCGCCCGTGCGATTCACTTGGAGGGCCCCCGCCGGTCCCGCCCGTTCGTCGCGATCAACGTGACCGCGCTTCCTCGGGAGCTCGTCGAGACGGAGCTCTTCGGCCACGAGCGAGGCGCGTTCACCGGCGCGCACGCTCGACGCATGGGTGCCTTCGCCGAGTCCGAAGGCGGCACGCTCTTTCTCGACGAGGTCGGCGACCTGCCCCTCGAAGCGCAGCCCAAGCTCCTCCGGGCGCTCGACGGCTACGAAATCCGTCGAGTCGGCGCCGCCGGCTCCGGCAAGCGCGCAGACGTTCGCGTCGTCGCCGCGACCCACGCCCCCCTCGAGCAGCGCGTGACGGCTGGCCTGTTTCGTCGCGATCTGTTCCACCGACTGGAGTGCTTCGTCGTGAGTGTTCCGCCGATGCGCGAGCGGCGCGGGGACATCCCTGCGATTGCCCGAGAGCTCCTCTCCCAGCTGGCCCCCCAGGTCGGAACGCGAGCGTTGACGTCCGCGGCGCTCGCTCGGCTCGCTGGGCACGACTGGCCCGGAAACGTGCGTGAGCTGCGAAACGTCCTTTGCCGCGCCGCGGACGCAGCCCTCCGTCCCGGGAGCATCGATGCCGACGACATCGACCGGGCGCTTCGGCGCGACCGCCCGGTTCGCCCCGTGGGTCTCACGCCCCAAGCGGCGCAGGCACTGCTCCGTGGCAGCGGTGGCAACCTCAGCGCGGCCGCTCGCGCAGCGGGGATGCCGCGCACATCGTTCCGCAAGTTGCTGGGGGCATGACGGGGCGTCTCTGCTACTGTCGCCCGCATGAGGCTAGCGCGGCTTGCCGTGCCTCTGCCGTGTCTCGTGCCCGCGCTACTGGCCAGCTGCACGAGCAGCGGCAACCATGCGCCGGCGCCGGGCGGCGAGGGGGGCGCCGCCGCCGATGCCGGGGCGGCACTCCGGACTTCGCTGCCGGAGTTCTCCGCGCCGATCGGGGCGGCGCGGGCCGGTCGGGTCGACGTGGTCGCCGGGCTCGTCGCGTCCGAGGGGATCGTGCGGGCGGTCGGGTTTGCGGGCGGTGCCATCGTGTGGACGGCGGACGTGCTCCGCGGTGTCGCGTGGTCCACGGACGCGGAGGTCCGCCTCCAGCCAGCCTTCGACGGGGTCGCGGTCTTTTGGCGGGGACTTCGCGACGGAAAGCCCGTCCGTGCCCTGGTCTTGCTGGGACCACGGGGCGAGCCGCGCGGAGAGCCCATCGACATCGGCGCGACGTTCTGCGGCACACAAGACGGCTTGGCCTGGATTGCGCCCCACGCGACGGGGCCGACGCGCGTTCGCGCGCGTCGGGGGGCCGAGCCGGAGGCTCGCGACGTGGTCGTCCTGTCGCCCGACCGCGATCCCGCTCTGGTCTGCGGCGACCACGATGTCGTCGTGCTCGGCGACGGGGACGACGACCTCACGGTGTCGATGTTCGTTCCCGGGGACCCGGCGGCGCGCACGTCGACCGTCGCCATGCGCAACACCGACTTCGCGGACGACGAGCGCGAGCACGACGCCTATTCGATCGGCGACGATCTCGGGCTGGTGCGCGTCGGTGCTTCGGGATCGGTCGCCCTGCGCGAAATGCCGCGGGGGGGTGCGCCCGGCCCGTGGCGAAAGCTGAAGCACGCTCTGTCCACGGACGACGACGTCGTGACGGTCGACGGCGACGCCACGGCAACGTTCATCGTCGTGACGCACGACGCGGACGACACCTGCAGCGAAGCCGGAGCCACCGCCGAGAGCGTCCGTGCGATCCGCGTCGACCGCCAGACCGGCGACGAATCGCTCATCGAGCTTGCGCCCGGCGACTGCGATCATGCACGCGGTCCGTTTTGGATCGCCACGCCGCCGACCGGACCGATGGTCGCCTGGGTCGAGCGTAAAACGGTGCTTCCGCCCAAAGCCGCCTCGGTCGCGGGGCTGGCCTTTCGCGCTCTTCGTGCCGGCGCGCCGGTGGGCCGGATCGAGCAGTCAGCCGACGTTCTCGTCGACGCCGGTTGCGACGAAGGCGGGTGCTCGGTCGCCGCGCTCGTGCGCGAGCCAGGCACCGACGGGATGCGGCCCGCGTCCATCCGCGTCCTTAGCTACCCCTAGTAGCAGCCTCCGCTCCGCCCCTCCGGCGTGGACTCTTGTTGGACGCACTTCGGGGCTCCGCTCCGGCTGACGCGACTAGACGAACCGCACACGGGGGAGCGCGGCCGCTCCCTCCGACCCCCCAGCCGTGAACACGACTCGGTGTGGCCGCCCCCCCGACCAGGCAGCCGTGAACGCAACTTGCGCTCGGTCTAGAACCGCCCGGACATGGTGAGCCCGGCGACGTTCGGCCCGGCCGTCGCCGTCACCGTCGGTTGCCCGGAGGCTCGCGCATCGTCCCCTTTGTTCGCGACCAGCCAGTACACGAAGGCCCCCACGGTCCCTGCGATCCCCACCCCCAACGCGATGTTTCCGAACGTTGCGTCGTCGTTCACGTTGTTCGTGTCGGTTGTGTACGCGTCGCAAAAAGGTGCGATCGACGTGGACGGGCAGCCTCCGTGCATCGCGATCGTTCCGGCGATCTGATCGGCCTTGTCTTGCGCCTGCTGCTTGAAGACCAGCGCCAAGACCGCCCCCGCGTATCCGGCGACGGCCACCGCGCCGAGCACGACCACGGGGGCCACATTTTTCGGGGGATCGAAAGCGCCTTTCCGTCCTGGTGCCGGCGCTTCGGATGCCGGCGGGGGCGGGGGAGCGGTCATCGCAGTCGGCGGTTCGGGAAGGGGATTCTCCGGCGGAGGCAGAGGCACCGCAGGTAGGGGGCCGCCACTCTCCGGGGCCGGCGGCGGCGGCGGCAGAGGGGGTGATGCCGTCGGCGTGCCCGTCGTCTTTGCGCGCGCGAAGACCCTTTCGCCTCCCATGACGGTGATGCTCTGCGTGTCGCTCGTCCCCTCCCCACCCTTGAACTTGACGGTGTGCGCCCCCGCCTCGACCACCACGGGTTCCGGCAGCGGCGCGGTGCCGATCCCGACCCCGTCGATCGTCACCTCCGTGCCCGCGCCGGCGATGACTTCGATGCGACCGAGCTTCGCGTGCGCTTGGGCGAGGCCGTCGGTCGCGTCGGCGCGCTGCTTGTCCGTGATGTCTTTGCTTTCGGCGAGAAACTGCTTGAAGTAGCGCTCGGACTCCAGCGGATGACCGCTCCTCAAGCCGCTCCAGGCCAAGTTGAGAAGAACCGCAGGGTGCTTCTTGAGCGCATAGGCCTGTAGGAAGGACGCCCGCGCTTGCTCGAACTCTCCCCTGTCGAAGAAGTCGACCCCTTCCTTGAAGCGAGCGCGCGCCATCGCGGTCGTCGGGTCTTCGGCCGTCGCTTGCGCGTAGACGGCCGGAGAGAAGGCCGCGGGCGCCAAGGACAGAAGCAACGCGGCAGCGATGGGGCGAGTCATCGTCATAAGGTGCTAATCGTGCCCGCTCCGCTGTGCGCGTGTAAAGCGCGAAGGGCCGCCCAAGCTCGCTCAGAACGGAACGTCGCGAACGATCGTTTGCCCTGACTTCGGCTTCGGCGGAACCGGCTTGGCCGCCGGCGGAGGAGGGGGCGTCCACACAGGGGCGCGAGGAGTAGGCGCGACCACCACACGCGCCGGAGGGGCTGCGGGGGGCGAAGCGGTGGCGAGAACCGCCGTCGGCTGAGGGGCTGGGGCCGGGGCGGCAACGGGCGTCGGCGGTGGCGGAGCGGGAAGGACGGGTGTTGTCGACGCGGCCGCCTGGATCGGTTGCGTCGGTTGGGCGGCGATCGGCTCCGCGGGAGGCGCCGGGGGGATTCGGCGCTCCGCGGTCACGGTGCTCGCCTCCGAGGCGGGGACCGGGGTTGCCGGCGGTCTCGTCGCCGACGTCGACGCCAGCCAAACGCCGACGCCCAAGAGCACGAGCCCCCCGGCGCCGAGCGCGATCCAGAGCCCCACGTTCGACCGCCTCGCGCCCTCGTTCGACCGCCTCGCGACAGTGGTCTCGCCGCGGCCCATCGACGGCGTGGACCGCCGCGCGGCAGCGCCCGAAAAGCGAGGCGCGTTCGGCATGACGAGGGTGCGCTGTGAGGCCATGACCACCGTGCGCTGTTGGGGCATTTGCCCCTCCGCGGCGCCGGGGGCAAGACGCACGGCAGGCGTATCGGATCGCCCCGCGGCTGCGACATCTGCGGCGAGGCTTCCGTCGATGATGACGGAGAGAGAGGGCTCGTCCTGGAGCACCGTGGCGGGTGCCGGGGCGTGCGTGCCGTTGAGGGCGTGAACGGCGCCGCGGACATCGGCCTGGGTTCCACTCCTCGGTGCGCGAAAATCGGCCTCGGCGAACGAGCCCGATGGGGCGAAGGGGGTCTCGTCAATCTCCCACGATGGCCGGAACGTGGCGGCCAGACGCTCAGCCTCCTCCACCGTGAGTTTGGTGAGACGCCCGCTGGCAAACGCCGACGCGTTCGCACCGGCCGGCTTCGGCGGATCGGTAGGCAAAGCCATGACTTGCTCCAAAGGGTAACACTCGACTGCGGGGCGAACAACGTGCCAACGCAAGCGCGAGTGAGCGACCAAACCTACTGCGCGAATTCGGCGCGAAGGCGGTCGTCCCAGTCGTCGGTGACTTTGCCGACCGTGTCGAGCAAGTCCTCGAACTCCTCGTAGTCGAGCCCCGACAGCCGCCGCAGCGCGCGCACCACGACCTCGTTTCGCTGCGAATCGATCGCGAACGCCGCGTCGGACGTCGTCAGAAAGGAGAGCTCGAGCAGCCGCCGATACAGGGTTTCGAGCCCGGTGAGCGGCACGGGCATGACGGGCGCCACCATCAGCAGGACACCGTGATCTTCGAGCACGTTCACGCCCACGGTCGCCGACCCCTTGCGGATCTGGGTATAACCACCCGCATCGAGCGGCTCGAGCACCGACCCGGCCCGCTCGCTGAAGCGCGCCAGGTAGGCATTCACCATCGCCCGCGCGTTGGAATACGCTTGTCCGGTAGCGCGGTCCGCATAAATGGGCTTTATCGTCACGTGGCTCTCCTTCAGCGAGCGGCGACCGCTTTCGCCGCGTGAGGATAATCCCCGCTTCCGCCTTCTACCAATTCCGAGGCCGGGTGCCACGGCGGCTGCCCTCGCCGTGCTTCTTCTCGTTGCAGCCTGCACGCCACGGCCCATCTCGGCGGTGGACGGGGGGCAGCCGGCGGCCGTCGTCACGGCGAGCGCACCGGCAGTCGTCGGGCAGACGGCTCTTGCTCCGACGCCTGAGGTGCAAGCGATCGCCGATTCGCTGAACGGGCGCGGATCGCTCGCCGGCGAGGAAACGACCGCCCGGGCTGGTGCGGAGTCGTCCGCGCCGGAGAGACCTCCTCAAGTGACGCGCGTGGAGTGGTGGCCGGGCCGCGAATCCGCGCGGGTGGTGGTTGCCATCGACCGCCCCGCCGCCTACCGCGTGGGCGACGAGGTTCCTGCCGACGGGGCGGATCCAGCCACGTTCCTGGAGCTCGACGGCGTCGAGCTCGGCCCGATCCCGACCGACATGCGCGCGCAAGGCGTCATCACGCGGATCCGCGCCGAGGCCACCACGACCGGCTCGCGACTCCGGCTCGACTTCGACGGTCACGCCTGGCGGCGCATCTTCGAGCTCCGCGAGCCGTACCGGATCGTCATCGACGTGGCTCGGCATCCGCCCGGGGTGCCCGGAGCGGGGTCGCGCCCCGTGTCGCGGGTCGTGCTCGACCCCGGGCACGGCGGGTCGGACCGGGGCGCCCGGGGTCCGGGTGGTCTCGAGGAGAAAGACGTGGCCCTCGACATCGCCCATCGCGTGGCCCCCGTGCTCGTGGCGCAGGGCATTCAAGTGACCCTCACCCGCGACGACGATCACTTCGTGTCGCTCGAAGAGCGCACGGCCCGCGCGAATGCGTTCGGCGCCGACCTGTTCGTCTCCCTCCATTGCAACGCGAGCGAAGGCAGGGGCCGCCGGGGGATCGAGTCGTACGTGCTCGACACGAGTCGGGACGAAATCGCGGCACGGGTCGCTGCGCGCGAGAATGCGACCACGCAGCTGACCAGCACCGAGCTCGCTTCGATTCTCGGTGGCCTTCGCATGGCCGACAGCGCGCGGCGCTCGAGGCGTCTCGCGCAGCTTCTGCTCCGTGCATCCACGACCGCCGTCCAGACGAAGTACGGCGACGCCGTTGACGGCGGCGTTCACGCCGCCGGCTTCTACGTTCTCGTAGGAGCACGCATGCCCGCGGTTCTCTTCGAGGCGAGCTACATCTCGAACGCGACCGACGAGCAGCGCCTGGGGAGCAGCGAGTACCGCCAGCTATTGGCCGACGCCATCGCGAACGCCCTTCGAGCCTACCGCGAAGGGCGGTAGAACCTCGTAGAGTCGACGTTACTTATTGTCTTCGAGGACCGCCTTGACGAGCGGATCGACCTCGGGGGGAGGACTCGACGGAATCACGGGGACGAGCGACGTCGCGCTGTCGGCGGGCGCGCTCGACGCGGCGCTCGACGAAGGCGCGGCGTTGGCGGTCGCTGCGGCGGCCGATGCACCCTCCGTGGGCGCCTCTGCCGGTGGCGCCGCGGCTTTCGCCGGACCGGCGGGGTGGGGGGGAGGGGCGGGTGGGTGGCGCCGGGGCGCCTCTCGAACGGCGGGAGGCGCCGAATCAGCGGGAGGGAGAGACTGCGCGAGCACCAGGGGCACGCTCTGGCTCGGCATCGCCGAAGGAGGGGGGGGTGCGGGTGCCGGCGCGCTTGCGGCGCTCGCCGCCGCGGTCGTCGGCTGGGGGGTCAGCCGATAGGCGATGCGCGCGCCGATGACGAACATCGCGACCAACGTGAGCCCCAATGTCGCCCCCACGAGGCCCGCCTTGCGCGCGGACGTTGCCGGAGGGCCGAGCGGGGGTACGACGTGGGCTTGCCCCGCCGCGAGGTTGGCGACCACCGGGGGGAGCGATGGGCGGGTGCGGTTCGGAAGCGGCGTTCCACCGGCGGATGAGCCGAACGAGGCGAACGAAGGAAGGGGCGCCGGCGCGGGGACCGCGGAGAAAGCCGCAGGGGGGGTGCCCGGTGACGCAGGCGGAGACGAGGACGAGCGGGGCATCGCGGGCACGGAAGGTGACCCGTCGAGCCCTCGACGGCGCACCCCGGGCCCCGGCCGCGTGGCCGGGACCATCAAGGCGGCGGCACTGTTCTCCGATCGCGTCGTGCCCGACAGCGACGGCAGCGGCGCGCGCGGCGGCGGCAAAGGCGCCGGAGGAGCGCTGGGATTCCCGATCTTGCGGAGGACGAGCCGCCGCGCCCGTTGAGGCGGCTGGCCGGAGTCGGAATCGTGCGTGGACATGTCGTTCTCTGCTAACGGCAAGCGTGCGCTAGATCCGTGGGGAAAGAAACCTTATTGCCACGACTGCAATATTGCGCAAGCGTCCTTTACATACACCCACGCCGGCGCGAGCATGCGGGAAACTATGCGAGCTATGCCACCGCCTCTCTCGCCAGTATTGCGAGTCGTCTCCTTTCTCCTTGGCCTCTCGCTGCCTTCCTTCTTTTCTCCACATGGGCATGGCCTCTCTCTCGATGGCGCTTGGGGGCGCTCCGCCTTCGCACAGGGCCGCGCGAGCCAGGTGCCCTCCGCGGTACCGCCGCCGCCGGCGCCGCCTCAGGTGCTGCCGCCCCAGCTTCAGCGCGCCGCCCTTCCGCGCGACGCGATCAAGCGATTGAAGAGCGGTGATCCGGCGCAGATTCGGAGCGCCCTCGACGACGTGCGCATCTCCGCGAAGGCCGGTGCACCGGCGGTTCCGACGATCGTCGAGCTCCTGGCGCGGGGCATGCCGGCCGACGTCACGGAGGCCGCGATCGACACCCTCGGCGACACCGAAAGCGAGGCGGCGAGCGCGGAGCTCTCTTGGTACGCGCGGCACCGCGACGTCGCGATTCGAAGGTCCGCGGTTCAGGCGCTCGCCCGAACGCGGGGAGGCGTGGCAGTCAATGCGCTCCGGGCGGGGTTGTCGGACGTCGACCCGGCCGTCCGTGGCTTGTCGGCGACGGGCCTCGGCGCGCTCAAGGCGAAGGAAGCCATCGGCGACCTCTTCGTCGCCCTCGACCACAAGGTGGGGGAGTCGTCGGCTTCGATTGGCCTCCTTTGCACCCTCGACGAGTGCGACAGGCTTGCCGCGAAGCTCGGCAGTCAGCCGTTCGGCGTCGTGACGAGCGGGATCGACCAAGCGCTCTTTCGCTTTTCGGCGGACGTCAGCGACGACATCAAACTGAAGCTCGTCGGCAGGGTGCGCGAGCTCGGGACCGGCGAGGCCAACCGCTTCTTGCGCGGGGTCCAGGCCAAGTGGCCGAAGCGCGGATCGCAGCGCGTCAAACAGGCGATCGATCAAGCCGTTTTGGCGACGAGCGGTTCGCCAGGGGCGGGCGGCCAGGGCGAGGAGGGAAAGGCACCATGAAACGGCAGGTCGTCGGGGCAGCTCTCCTCGTCTTCTGTGGCTCGGGTGGAGCGTGCGGCGCGGGACAGACGCGCCTCAGCCTGCTCTCGACCGAGTGGGAAGACGACGGCGGCGCGTCGATCGGCCGCGTGTGGCAGCGGGTCGGGAGTGCGTCGATCCCGCAATCGGCCGACGTCGTGGTCGGAATCGCGGGGCAAGCCGACAAGATCATCGGTTTGCCGCTCGGAGGGGGATCCCAGTGGGCGTTTGCGCATCGGCTCGACGCGCGTCCCGTCGTTGCAGGAAAGGTGGTCGTCGGCTCGGGAAGCGGCGAAGTGTTCGCGCTCGACGCGCACACGGGGGGCCTGCTCTGGCGTCTGCCGGCGGACGGCGGCGCGCTTCTCGGGGCGGGCGACGACGGCTCGATGACGGCGGTGACCCTCCGGCGGGCGGGCGGGACCGGGAGCGTGCTCCTCGCGGTGGGGCACGACGGGAAGACGATCCAGCAGATTGTGACGGACAAGGCTCTTGGAGCGCCTGCGGTGCTCGGTCGGATGGTGTTCGTCCCCTGGGCGGGGCAGTACGTGTCGGTGATCGACGCGGACAGCGGTGACGAGACGGCCCGCGTCACCCTGCGCGCCGAGACGAGCCATGCGTGGACGGCAGGGGGGGCGCTATGGTTCGGCGAAAACACGTTCATCCGGTTCGACGAGCACATCAGCGACGCCTCCCGCGGAAGGGCATCGATGGTGACGTTGCCGGTTCGCGAGCTCCCAGGAATGCCGAAGGTGATGCCCTCGGGAGCGACGCCCGTTCCGGCCCAGGCGACGGCGGATGACAAGGCGCGCATGTATGCGCGTCCGGTCGGGGCGGCGGCAGGCGCGGCCATCGAAGACGGGCGCTTCTACGCGACGTACTTTCGCATCGCGATGGGGTTCGACGCATCCGCCGCGGGGCACGAATCGAAGCAAGGGGGCACGTCGTCGGGTCGACCGGGGCGCGTTCCGTCATCGGCCGAGCCGGGCAAGCTCCTCTGGGTGCACCTGCATCCCGCGGATCTCCTCGGGGGCGCGGCGGCGGCCGGCGGCATCGTCTTGTGCGACGAACAAGGGAAGGTCGCGACGCTCGACGCGAACACGGGCGCGGTCCTGACGCAGGTCGATCTGGGCGAACCGCTCGAGGCGTGCGTGGTGAACGTCGATGCGCAGAGCGCGGCGGGCGGTCTCGCCGAGGTCAGGCCGCTCGCGGCGCAGCTCGCCGACGCGGTGCTCGCCGACGATCCCCAGCTCGTCGTTGCGCAGCGGATGCTGCTGCGCGAGCTCGTGGCGCTGCCGGACGAAACGGCCACCAAAGCGCTGGTCGATCTCGCCAGCGACCCGCGAACGAGCCCGGACTTGCTCGCCGACGCCCGCACCGCCCTCGCGAACCGCCGGAACGGCGCGAGCTACATGGTGGCGGCGCTCGCGCGGCACTACGACTTCTTGAGAGACGTCCTGCGCGCTCCGCCCGTCGGTCCGATCGCCCAGGCCCTGGGGGCGATGAAAGAACGATCGGCCGCCTCGCTGCTCGCGGCCCACTTGCTCGAACCTGCCGACACCGACGACGACACGATGCGAGCCGCCGCGGCGCTATCGGTGATCGCGGGGCCGGGGGAGGTCCCGGTGCTTCGGCAGTTCTTCGGGATGTACCGGGCGATCGCGGCCGACGACGACATCGCGGCCGCCGTGGTGAGCGTGGGCCAGGCGCTCCTGACCGTCGACGACGCGGGTGGTCGGGCGCTGGTCGAGGCGGCCGCCGCGGACGCGACCACCGTCGCGTACGCGCGAGAGCGGCTGCAAGCGATGTTGAGCGAGACGAAGCCCTCGGAGGTCGCCGGGACGAACGACGCAGGAGAGGGCGGGAAGAAGGGCAAGTAGCCAGGCGCCGGTCACCGCGCGGCGCGGACTCAGTTCGTCCGGCAATAGCGGGCGAGCGTGTGGTCCGCGAGAAGGGCGATGATGTCGCCGTTGGGGGCGAACGTGGCCAGGACGGAGTCCGGATCGAAGGTCCGTACCTCGCCGTCGGGAAGGTGCAGCAAGGTCGATCCCGAGACGACCCAGTTGCCCTCGGGCGACATCTTGGCTCGCACACTCTGGAGCTCCGGCAAAGCCCGCACGAGGCTGCCGTCGGACAGCGAGTAGAGGGCGTGCATGATGCTCTGGTCGGAGGCGTGGCTCACGAGGAGCTCGTTTGCGTGCGGGCGAAACTGCACGTCGTCGTACAGATCGTTTATCTGAAGCCCGTTCGGGGGGCTGCCCGGGTCACGCGTCGTGGTCCAGACCGGCGACCAGTCGGACGCGCGGTAAAGGCGCGGATCGGACGTGGCCACGAGCGTGCCGTCCTGACTGTAGACCGCGCGCGCGTTGCATGTGAGCGTCGGCAAGGGCGAAACGACGGTATTGCTGGCGACATCCAGCACGTAGCTCTGGTACCCGCCGACGAGCAAGCGATCTCCCCGTGGTGAGAATCGCGCGCCCACGACGAAGCAATTGAGGTCGGGGACGTTGGGTGCGGGCGGGAGGCCCAGGGACAGCAAGTCGCCCGTGTCGGTCCGCGCGACGCTCATGCCGTCGCCGGAAAGCACGAGCGCGCTCCCGTCGGGCGAGAACCGGCCATCCATCGCGAACAGATGTTGAACGGACACAATCGTCGATGCGGCGAAGTCGGGGTCCAGATGCCACAGATGCGACCAGTGGACGCTTGCGAACAGGAGCCAGCTGCCGTCTTCGGATACCGCGATGTCCGTCGGCGCCCCGCTGGGGCTCGCAGGAGGCATCGCCCCCACGACCTGCACGGCGTGCCCCGCCGGTAGATCGTAGAGGGCGATCTGCCCGGGGTCGGCGCTCTCGCCATCGATGACCGCCACTAGCTGGCCGCTATTGTCGAGGACCGGCGTCGCATACGAGATGTTCGCCAGCGCTTGATCGGAGAGCTCGGACTCGGCGGTGGCGTTGTCGACGGCGATCACCCGGTCCCCGAGGAGCACCCGAGTCCCCGACGTGGCGTACGCGGTTGGCGCCCAACGCTGAGTCGACGACGAAAAGGCGAGACTGCCATCCAGTCTCCAGAGCGCGGCGATGCTCGCCCCCGACGTGTCGCTCGCCCAACTCGCCAGACTGTCTCCGCGGGGCGAGATTCGAGTCGTCATCATTGACAGGTTGATTGACCAACCCGACGACCAACCCGGCGGCGACTGCAACGAAACGCTCGTGGCGTGGGCGGGCGCCGGGCAGGTCGCCCCGCAAGACCCGGTCGGTAGAGAGTAGGCGACGATCGCCACCTGGTTCGAGCCGTCGGGCAAGGTGCCATTCTCGACCGTGTAGAGCTGCCCCGCGCGAATCGCCGCCGACGCGAGACGCGACGCCGTCTCCGCGATCAGCGAATTGTCCGCCATCCGCCAGACGCACGTCATCGTTTGCCCGCCGGTTTCGAGCAGGTAGTCCCCCTCCGCCGAGAATTGCAGGGCTCCGCCCGAACACGCGCCTGGCTCCGGGACCCGGTGCAACTCCGACCCGTCCACCGTGCTCACGACGCGGACGTCCGTACCGCCGCTTCGGGCCAAGAGCGCACCGTCCAACGACAGTCCGAAGCGCGGTGCGGGCCGCCCGTTCGGAGCGACCAGTTGTCGCACCGCGGGCCCCCCGCCGGGCGCGTGCACGAGGATGCTGCCGTCCTCGTACGAGACCACGAGCTCCCCGGCGTCCGAGAGAAACTGGACCTGGTCCGCGAGCGGCGTCGGCGGAATCGCCCCGCACGCCTGCCACGACCAATTCTTCGACACGGCCGGGTCGACGGCGCCGGCGGTGGCGCTCGCGGCTGCTGCTTCCGCCTCGCTTGACCCCCCCTCGACCGTTCTCCCATCGCCGGCGGCGCCGGCCTCCGCGATTCCCGAGCCCACGTCGCTGCCGCCAGCCTCCGCGATTCCCGAGCCGCCGTCGCGGCTGCTGGCCTCCGCGTCGCCGGCGTCGATGGCACTGACGCCGAAGGGCGCATCATCCACGGCTTGGCCGCAGTCGACGACCGTCCACGACAAGAGGGTCAACGCCGCGGCGTTTTGCATTCCGCGCAAACGAAGCGATTCGAACATCCCGTCCTCCGCCTTCGACTCGCGCGTCCCTTCGCCCCCGGTCCTTCGGGGCCACGATCCCACGCCCCACCCCAGAGCGTACTCCGAAGGGTCGTCGGAAGCTCGCGACGCGGCCGCCGGTCCGCAGGACCGGGGCTCTCCCCATGGTTCGGCGGTGGCTCCTCCACGTGAGGCGGCGCCTCCTCATCAGGGGGGAGCGTCGCCGCGCGCGGGGGCGGCGCCGCCCAACGGCGAGAACGGGCTCTATTGCGTCGAGAGGGGCGTTCTTCGACGTGAGGAGACCCATTTTTTCGATACGGCTGCGTCGCTCCTCGATGAGGCGGCCCTCCCCCCGCTCGAGGCGCCGTCGCCCCTCGTTGAGGAGGCGCCGCCTCACGATGAGGAGGCACCGCCACGCGTGGAGGAGGCGTCGCCACACGGTGAGAAACCGCCGCCTCACGATGAGGAGGCCCCGCCTCACGTTGAGGAGGCGTCGCCCGATGGTGAGGCGCCTTTCCCCCACTGTGAGGACTGACTCGTCCAGGCGAGGACGGGCCATCCCGGGCCGGTACCGCCGCCCGGGCTGGGCGCTGAAAAGAGGCTTCGACCGCCAGGAGCGCCAGGGACGCCAGGATGCCATGAGCCGAATCCCGAGAATTCCTCCCTTGGCGACCCTGGCGCTCCTGGCGGTTTCTCTCACCGGCCCCAGTTCGCGTCCACGTCCATGTTGCGTCCACGACTCGATTCGGAGCCAAAAAAACGGGGGAAGACTACTTCTCCGCTCCCCCCTCCGCCCGTTCCCCCTTCTCTCGCCTCCGCCTCGCCTTGTAGTGCACCCGGACCGGCACCCCCTCGAACCCGAAGTGCTTCCGTAACTGGTTCACGACGAACCGGCGGTACGAGAAGTGAATCGAATCGGGCGCGTTCGTCATCGCGATGAACGTCGGCGGCGCCACCTCCGCCTGGGTGACGTAGTAAAGGCGCGGCGCGCGGCTGCCCATCGTCGGCGGCGGATGGCTGTCGAGCACCTGCTCGAAGAAGCGGTTGAGCTCCCCCGTCCCCACGCGCTTGTAGAAGCTGTCGCGCACGCGGTCGATCGTCGCGAAGAGCTCCGCGACGCCTCGGCCGGTCTTGGCGCTCGTCCGCACGATCGGCGCGTAGGGCACGAACGTGAGCTTGTCGCGGGCGTTCTCCTCCGCTTTTCCGAGCTCGGGCTTCTTCAACAGATCGATCTTGTTCAGCGCCACGATCATCGCCCGTCCTCGCTCTTCGGCGAGCCCCAGGATCTTTGCGTCCTGCTCGGCGATCCCCTCGCTCGCGTCGAAGAGCGCCACCACCACGTGGGCGCGCTCGATGCTGCGGATCGACGAGAGGACGCTCATCGACTCGACCGCGCTCCCCTCCTTGGCCACTTTCGCTTTGCGCCGGATCCCGGCGGTGTCGATGAACACGTACTGCCGGCCGTCCCGCTCGACGAGCGCGTCGATGGCGTCGCGCGTCGTGCCCGGGCGCGCGTCGACCAGCACTCGGTTCTCGCCCAAGATGCGGTTGAGGAGGCTGCTCTTGCCGGCGTTCGGTCGCCCGATGAGCGCGATCCGAGGGGGAGCCTGCGCGTCGTCGACCGCGGCGGCCTCGCTCTCGGGCAGCGAGGCCACGATCGCCGCCTCGAGCTCTCCCATCCCTCGCCCGTGCAGCGCGCTCACCGGAAACACCTGGCTTATCCCAAGGCGGTACAGGTCGAACGCGTCGGCGTCGGCCCGCGGCGAATCCGCCTTGTTGGCCGCGTAGAACACCGGCTTTCCGCTTTCGCGAAGGAGCTGCACAGCCGCCCGGTCGGCGTCGTTCGGCCCGGTGGTCGCGTCGGTCACGAACACGATCGCGTCGGCCTCTTCGATCGCGGCGCGCACGTGATCGGCGATCCCGGCCTTCATCGGGTCGTCGTCTTGGGGATCGAATCCGCCCGTGTCGACGACCGTGTATTTCTTTCCGAGGCCGCTGGTGTCCGCGTAGTGGCGATCGCGCGTGACCCCGGGGCTGTCGTGGACGATGGCGATCCGGGCGCGCGCGAGGCGGTTGAAGAGCGTCGATTTGCCGACGTTCGGGCGCCCGACGATCGCCACGATCGGCGATCCGGCCCCGCCGGCGGGGACGGCGGGACGGCGAACATGCGAGGGGTGGTGCTTGGTCATCCGTCGTCTCCGGCGCGCCGTCCGTAGCCCATCTCGCGCAGCCGTGCCTCGTTGTTCATCCAGTCGGGGGTCGCCCGCACCGACAGCGCGAGGTGAACTTTTGCGCCGAGCATCCGCTCGACGCGCGCGCGCGCCGCCGTGCCGATGCTCTTGACCATGCGCCCTCCGGCGCCGACGAGGATCTTCGTGTGGGCCTCGCGAGCGACGTGAATGACGACTTCGATGCGCGCCGGCTTCACGCTCTCGTCGAAGCGCTCCACGACCACCGCCACCCCGTGGGGGACCTCTTGCCGGGTGTGCAGCAACACCTGCTCGCGCACGAGCTCCGCGACGAAGAACCGCTCCGGTTGATCCGACAGCGTGTCGGGATCGAAGAGCATCGGCTGCTCGGGCAGGAGCGGTCGGAGCTCGGCGAGCAGCTCGTCGACGCCGTCTTTGCGCTTCGCGCTGAGGGGTACGGTGGCCACGAAAGGATGGGCCTCGGCGAAAGCGGCGATCACCGGGAGGAGCGCGGCCTTGTCCTTGACGCGGTCCACCTTGCTCAGCGCGAGCACGGTAGGCACGCGAGGGGGCAGCTCCGCGGCCAGCGCCACGTCCGCCTCGAGGAGCGGTTGCCCTCCGAGCTTGGCCGCATCGACCACGAGGACCACCGCATCGGCGTCGTGCGCCACCTGCCGCGCGACGTCGTTCATCCACCGCCCGAGTCGCGTGTGCGGCGCGTGCACGCCGGGCGTATCGATGAAGACGTATTGCGCGCCTTCCGTGGTCAATACGCCGCGCACCGCTTCGCGCGTGGTCTGGGGCTGCGGGCTGACGATGGCGAGCGGCTGGCCGACCAGCGCGTTCATCAGGGTGCTCTTGCCGACGTTCGGCCGGCCGACGAGCGCGATGTGGCCGGAGCGCGTCGTGCCCGCTGCGAGTGGTTTGCTCATGCGTCTTTCGGGATGGCTCGGCGTGTGGGAGTAGCACGCGGCGGCTTGCGCCGCGCCGGACCTTGGAAGTAGTGTCCGCCGGTCTTTCGGCCTGGCAGTGGACATGTCCGACGAAATCCAGCCCTCGAGCGAAGCTCTCCTTGCCGCCACCGGTCCGACCGCGCCCGGTGCCGCCGGGACGGCCCGGCCGCGCGATTGGGCACGATGGGCACCGCTCGCAGTGGCCATCGCGACACCGTTGCTCCTCTTCTTCGTGTGTCCCCCGCTCACCAAGAGCGGCTTGTGGGACCCCTACGAGCTCAACGTCGCCGACCTGGCGCGGCGGATCGCGCTCAACCTGTACCACGCGTCGCACCTCGCGCTCGACGGGGCCGACAACTCGCTGCCACACCTGAACGACCTCGGTCGCCCCCAGCTGCCGATGTCGTCGATCGCGGTGGGGTTCAAGCTCTTCGGCCTCCACGAGTGGGCGGGGCGCTTTCCGCTGGCCCTCTGGGGCCTGATCGGCGTGCTCGGGACGTACGCGTTCGTCGCGCGTCTCTTCGACCGGCGCGCCGGGGCGTACGCGGCCATCGCGCTCTCGACGATGCCCGTTTACTTCGTGCAAGCGCGTTCGATGCTCGGCGAAGTGTGCGCGATGGCGGGTGTGGCGCTCGCGTTCGGCGGGCTGGCGGTCGCGGCGTTCGATCGGGACGAGCGGGGGCCGACGTCCGTGCGCGAGCGCGGGCCCTGGCTGGCGATGGGCGCGTTCGGGCTATTGGTCGGCTTCGAGAGCCGCGGAGGCCTGCTGGGTCTCGCCGTGCCTCTGCTGGGCGTCGGCCTCGCGTGGGCTGCGGCCCGGTTGTCGTTGACGGTCCCCCGGTCGTCGGCGCCGGACGGTGACAAAGGCGGGCGCCCCGCGCGGTCGGCCGACCCGACCGGCGACGCGGTCGGAGCCGTGTCGCTCCTGGCGGGCGCGCTGATCGCGGCGATGGCCGCGCGGGCGATCGCCGCCCCCGAGACCAAAGACCTGAGCTTGTGGGCGGGCGCGATGTTCCACGCCCAGCCCAAGTACCCGACCTTCGACTACTACGTCGCGGCGATCGGCCACGCGCTCGCCCCGTGGAGCGCTTTTCTTCCATTCGCCTTCGGTCGCCTTCTCCTCGCGCCCCCGGCGCGCATCGGGTTGACCGAAGGCGTGGCGGCGGGGCAGAACGGCGCGGGCGCTTTGGCCGAGCGCGAGAGCCTCGGACGCGTCGCCGTGCTCGTCGGAGCGGCGGTCGCCCTGGTCGCTCACGGCTACCTGGCCGCGCGGGTCGATTACATCGCCTTTACGGGCCCCGCGCTTTGCGCGGTCGCGTGCGCGGTCGCCATCCGCGATTTCGAGCGGGGAGCGCACGCGTCGATCGCGGTCGGTCTGGGCACGTTGCTGCTCGCCGCGGTGCTGCACCACGACTTTCACGAGCTCCCCGAGAAGGCGTACCAGGCCTTCGGCGTCGTGGGGGCGAGCTTTCCGGAGAGCTTCAAGGCCACGGCGCTCACGCTCTGGTGGGTCGTGCTCGGCGGATTCGCGCTGTGCGCGTTTCTCACGTGGGTCGAGCAAGACGTCAAGCGCAGAGCGTTCGACCCCGCGAGCTACGCGGGGGTGCTGCGGGGCCTTCGAGAGGCGTACGACGGGGCTCTGGCGCTGCTGTACCTCGCGGTCGCTGCGGGCGCGGTGCTGGCGGGCGCGATCGTGTGGGTCGGCAGCCGAACGCACGCGCCCTGGCTGCCGCAGATGTCGTCGACGATCCGCGACGTCGTGCTCAACGCCTGGTGGTTCGTCCTGTTCGTTCCGATCGGCGCGATCTTCGGGTTGCTCTTCGCGTGCGACGTGTGGCTGTGGGCGTTCGGCGAGTCGAAGCCCGTGTCGCAGGCGTCGTTCACGCGCGGCTTCGAGCCCTTCGAGGAGCTGATGACCAAGCTGCGACCGGACGAGAGCGCCCCGCCCGCGGACCGCGCCGCGGATGCGCCGGCGGCTCCTCGCGTGCCGCGGCCGGCGCTACCCCGGTACGAATGGTGGGTCGCGTTGCTCGTTCTGGGTCCCTTGATGCTGATCGCGATCCCCGCCGGAACGTTCGCGGTCTGGTCGGCGGCGGGCTTCCGGCCGTACCTCGCCGCGCTCCTCGCGGTGCCGTCGGGCGTGGCGTTCTTTCTGGTGATGGGTGTGGTCGGCGATCTGCTTCGCCATCGCGCCGCCTGCCTGGCGCTCGGGGGCGCGGTGGTCGGCTTCGTGCTCTGCTTCTTTTATTACCCGGCGCTGGCCAACCAGCTGTCGCCCAAAGAGGTTTTCGAGAGCTACCGGCGCTTCTGCCCCGATGCGCCGCTCGGGCTGCTCGGCGTCGGCGGCAGAACGGCCGCGTACTACGCGGGTGGCCAGCCTCAGATCATGAACGATCCGGCGAGCGCCTTCACCTGGCTGACCGCGGGCGGGCCCGATCAGCGCAGGTGCCTGGCGGTCAAGGCCGAGGAGCTCCCCAGGCTGAACCAGCTTTGGCGCGAGCACGCGCCCGAGCCGAAGGGCAACCTTCCGGTTCTCGACGCGCGATCGAGCCAGATTCTCCTGGTCGCGTCGACCCTCGGTCCCCACGACAAGAACGAGAATCCGCTGGCGTCGATGGTCCTGTCCGCGCCGCCTCGGCCCCAGCGCAGGCTCGACGCCAACATGGACGACAAGCTCGAGGTGATCGGTATCGACTTCGCCGACGATCGCGGGCGTCTGGTCGATGCGGTGAGCCCTGGCCGGCCCTATCACATGAAGACGTACTACCGCGTGCTGGCGCCGGTCACGACCGAGTGGGAAGGGTTCATCCATATCGACGGCTACCATCGCCGGCACAACGGGGACCACAAGCCAATGAACGGCAAGTACCCGATGTCCCTGTGGCTGCCGGGCGACTTGCTCGTCGACGATCACGAGTTCAAGCTCGAACCGAACTTCACGCCCGGCACATATGAGGTTTACTTTGGCTTGTTCGTGGGCGATACGCGTCTCAAGGTGAAGAGCGGACCAAACGACGGTGACAATCGCGTGAACGGCGGGCCGCTGCGCGTGCAGTAGCGCAGGCCCGACGCGACCGACAGGCTGGGAGGGCGATCGATGGCGACCATGACCAAGAACGCGAAGGGGCCGGCTGCGACGGCCGCGGCGACGCTCGAAGCACCCGATGCCCCGCCGCCCTCGGAGAATCGGCGCAGCTACGACCGCTACGACGTGGAGTGGGCGGTGGATTGCATCGCGGAAGACACGTTTCTCTACGCGTCGATCGCGAACATCAGCGCGATGGGCATCTTCGTCACGACCATCGATCCGCTCGCGCTCGGAACGCGGTTGGTCCTGTCGTTCGCGCCACCAGGCTACGAGCCGTTCAAGCTCGAAGGAGAGGTCGCGTGGATCAACCCCGTGCGCCCCGACGGCGACAACCCCAACCCGGGGATGGGAGTGCGCTTCGTGAATCTGCGCCCCGACGACCGCGAGCGGCTCGTCGACGTCATCCGGACGATCGCGTACGTCCGCGAACCGGCGTAGGGGCGTTGGGGCTCTTCGGGCAACGATCGACGAGCACAGTCAGTGGTTCGGAGCCGCAGCCGCGCCCGCTGCTTCGGCGGGTGTGACCGGCGCGGTCGGCGCCGGCTGGGCCGACGCCGCGACCCCGGTCCGGGGCTTCGACGCTTCTCTGGCCGAAGCCGGCGCATCGCTGGTCGCTTGGGCCTGTTGTGCGTCGTCGATTCGATCCAGCTCGGCGCGGGCGCGGTCCTTGTGGGAATCGACGTTCAGCAGCGCGCTCAGTCGCGCGCGTGCGGTGCCGAGCTCACCCAGCGATCGATAGCAGAGGGCTCCCTCCAGTAGGGCATCCCAGCCTGGGGCGGTTTGCTTGTAGCGCTGCGCCGTTCTGTCGAAGCGCGCCACGGCCGCGCGGCATCCGCCCTTTCCATCGCGGACCGAGCGCGCCGCCCACAGGTCGGGGGCGTTCGGGTCGGTCAGCGGGAGAGCGTCGAACGCCCGTGCGGCCTCCTTGAAGCGACCTGCTCGGTAGCTCCGCAGGGCCGCTTCGAACGGGTCGTCGGACTGCTCGTCCGCCGGCCCGGCCGGGGCCGGCTGCGAGTACGCGCGCATCGGCGCCGGCGCGGCGGCAGCAACCGGAAGAGGCGCGGGCCCTTCCTTGGCCGCGGGAGGGGGAAACAGCGCAGCCGGTTTCGCCGCGGGGGGGAAAGGCGTGATCGCGAAGCCGTTGGCCTGGGGTTCGAGCGGCGAGACGGGCATCATCGACGGCGCGGGGGCGGGCGTCCCCTGCTCGGTCACGGTCACCTCGGCGCTCACTGGCGCCCGGGCCGACTTTCCGCGCAAGAGAAGGACACTGGTTCCGATCATCACGAGAAACACCGCTGCCATCGCCGTCTGCGGCCGCATCGCCCAGCTTCCGGCAAGGGAGATCACATCGGCCAGGCGCGCGCGAGGTGGCGCGACGACGCGCACCTGCTCTGTGGCCAAGAGGATTCTCTCCTCAAGGTCCGCGGGTGGCTCGGCGAGCGGAACCGTTGCCACGCGGCGCGTCGCTCGCAGACCGCCGATGCGTGCCGAGCAGCGCGCACATCCGGCCACATGCCGTTCGGCAGCCGCGGCTGTGAGCTCATCGAGCTCGCCGTAGAGCTCCTCCAGCATCACGGATTCGAACTTCTCGCAGTCCATCGGTCTCCGGCCGAAATCTCACTTCGCACGCTAGCGCAGCGCGCGAGCGTACTCTTCGAACTCGCTCAGCGCTGCCTGGAGCCGCTCGAGTGCGTATCTCATCCGGCTCTTCACCGTGTTCTCCGGGACGCCGACGATTTCCGCAATGTCCTTGAAGGGCAACGTGCCCACTTCGCGCATCAGAAACACCTCTCTTTGCTCCTCGGGCAACGCGTCGACGGCCGCGAGCACGCGCTCTCGAATCTCGACGGAGACCGCCGCGCGCTCCACGTTGGCGCGGCCGTCGGCCGTGCGTTCCCCCAGGCTCGCCCCGTCACCGTCCGGCCCGCGCTCCGGTTCATCGAGGGAGGGATGATGGCGAAGGGCCCGCTTGCGCATCTGGTCCACGCACAGGTTGCGCGCGATCGTGTAGACCCACGTCGAAAAGCGGGCCGCATGTTTGAATTCCGCCGCGCTCTGGACCACGCGGACGAAGACGTCCTGCACGACCTCCTCGGCGGTGGGCCCGCTCCCGAGCTGTCGCAACGCGAAATTGTACAGCCGTGTCTTGTGCCGGCGCACGAGGAGCCCGAGCGAAGACCGATCCCCGCTCTGAAAGCGGATCATCAACTCTTCGTCGGTCGCTTCGCTGCGCAAGGGGGATACCCGGTCTCCAGGTGTCGACGCGGTCCGGGCCATGGCCGCGAACCTGCCTTCCGAGCCGATCCGGAATCGAGTCCATCGTGGATCCGACGCACGGGCCGGCCTGCTCGATCTTCGCTCAAGTCCACCGTGCATTTCCAGTTGCCGCGTCCGGCTGCTTCGACCGGAATTCTCCGGCCGGCGTCGCCTGCTGTCCCGCGCGGGATGACGGCCTGCCGGGCCGCGGGAGCGACCTTGGGCCGTGCGCTGCGGGTTGCGGCTGCAGTTGCCAACGAAGCGCCCACGAACATACACTCATGCCGCCATCCTTGCAGGTTTGACGACGTGCGACATTCGGCCACGCCGCATTGCTCCTCGTTCCTCCCACTCATTTCGGCGGCCACGGCGGCGGCGATCGGCGAGCTCGCGGTTTGCCAGTTTACGCATAAGAAGGGGAAATTCGCATGCGACTTCCACTGACGATGTTCCTTGGCCTTGCTCTTCCGCTGGCTGCCTCCATGGCGAACGCGCAGCCGAAGGCCCCGGTCATCGACCCGAAGGCTTCGCCCGAGACGGCCGCCCCCCCCGGCACGTCGACGGCCGCCCCCGCCCCCGCTCCGCCATCGTCGCCCGCGCCCGCCGCTTCGGTCCCTGTCGACATGACCGCGAAGCCTGTTGATCCGGGCATGAACGGCGCAACGTATTCCGTTCGGCTGCGGGATCTGGAGCAACGCGTCGACGAGCTGAAAGACCAGATTCGCCGAAGCCACACGCGTCTCGCGATGATCAGCGACACCATCCTCAGCGGGGGCGCCGCCGGCTCGCGCGCCGAGGTCGACTTCAAGGACGAGATGTCGAGCGCGTTTCAGCTCACCCACGCGCTCTTCGTCATCGACAACCAGGTCCAGTACAACAAGCAAGACGACTCCGGCACGCTCGCCGACCAGAAGGAGATCCCCATCTACACCGGCTCCGTGCCGCCGGGCGATCACACGATTCAGGTGGCCCTCACGTTTCAGGGCAACGGGTATGGGGTCTTTTCTTACCTCCGCGGCTACAAGTTCGAAGTCAAGTCGAGCCACTCGTTCACGGCGGTCGAAGGAAAGGCATTGACCGTCACGGCGACCGCGTTCGAAAAGGGCGGCGTCACCACGCCCCTCGAGCAGCGGCCCACGATCGAGTGGCACGAATCGCTCAAGCCGTTCGCCGCGGGTGTCGGAGCAGGCTCCGCGCCTTCGAGCTCGTCGGGCGCTCCGGGAGCTACGTCGGCCACCGGGAGCGTCTCGGTCGGAGGAGGCAAGAAGTGAGGCGTGCAACGCTCGGCGCCGCCCTATGCGGGGCCGCGTTCGCTTGGGCGCTCGCGGTCGACGCGCAGGCGGGCTCGAACGAAGCGCTGGCGTCCGCGCAGAACGACCTCCTGCACGTCAGCCGAGAGATGGCGGGCGTGCAATCGGCCGTCGACCGCGCGAAGGGAGAGCGACAGTCCGCCGAGCAGCGGCTCGCGACCGGCGAGCTTCTCTTTCGCACGAACGACTTCGGCCGAGCGGTCGTGGTGCTGAGCGAGATCATCGAAGAGTTCCCGAACACCCCCAGCTTCCCGGACGCGACCTGGCTCCGCGGCGAGACGTACTACGCGTCGCACGACTACCTCGCGGCGCGCCGCGACTATGCCGCCCTCGTCGCCCGAGGCAACGAGCCGCGCTTCCAGGTGTATTTTGGCCGGGCGCTCGCCCGCCTCGTCGACGTCGCCATCCGACTCAACGACCCGCCCGAGTCGCTCGCGCCGATCTTCGAAAAGTTCAACCAGGTCCCTCCGGCGCAGGTCGACGCCGGCCTGCTCTACGCCAAGGGAAAAGCGTACTACCGCCAGGGCTCGTGGAACGACGCGGCGGCGGCGTTCTCGCAGGTCGCGGGCGGCACGCCGCTCGTTCACCAGGCGCGCTACTTCCAGGGGCTCATCGCGATGAAGGTCGCCCGCCTCTCCGCCGGCGGCGAGAGTCCCGGCGCCGGCAAGGCCAGCGGTGGCTACAAGCAAGCGATCGAGAGATTCCGGGCGGTCACCGATCTCCCGCCGGACACTCCGGAGCATCGCCACGTCATCGATCTCGCGTGGATGGCGATCGGGCGGCTGTTCTACGAGGCGGAGCAGTACGAGCGAGCCGGCGAGGCGTATTCGAAGGTGGGGCGCGACAGCCCCGAGTTCGACTCGATGCTCTACGAGCTCGCGTGGGTGTACGTCCGGCTGGGCGACGTGCAGCGCGCGGAGCGCGCGCTCGAAGTGCTGATGATCAGCGACCCGAACAGCGCGTTCATCGCCGACGGCACATTGCTGCGCGCCGACTTGCTCCTTCGCGCCGGCGCATTCGATCGCGCGCTTCAGCTTTACGAGACCGTCCGCGCGCAATACGACCCGATGCGCGCGAAGGTCGACGCATTCATGGACTCCACAAAAAGCGTGAGCGTGTACTACGACAAACTCGCAGCGCAGCAGCTCGACCTCTTGTCCCTCGACGCCCAGTTGCCTGCCCTCGCGATCCGCTGGGCGCGCGAGGCGGAGGACGGGCCGCTCGCGTTTGCGGTCATCGACGACGTCAACGAGTGCAAGACGCTGATCCGCCAGTCGAAACAACTCGTCGACAAGTTGACCGCTCTCACCGGCGCCTCCAACCGGGTGCGCGCGTTCCCGGAGCTCGAGGCGGGCGAAACGGCGGCGCTCGGCTTGGTGAACCGCATCGCCCGGACGAGGCTCGCCCTCGCCCACGCCCTCGATGGCGACGAGCCCGCCGATCTCGGCGGCGAGATCGGGCAGGTTCGGCAGCAGCGTCGCGCGCTGATGGCGGCTATCGAAGACTTGCCGGTCGGGCAAGACGATTTCATGAAGCGCGAGCAGCAAGGCAAGGCGCAGTGGAACCGGCTGTCGCAGGAGCTCACGCGCCGATCGCAGGAGATTGACGCGCTCCACGCGACGGTCAACGGCCTGCGCCGCATGTTGAGCGAAGGACCCACCCACGGCGTCGTGCGCGACCCGGCGAGCATCCAGAGGTTCCAGGCCGAGCTCGACGCGAACGAGCACAATTTGAAGTTGTATGCCGACGAGATCGAAGAGTTGCGCCGGCAGGTGGAGTTCGGGCGGGCGCAGATCGGGCTCGGCGATGCCCGCTACCAGAGGGACGCGGCGGAGCGGGCGCAGTTCCGCGAGGTCCTCGATCGCGAAGTGCAGCTCGCCTCCGGCGGCGCAGCAGGGGGCGACGCGCAGCGGTTCGCGATGCAGCTCGGGCCGGTGCTCTCGCAAGCGAGCCAGTATGAAAACCAGCTCGTCGCTTCGTTGCAGCAGCTGGAGGCTCAGGTAGCGGCTCGAGCGGGCGAGCTGCAGCACAAGATCGACATCGAGCGCGTGAACATGGCGTCGTTCCAAACGCAGCTCGACTCGATTGACGGGGAGGCCCGCGATCTCGTCGGCCACGTGGCGCAGCGTAACTTCGGCGTCGTACGAGACAAGCTCCGCGGGATCGTCCTGCGCGCGGACGTCGGAATCACCGAGCAAGCCTGGGAAGTGCGCGAGGAAGAGCTCAGCCGCGTGCGCAGCCTTCAGTCGGAGCGTTCGCGACAAGAGCAACTGCTCGATGAGGAGCTGAAGGAAGTCAGGGACGACGGCGTCGAGCCGGGGCAGTCGGCCAAGTGAGCAACCTGGGGCAGCCGAGAAGGGCGATGGTCAAACGAACGTCCGGCTGGGCGGGGTGGCGGCGTGCGGTCGGCGGCGTCGCGACGACGCTGGTGGTGGCGCTGGTGCCTCTGAGCGTCGTCGCTCAGGTCCGGCAGCCCGAAGAAGGCCCCGTTCCGGCGGCGGCCATCGACGCCGGACCCGCGCCCGCTAGAAGCGGAAAGAGCGCGATCGACGGCGGGCGCGTGGCCGCTCCGCGCGCCGCCGCAGCCGGGCTCGACGCGGGGAGCGCCGCGGCTGCGAGCCAAGCCGAAGCGGGATCGCCGACGGCGACCACGCTGCTCGGCGGACCGGTGCCCACGTTCCGGCCCCGCCCGCCGCCGCTTCCGCCGCCGACGCCGGAGCAGATCGCGGCGTTCCAGGCGATGCGTCAAGAAGCCGAGGCGTACGAGCACGGTGCGGCGGACTACAAGGACACCATCACGACGATCATCACGCTGCACTACGAGGAGAAGAAGAAAGCGATCCTCGGGAGCCTCGATCGGGAGGTGGGCGTCGAAAAGGGCGAGTTGAAGAAGGCGCGCGAGACCGCGATCAAACGCCTCGAAGACTTCGTCGCGAAGTACTCCGGTCCCAACGCGCAGGCCGAGGCGACCCCTGACGCGATGTATCGCCTCGCGGCCTTGTACGAGGAGCGCGCTCGAAGCGACGACGACCCGAACGCCGACTCGGCCGTCACTCTCAAACCGGCCATTGCGCTCTACAAGCGCGTGGTCCGTGAGTTTCCCAAGTATTCCGAGCTCGCGGGCATCTATTACTTCCTCGGCCACGCGCTCAACGATGCGCGCCGAACCGACGAGGCCCAGCAAGTCTGGCGGTCGCTCGTCTGCCACAACCACTACGCGTACCCCGTCGCCCCGAACGCGAAAGACCCTGACGTCGACACGATCGCGCCGCTCCCGCAGGACCACGACGAGGCGTACTGGAAGGTGTGGCGCAACAAGTACCCCACGCCCGAATCGCTGAAGAGGGGACCCCCCGAAGACACGACGTTCGACGACCCGTACCCGCAAGACTGCGCGATGATCGCGCAGCCGAACGTCTTGCCGGGGCAAGATCCGAAGTACGTCGCTGAGGTCTGGTGGCGGATGGGCGACTGGGAGTTCGACCAGCTCGACCTCGCCGGCGGCGTGGTCGAATACGAGCCCTTTGCGGTGTGGGACTACAACCGCGCGGCGAGCGCCTACACGCGGGCGATGCAGTTCAAGAAGCCGCCGCTCTTCGGCGTTGCGCTCTACAAGTACGCCTGGACGCTCTTCAAGCAGCAGCGCTACGAGCAAGCGGTTCGCGAGTTCGTTCACCTGCTCAATTACACGGACGAACAGCAGAAGCTTACGGGCGACCCGGGCGCGGACTTTCGCCAGGAGGCGTTCACGTACATCGCCGGCTCGCTCGACAACTTCGACTTCACGGGCCCGCGCGCGGAGGAACCGTTCGTCGCCCGCCCCGACATCCTCGACACCGCCAAGAGCCCTGCGGAGGCCGAAGCGAAGTTGCGAATCGCGCTGGATCGCGTCCAAGACGCCCGGCTCATTCCGCAGGATCAGCCCTGGACGATCGAGGTCTACAAGGCGCTCGCGCTCGAGTTCCGCGCGATCAACCAATACCGAAATGCGCTGGCCACTTACCAGCTGATGCTGGACAAGTGGCCGATGGATCCGTCGGCCCCGGATTCGCAGAACGCGATCGCCGAAGTGTACGATCTGCTCGCGCGGCAGACGAAGGTCGGCGACGAGCGGCGCGAGTACGAGCGCAAAGTCCTCGAAGCGCGCACGAGCCTCGCGAAGTACATCGGCGACGCGCCGTGGGTGGACGCCAACAAGGACAATCCCGTCGCGCTGCAGCGCGCCGAAGAGCTGGTGCGAACAGGGCTCAAAGGCGCGGCCATCACGCACACCCGAAACGGCCAGGCCGCGCTCGAGCAGGCCGATCAGACCGGAGACGCGAAAGAGAAGCTCCGGCTCACGAACTTCGCGCTCCAGGAGTACAAGCTCGCGGCGATCGGCTGGCTCGGCTACCTCAAACAGGACGAGAACGCGCCCGACTCGTACAAGAGTCGTTACTTCTACGCCGACGCGCTGCACAACCAGGTTCGCCTCGAAGTCGCGCTCCACCAGTTCGACCCGAGGGCGTACGCCGAGCCGAGCTCGCCCGAGATCGGGACTGCCAAACAGGCCGCCGTGGATGTCCGCGACTCGGACGAGGACGACCAGTTCATCGACAATGCGGGGCTTTTCGTCGTCGATCTCGCCGACGTCGACCGCGACCTCGGTTTCCAGCGCTGGACGGAATCGGGCGGGACGCAGGGGGTGGAGGTGCGCAAGGCGCCGAGGCTCGAGGGGCAAGTCGTCGGGGACCAGCAGGTGGTCGTCGACGACATTCCCGACGTCATCCAGAAGTCGATGCAGGCGCGCGACGAGTACATCCAGCGCGTTCCTCCCGAGCGCGACAAGCAGAACCACTCCACCGATTACGCCTTCTACACGGCCGACCAGTTTTACTTGTACGGCCATTTCAAGGAGGCGCAGGCGCGGTTCCAGCCGATTTACGAGCAGCACTGCAACGGCGCGGACCCGCTCGGGTACGAAGCGTGGAAGCGGCTGATCGTGATGAGCAACATGCAGAAGGACGACGCGCGCTCGCGCGAGCTCGCCCTGGCCGAGCAGAAGCACTCGTGCGCGGTCGATCCCAAGCAAAAAGAGGAAGAGCGCAAAGGCTTCGTCGACGTCATCCTGCAGAACGCCGCGTTCGCGGACGCCAACCGGGTGTTCGAGCAGGCGAAGGCAGCCCCACCAGGCCCGCAGCAAGACGAGCTGTGGCGCAAGGCGGGCAAGATGTACGAAGAGGCGCTGCGCGCGGCGCCCGCGCACAAGGACGCGCCGGCGGCGGCGATCAACTCGGCGTTTTGCTACAAGCAGGTGGGCGAGTTCAACCGGGCGATCGAGCTCTATCAGCTCTTCATCAACAGCTACGGGAGTGAAGACATCCTGAGCCGCCTCGAGCGCGGCGACCCCAAGCAGAACACCCCGCCGGACCCCGCGCAGTACAAGGAGCGCATCAATTACCTGGGAATGGCGTACGACGCGCTGTCGACGACGTACTACGGGTTTTTCGCCTACCAGCGCGCCGCCGAGTCGTTCGCCAAGATCGCAACGACCCCGCGCTTCGACGAACAGCGCCGCTCGAACGCGGCGCGGATCGCGATGGTGCTTTATTCGAACCTCGGCGACCGCGCGAACATGAACAAGATGTACGGCGTCTTCGTCGATCCCAAGATGCGGCTCACCGCGGACAAGCGCGCCGAGGCCGACTACCTGAAGGCGAGCTTCGACTACGGCCTGTACAACCCGAACGCCGGGGAGTCGGCTGGCAACGTGGCCGCCCGCCGACAGGCCGAGGCGACGCTGATGCAGTTTCACGCCGCCAACAAGGGCATGCCGGAGGCGGCGCGCTACACGCTCGAGGCGGCCTATCGCATCGGCAAGATGATGCAGGCCACGAACGATCCGGCCTTCCGCAACTGGTTCAAGACGGTGATCTCCGACTGGGGATACTTCAAAGCGCACGCGGCGGCTTCGACCGGCGGTGGCAAGGCGTCGCAGGTCACGGCGACCGACGCCCCTTATTCGGACTACGGCGGAGAGGCGGACTACACGCTCCTCGACGAAGACGTGAAGGCCGGCTTCGACTACGCGACCGGGCACCATCACTACGCCGGGAATGCCCCCGACATCGTCAAGCAGCTCGACAAGGACCTGGGCGAGGCCGACAAGACGTGGCGCCCGAGGCTCGAGAGCGTCGCGATTCAGTACGGCTCGTTCGAGTGGGCGGCGGCGGCCACGGCTCGAATCGGATCGCTCTACGACTCCATCCGGACCGGCCTTGATCTCGTCGTGCCCAAGTACATGACGCCTCAGCAAGAGGCGCTGCTCGCCAAGCTGCAAAAGATTGCCGACCAGCTGAGGAAGGCGGGTCAGGATTCCAAGGCCGACGACATCGAGCAGCAGATCAACGACACGCGAGATCAGGTGCGCGCCAAGTGGCGGTCGACGAAGGACCAGTACATGGAGGTCTGCACCGACCACGCGGTCGGCAAATACACGACGGCCGCGCTGACGGCCCGGAAGTACAACGTCAAGACTCCGGCGGTCACGAACGCCATCGCGCGGCTCGCGTACTTTACCGACTACCTCGGTGACGACAAGATGAAGGGGTACGTCGAACGGACGCCGGATCCCCTCAATCCGACCAGTCGCCTCGTGTACGTGAACGGCGAGTTCCTGCAGTGGCGGTCCGGAGTGGTTTCGACACCGCCGCCGAACGGGGAGCCGGCTCCGCTGCCGGTGAGCCCCTGACGGTCCGCGCGCGGCGGGTGGCCGGCGCGTGGCGGCGATCGATGAGGTAAGGTGATGGATTCATGGTGACGGCATTGCTTCGGGGAACACGATCAAGAGTGGTCGGCGCGATGCTCGCTCTGGCGATGGGCGGCGGAGCTTGCGGCGGCGCGCCCCCGCCGGAGGCGAAGGCTCCCGAGACGCCGCCGCCGCCGCCGACGGTCGCTCGCAAAGTGGCGCCTCCCGGACAGAGGGTGGGCATCACCGCGGGAGCGGTGGGGGGCGCCGATCTGACGGGGGACGCGAAAGCCGCGTACGACCGAGGCTTTCAGGCTTGGATGTCCGGTGATCTGCTGACGGCGAAGACGGCGTTCAACGAGGCGGCCCGGAAGGCGCCTTCTGCGGGCGGCCCTCGCTATTCGCTCGGGTGCGTTCTCGAGCGCCTGGGAGACACGCAGGGCGCGCTCGACGCGTACCGGTCGGCCTACACGGCGAGCGCGAAGTTCGAGGTCGCAGTGGGAGCGTACGCGCTGCTCCTCGCGCAAACCGGCCGGGGTACGGACGCCGAGCAGTTTCTCTCCGACAAGCTCGCGCAGAACCCCAACTCGCCCGGGCTGATGACGTACCAGGCCGAGGTGAAGTCGATCGAGGGCGACAGCCCGGGCTGCCAGCAGATCGCCCAGCAGGCGCTCGCGAAGCAGCCGAACTTCAAGGATGCGATGGTCGTCATCGCGCGCGACTACTACAGGAATCACCGCTGGGATCTCGCGCGCTACGCGCTCCAGGCGATCTTGGACGGCGCGGACGACGGCTCCATTCCCCCGCGCGACAGGGGCAACGCGGAGTCGCTCTTGCTGCGCGGCCTCATCGAGCGCGAGCAAGGGCAGCGCAAGCAAGCCCTGGCCGACTTCGACCAGGCGCTGCAGAACCGCCCCGATTTGTTCGAAGCGTACGTCAACCTCGGCGAGATGAAGCTCGAGGCCGGAAACGCGAGCGAAGCGCAGGTACCGCTCGAGAGCGCCGTGCGGTACGCCCCGAACGTGCCTGTCGTCCATTTGGACCTCGGGGATTGCTACCGTCTGCTGGGGCGGGCGGGGGATGCCAAGTCGGAGCTCGATCGCGCGATGGCGATGGACTCGACGCTCGCGGGGGTCCACTACGACCTCGGGCTCCTCTACTTGTTCGCGCCGAGCGTGCCCGGTGCGACCGGCCAAGACGATCAACTCACGAAGGCGATTCGCGAGCTCGAAACGTACAAGTCGATGCGCGGGGCCAAGACGACGAAAGGTCCAGGGGACGATGTCGACGAGCTTCTCAGCACCGCAAAGCGAAAGCAGAGTGAGCTGCAGTTGAAGAAGCAGGCCGCTGCGGCTCCGCCTTCCGACGCCGCGGCGCCTCCGCCTGCCGCGAGCGCGCCGCCCCCCGCCGCGGTTGCCCCTCCGGACAAAGCGGCGGCCCCGGCGAAGCCCGTCGCGCCCACCAAGCCCACGGTTCCGAAGGCTGCCGCTCCTGCCAAGGCCGGTGCGCCCGCGAAGAAGGCGCCGCCGGCGAGCGGGAACATCGTGCGCCAGTTGCCGAACTGAGTCAGAGTGATGCTTCCCATGAAGTGGACCACCCTCGTCGTCGCGTCGGTCGGCCTTCTCGCCGCCTCGTTTCCGCTCGCCCGCGCACAAGATCAGGGCGGCGCCTCCGGCGCGGCGCACGGCAAGCCGGAAGGGCAGATTCTGAAGGTCGGCGAGATCACGATCGTCGGTCGAGTACAGAAGCCGATCGCCGCCGTCGACGTGGCCAAGATCCAGCCCAAGCTGACATTGGCCGAGCTGCGCCAGCCGTTCCTCGATCGCATCGAGGAAGCGGTGCACAAAGACCCGTTCTGACAGCGATGCTCGCGGTGCTCTCGGCGCTGGTGGCATCGGCGTGCATTCTCGCGAGCGCTCGGCGCCTCGTGTGGGCGACTTCGCCGGCGTGGCTCGACCCGCAGCTCCTCGTCGAGTCGCTTCGTGGCGAGCGACGGGCAGACTGGCCGCGGTTGCGCGCCGCGATTGCCTCCTGCGGCCGTGCGGAGTGGGAACACGAGCTCATCGAGGCTCTTGGAGAGGCCGACGAGGGCAGCCGCGTCGCCCTCGTGAACGAGCAGCTCCGCGAGCTGGACTGGCGTGCGCGGCGCTGGGCGCGGGTGCCTCGGGTGTGTGCGAGCGTCGCAACCAGCGCGGGCTTTCTTTTCGCGTGCATCGCGCTCCTGCAAGGGGTCGCTCCCCCGGAAGGCGACATCGGAGCCACGCTGGTGCCCGCGCTCGACGCCCTGGCGATCGGCATTGCCGGCACGTCGTTCTGCATCGCCGTGCATTTGCGCGCTCGGCGCGTCGTCCGCGAGCGGCTCGCTGCGGCCGACCGATTCGTCGATCGGCTCGAGGGGATGGCGGACTTCGACGGCTCAGATGGCAGCATCTCGAAAGGTGCGCCAACCACGTGACTTGCACGAGCTTTTCCAAGGGTGGTGGCATCGTGTAGCCTGGGTCGGCGAGACGGGAGCTTCGCCCGCTCACCGGGGGGATCGACCAACGTGGGGACTCGGTCTGCTTATCGAGAAAGGCGCTTCAGGAATGTCGCAGATGAACCAGGGCACGGGGCCAGGCGCGGGACCGCAGGGGCACGCGGGCCGTCCCGGTCAGATGACCGCGGTCATGCGCGCGATGCAGCAGTCGAGCGGCCCGAAGGTTCTCCGCATCGGGCTCGTCGCGGCCGGACGCATCCTCGAGGAGCGGGTCGTCAAGCAGCGCACCAGCGTCACGGTCGGCCCGAGCGAGAAGTCGATGTTCGTGGTGCAGGCGAGCCTGCCGCCGCAGTTCAAGCTGTTCGAGCTGATCGGCGGTGACTACCACCTGAACTTCCTCGACGGTATGACCGGTCGAGTGGCGCTGGCGACCGGCATCACGGATTTGGTGGCCCTCAAAGGGCAATCGAAGCGCGTCGGATCGGCGTACCAGATCCGTCTCACCGAGGAGGCCCGCGGAAAGATCGTCATCGGCGAAATGACGTTTCTTTTCCAGTTCGTCGCTCCGCCGCCGGTTCAGCCCCGGCCGCGGCTGCCGCTCTCGGTCAAGGGAGGCGTGGCGAGCCAGATCGACTGGAATCTCACCATCATCGCGGCGTTCAGCTTCCTTCTGCACTTCGGGCTCGTCGGCGCGATGTACAGCGACTGGATGGACCCGGTCGTCAACGACGACATCACCGCGGGCTTGCTCGACATGGTGCAGAAGACCGTGCCTCCTCCGGTCGAGACGACCGAAGCGCCGACGTCGACCGCATCGTCGACGGACACGGCGCCCGCGCCCACGCAGGCCCCCAAGGCGCAGGCGAGCAAGGGCGGTCCGCCGGATCAGAAGATCGTCCAGGGGTTGATTCAGGAGGCCGACCAGGCGCGGATCGCGATCTTGGCTGCGCTGAACGGCGGGCCGAACATCAACGGCGCGATGAAAGACGACAACGGCGCGCCGGTCGACCTGAACAGCCTGGCCAACCGCAGCGGAGGCATCAGCAACACCACCGGCGGGCTCAACCTGCCTGGGGGTGCGGGCGGCCCCATCCACCCCGGCGCCGGAAGCGGGCTGCAGGGGCTACACGGCGACCAGACCGGCGGCGCCTCGACCGGGGCGGGAACCATCGTGAAAGTCGTGCCGATCGGCGACGTCCAATACACCGGCTCGGCCATGAGCGTTCCCGTCGCCAACGCCGAGGCCGTCATTCGAAGCCAGATCCATCCCGGGGCCAAGAAGTGCTACCAGCGGGGGCTCGAATCGGACCCGACGCAGGCGGGCAAGCTGGTGATTCTGATCAAAGTCGCGCCGAGCGGCGAAGTCGACACCGCGACCGTCCAGAGCAACAGCGGTCTCTCGGCGTCCGTGGCCAGCTGCATTGCCTCCGTAGCCAGGCGCGCGAAGTTCGATGCCCCTGGACCGAGCGGTTCGCAGATCAGCGTACCGTTCAACTTCGTCAAGCAGGGCAGCTGAGCCCCTTCGTGAATGGCGCCGCGCGCGGCCGCAACGCAAGAGAGGGTGAGCGCCCTAGCAGGCACGAGTCCCCTTGCCGAGGCCGGGTGGGTGCCGGTGAGGCCCTCGGCGAGAATAGGTGCACTACGTTGACACCTTCCACCTCGACCACTAGAGTCTCAACCGACAAGAGGCCATACGGGAGGCTAGCCAGGCGATGCGTCTTCGCGTGACTCTCAGATGGATCGTGGTCGCCGCCTTCGTGCTCGGCGCTACGGGGTCGGCAACGGCCCAGCCGGCCGCCGCCGAGGGAACGGACGCCCAGGTTGGGTTCGAGCGCCGGCCTCAGCTTTCGCCCCAAGAAGAGCTGACCCAGGCGGACAGTGTTCTGGCTCGGGTCGACGCTGCCGCGGCTACGGTTCGGCGACAGCTGGAGTCCGCAAGGCAGGCCCGCGACGTCGTCAAGACGCTGTGCCTGAACGACAAGCTTTCGCAGATCGACGTGGCCAATCGCTCGGCGCGTGACCGCCAGTCGGCATTGCAGGCTGCGGTTTTGCGCAACGACGCCGAGCTCGCCAATCACGAGTTCGCGATCATGACGGTGCTCCGGCAGCGGGTCGAGCAGCTGACCGCCGAAGCCAACCAGTGCATCGGTGAAGAGATGGCCTTCATCGGGCAGACATCCATCGTCACCACGATCGACCCCAATCTACCCGGTGAAGACAACACGGCGTACCCGGCGACGGATCCCACGCCCATCACCGAGCCACCCGCCTGCTCCTCCGATTGCGTGCAACCGTAACGGTCGTGCGCCGCCACGTTAGTTAGCCGGGCCCGCGAGGCACGGGCCTTGGTCTGCCGTTTTGCCGTAGCTCTGCAGTAGTTTCGTGTACCTTTCCCGCGGCTCTGATGACTCACAAAGTCCTTGCATCGTGCGCTGTGATCGCCGTCCTATGCGCAGCGCGTGCGGCCAGCGCGCAGACGCCCGCGGCAGGGCAAGGCGATTCCCCGGGCTGGTTGAAAGACCGCCGGTACGCCGAGGGGATCGGGATTCGCTCGGGCGATCTGGAATGGCACGTGGGCGTCGCGGGCGAGGCCGGATACGACTCCAACTGGCTGCTGCGAACCGATCGGAAGTCCTGCCCGGGGGGCAACGCCAACCAGTGCGACAACGGCCCGCCGATCATCCCGTCGGCCGAGTTTCGCGTCACGCCCTCGTTCTCCGTGGGGACGCTGGGCCCCCAGCGGCGCGAGGGCGGCGGCGGAGGGGACATCGCCTTTCGCGCCGGCGCGAGTGCGACGTGGCGGGAGTTCATCGGCCTTTCGAGTGATTCGACGGGCACGAGCGACATCGCCGAACAGAACAGTGGTCTTCCGAGCATCGCGGCCGACGCCCGGCTCGATATCCTTCCGGGCCATCCGGTCGGTGGGTCGCTGTTCGTCAACTACGCGCGCATCGTCCAGCCGAATGCGACGTTGACGAATCCGGACTTCGCGTTCAACCGCGATGACCTCGGCGGTGGAGGCGAGCTGTCGATCCAGCCGGGGAGCGGAACGCTCGATTGGCACTTCGGCTACCAGGTTCGCACGGAGCTCTTCGAGGCCCGCGATCAGAACGCCGGGTTCGACAACCTCACGCACCAGATCTACACGCGCGGCCGCTGGAAGTTCCGGCCGCGGACGGCGCTCATCTACGACGGGTCGGTGGGCTTCGTCACCTACCTCTACCCGGACCAGGCCAGCGTTCAGGGGCTGGTGGGGTCGACACCGATCCGCGCGCGAATCGGGCTGAACGGCCTCGTCACCGACCGATTCGCGGCGCTGGCGGTCGTCGGCTGGGGCGCGAGCTTCTACGACACATCCGCCACCCCTCAGCAGCCCCAATACGATGGCCCCATTGGGCAGGCCGAGCTCAAGTGGTTTCTGGCGGCCAGCCCAGGCGTCGCCGAAGCGCTCAACCAGGTGAGCCTCTCGCTGTCGTCGATTACGCTCGGCTACAATCGAGACTTCCAGAACAGCTACCTCGCCAACTTCTACGGAAGCGATCGGGGCTACCTGCGGTTCGCCTATTTCTTTGCGGGGCGCGCGCTCGTGTCGCTGGAAGGGGGCTTCGGAGCCGTCGAGTATCCGAAGATGTTCTGGATACTGCCCGCCACGCCAACCGCGATGGCGACCGTGATAGACCGGCACGCCGCGTTCACGGACTGGCGGGCCGACGCGACCCTCTTCGGGGAATACCGGTTCAGCGATACCATCGGCGTCAACGCGACCTTGCGGTACACTTCGAACATCAGCAACCAACTGGTGCCGGACGTTCCCCCGCCCGGGGTAGGCGTATTCGGCATGGGGTGGAACCGGTTCGAGGCGTTTCTCGGGGTTCGCTGGTTCATGTGACGCTCGCGTGGCAGCGTCTGCGTGGGTGAGTGCGGCCGCGTTGCAAACGATGCAGCTTTTCGTACGAAGTCGGTGGATGCTCTTCTTGGCGGTGGCCATGATCGCGCACGGCGCGGCGTGCAGTCGAGCGCATTCCGGAGCTCCGAAGCTACCGCCTCCGCAGCAGAACACGCAGATCGGCCCGGGCGACATGTTCAAAGTTTCGGTACTGGGCGAGAAAGACTTGCCCGCCGAGTACCGCGTGCAGCCGGACGGCACGATCGATTTCCCCTACCTCGACCGGCTCTCCGTCGCCGGCCTCGAACCCCAGCAGATCGTGGATCTGCTCAAGAGAGCGCTCGTCGACAAGAAGATCCTCGTCGACCCGCAGGTCACGCTCGTCGTCACGCAATACAATTCGAAGAAGGTCAGCATCGTCGGCGCCGTCAGCAAGCCCGGCAGCTTGCCGTGGACGGAGGGCATGAAGCTCATCGACGCGATCTCGCTGTCGGGCGGGCTCACCTCCATTGCCGACGGGGATCACGTCCGCATCACACGCCTGGTCGGGCCGAACAAGACGGTGACGGCGACCGTGAGCGTCGACGACATCACGGACGGCAAGCTCGGCGACATTCCCCTCCAGGCGGGGGATACGATCAAAGTCGATCAGCGCGTTTTCTGACGGGGTAGCCATGAGTGGTGCAATCGCGGGCAACGTCCTCGACCTGGTTGGCCGGACGCCCCTCGTTCGCTTGAGCCGTGTGGCTCCCCCGGGTGGCGTTGTCGTCGCCGGCAAGCTCGAGTCGAAGAATCCTGGCGGTAGCGTGAAGGACAGGCCCGCGCTTGCCATGATCGAAGCCGCCGAGCGAGCCGGCATGCTCCAGCCGGGCAGCGTGGTGGTCGAGGCTACGAGCGGCAACACGGGCATCTCTCTCGCGATGATCTCAGCGGTTCGCGGTTACCGTTGCATGCTGGTGATGCCGGAGGACATGAGCCTCGAGCGGCGACACATTCTGCGCGCCTACGGGGCGGACATCGTGCTGACCCCGGCGGAGCAGGGAATGACGGGGGCCGTCGCGCGCGCCGAGCAGATCGCGCGCGAGACGAAGGGGGCCTTCATGCCGAGGCAGTTCGAGAATCCCGCGAACCCGGACGTGCACGCGCGCACGACGGCGCGTGAGATCCTCGACGCGGTCGGCGACGATCTCGCAGCGTTCGTAGCCGGCGTGGGAACCGGCGGAACGGTCAGCGGGGTGGGCCGGGTCATCAAGAAGGAGCGGCCGGGCGTTCGCGTGGTCGCCGTGGAGCCGGCCGCGAGCGCGGTGCTCAGTGGGAAGCCCGCCGGCATGCACGGCATCCAAGGGCTGGGGGCCGGCTTCGTCCCGAAGGTCCTGAACCGCGCGGTCATCGATCAGGTGATCGCCGTGACCGACGTGGCCGCCGAGCGGATGACTCAGCGCCTCGCGCGCGAGGAAGGGCTGCTCGTGGGACCGTCGGCGGGTGCGAACGTGCACGCGGCTGTCGAAGTCGCACGGACGATGACGCGCGGGGTCGTCGTGACCGTGCTGTGCGATACGGGGGAGAGATATCTGTTCTAGGTAGCTGGTGTTGCCGTCGCTCCCAGCTCCCGACGTCCACGTCCATGAGCGCCTACGCCCCCCCGTGCCGTTCGTTTTGATCGCGTCGGCTGGACCGGAGCCCCGAAGGGGCTTCCGCACGGGCCAGCCCGAAGGGGCGGAGCGGAGCGTCCCCCTGGGAGGGTGACGGGAGCCCGACATCTAGCGCTCGGCGTGGGCGTGCTTACGGTGGAAGGACGATGCCAACGGACAATCCCGTCACGCCACCTTCCGCGAACGAGCTCGCAGACAGCCTCCCGCTGATTGCACTGCCCGACGTAGTCATGTTCCCGGGCACCGTGATGCAGCTCGAGCTGAAGGGCGTCGAGCTCGCCGAGCGGCTCTCTTGCCGTCCCCATGCCCTGGCGGCGGTGTTCGCGCTGAAGGGCAGCGCCACGGAAGAGCCGAGTGCGGCGGACATGCACCCGATCGGTGGGCTGGTGCGGGTGGTTAGCCTCGCGCGGCAGGCCCATGGAGGCGTCGTCGTGCTGCGCGGTATCGCCCGGGCGGAGCTCGAATCGTTGACGGCCTCGCGCCCCTTTCTTCAAGGCCGGGTGCACGTACCGCAAGAGACGGACGCGGCCGACGACGAGATCGGGGCGTTGTTCCTCGCGCTCCGGCAGGCCGTCAAGGCCGTCATGACCTTGCTGCGTGCGCCGTCGGAGTTCGCCGACTACGTCAGCTCGATCGAGAGCCCAGGCGCGCTGGCCGATCTCGTGGCCAGCCGGCTCGAGATCACGACCGCGGAACGAGCCGAGCTCCTGGCTACGCTCGACGTCAAAGATCGCGTTCGCGCGGTCCTAGCCCGCGTGGCTCACCGGATCGAAGTCCTCAAGATGAGGGACGACATCAACGCTCAGGTCCAGGGCGAGATGGGCAAGGCGCAGCGCGAGCACATGCTTCGCCAGCAGATGAAGGCCATCGAGAAAGAGCTCGGCGAAGACGGCGGCGACGACGACGGGGATCTCGACGCGCTCGACAAGCGGATCGCGGGGGCGACCCTGTCGACGGAGGCGCGCGAGGTCGCGACGCGGCAATTGAAGCGGCTGCGTTCGATGCAGAGCGGATCGCCCGAGTTCGGGACCGTTCGCACGTACCTCGAGTGGATCGTCGACGTGCCTTGGACGGCCGCCAGCCCGGACGCGCCCGACATCGCGGCTGTCCGCGCCGTGCTCGACGCGGACCACTACGGCCTCGAGAAGGTGAAAAAGCGGATCCTCGAATACCTCGCCGTTCGCAAGCTCAAGAGCGACAAGAAGGGCCCCATCCTGTGCCTCATCGGTCCTCCGGGGGTCGGGAAGACCTCGCTTGGCAAGAGCATCGCACGCGCGCTCGGTCGCAAGTTTCACCGTATCTCGCTCGGGGGGGTCCACGACGAAGCCGCGATCCGCGGTCACCGGCGTACCTACGTCGGTGCACTGCCGGGCAACGTGATCCAGGGGATGAAGAAGGCCGGAGTGACCAACCCGGTCTTCATGCTCGACGAAGTCGACAAGCTCGGGCAAGACGCACTTCACGGGGATCCGTCTTCGGCCCTCTTGGAGGTCCTGGACCCCGAGCAGAACAGCACGTTCGTGGACCACTACCTCGAGATCCCATACGACCTGTCCAACGTCATCTTCGTCGCCACCGCCAATGTCGGCGACACCATCCCCGCGCCGCTTCGCGATCGGATGGAGACCATCGAGATCCCCAGCTACACCCGCCGCGAGAAGCTCGCCATTGCGCGGAGGCACCTCGTGCCCAAGCAGCTACTCGAGCACGGGATCTCTCCCGAGATCCTCGACATCACCGACGAGGCTCTCGGCATACTCATCGAGCGGTACACCCGCGAGGCGGGGGTGCGGTCGCTCGAGAAGGCCATCGCCGCGGTCGTTCGGGGCGTCGCGGTGAACATCGCGGATCGCGGCGCAGAGCCGACCGTCGTTCGGAGCGAGGAGGACGTTCGCGCCTTCCTCGGGCCTGCGCCCCACGAAGACCAGATCGCGGAGCGAACCGAAGAGCCCGGCGTGGCTACCGGGCTGGCGTGGACGCCGGTCGGCGGCCAGATTCTCTTCGTCGAAGCCACGCGAATGCCGGGGAAAGGGAAGTTCACCGTCACCGGCCAGCTCGGCGACGTGATGAAAGAGAGCGCCGCCGCAGCCTTGAGCTACGTCCGGGCGAACACGCAGCGTTGGGGGATCGCCCGGGACTTTCTCGACAAGAGCGATCTGCACGTGCACGTGCCGTCCGGAGCCATTCCAAAAGACGGTCCCAGCGCCGGGGTCACGCTGCTGACGGCGCTCGTGTCCCTTCTCACGGGCATTCGCGTCAGACACGACGTCGCGATGACCGGAGAGATCACCCTCCGCGGCCGCGTCCTGCCCATCGGTGGGCTCAAAGAAAAAGTGCTCGCGGCCCACAGAGCGGGCATCCGGAGAGTGATCGTTCCCGAGCGGAACCGTAGCGATCTGGATGAGGTGCCTGACGAGGTCAAACGCGAGATCGAGTTCGTGTTCGTCTCGCAGATGAGCGACGTCATCGACGCCGCGCTCGAAGAGCGCCCTCGAGCCCTTCGCGCGCCGACCCTCGATGGGAGCCCCGCCGCAGTCCCGATGTCCAATTGAGGAGCACCGCACGCTCGGGGCAAGCACCGCACCCGTGAGCTCGCCGACTCTGCCGTCGGCACCGACCCCGTGCGCAAGCCGACGTCTCGCATTTCAGGCAACTGCGGGAAGGCGCACGACGAAGGACGTCGGCCATTCGGACGTCTGGATGACTTCGATGCTTCCGCCCAGGGCCTCGACGACGCGCTTGCAGAAGTACAGGCCCAGTCCCGCGTTGCCCGCGGCGCCGTGCTTCTCGATGCGCGCGAATTTTTCGAATATGCGCTGTCGGTCGAAAGGGGGAATGGGCGGACCGGTGTTCGAAACCGCGATCTCGATCTCGCCGTTGTCGCGCGTCGTGATACCCATTCTCCCGTGCTCGGGGGTGTATCGCAGCGAGTTGTCGAGGATGTTCTCGATGACGCGCTGCAAGAGCGGCCGGTCGACGTGGACCAGGGTGTTCGTCCGCTTCGGCCCCAGCAACGTCACGTGCTTCTCCGCCGCCCGCCGCGCGAACTCGCCGAAGACTTCTCGCAAGAGGTCCCAGAGCAAGACCAACTGATTGTGGAGCGGAAGATCGGCGTCCTCGAGACGTGAGATGACCATCAAATCGTCGATCATCGATCGCAGGCGCCCGCAGGAGATGGCCGCCTCTCCGAGAGCCTCTTCGATGTCCGGCTGTCCGTGTTCGAGGCGGCTTCGAGCAAACTCGACGTCGGACCAAACGGCAGCGAGAGGATTCTTCAGGTCGTGCACGACGAACGCGGTCAACTCTCGCTGCTCGCGCTGCAGCCGGCTGAGCTCCGCGTTCCTGGACTCGAGCTCCTCGTTCAAGCTTCGCAGCGTGTCGCGAGACTCTTTCAATTGCATCAGAGTCGTGACGCGTACGCGCAGGCTGCGCGCGTCCGCCGGCTTCTCGATGAAGTCGTCCGCGCCGGCTTCCAGCCCGCGCAGCTTGATCTCGCGCTCCGAGTGGGCGGTGAGGACGATCACAGGGACGTGGTCGTCCCCCGGGGCTCGACGAATGTGCGCAAGCACGTCCAGCCCATCGAGGCCCGGCATCACCAAATCGAGCAAGACCAGGTCGGGCTTGCAACCGTCGAATGCCTTGAGAGCCGATTGCCCGTCCTCCGCCTGAACGAGCTCGTGGCCGAGGGGGGCCAGACATCGCTCGAGCAACGCGAGGTTCCGGGGGTCGTCGTCCACGATCAGCAATCGCCTGTGCGTCGTCCGTGGACGGGGATCGGCGGCCCCCGACGACGGGATTGTGGCCGGCCGGGGAGGGGGTATGCAGGCGGTGGGTGCGCGTAACGAGGTCGGCGGAGGGAGGCTCGAAAACCGCAGGCTTGAAGGTTCCGGTTCGGCGTTCGCCTCTCGCAGCGTGCACCGAATCAGCTTGTCTTCGTACATGCGCTTGTCCGCTTGTTCGACGAGGTCTTCCAGGGACGCGGGCTGGCTGGGGTCGCTCGTGCTCAAGCCGATGCTCACGGAGATACGGTAGGAGCGACTCGAACTCTCGTTGAACTTGTCGACGGCCGCGCGCAGCCGCTCGCGAAGCACGTCGCCGTGACCTCCGGCATCGGGGGCGAGGACCACGAATTCGTCGCCGCCCAGGCGGCCGAGGACGTCCGAAGTGCGAAAGGAGGCACGCAGAATCCAGGCAAGGTCCATCAGGAGACGATCACCCTCGGGATGCCCAAGAGAATCGTTCGTGCGCTTCATTCCATTCAAGTCGATGAAAAAGACGGCTGGCTGCCGCCCGGACTGCCGGGCAATGTCGAACGCCGTGCTAGCGACCTGCATGAAGCCCCGGCGGTTGTGCAGGCCCGTCAGCGCGTCGGTCTCCGACTGCAGCTGGAGCTCCGATCGCGCCGCCCGAGGTGCGGTGACGTCGCGTCCTACCTCTACTGCCCCGCAGACGAGCCCCCGGGAATCGAGCAAGGGATGGGCGTTCACGCTGTACCAGCGTCCGTCCGGCTGCCGTTCCGACCGGATGAAAAGCTCGACGTCGCGGACGGTCTCGCCTGCGAGCGCGCGTGCAAGCGGCAGCTCGTCTTTGGGAAAGATCGACTGTTGGTCCGGCAGGTAGACGCGACCGGAGCCCTCTCGCAGAAAGCCGGCGACGCTGAGCTCCTCGCCGAACGCCATGCTCCCGGCCTCGTTGACCAGAACGATATTGCCCTCGATGTCCGCGGCGGCCACGGCGTCGGACATTCCACCCAAGATGCCGGCGAGCAGCGCACCGTGTTGGCGTAGCTCCGAGTCCATGCGGTGGCGCTTCAGTGCAATCTCGATCGCTGCGCGGAGCTCACTGTCCTTGTAAGGTCTGAACAGATACCCGTACGGTTGGGCCTCGTCTTGCGCGCGCTTCAGGATGGCGTCGTCGGAGTGCGCGGTGAGAAACACGATGGGAGTCGGGTACCGCGCGCCGATGGCGGCAGCCGCCGCAATCCCGTCGGTGTCTTCCTCCAAGCGCACGTCCATGACGATCAAATCGGGACGGTGAACCTCGACGGCCTCGAGCGCTTCGGCGGGCGACGCCGCCGTCGCCGGCACGTCGTACCCGAGCCGGATGAGCGACGATTGGATTCCGCACGCGATGCGGGCCTCGTTCTCGACGACGAGTATCGACGGCGGCGGCCTGCTGTCGCTCACTGCGCAAATTTTGTGTTCGCCCTTTCGCATCTGCTCCCCCTGGCTACTCGGTCGGACTGGTGCTGCACCGCGGGCACGAAGGGTCGGCCCTGCACCGCGGGGCCTCAATCCCAAGATCTGTGGAGTCTGGATGCCAAGATCGGGGGCCGCCCCGCGAATCTCTTCATGGGGAGCCTCCGGCCCCCCAGCCCACGAGGAAACGCCGCCCCGTGCGAACACGCGGAATGTCTCACGCTGTCCGCGTCGGGGCGGCCCCGACCAGATAGCCACGCGATCGGCGGATCCCTAGCTGGTACCGGATTATTTGAGGAGCTCTCCAGGATTTCGATGATGGCCCGCGCGCGCCGATGCCTCCACGCTGCGGTCCACGGACGGAGGGCGCAATCGCCGCGGCCACCCAGCGAGCCCACCGTGGCAATTCGGGTGAGTCTCCGGGACTGGTGCTCCGTTTCCCCGGGGGCCAACCATGACGCTCGAGCGGCAGACGACCCGCCTTGCCCCTCCGGGGGAGACCCAATCGTGGCATTCTGGCCTCCCGGCGAGTCCCTTCCCGATGTGGGTCTTCGACCCTCGTACCGGGGCAATCCTCGCCGCAAACGACGCCGCGCTCGGCGCGTATGGCTATGCGCGCGCCGAGCTTCTCGCTTGCTACGCCCAAGACCTCTGCCAGCTTCCGGATCCGAATCAGTGTTTCGCGACGACTCTGGAGCGGAGATCATCGCCATGGGCGGGTGCTGTGATGCAGCGCCGCCGGGACGGAGCCTCGTTCGATGCCGACATGGGGATGATTGAGACGGAGGACGCGGCTCACGTGGCCGTGATGGTCATCGTGAATCCAATTCCGATGAGGACGGAGCCTGAGCTCAACGTCGCCATCGGCGCGGGAGATCGTCCGCACGGATGAGAGGCCTGCCCGCAGATTGCGGTGCCGCCGCCGTGTTTGGGGAGCGCAGAAAGGCCCTGGCGCGTCGATTTTGCAGTCAAGCCGCGAGTCACGGGCCTACATTCAACCCGGCGTAACAGCTTAGCGGGGGTTTCCATGGTGCAGCCGGGCGATGTGAGAGATGCAAGCGACGCGGCTCACGTCGGTTCGTTCCCGATCGCGGCGGTCGGCGCGTCCGCGGGGGGGCTCGAGCCGACGGCGGAGCTATTGCGAGGCCTTGGTGCCGAGCCGCACGTCGCGACCGTGATCATCCATCATCTGGATCCCACGCATGAGAGCGGTTTGGTCGATATCCTGTCTCGGGCGACCACGATGCCGGTCGTGGCTGCAGCCGAGGGCGCCCGGGTTGAACCCAACCGTGTCTATGTGCTTCCGCCCAATGCAGGGTTGCTGATCCGCCGTGGAGTCTTGAAGCTCGTGCCGCGCTCGGAGGAGGGCGGCCTGCACCTTCCGATCGATCGGTTCTTCGAATCACTGGCGCTGGACCGCGACGGCACGGCGGTGGGGGTCGTCCTCAGCGGGAGCGGCTTCGACGGAACCGAGGGCGTCAAGGCGATCAAGCGAGAGGGTGGAATCGCCTTGGCGCAGGACGCCACCGCGCAATACGCGAGCATGCCCCAAAGCGCGATCGCTACGGGGTGCGTCGACTTCATTTTGCCGCCCGCGGGATTGGCCCGGGAGCTCCGACGCATGGGCGCACATCCGGCGTCGCCTTTGGCGCCGACGCGTGACCGGCCAGAGGCAGCCGAGTACTTGCAGATTCTCGCGGCAGTACGAGCGGCCAGCGGCATCGACTTCGCGTGCTACAAGCCAGCGACCGTCCGGCGTCGTCTGCAGCGCCGCCTCGTCATGCTCGGGTTGACTGACCTTGCGGCTTACGTTGAGCTGCTGAGACGTGAACCTGCCGAAGTCCGCGCGCTTTGCGAGGACGTCCTGATCCACGTGACTGGGTTCTTCCGTGAGTCCGCCGCGTTCGATGCGCTTCGCAAGCACGTCTTTCCCAAGGTGTGCGAGCACCGGCCTCGTGACGCCCCGATCCGCGTTTGGGTGCCGGGCTGCTCGACGGGAGAGGAGGTCTATTCGATTGCAATCTGCTTGCTCGAATTTCTCATGGAAGTGCAGAAGGACCTGCCCGTCCAGATTTTTGGAACGGACCTCAGTCCGGCAATCATCGAGAGGGCGCGCGCGGGCAGGTACCCTGAGAACATAGAGCTCGTCTTATCGCACGAGCGGCTCCAGCGCTTCTTTACGAAAAACGAGGCCGGCTACCAGATTCGACGCTACGTGCGCGACCTGTGCGTTTTTGCCCAGCACGACGTCACCCGAGATCCGCCATTTTCGGCAATGGATCTGGTCAGCTGCCGCAACTTGATGATCTATCTCGGCCCGGAGCTGCAGAATCGCGTCATCGCGCTGCTCCATTTTGCCCTGCGCGAGGGGGGGTTCTTGGCGCTCGGGAGCGCCGAGACGACCGGTACGTTCGCAGGATTCGTTGCGGTCGACGGCAAGAACAAGATCTACAAGCGCACGTCGGCCACGCCCAGGAGTGCCTTCAGCTTCGCGAATCCACAGTTGCGGTCTCATTTCGCAGCGCCCCCTACCGGCCCGACTCTGCCGCTCGAGCGCGCCATCGGGAATCGGTCCGCCGACTCGTCCGACGTCCAACGCGAAGCCGACCGCCTGGTCCTCGCGGCGTTCGGTCCGCCGGGCGTCGTGGTCGGCGACGACCTCGCCATCGTCCAGTTCCGGGGACCGACCGGACCCTTCCTCGAGCACGCGCAAGGTGCGGCGAGCCTCGATCTACTCCGTACCGTTCGCGAAGAGTTGAGGCTTCCGCTCCGACGCGCGATCGACCAAGCACGTTCCACGCGGCGACGCGCGCGGGAGGTCGGCCTCACGCTCGTCGACGGCGAGAGGTATCGCACCGTCGCGCTGGAGGTCGTGCCGTTCGCCGTCCATCCCGCAGAGCAGGGTTTCTTGCTCGTTCTCTTCGAGGACGTCACCTCCAAGGAAGCCGCGGCTGCAGCCCCCTCAGTCGCCCGCGGCTCGGATGCCGAGCAAGCCACGGAGAGTGGATTGCGCCAGGAGCTCGCGTCGACGCGTCAGTACCTCGAGTCGGTCATCGAGCAGCTCGAGGCGAGCAACGAGGAGCTCAAGGCCGCCAACGAGGAGATCGTGTCGAGCAACGAGGAGCTTCGGAGCACGAACGAGGAGCTGCAGAGCGCCAAAGAGGAGCTGCAGGCAACCAACGAGGAGCTCCGCACCCTCAATGACGAGCTGAAGGAGCGAAATATCGAGGCCACGCGATTGAGTGACGATCTCACGAACGTGCTGACCAGTGCGGAGATCCCGATTCTCATTGTCGGGCGTGACCTGCGCCTGCGGCGCTTCACGCCCTCCGCCGGCAAAGTGTTCGGGCTTCTCGCCACCGATCTCGGCCGTTCGATACGTGACGTCGGACGAATCGTCGCGCTCGCGCCAGAGCTGATGCCCCGAATCGTCGAAGTCATCGAACACTTCGCTCCGGTCGAATTGTCCGTTCAAGACGGCAGCGGCTACCGGTTCAGAGTCTGGTTGCGCCCGTACGTCACGCTCGACGGTCGGATCGATGGGATTGTGATCTCCGCGCGCGACGTCGACGCAGAGAGCAGAACCGCCGATCGCCTGGTGGCCGCCACCCGGTATGCGGAAGGCATCGTCGAGACGGTTCGCGATGGGCTCGTCGTGCTCGACCCCGACCTGCGCGTGCAGTCGGCAAACACGGCTTTCTTGGACGCATTCCGTCTCGCGTCGAAGGACGTCGTTGGCCGGAGACTCGACGAGATCGGACGCCCCGAGCTGGCCACTCCCGCTCTGCGCAGCGTTCTCGAAGGGCTGGGCCAACGCGGTACGACCGACGACTTCCGGCTGGAGCACACCGACGAAACCGGAAGCGCAAGCGTCCTCTTGATCAACGCTCGGCGTATCGAGGGCATGGGTCTCCTTTTGGTCGCCCTCCAGGACGTCACGGAGGCAGAGCGCACTCGGATTGCCCGCGCTGACTTGTCGTTTCGCGATGCACTGACCGGGGCGGCGGAGGCCATCGTGATGGTCGACCCCGCCGGGCGGGTCCTCTATGCGAACCCGGCGGCCGCGCAGGTCTTCGGCTTCGAAGGGGAAGAGCTCACCGGGATGTCGGTCGACTTGCTGTTGCCCGAGCGCCTGCGAACGATCCACGCGGGGCATCGAGCCGGTCATCCGGCGACGCCATCCGCACCGCCGGTGGGGCCCAGGCGTGATGTCGTCGGCCGGCGCAAGGACGGGTCGGAGTTTCCGATCGAGGTCGCGCTCAGCACCATGACGCGAGACGACGGTCCGGTCGTCGTGGCCTTCGTGACGGACGTCACGCAACGTCGGGAAACGGAGCGCCAAATTGCCCTGTACCAAGATCGCCTCCGTCGCATGGCGTTCGACGCGGTCTTGACCGAGCAGCGGGAGCGCCGGCGCATCGCCATCGCGCTGCACGATCGGATCGGCCAGGCGCTTGCCCTCGCTCAGATCAAGCTGACATCGGTTCGCGGGGACCTTGTCGGGGCTCCTCGCGCAGCGGTCGACGGAGCGGTCGATGTGCTCGAACGGGCCATCGCGGACCAACACACATTGATCTTCGACCTGAGCCCGCCGGTTCTCTACGATCTCGGTCTCAAGGAGGCGCTCGCTTGGCTTGCCGAAGACGTGGAGAAGCGGCACGGGGTCCATGTCGGGTTCGTCGACGACGGTTCGGAGAAGCCGCTGGACGACGCGGCCAAGGCCGTCGTCTTTCGAGCCGTCCGAGAGCTCATCATGAACGTCCTCAAGCACGCGAAGGCCGCCGCCAAAGTGTCGCTCCGGCGGGTCCACGATGAACTGGAAGTCGATGTGGTGGACGATGGGGTTGGTTTCCCCCCCGAAACTCCAGCCGACCGACCGAGTGGCGCGGGGTTCGGCCTTCTCAGCGTCCGCGAGCAGATTGCGGGGCTCGGTGGCGCGATGACGATCGAGTCCGCGCCGCGTCAAGGCACCCGCGTGAGCATCCGCGTGCCACTGCAAGTGCGTCCGTCCCCAAGTCAGAAGGCCCCTGAACAGCCGACCGGGGAGGAGGAAACGCCGTGAAGGTTCTTCTCGCCGATGATCACGAAATGATGCGCGACGGACTTCGGGCCGTGCTCGAGCGGGCCGGGGTCGAGGTGGTGGGCGATGCCGCCAACGGCCACGAGGCGATCGCGGAAGTGAGACGTGTCCGTCCCGACGTGGTCGTCATCGACATTGCGATGCCCCAGCTCAACGGCATCGATGCCACGCGGCGTCTCGGAGCGGAGCTGCCTGGCGTCAAGGTCATCGCGCTGAGCATGAACTCCGACCGGCGTTACGTGATCGCGATGCTCGAGGCGGGCGCCGCGGGCTATTTGCTGAAGAACTCGGCCTCCGACGAGCTTCTCAGCGCGCTGGACGTCGTTGCGCGCGGGCACACGTACCTGAGCCCGGCCATCGCGGGCAGCGTGGTCGATCATGCATTACGGGCGGATCCTTCGCAGGGGTCCGAGAGGCGGCTGAGTCTTCGAGAGCGGGAGGTCCTGCAGCTCATCGCGGAAGGGAAGTCTTCGAAAGAGATTGCCGTGGTCCTCCAGATCGCGGTGGCCACCGTCGAGACGCATCGACGACAGATCATGGAAAAGGTAAACCTGCGTACCATCGCGGAGCTGACCAAGTACGCGATTCGCGAGGGGCTGACTTCAGCTGAATCGTGATGCTCGTCGGGCCGTATCGAGCCGATGCCGGCGCTAGCCCCGATCACGACGACGGTTTGCCCGACCAGTCCCGGCTCGTTCGCGTCGAGGGCGAGAGGGGGCGATTGCGGTGCGCTCATCGGCGCGTCCTTTCTATATGGAGCGCAGCATCCTTGGCTGCCTCATCGGGAGTTCGCCCCTGCTCTCGCGCGACGATGTAGGCGGCGTACCATCCCGACCAGTGGTGCTTCGGGGCGGTCGCTTCGTAGGCGCCGTGGCCCCTCTCGGCCTCTCGCAGAAGCTCTGTCAGAGTCGCGGCGTCCAAGCTGAGTCCTCGTCCGGGAAGCCGCGCCTTGATCTCCTGAAGCAGCCACCCGTTGCCGTCTGGATCACGGAATGACGCCCATGAGCCGTACGAGCGCCTTTCGGGGTCCGGGCCCGGCAAGCGCGGTCCTCGGACGGCGCCGTAATGGAACACATCACTCACGTCGATCCCGCGGCCGATGAGCGCTGCGCGTGCCGCCTCGATGTCGGACACTACGAGATACAGACCCTGAACTGAACCCGGCGCTGCCGTTGTGATTCCCGTGCCGAACTGGATGGAGCACGGTGACCCGGGAGGCGTCAGCTGCACCACCCGCCAGTCTGCACCGTTCGAGAAATCGGCGTCCGACCGCCACCCCAAGCGCTCGTAGAAGCGTTTGGCGCGATCGACGTCGGACACGGGAATGGTGGCGACCTCGAGTTTCGTGTCGACCATTCCAGGGCTCGGGATCTGCGTTGGTTGTTGACTGCGCATCTGCGTGCCGCTCATCGTGGCCTCCGTGGGCTTGTCGGGATGGCGTCAGGGGGGCGCTCGGCCGCCGCTCTGTGCCACTGGAAGTTCTGGTCGGTGTCGACCTCGCCTCGCGTTCTGGAAGCAAACCCGAGGCCGGCGAGCACGTTTGCGTCTGGGTCACCAGGCCGGTCTCGTCTTGGCCTGCTGTTTGCGCGTGTTAGTGCGCAGTTAGCGAGGGCAGAATGACCATCTACGCTATTTATGCCTCGGTTTTGGCGTTGCTCATCGGCGTGGTCGCGGGGCTTCGCACGCTGACGCCATTGGCAGCAGTGAGCTGGGCGGCCCACCTCGGGGCGCTGAAGCTCGAGGGCACGTGGCTCGGCTTTCTGGGCACCGCAGTTGCGCTGTGGATTCTCAGCATTGCCGCGATCGCAGAGCTCGTGATCGATCAGTTGCCCATTATCCCGAGCCGGAAGACGCCGCTGCAGTTCGGGGCGCGTATGGCGAGCCGAGCGGTGTGCGGCGCCTCCATCGCGACGGCTGCGGAGTCGTGGACCATCGGGGCAGCAGCCGGTGTCGTCGGGGCGATCCTTGGAACAATGGGCGGCTCCGGCGTGAGGAGCAGGCTTGCGCAGGTCTTCCGAAGGGATCGATCGGCCGCGTTCCTCGAAGATGCCGTCGCGATCGCGGGTGCCGTCCTCATCGTCGGTGTGTTCGCATGAAGCGCTTCGATGCGATCATCATCGGGGCCGGACAAGCCGGGCCGCCCCTCACCAGACGCCTTGCCGCGGCAGGGCAAACCGTCGCGATCGTCGAGCGAAAGCTCTTCGGCGGCACGTGCGTGAACACAGGGTGCATACCGACCAAAACGCTCGTCGCAAGCGCGCGGGCCGCTTACGTCGCTCGGCGAGCCGCCTCCTACGGCGTCACCGGTCCGGGGCCGGTTGGCTTCGACCTGCCGCGCGCGAAGGCGCGGGCTGACGCCGTCTCCACCGAAGCGCGTCGTGGGGTCGAGTCGTCTCTCAAGGAGTTGGACCGTTGCACGGTCATCGAAGGTCACGCGCGCTTCGCGTCGCCCGATACGGTTGAAGTGGATGACCAGACCCTCGAGGCAGAGCGCATCTTCATCAACGTGGGTGGGCGCGCCAGCATCCCCCAGATTCCCGGGGTCCGCGACGTTGCGTGCCTCACCAACTCTTCGATTCTGGCACTCGAATCGTTGCCTCGCCACCTCCTCATCATCGGGGGAGGACCCGTCGGTCTCGAGTTCGCCCAGATGTACCGGCGTTTCGGGAGCGACGTTACTGTCATCGAGATGGGACCGCGGCTGCTCGGCCGCGAAGATGAGGACGTGTCGACCGCCGTGAAAGGCGTACTCGAGCGCGAGGGCGTCCAGGTTCGCGTCGGTGCCGAGTGCATCTCGCTCCGGCCCGACCGCCAAGGTGTGACCGTTCGCCTGGAGTGCGAGACGGGCGACCGAGCCGTAACCGGCTCGCACGTCTTGCTTGCAACCGGGAGACGCCCGAACACCGACGACCTCCATCTCGACCGGGCCGGCGTAGCCGTCGATGCGCGGGGATACATCGGTGTCGACGACTTCCTGCGAACGAACGTGAAGGGAATATGGGCTCTCGGCGAGTGCAATGGACGAGGGGCATTTACGCACACCGCGTACAACGACTACGAGATCGTGGCCGCGAACCTGCTCGAGGACGACCATCGAAAGGTGAGCGATCGCATCGAGGCGTACGCTATCTACATCGATCCACCGCTCGGACGGGCGGGCCTGACCGAGCGCGAGGCGCGCAAGAGCGGCCGCGCCATCCTCCTCGGCGAAAGGCCGATGAGTCACGTCGGGCGGGCGGTCGAAAAGGACGAGACGCAGGGTTTCATGAAGGTAATTGTCGACGCGGAGACCAAGAAGATCGCTGGCGCTGCCATCCTCGGCACGGGAGGCGACGAAGCAATTCATGGGATCCTCTACGCCATATACGCGGGGGCGACGTCGGCGACCCTCGCGCGAAGCGTGGGCATCCACCCGACCGTATCCGAGCTCGTCCCGACCCTATTCGGCGAGCTGCGACCGCTGACCTAGCTCGCATTTCGGCTTCGGGGTGCATCTCGCCGTGATCCGGGGCCTCGACGCGGAGGATGCCCATCACGGTTGGGTCGGGGGTCAGGCGGGTGCCAAGTGCATGCGGTAGAACGCCGATCACCTGCCCCGCAACGAGTTGGTCACTGCGCGGTGATCGCCGACGGATGCTTCGGCTGATAGACGCCGAGCTTTCCCCCGCCGGGCAGCGTCACTCGCGTGATCGAGCCCCAGCGTTGCTCCTCGACCGGCGAGCACTCGATGCGCTGTTTCTTCATCTCGTCAATGAGCACGCAAAAGTCGTCGCACATGAGGTAGACCTCGTGCACGTCGTTTTCATCGGACGGGTGCACCGCGATCTCTGCGGGAGGCAGGGCGAGGATCAGCCACCCGTGCCCGGCGTCCGCGAAGGGATACTTGAGCACGTCGCGGAAGAACGCGCGGTCCGCCTCGGCGTCCTTGCTGTGGATGATGACGTGGGCTCCGTGGATCATGACGCCGCAAAATTACATCAGGGCCCTGCTCGTTGCACGTCAGGGGGCACCTCACAGCGGCTGATCCGAGCCCCGCAACGCGACGAGCGTCTACCGGATAAGCGACGAATCGGTGCGGGCCGGACCCAGGACTCCAATGGCGTCGATGGTTCCTTGTATGTCGTCGGGCGTGATGACGATCGGCAGCGCCCCGTTCGTCCTCCGGACGATCACCGCCTGTCCCCTGCGCGTGGCGAACAGCATGAACCGGCCAATCGCCTTGCTCGAGAACAGTCCGTAGTTGCTGAAGAAGCCGCCGACGCCGAAGACGCGCACGGCCCTTCCGATGGTCGACAGAGGATCCGCGCTTTCCACTTCGGAGAGCGCAATGCGCTGCGAACGCCACGCTCGCCGCTCGATGCGGAGCTCGTCGTTTTCGACCACGGCTTCGCGCGGCGCCATCGCCCATGCGACCACGAGGACGCAGCCGACGAGGGCGAGCGCACCGATGCCGACCGCTGCGCCCGCCCGGACAGCTCCCACGAAGCCCACGACGACGACCCCGCTCAGGAGCAGCGTCGCCGTGCGATACGTAGTGTCCAGGGACAGTCGACTTCGAAAGGTCATGGGCAAAGGGCAGTTGGGGAGCGGGCGCCGGCTCTTTGGCGCTCATGCCGTTGGAAGTATCTCAGGGCGAAAACCATCTCCACGTCGAAGACGAGCACCGAACTGCACGACGGCTTCTCCGTGGGCGGCACAAATCGAATCCAAGGATGCCATGCGCAACGACGAGACGCGTGCCCCTCTCGGGTGGTAATGTAGGGGTCGCGGATTCAGAGCAATAGCGCAACCGGGTCTCCGGGTGGTTGCCGGAGTGCTGGCGGGAGGGCGTTCGGAACGATGCGGCCGGTTGGTCTTCTCCTCACCCTCGCTTCCACGATGCTCGCCACCGCTTGCGGGAGCGGCAGCGGCTCGAGCGGTGACTCCGGGCCCCCCAGCTCGGGATCGAGCGGTTCCGACGGTGACGGTTCGAGCGCGAAAAGATCGAGCCGCGGTGGCTCGGGCACTGGGGGTGGCGGCAGCGAGGGGGGCAGCGGTTCGGGCTCCGATTCTGGCGGCTCGACGAGCGACGACGGCCCGGGCGGCCCCATGCTGGACAACGGGCTGACCAATTGCGGGGTCGCCGGCGAGCCATGCTCCGCCAGCCTGACGGTGACCGGTGGGACGTTTGACCGCACGTACACGAACGACGGGACTGGAGCGACGGGTCTTGCCGATCCGGCCACGGTCGGCACGTTCCGCCTCGACAAATACTTGGTGACCGTGGGGCGCTTCCGTCAGTTCGTGGCGGCCTGGAACGGGGGAGCAGGGTACGCGCCACCTCCGGGCTCCGGCAAGCACGCGCACCTGAACGGGGGCACGGGTCTGAATGCGACGGCGGGGGGGTACGAGCCCGGGTGGGTGGAGGCGGACGAGGGCAACATCGCTCCGACTGACGCCAATCTGGCATGCGGCGGCGTTTCGTCGACGTGGACGCCGTCAGTCTGGACGCGCGAGAACCTGCCAATCAACTGCGTCAACTGGTGGGAGGCGTATGCGTTTTGCATCTGGGACGGCGGGTTTCTCCCGAGCGAGGCGGAATGGGAGTACGCGGCGGCGGGCGGCAGTCAGCAGCTCGAGTACCCTTGGGGGGCGACCGATCCGGCGGGAAGCAACCAATATGCGATCTACGGCGGCAACTACACGGCCGATGCAACGGACATCGCGCCGGTAGGAACCGCGATGCTCGGAGCGGGAGTGTGGGGCCAGCTCGATCTGGCAGGCGAGTTGTGGGAATGGAACCTGGACTTTTATGCGCCTTATGGCGACTGCGCCGATTGCGCCAACGTTACGGCAGGTTCCACGCGGGCGATCCGCGGCGGAGACTTCGGGAATTACGCGTCGGCGATGGTCCCTTCGTTTCGTGACCGCAGCGTTCCGGCGAGCCGCGCCATCAACGTCGGCTTCCGCTGCGCGCGAAAGGCATCGTGAGAGTCGGCGCATCGTGCCCCCTTGCACCCGCAGCGCCGGCCCCTTTCCCGCTGGAGGCGGCGGTGTCGAATCAACATGCGATCGCGGCGCTCGCGCGGTGGGGACGCCCTACCGACGAGCGCGAGGTGGGCGAGGGGCCGAGACGCCCTGATGCCCGCGTGGGGAGGGGGGGACCATAAACGGAACATCCATACGCGATGACCACACGAACTTCGTGTCGACGTGACGACCGTCAACGTTGTACCGTCAGCCGCGGACCAGCGGCCGTGCAAGACCCTTACCGAGACTCGCCTGCTACCCCTCTCGAGACGACGAACGAGGGGCCAGCGTAGCCTTCGTCTTCGTACTCGTGCTTTTGGGAGCGCTCGCCTCGTATGTCGCGCCGCGAGACCGCTCGGACACCCTTGAGCCTCGCGGGCATGCTGCCCACTGCGGTTCGGCTCACGGGCCCATTGCGGTGCACCCGTAAATTGCCCTCCACGAGGCGGGCCAGGAGTCTTCAATGATCCAGCGGCTCGTCGCATTCGCGGTGCGTGTCCCGTTCATCATCCTCGCCACGGCCGCACTCGTCGTCATCGCAGGACTTTTTGCTTACGGCCGACTGAACATCGAGGCGTATCCGAACCCGGTACCTCCGATGGTCGAGATCGTGACACAGCCGGAAGGCTGGAGCGCGGAGGAAGTCGAGCGCTACGTCACGGTGCCTCTCGAAATTGGCTTCGCGGGGATGCCGGGCCTCGACCACATTCGGTCGCAGTCGCTGTTCGGTCTGAGCGACATCAAGTGCTACTTCACATGGGCCATCGGCTATCGGGAGGCACGGCAAGAAGTAGTCAACCGCATACAGTTCGTTCAGTTGCCGGCTGCGCTGCAGCCGAGTCTTTCGCCGTGGAACGCCATCGGCGAAGTATTTCGGTACCGGGTCGTCGGCAAGGGTTACTCCGTACGCGACCTCAAGACAGTCGAGGACTGGATCCTCGAGCGACAGTTCAAACAGGTTCCGGGCGTCATCGACGTGGTCAGCTTCGGCGGAGAGTCGAAGCAGTATCACGTCGACGTGGACCCGTATCGGATGCGAGCACACCGTGTGCAGCTCGACCAGCTATTTCACAGCATCCAGACAGCCAACGTGAACGTCGGCGGCCAACGACTCGTCATGGGCGAGCAGGCATACGCCGTGCGGGGCGTGGGGCTCATCAAGGACGTACACGACATCGAAGACGTCGTTATCAGTGAGCATGGCGGTGTTCCCGTTCGGGTCAAAGACATCGCGATCGCCGAAGTCGGCTCCGCGCCTCGGCTCGGGATTGTCGGCCAGGACCAAGACGACGACATCGTTCAAGGCGTGGTGCTGATGCGTTACGGAGGAGAGACCGTCACGACGCTGAAGGGAATCCACCAGCGCGTCGATCTAATCAGAAACAACAATGTGCTGCCGCCGGGCGTGACGATCGAGACCTACTACGATCGTGGAAGCCTGGTTGCCCTGACGACGCACACGGTGTTCGAAAACCTGGCCGTGGGGATGACGCTCGTCTCAATCGTGCTCTTCCTGTTTCTCGGTCACGCTCGCGCCGCGCTGATCACCGCGGTGAACATTCCCATAGCGCTTCTCGTCGCGTTCAGTGGGATGGTCGCGACGGGAACGAGCGCCAACCTTATCTCCTTGGGAGCGATCGACTTCGGCATCGTTGTGGACTCGACCGTCATCATGATGGAAAACATTTTTCGACACCTCGGTCCGCACGGAAAAGGAAACGTCATGTCCGAGCGCATTCTCGGCGCGGCGCGGGAGGTGGCGACTCCGATGACGTTTGCGGCGACGATCATTGCGGCAGCGTTCATTCCGCTATTCACGATGACAGGCGTGGCGGGCGTCATCTTTACGCCGCTCGCGACGACCTACGCTTTTGCCATCGGTGGCGCCATGACCATGGCGCTGACGTTGACACCGGTGCTCGCCTCGAAGTTCATTTCAGTCCAGACGGCCGAGAAAGATCCGTTCGTGATGCGGTTCATGTATCGGCTGTACAAGCCGCTCTTTCGCTGGACACTGGCCAATCCAGGCAAGGCGATCGCCATAGGCACGATTGCAGTTGTGGCAGGTTTGTCGACGTTCCCATTTCTCGGCAGCGAGTTCATGCCCAAGCTCGAGGAGGGTAACTTCTGGATCCGGGCGACGCTGCCCACGTCGATTTCCCTGGAGCAGTCATCCAAATACGTGGGCCTGATGCGATCCATCTTGCGCGGGTGCCCGCCCGCGCCCCAGCCTTGCACCGAAGAGCAGCGAAAGACACCCGAGGTCATCACGGTCGTTTCGCAGCTGGGGAGACCGGACGACGGGACTGACGTCGCCGGCTTTCAGAACATCGAGCTCTTCGCGCCCCTCAAGCCATTCGGGGAGTGGCCCAGGGGCATGACCAAGGAGAAGCTGACCGAAGAGCTTTCCCACGAGCTCTCGCAGGCGTTTCCGGACGTCGTCTTCAACTTTTCGCAGATGATCAGCGACAACGTCGAAGAGGCGGTCAGTGGGGTCAAAGGCGAGAATTCGATCAAGGTGTTTGGGCCGGAGATCAAGGACAACGAGGAGCACGCCCAACGCATTCTGGAGACACTCTCTTCGGTGCGCGGGATTCAAGACCTCGGCGCGTTCAATTCGATGGGCCAGCCCATCGTGAAGATCACCCCGGACCGGCGCGCGTGCGCGCGGTACGGCCTCAACACCGGCGACGTCGAAGCAGTGGTCCAGGCGGCCATCGGCGGACAAGCCGTTACGCAGGTCTACGAGGGAGAAAAGCGGTTCGACCTCGTCGTCCGCTGGATGGCGCCCTACCGATCGGGACTCGAGGCCATCCGGGAGATCACGGTGACCGCGCTGGACGGCGAGACGATTCCGATCGGCCAGATTTCGGACATTCGCGTCGAGGACGGTCCGAGCGTGGTTTATCGCGAGGACGGGCAGCGCTACGCGCCGGTGAAGTTCTCGGTGCGCGGGCGAGACCTCGGCAGCACGATCGCCGAGGCTCAGAAGGCAGTCTTCGCCCAGGTCAAACTGCCCTATGACACCCACCTCGAGTGGGGCGGCGAGATCAATCAACTGCAGGAGGCACTCCAGCGCCTCGCGGTCGTCGTGCCGTTGACCTTGGTTCTCATCGCCTTTCTGGTCTATGGCGCCACCCGACACTGGCTGGACACCCTGATCGTATTTGCGAACATTCCAGTGGCTTGTGCCGGGGGACTCCTGGCGCTCTTCGTCACCGGCGTGCACTTCTCGGTGTCCGCCGCTATGGGCTTCATCTCGATCTTCGGCATCGCCACGCAAGACGCGATCCTCGTCGTGACCTACTTTAGGCGTCTGCGTCAGACCGAGGGGCTCAGCGTCGAGGACGCGGCGCAGGAGGCTGCGATCAAACGGCTGCGACCCGTGCTGATGACCACTTTCGTCTCGACCGGCCTCTTGCCGGCCGCGATCTCGACCGGTATCGGCTCGCAGACGCAAAGGCCGCTCGCGATCGTGGTCATCGGAGGGTGCCTCATCCTCGCTGTCGTCGCTCGCGTGCTCCAACCGCCGATCTTGCTCGTCGCACACCGTTGGCTCGAGCGAGGGCCTTGACCAGCGCGAGCTGCGCGCCGTGCGGCTCTCGGCCTATCCGCGCATCGCCGCGCGAGCACCGTCCCGCGGGCACCCCGAAGGATGCGGACCGCCTCCAATTCGCTCTCGATCGCGGTCCAGACGTTCGCGGTCGCCTTCGCGGCTGGCCGCGCGTCGAGGCTATCTCCCCTCGAATCGCGGCTCGCGCTTCTGCGTCCAGGCCGCCACGCCCTCCATGAAGTCGGCGCTATGCAACAGCTTGAGCTGCTCCTCCCGCTCCCGCCGGAGCGCGTCTTCGATGCTGCCCCAACTGGCGTACATCGCTCGCTTGATGGCCGCGTACGCGAGCGGCGGCCCGGCTTCGATCTGCCGCGCGACCCCCAGCGTTGCGTCGCGCAAGGCGTCGGGCTCGACGACTCTTGCGACGACCCCCAGTCGATGCAGCTCCGATGCCGTGACCTTTTCTGCGAGCAGGATCATGTGCATCGCACGCGCCGTTCCCAGTAGCCTGGGAAGCCAAAACGTGCCACCCCCGTCGGGCATGAGGCCGATATGGACGAACTTCTCTTGCGCATAAGCACGCGTGGACGCGACCCGCAAGTCGCAAGCGAATGCCAGGTCTGCGCCGAAGCCCACAGCGGCGCCGTCCATCATGGCCACCGTTGGCTTCGCGCTACGAACGACGGCCTTAATCAGCCCGTGAAAATCGTCCAAGTAGCCGTCCAAGTGGTCCATCATCTGGGGGTCGTCTGCGATGTTCTGCCGCAGGTCGGCTCCCGCGCAGAAATGCTCGCCGGCTCCGGCAATGACGATGCAGCGAACCGCCGTGTCCCCCGACGCCGAGCTCAGTGCATCGGCCATCTCACGGAGGACGGGGCGCGTCAGCGCATTGCGCGACTGGGGGCGGTCAATGGTGACCACGCGCGTGGCGCCGATCGTCTCGAGCAGAACGGCTTCGCCCATGCCCCCCTCCCTCACCCCGCCTCGCGTGTGGGGCGGGCGTAGAAGTCCGAAGCCAGGTAGGCCTTGACCGCCCGGTGGACGAGGATCTTCACCACGGCGCCGAGCGGCACCGCGAGCAGAACCCCCAAGAAGCCGAACAGCGTTCCCGCGGCCATCATCGTCAGGAGCACCTCGAGCGGCGCGAGCCCGACCGAGCGGCCGACGATGCGCGGAGTGACCACAAGACCGTCGACGATCTGCACGATCAGCATGACCGCGACCACGGCGAGGAGCCGCCCGGGTCCCTGCCAGTCGAGCGCCGCCATGGCGGTGGCAAGCAAGAGCCCGCAGCCGAAGCCGATGTACGGTACGAACGCGAGCATTCCCGTGAGCACCCCGATCGGAACCGCCAGGCGAATATCGACGAATCGCAGGCCGCTCGCGTAGAGCGCTCCCAAAACGATGTTCGCCGTGAGCTGCCCGCGCACGTACCCACCCAGGGTACGGTGGATTTGCCGGGCGACGTCGGCCGCCTGCGGATACCACCGGCACGGTACGAGCTGGCCCGTGCGTTTGACGATGCGGTCGAAGTCGATGAGCAAGTACAGCGCGAAAACCGGGACGATGAGCGCGCTGAGCCCGACGGCGAGGTAGCTCAGGGTCCCGAAGAGAGCGACGCTGGCCGCGGTCACCAGGTCCGGAAACTGCGCCTGAAGCTTGTCGCGCACTTGCGTGCCCAGCTCACCCATCGTGTGGGGGGGCCTGAAGTGGAAGGTCTGCCACAGCCACGGCTCCACCCGCTGCTCCAGCCCCTTGAACTGCCCGGGCATTTCCGTCGCCGCGGCTTGGAGCTCGTCGAAGAACATCGGTATCGCAAACACCAGCACCAGCGCGAACAGGCCGGCGATCGCGAGCATGACGATCGGAGCGGCCAATGTGCGGGGGATCTTGCGCGACTCGAGCCAGTCGACGAACGGGTCGAGCGCGTAGGCCAGCAAGAACGCGAAGAATAGCGGAACGAGGACGCCGCGGAGCACGTACCCGAACGCGGCGACGCCGGTGACCATGGCCAGGACCACGCCGCGGCGAAAAACGGGGGTGGTGCCCATCGGCGCCGATGGTGGAGGAGCGGCGGTCGACATTCGCCCGAGTCAATGTAGCCTGCCGTGACGGATGGCTGAAGGAAACCGTGACAAAGGCGAGCCACATGGAGCGCCGGTAGCGTTCGACGAGGACACGCCGCGCCCGGTGCCTCCTGTCGCGAACCAAGACGGGGCGACGATCGTCCGCCTCGTGGGAGTGATGCGCCGGCTGCTCGCCCCCGACGGCTGCCCGTGGGACAGGGAGCAATCCTTCGAGACGCTCCGAAAGTACGTGCTTGAGGAGGCGTGCGAAGTGATCGACGCGATCGACTCGGGCGATCGTACGGCGCTGCGCGAGGAGCTCGGCGACTTGCTCCTTCAGGTCGTCTTTCAAGCCGAGCTCGCGCGCTGCGAAGCGGCCTTCGGCATCGATGACGTCGTCGCGGGAATCGTCGACAAGCTCGTCAACCGGCACCCGCACGTGTTCGGCGATGTGGAGGCGCGCGACGCGGATGAGGTGCTTCGCAATTGGGAGAAGCTCAAGGCCCGCGAGAAGGGAGAGCGCGGCATTCTCGCCGGGGTGCCGCGCAGCATGCCGGCCCTGACGCGCGCGCAGCGCATCGGCGAAAAAGTGTCGCGGGTCGGGTTCGACTGGCAGGACCGGTCTGGATCCAGAGCGAAAGTGGCGGAGGAGTTGGGCGAGCTCGACGAGGCGATCGAGCTCGGAAAGCAGGACGACGTCGAGGAAGAGATGGGGGACGTTCTCTTCGCGCTCGTCAACCTGGCGCGGCATCTCAGCGTGGACGCGGAGGGCGCCCTGCGTCGCACGATCGACAAATTCACGACGCGCTTCGCACACGTCGAACGACGGGCGCGCGAGGAGCACGGCGGCTGGGGCGATGCGGGCGGCGGGGAAAGGCACATCCCGCTCGAGGTGCTCGATCGGTATTGGGAAGAGGCCAAACGGAAAGGGTAGCGTTGCGTGAGTCCGCTACTTCCCTTACGTTTCGCGCGCCTGCCGTGACCTCGTTCGCCGAGCGCCCGCCCGAATCGATTCCGCCGCTCGCGCGCGTGCCTGAAGAGTGGGCGAAGTTGCTCTCCGCTCTGGGCGGTCGATCGTTCCACGCTCGACAGCTCTTTCGCTGGATGCACGCTCGCGGCGTGTTGGAGCTCGATCGAATGAGCGATCTGCCCAAGGAGCTTCGCGCGGGGCTCGCCGGCCTGGAGATGAATCGCACCGCGCAGCTGGCCGACGAGCGTCGCTCGGCGGACGACACGCGCAAGCTCCTAGTCCGGATGCGCGACGGCGCGACCGTCGAGACCGTGCTCATACCGGGGGTCTCGGGCGCAAAGAGCTCGCTCCCGTCGCCCGTGGATCCGATCGAGCAAGACGCGGACGCGGCGGCGGCGGCGGATGACGACGACGATCCCACCGACGTCGCCCCGCTGGGTGCCGACACGCCCATCAGGGTCACCCAATGCGTCTCCTCTCAGGTCGGTTGCGCCATGGGGTGCGTCTTTTGCGCGAGCGGCGTGGCAGGGCTCAAGCGGCACCTCGGAGCCGACGAGATCATCGCGCAGGTCATCGTCGGCCGGGCACGCCTCGACCCCAACGAACGCCTGCGCAACGTGGTCTTCATGGGAATGGGCGAACCGCTGCACAACTACGACGCGACCGCGCGCGCCCTGCGCCTGCTCACCCACGCCGAGGGGGTCGCTCTGTCCGCACGGCGCGTGACCGTCTCGACGAGCGGTCTCGTGCCCGAGATCGCTCGACTGGGGGCCGACTTCGCCGGCAACATCGGTCTCGCCGTGTCCCTGCACGCGGCCGACGACGAAACCCGGTCGCGGCTGATGCCCATCAACCGGAAGTATCCGCTGGCGTTGCTCATGAACGCCCTCCGCGCGTACCCACTGCCGCGGCGACGCCGCATCACGATCGAGTACACGCTCGTCGAGGGGCGGAACGACACCGCGAGGGACGCGAAGGCGCTATCCGCGCTCTTGCGCGGTATCCCCGTCAAAGTCAATCTCATCCCGATGAACCCCATCGCCGCCAGTAGTCTTGGGCCACCCGTCTTCCGCGGCGTGCTCGAATTCCAAAAGATCCTCTGCGATGCCGGCTACTCGTGCTTCATCCGCCGCCGGCGCGGCGACGACGTGAGCGCTGCCTGCGGGCAGCTGGCTTTGCTTGGAGCGAGGCCGAAGGTACGGGTGAACCGCGGGTGAGGGCGATCCTGCGCATCCTTTCGTCGATTTTCTGGCTCACGTTTCCCGTGGGCGCGGCCGCCGCGGAAGACAGCTCTCCGGCTTCGCACAAGTCCGGTTCGGTCGACGTCTTTGCGACCGCCTTCGTGGGCGATGGCCTCCGCTTCAACAACCCGTTCCGGCTGGCGCACGTGCTCGGCCACAGCGCGCAGTCGCTCTCGCGAACCGCGAGCTACACGGACGTCGGCGCTGCGTTTGTGGTCGGCGATCCGACGCACGGCGCAAGCGGCCTGGCGCTCCGGGCGTCGGTGGCCCTCGAGGGCGTGCCGCAGGCCGTGCTCGCGCCCTCCTACCTCTTCTTCCAGCGCTTCCGCGACTGGGCTGCCTATGGGCGCGCGGGGGTGGCGATGATCCTGTCGCCCGACACGACGTGGGGCTTCGAAGGGGCGGCGGGCGGCATATGGTTTGCGCGCGCCGGGATCGGCGTGGTCGCCGAGCTGGTCGGTGACGTGTTTTACGGGGCAGGCACGCGGGAGGCGGGCCAACCGACGTATCCGGTGCTGAGCGGGCAGGGGGGGCTCTGGCTCTCCTGGGAAGCGCTTCCATGAGCATCCGGCGATGTGAGCTGGCCCTGGCGGGCGCTCTCGCGCTCGTCTTCGGCGCCGGGCCCACGGTCGGGGACATCGGCTCGTGCGGTCAGGCGGTGACGGACCTCGACCCGCAGAGCTTCGCCGCCGCAAGAAAAAACGTCGACTGCCAGCGATGCTCCGAATGCGGGCTGACCGACCAGACCTGCCGCAACGCGTGTGACCCGGCCGCGCCGGGCACCGCAGGATGGCCGCTCACGTGCCGCCCTCTCCAGCACGACGGCGAAGTCTGCCTGCGAGCGCTTCAAGCCGCGAGCTGCCGGGAGTACGCCAGGTACGTGGACGACGCGGCGCCGACGTCGCCGACGGAGTGTGATTTCTGTCATGTCATCCCGGAAGCGGGGATCGTGGCCAGCGATCCATGAACGTCGGAAGCGCACTCGCGCTCTTGTGTCTTGCCTGCGCGGGGTGCGCCGTGACCAAGCAGATGGCCGCGGCGACCGACGACTTCACCGACTACCGCGCCTTCCGCGAGGCAGCGCAGGAGGGTACGCGTCTCGCGCGCGCACAAGCGTACGTCGCGCGCCATCCGCATGGTGCGTGGGCCGACGAAGTGCGCAGAACCTTCCAGGCCGAGGAGGCGGAATGGTTCGAGGCCGCGAAGACGTCGCGCACGACGACGCGCGACTACATCGTCGACCTCCCCCACGGCCCGCACATCGAGGCTGCGCGCGCTCTTCTGAGCCTTTACGACGAGCCGGAGCAGGACCTCGACATGCTCGAGCTGCTAGCCGAAGCTCGCCGCAGCGCCGCGTATCTGGAGATCCAATCGGAGCGGCGCCGACGGGTCAGCGAGCTGGTGCTCGAGGAGCTCGGGGCGCTCCTGGACCCGGCCACCCCAGGCGCGACGCTCGCGGATCTGCCCGACGCGCTGCTGGCCGTCTTGCGCGGCCCCCACCCGCGCACGTGGGGCAAGAGTGCTCCGACCGCCATCCGTGAAGACGAGCTCTATTTCGGGCTGCCCACGCCGACGGAAGTCGAGGCGCGCGTGGTCAAGATCACGCTGCGCGTCGCCGTCGAGGGCGGACGCGTCGCTGGAGGCCGGATCGAGGGGGAAGACCTCTTCGTTCGCTGGGCCGAGGCTAATGAAATCCGTGTGCTCGACGCGACCGCCTCGTCCGATCGGGCCGCAGCGGCGAACGACGTTGCAGATGTGCTGGCCGGCGCGCTGGAGGCGCGGCTCCCTGCGTCGCGCTGCGCCGTTCGACCCAGTACGGGAGAGCTGCTCGCGCGCGCGTGCGACGGCTGGCACGCGTCCGTGCGCATGGGAGCGCGGGCGGGGGACAAGGACATTATCGCCGTCAGCCGTGCGCGGTCTGCGGGAATGCGATAGACGTCCTAGCCCGGTCTTCATGATCCCGTACATCCACGTCCCCGATATGCACATCGGGCCGCTGCCGCTGCACCCGTTCGGAATCCTCGTGGCGACCGGCGTCCTCGTCGGCAGCTCCGTGGCCACGCGGCGGGCGCGGACGCTCGGCTACGACATCGAGAAGCTCAACTCGTTTGTAACCTGGATGCTGGTCTCCGGATTCGTGCTCTCGCACGTCCTCGACTCGCTTTTTTACCACTGGGACGACGTGGTCAAGCGCCCGTGGTCGCTCGCGATGCCCTGGGAGGGTCTCAGCTCGTTCGGCGGCTTCGTCGGCGCGCTGGTCGGCATCGTCCTGTGGAGATACCTCGTGATCGAAGGCGGGCGTCTCCGGACGCGCGCTCGCCCGCAATCCATCTTGCCGTTCGCCGACCTCGTGCTCTCCGCGTTTCCGATCGGGTGGATGTTCGGTCGCGCCGGGTGCGCGACGGTGCACGACCACCCGGGGGCCCGCACGACGGCAGACACGCTGCTCGCCGTGGCCTATCCACTCCGGCCCGGGGAAGGGACGGTGACCAAATTCGGCTTCATCGAGTTCGTCCACGGCCACGATCCGCGGTTCGACCTCGGGCTTCTCGAGCTCATGTTCACCGTGATCGTCGCGGCGTGCTTCGCGCTGACGTGGCGTCGTCGGCTGCCCGTGGGCACCTACGTGGTCGCGTCCGCGCTTGCCTACGCACCGGTGCGTTTCGCCATGGACTTCTTGCGCGTTCCGGCCACCGATGGGGGCGACACCCGTTATGCCGACCTTACGCCGGCGCAGTGGGGTTGCTTCGCGCTGTTCGTCTACGGCCTCGCCATGATCGGGTACATGTGGCGGCTGCGGGTTCGCGGGATCGATCTGGCGGAGGGAGCGAGAGAGTCATCGGCCGAGGCCGCGCCTCCGCCCCTCGCGGGGCTGCACTCCGGTTGACACCCGCGCCCGAGCGGCAGTCGGGCGGAGGTCAGGAGTATCGGGCCAATATCCGCAACACGTCGTCGGGCAAGGGTCGCGACCGCATTTCGTTCAGGTCCGTGAGCGCCACGATGTGACGGAGGGTCGCGATATGGTCGCCATCCGACGGGCGCTCGAGTTCGAAGCGCAGCGCGCACGAGCTGGTGCCGATACGCTCCACGACCGTCGAGATGCGCACTTCGTCACCGAATCGAACCGGGGCAGCGAAGTCCGCTTCCGCGTGGACAGCCGGCAAGCCTAGACGGCGCGTCATGACCAGCGCCGCATAACCGCCGTCGACGGAGGCCAGCATGGCGGCCATCGCTTCGTGGCACCACGAAAAAAAGTGCGCAAAGTACACGACGCCGGCCGCGTCCACTTCGTCGAGGCGGACGCGGTGTACCGACACGAAGGGAACGCTCACGCCTGCAGGTCCTCGCCGAGGGACACGACGGTCTCAAGGCGCAGGGCCGCGCGCACGGCGTACGCCGCGTGGTCAATCTCGAGCGCAAGCGCCCCGACGATCGCCCGGGCGGTTGTCGCGTCGCGAAGGCTGTCGGCGACATCCTTCGGAAGGGAGAACTTCAAGTAGTGCACGGCGCTCGTACGATCCGTCCCGGGCCCGTCGGCAAGCAGCTCGTTCGACCGCGCCAATAGACGCCTGGCTCCGGCCACCAGCCAGACGTGCCTCGAAAGCCCTCTTGCCGCCGTCAGGAAAGCGTCACGCTCGGACTTGTCGGCGATCTCGATCATCAGCGTGCACGACAGCTCGTCGCTGCCGGGAACCAGTTCGTTATACGTGTCGATCTCGTGCTGGACGGCCGCGGGGCGCGTGATGCGCTCGGTCCTCAGCATCTCTTGAATTTGCAAGAGCACCGTATCGCGGTTCTCGAAGAGGGCGGTTGCCTTGGGGCCGACGGCGACGCGCCGCCATTTCTTCTCGGCCATGACCCGACCACGGAAGCTCTCTCTGACGACCTCGTAGTCCGCCAAACCCAGGATCTCGCTGCGATCGATCGGCTTCATGGGTCACATCTCCGGCGCCACGCCGTACGCTTCGGCCAGCGCTTCGATCGGATGGAGGGGCGCTCGCTCGTTTTCGGCCAGAATGCGCCGCCCGGACAGCGCACAATCCGTGACGACCACCGCTGGCTCCGCCGCGTCGATGCCGCGTACGAGCTTCTGCGCGTAGCGCCTTCCCTGCTCGTAGTGCTGCGCCTTCATTCCCCACGTGCCATCGACAGCCGAGCACTGCTCGACGACGTCGATCTCCGTATCGGGAAGCTCACCGAGCACGCGCGCCCCCGGATATCCGATCTTCTGCGCGCGAAGGTGGCATGATGCGTGGTACGCGACGCGACCGAGGCCCTTGACGAAGTCGCGCGAGAGCGTCTTGTCGCGACGCCTGCGCTCGAGCAGCTCCATCACGTCGACCGTGGCCTCGGCGACCCGGCGGGCGTCGGCGCTTCCGTCGAGCGCGGCCCATTCCTTCTTCGCCATGTATCCGCAGGTCGGCTGCAGGCAGACGATCGGGCGTCCGAGGTCGACCTCGCGTACGAACGACGCGACGTTCGCTCGGACCTTCGCGCGCGCCGCTTCGACGTCTCCACCGTCGAGATTCGGCATCCCGCAACACGTTTGCTCGGGCCGGACGACGCTCCAGCCGTTCTTCTCGAGCACCCGGACGGCGCTCGCGGCGATGCGCGGAAAGTTGTAGTCGGCCAGGCAGGTCGCAAAGAGCGTGACCGTGCCGCGTTCGCCTGCGCCCGGGAGCGGATTGTGGTGGGCAAGCCATCGCGCGAAGCTCGTGTTGCCGAACGGCGGAAGCGGGAACTCGGCTGCGATCCCCGCCGCGGACTGCATCACTTTGCGAACGAGCCGATTGGCGTTGACGAAGTTCGCGATGCCCGCCGCCGGCCCGGCCGTCATCTGGCCGAGCAACTGCGGTTCGCCGAGAACACCGTCCTGCAAGGTCACGCCGTTGCGGCGCGCGCGCTGCGCCTTCTCGCGCCCGAGGAGTCGAGGTACGTCGATCGCCCAAGGGTGGCCTTCGTCCGGCGTATACGGACACTTGACGTAGCAGAGCTTGCACTGCCAGCAGAGCTCCGTCGCCCGTTCGAACGCCTCTGCGTCCAGCTGCTCCGCCCCCGTCGCGCCCCGTCGCTCGATGGCGCGGTCGATGCGACTGAATACGTCGGGAAACGTGCCGCAGTAGCCGACGCACATTCGGCAGTTGTGGCAGACCTCGAATACGCGGCGCATCTCGGACTCGAGATCGCGGGCGTCCCAATAGCGCTCATCGTTCGGATCGAACGCAGGCGGCTTGGTCGGAACTACGTCGATCTTGGCCATTTGGACGTGGGTACCCTCATCTGTTGAAAAAAAGCGAAAATAGCGAGAAAACCGCCAGGACGCCAAGATCGCCATCAGGAGAAAATCATTGACGAGCTTCTAACTCTCGCATGGCGTCCCTGGCGTCCTGACGGTTCATCTCTCGTTTTTCAACGGCCTGCTAGCCTTTGAGCACCTGAAGCATCTTCGTGAAGCGTCCCGCGTGGCTCTTCTCGGCCTTGGCGAGCGTTTCGAGCCACTCGGCGATGTCGTCGAAGCCTTCTTCGCGTGCGGTCTTGGCCATCCCCGGGTACATGGTTTCGTACTCGTAGGTCTCGCCTTTGATCGCGGACTTCAGGTTCTTCTCGGTATTGCCAATGGGCTCGCCAGTCGCTGGGTCGCCTACCTGCTTGAGGTAATCGAGATGGCCATGGGCGTGGCCAGTCTCGCCGTCGGCGGTCTCTTTGAAGTTGCCGGCGATCTCCGGATAGCCCTCGACGTCGGCCACCTTCGCGAAATACATGTAGCGGCGGTTTGCCTGCGACTCGCCCGCGAAGGCTTCTTTGAGGTTCTGGTGGGTCTTGGTTCCTTGAAGCGACTTGGCCATGGATGTCTCCTTCGATACTGGTTGTTACTCCGATTGCCGGCGGGCGCACCGCGCGCACAGGCCGCGATAGACGCGTTCGACGGCGTGAACAGAAAAGCCGGGAACGGCGGTCCGCAGCTTGCGCACGGCCGCAGCCGTCGGCGCGAGCGTGCCCGCCGAAATGTCGAGCACGGCGCCGCAGCCGTCGCAAACGGCGTGGTGATGTGGACGGGTGTTCGGGTCGAAGCGCGCCGCGTCGCCGCGCTTTCCTGGCAGCCGTACCACTCCGGCAAGCCCGGCCCGGGCAAGTGCATCGAGCGTGTTGTAGACGGTCGCGAAGCTCATCGACGGGAAGTCGGGCCGCAGCCGCTCGAATAGGTCTTGCGCGGTGGGGTGGGACCCGTCACCGGCAAATAAGCGCACGATTGCCAGACGCTGCGGGGTCAGCTTGAGCTTCGCGCGCCGCAAGTCACGCAGCATCGTACCCGCACGGTCGCCGTCGCTGTGCATCGCGGTGACGACGAATCTAACGAGAATGGTTCTAAGTTGCAACCCGTTCTAAACGGGGTCGCTAATGGGCTCACTCTTCCTTGTCTTTTCGTTTGCGAGAACCGAGCACGGCGAGCCGGAGATAGCTCAGCTGGCTGGCCGCCGCGTGTTTGACGAGCTCGATCCGGTTTGGCTCTCGCGACGACGGCCGCCCCATCAGCTCTCCGGTTTCATAGAGCTCGCGAGTGCGCGTTCGTTGCAACTTGCCGCTCGACGTCTTCGGCAGCGCGCCGGGCGGGAGCGCCAGGACGTCGTCGAGAGTCAATCCCATCCCCTCCTGCACCGCCTTGCGCACGTCGCTGACAAGGCTCGCCGACTGCGCCATCCGCTCGTGCTCCTGCACCTCGAACGCGAGCACGACGCGCTCGCGGTCGCGCTCCACCCCGCTCGGGTCGCGAGCGCCGAACGCAACGACGTTTCCTTTGCGCACGCCCGTGACCTTGCTCGCCTCCCACTCCATGTCTTGCGGGTAGTAGTTGCGCCCGTTGACGATGACGACCTCCTTGCTTCGCCCGCAAACGAAGACGCGGCCCTCGTGCAAGAATCCGAGGTCGCCGCTGCGGAGGAATTGCCCCGCGAAGGACTCGCGCGTTCTCTCCGCGTCTTCCCAATATCCGCGCATGACGCTCGGCCCTTCGATGCGAATCTCGCCGACGGTCCGCTCGGGCAGCGGACGATCGCTCGACACGTCGTCGGGGTCGAAGACGCGAATCTTGTGCTCTGGGAACTCTGGACCGCACGAAACGAGCCGCACGGCGAGATCGTCGTCTTCCGCGACGATCCGGGCTTTGCCCGTTTCCCACAGGGAGGGCCCGTCGACGCCGATGGTTTGGATCCCGCTGCCCAGCGCCGAGAAGGCGACGGCGAGGGTCGACTCGGCCATCCCGTACGAGGGCAAAAGCGCTTCTTTCTTGAATCCCGTGGGCGCAAACGCCGTGGCGAACGCTTCGAGCGTTTCGGGCCGAATCGGCTCCGCGCCGCACCCGGCGATGCGCCAGCGCGAGAGGTCCAGCCCCTCGATCTCTGATGCCTTGATGCGCTTGACGCAAAGGGCATACGCGAAGTTCGGCGCGAACGCCGTCGTCCCGCCGTGCCGCGCCACCGCCTGAAACCAGCTGATCGGGCGCTTCAGAAAGAGAAGGGCAGGCAAGTGCACGACGGGAACCCGATGGTAGATCGGCGCCAGCACGAAGCCGATGAGCCCCATGTCGTGATAGAGCGGCAGCCAGGACACCCCGACGTCTTCGGGCGTGATGTGCAGGCCGTCCACCATGATGCACTGCACGTTTGCCGCGAGGTTCGCGTGCGTAAGGGCGACGCCCTTCGGGCGGGACGTGGAGCCGCTCGTGAATTGCAGCAGCGCGACGTCTTCGAGGCCGATCTTCTCCGCCTTGAGTGGCTCGGTCGACTCGCGGATCCCTTCGATGGCGACGACCTGCTCGAGCGCCGGGCAGGCAGCTTGTACCGTGCCGAGCAGCCGTTTGATCTTCGCCGTCGTCACGAGCACGCGTGCGCCGCTCTTCGCGACGATGTGGCGCGTGTTGTCGAGGTACGCTTGCAGCTGGCCGAGCGCCATCGGCGGGTAAATCGGGACCGGAATGACACCGGCACGGATGGCCCCGAGGAAACAGAGCACGAAGTCGTCGTTGGTCGGAAGGATGAGAGCGACGCGGTCTCCTTTGCGCAGGCCGAGGGCCTGAAGCGCGCCCCCGAAGCGCGCGCTGATTCGCTCGACCGCCGTGAACGAGAACGATGCTTCGCTCGCCCCCGGCATATCGCCAGGGCTGGGTGTCGACGCGGGATCGGACAGGCCGCCCACTCCCTGCACGCCCGTCTCCGGGACGAAGCGGTAGCCGCGTGTGGGCTCGGCCTTCGCCGCGTCTTCGATCGCCTGGGGGATGGTCCGATGCTGCATGGGTCGTCGTCGGCTCTTACCAGAGCTCTGCGGCCGAACCAACCGCGGGCATCCTGCAACTTAGGGGCAAAGTGGCGGGCTCTTTGACACGGGGTCTCCGCTCGGCGACCATTTGCCCATGCCGCTCATCGAAACGGAGGAAGCCGCCCGCCGGCTTGCACGCGCGATCGCCAGCGACCTGTCGCTTTACAACGAGGACAAAATCGTCGGCGGCATCCAAAACGACAACCTCTTCGATTCGTTGGCCGAGGAAATCGAGGAGGGGCGGGCGCTCTACAAGCGCCGTGTTTCCCCCGACCTTTACCCTCGCAACTTCTATGATCGCGCCCTCGTTGACATCCTGGTCAAGGCCAAGGGGCACGTCAAATCCAAGCTCTGGTAAGGGAGCGCATCTGTCTGGCCGTCCCCCGCAGCGCGGGCGGCGGCAGGCTCGACCGCTTCCTCGCCGAGGCGCTCGCGGTGTCGAGGACGGAGCTCCAACGCTGGATCGCCGAGGGGCGAGTAACGGTCGAAGGGGCGGCGCGGTCGGCCTCGGCGCGGGTCCGCGAGGGCGATCGCGTGATCGTCGACCCGCCTGCGCCGGCCGCGAGCGAGGCCGTGGCGGAATCGGACGTGCGCTTCGGCGTTCTTCATGTGGACGACTTGCTCGTGGTCGTGAACAAGCCGTCGGGCCTGGTCGTGCACCCGTCGCGCGGCCATGCCGGAGGAACCCTGGTCAACGGCCTCCTGGCGCTGGGGCTCTTTCTCCAAGACGAGCGCGACGTCACCGATGCGCAGGGAAACCACCGTCCGGGAATCGTGCACCGGCTCGACAAGGGGACCAGCGGGGTGATGGTCGTGGCGCGGACGGCGAGCGCGCGCGAAGCCCTCGCCGTCCAGTTTCGCGCGCACACGATCGAGCGCGCGTACGAGGCGATCGTCGTCGGCGATGCCAAGAGCCGCACGTTCGATACGCTCCACGGCCGCCATCCACGCGACCGCCTGCGGTTCACGACGCACGTGCGCGAAGGAAGGCGAGCGGTGACGCACGTCCGCGCGCTCGCTCATCAGTGCGGCACGACCCACGTCGAGTGCACGCTCGAGACGGGGCGTACACACCAGATCCGCGTGCACCTCGCCGAGTCGGGTACGCCGGTTCTCGGAGATCCGCTGTACGGAAGGCCTCCACGCGACGAGCGCGTGCGGGCAGTGGGCGAGCAACTGGGGCATCAGGCGCTGCACGCCCGGGTGCTCGGCTTCGTGCACCCGCTCACGGGCATACGGTTGCGCTTCGAGGCTCCGCTTCCTCCAGACTTTCGAGAAGCGATGCGGGGGCTGGGGGCGGGCTGACCGGACGGGCGATCGTCGTGGGTCGAATGGGTCGTGGGTCGATCTGCGGAGAAGCGAAGCCCGCGCGCGGCGCGACGACGCGCGATGTCGGCGGGCCGAGGCCCGTGTGCTACCACTCCGACGTGGCTCACGCTTGGAAACCATGCTCGAGTGGGACGGCGAAGGGCGGCGGTGATGGGCACGGCGTGGGGCGGTCGCTGTTGCGAAGATTCGTCACGGCGTGTCCGGTGCTTGCCTTCACAGTCCTGGGTTCGATCGGCTGTTCGGAGAGCGACGGTCTCCGTCAAACGGGCGACGCGAGCACGGACTCCAGCCTCCTCGATGGCGGCGGACTGGACGAAGGGAGCCCGGGCACTTCGGATGCAGGCGTCGGCGACGGGGGCATGGACGAGAGCAGCGAGGGTGGCAGCTCGGGAGAGGGTGGCGCGGGCGCAGGCACCGCCGATGCGGTGGCGTCGGACGGCAGCGGGTCGGACGACGGCGGCGCGGGCGACAGCGGCTTGGAAGGTCCGCTCTGGGCGACGTGGCCGATGCCCAACGGCCAGGTCGACGTGACTGCCGGCGCTCCCAACCTGGAGAGCTACACCGACAACGGGGATGGCATGGTGACCGACGACGTGACGGGGCTTGTCTGGCAGAAGGTCGTTTCCCCCACGATCTACATCCAGAGCGCCGGCTTCGCCTATTGCGCGGGGCTCAGCCTGGGCGGCTACGCGGATTGGCGCGTGCCGTCGATCGTCGAGCTGATGTCGATCGTCGACCCGGGCCAATTCAGCTCGAGCATCGACAACGCGATCTTCCCGGACACGCCATCGAGCTTCTTCTGGACATCGACCCCGTCCGCCGGCGCCAACGGAGAAGCATGGAGCGTCGTCTTCGACGTAGGCGCGCCGCAATACGCGGGCGTGCTCGAATCCGGCTATGTGCGTTGCGTGCGTACCGGCAAGGCAGGAGTCGGCGACGCATCGGCGTTCGACCATTACGCAATCGCGAACGGCACGGTCCGCGACACGAGCACGAAGCTAACTTGGCAGCGAGCCGCACCCTCGTCGACCTATGCGCAAGCGGACGCGGTGAGCTATTGCTCGAGCCTCAGTCTGAACGGCGCCACGTGGCGACTTCCCACGGTGAAAGAGCTCCTCACGATCGTGGACTTTTCCGTGCCTTCGCCCGGGCCGACCGTCGACTCGGACGCCTTTCCCGGCATCCCCGCGGACCATTTTTGGTCCGCGACGCCTTATGCGGGCGCTCCCGGCGCCGGCTGGTTCGTCACGTTCAGCACCGGCTTTTCGGACTTTGGCGACATGTCGAACATGAACTTCGTTCGTTGTGTCCATTGAGGGCGCGACGGACGTCTACCGCGCCGACACGCTGAACGTCTGCGCCGCCGCGTGGGCGCTTTGAGACGGCTGGTAGTACGGGTGCGCCTCGGCCGCGCCGTCGCTGGCTTGCACAGGCATCGTGGCGTTCAGGCCGTACCGGATGGTTGCGTTCCCCGCGGGGGCGATTTGCGAGATGTACAGGACCACCTGCTTCCCGGTCACTTCGTACTTGGACAGGGTGTGCGCTTGAACGATTGCGTCGAGGTCGCCGGTCACCACGCTGAATCCGGGAGGGATCCCGACGGTCGCAAGCACCATGTTCTGCGTTAGCTTTGTGTCGTTGTTGTGCACGTTCACGGTCTCTTGCACCGTGTCGTCCACGTAGAGGCTCGTCTTGTCATACGTCACCGTGATCGCGAGCGGACCGGCCGGCGGTGGCGGCACGAGGCTCCAGGGCAGGTTGTACTTGCCCACCATGTTGAAGCTCACTTTCCCGGTCCCGGCGAATGCGACGCTCACGTCGTGGCTCCCGGCGGTGGCCTGACCGGATAGATCGACCGTCGTCATCACGTCGGACTGATCGGCGGTGAGCGCCAGAGTGTTGGCGACGACGCCGTCGACGAGAACGTTTAGCGCTCCCACGGCGCCGTCGGTGCCCTGGCTAGCGGCGAGCAGCAGCGCACGGAGGGTCCAGACGGTCGCTTGCGTGGACCCGAAGTTGCCGTTGGCGTCTTTCTGGGCCGTCAGATACTTGATTGCGCCTTCGACCGACGTCGGGTAGCCGCCCCGCTGGAGGAGCGCATGCGTGGCGAGCGCCGTCGCCGCGACACTGCTGTCCGATCCGCTCTGGTAGAAGCAAGTTTGCGTGCCTCCCGTGTCCCAGTGGACTTGGTCTCCCGCAACCTGCTTCAACGCGTCGAGTGCGCTGTACACCGAAGCGCTGGCGGGATCCCCCGGAGCCGAGATCTCGAGCGCGTTGGCGATGAGCGCGAGCGTGTACGCGTCGGTTCCCCCGTCGCCGGCGTGCGCGCGCACATAGGCGACCCCCTTGTCGACCTCCGGCCCCTGGTACCCGGCGCTTCCGAGCGCCCAGAGGACGAATGCTGTGTTGCGGACCGTGCTCGCGTTGAAGCTGAAGAACTCGGTGCGGTCGCCGATCCACGAGCCGTCCGATTGCTGCTGCGCCAGCAGCCAGGCGCGCGTCCGCGCGATCATCGCGTCGTCGACGTTGGCGACCTTGGCCATATCGGCGAATTCCATCAAGCCGAACGCCGTCACCGACAGGAACGGGGCCGGATCCTGCGTACCGAACCAGGAGAAGCCGCCGCCGGGGTGTTCGAAGGTCAAGAGGCGCTGGTAGCCGGTCGAGATCAGCGATTCGGCCTTGAGCTGAATCTCCGGCGTCAGCTTGTTCGTTCGTGTGAGATACGAGAGAACGAGCACGTTGGGCCAAGTGGTCGACGTGGTCTGCTCGAAGCAGCCGGAGGGCTGGCGCAGCAGGCTTTCCATCCCGTTCACGACTTGCGAGAGAAACGCCGGATAGACCTCGACGTAGAGTTGCTGGGACCCGGCGACCTCGGCCGCGGGAACCTGGAAGACGTGATCGGCAGCCGCGCCGTCCGAAATCACGCCGGAGAACGCTTCCGCAACGGGCTTGCCGTCGGGCAGAACTTGCACGGACCGGGCGACCGCGTCGCTCTTCGAAGTACCGGTTGCCTGGACTGTCAGGGAGTGCAACCCGACCGTGTCGACCCGAACGGGGAAGGAAACCCCGGTCACCTGCCCCGGCTGCAACGCGACCGACAGCGCCGTCGTCCCCATCGGCGTGTACCAGGTGTCGGCTTTGAGGCTGAGCTGAACGGTCTGCGCCGTGGTGAGGTAGTTGTAGATCGCCACCGGGAAGCTGACTTGATCGCCCCGCGTCAGTGTCGCCGGGAAATTGATGTCGACGAAGAAGTCCTGAAAGACCTTGAACCCGCTCTCACCGCCCCCGAGCTTGCCGTCGGGCGAATTGGCCATCGTCGAGACGCGCCATTCGGTGATGTTGTCGGCCAGTGGCACGTTGACCGAAGCGACGCCGTCGGGGCCCGTGATGATCGAAGGATTGACGTAGAGTGTCTCGGGGAAGTCCGACCGGACGCGCGGCGCGCTGCTCACGTCCTCCGCGGGCGGTGCCGCTCCCGACGCTGCCGCCCCCCCGCCGCCCGAGCCTCCGGCGCCGGCGTTCACGGGAGCACCGAAAGCGGGGCCACCGGCGGCTGCTCCTTGGGCAGCTCCGCCTGCTCCGGTTACGCCGCCGCCTCCGAACTGTCCGCCGACGAGATCGCTCAGGTCGACTTGCATGACGTCGTCGTCGGCGGTGCCGGCGATCTCGTCCGGGCCCCGGCTGGTGAACTGCGCCGAGAAGAACTGCTGGGCGTTCATCGTGAGCGGGTTGCCCCAGAAGTCCGACGCGGTGAAGGACGCCGCGACCAGTCGCTGGTTGAATGCGTCGCTCAGAGTCTGCCCGAGTGCATTGCAGTAGTACCCGGTCTTCGGGCAGCCCTGGGCGTCGAGCTCCGCGAGAATCGCTGTCCCCACGTTGTGTAGCGCGGCGCTGAGGGCCGCCGTTTCCGCCGCGTATGCCGGCTGAAGGAGCGTGCTGTCCGCGGTGACGACGTCGGACCAACTGCCGTGCGCAATCGCCGAGATCGAGCCCTCGCCGAGCGCGGCGAACGAAGCTTTCGTCAGCGTCTGGTGGGCCTGCGCGGCGCCCGGCTGGGTGTCCGCGGAAAAAAGGAGCGTGCTGAAGTCGACCGGCGGCGCCGCGATCTCGTACGAAGGAGTCGAATAGATCGAGTCGAGGTCGAAGAAGCTCCGCAGAAGGCCGGGGTGTGCGTCGACGAGGGAAAACACCGATTGGTCGACGATCTCGACCCCCAGCGCGGCCACGGCGGGCTTGCCCTGCGAATCGGTGACCGCAAACGTGAGCGTGGCCGGATCGCCCGGCGCGTAGACCGGCTTGTCTTGGGCCATCGCCACCGACAGCGCGTTGTCCGTCTTCACGAAGACGGTGCGCCCGCCGCGCACCACGTTGCCCGACGTGTCGACCACGTAGGCATCGATGCGGTTGCTTCCGACGAGCGACGCGTCGATGGCCAGCGCAAAGGTCGCGTGTCCGGCCGTCGAAGCGAGGGTGCGCATGCTGACGGCCTGCCCCGCGTTGATCCAGTCGACGAAGACGTCGTGGGTGGTGTCGCTCGTCAGCACGTCGACTTTCACCGTGTCGCCGAGCTTGTAAATCGACGCGTCGGTGCGAACGATGATGTGCTGGGTGCCGGCCTGGGGGGTAAAGGAGAACGATTTCGAGAGCACTGCGGCGCCCGCCGCCGGTGTGACTTGGACTTGGAACGCACCCGAAGCGGAGAGATCGTCCGGGGCGTGCCAAACGACCGCGGCTTGCCCGTACGCGTCCGTCGTCGCCGGGAAGCTCTTGCTGTCCGGCGCCACGACGACCGCGGCGGCACCAGCGATGGGCGCTCCCAGCGGGTCGGTGACGAAGAGGTCCAGATCGTTGTCGAGGCCGGCGACGATCTCGGTGGATTCGGGGATGAGGGCGACGTTCACTCCGTCGGGCGACACGGTCAGCAGCGCGTCCTTTTCGACTGTCTGACCCGCGGTGTCGGTCACGGCGACGTGGAGGGACACGGTCGCATTCCCTAGCCCGAGCGGCGTTCCGGCCAGGCGTGACGGCAGGATCAGGCTGAACTGGTAGTGGCCCGACGCGTCGAGCGTTCCCATCACGTTCTGAAAGGGGGTCTGCCCCACATCGAGCGACGAAGCCTGGACGACCACGCCGCCTGCCGCGAGGGTCTTTCCGAAAAAATACCGCGCGTCGACGGTCCCCACGACCGGATCGCCCGCGCGATACCACGGCTTGTCGGTCGCCACCGCGACGTCGAACTTCGGCAGGGCGTACGTCGAGACGGATACGGTCTTCTCGGTTTGGGTGGCGGCGGTCGTCGCCCGCAGCTTGAACGTGCCGGTGTTGACGAGCGAGCCGAGGGTGAACGTGGTCGCGGCGATGCCATAGGCATCGCTGTTCACGGACTGTTTGAAGACTTTGTTGCCCTTGCCGTCCTCGACTTCGAAGAGGACAGGGGCCGATGCGAGCGGCTTGTCGTCCGGCGCCGTCAGCGCGAGCGACCGCAGGTGCAACGTCTGGCCTGGCTGATAAATGGGCTTGTCGGACGTGAGAAATATCTTCGGTCCGATCGGCGAGACGGTGATCGAGTCTTGGACGATCGGGGCGATTCCGTTTTGAACAGTCCCTGCGCTCACCTGGAAGTCGCCCGCCTGGGCGAGCATCAATGGAAAGAACGCTTCGCCCGTCGCGCTAGTCTGGCCAGTGAGGGCCGTGACCTTCGATCCATCCTTGCCGGCGACGTTCAGCGACACGGCCGCCATCGCGACGGGCGCACGCGTGATCGCGTCTTCTACCCGAACGCGGTAGCTGGCGCCCTTTCCCAAGGTGACCTTGCTCGGTCCTTCGAGCCGGACATCATACGGCGGGACCACGAGCAACAGGCTGCGCGTGACGCGCAGCAGGGTCGGCGTGGTCTCCTCGACTCGAACGCTCCACAGCGCGAGATCGGCCTGGGCGTGGACTCCGAGCGGCGCGGTCAGCCCGGCTTGGAGGCTGGCGGATCCGCCCGGGCCAATCGAGTATGGCACGGTGGCTTCGGCTGCCGTCTTCGAGCCTTGGACATCCATGAGGCGCACGTGCAGAACGCCGGACGCGCCGGCCGCGTCCACGGCGCGCACCGGGATCGTCAAGCGGAGCATTCCGCCGTTGAGCGATCCGGTGATCGTCGTCTTGTCGATCGAGAGACGGCCGTTGTTGTTGACGTCCGGCGTGTTGACACTCACGGGTCCCGCCGGTGTCCCGCTCTCGCAGTTGGGGACCACGGCGGCCGCGAGAAGGAGGCCCAAGACCGGGACACACCGTGTGCGCCACTCGAATGTCGGAAGTCTCGTCGCGCGAACGCGTTGCATCGAGCGCATGATTGTCTCCACTGCGGGTGTGCCAGCGTGTCCCGCTTCCTGGGAACTGTTCAGGAATCGTGCCACTTGGCACATGCCCACGCGAAGGCCTTGTTTCGCGCGGTCTTTGGCTTCTCTCTGTCCTGGAGATCGCGGTCTGGCTCGCGGTGGCACATTCGTGCCAAGGCCGGTTCCGTCGTTCGCTCAGGGATCGGATCCCCGGAGCGGCCTCGATCACATCGTCAACCCGCCGGCGGAAACCTCCGAGGCCACCTCGGCGTCCCGTCCCGCCAGTAGCCCGGGGTGACGCCGCTTGAGCAGCGAAAGCGCCAAGAACCCGACGAGCACCGCGAACCACAGCGTCGCGAAGCGGACGAGGATCATGGCGGCCGTGCTCGTTGCCGGCGCGACGCGCCCCAGCTCGTGCAGCTGCCCTCGGAGGGACGTCTCGGTCACCCCGAGGCCGCCGGGCACGGGGACGAGCGCGCCCGCGAGGGTGCTCGTAGCGTAGAAGAACATCGCGAGCCCGAAGCTGGTCGTCTGCCCGAGGCCACGCAATATCACCCATAGCGCGGCGCACTCGAGCGACCACGCGGCAATCGAGAGCAAGGTCGGGACGACGAGGTTCGATGCTTTCACCAGCGTGGCCAGACTGTCGTAGGCGGCGTGCAGCTTGGGGCCGATTCCAGCGAACGGCCCCGGCAGTCTCTCGACGAGGCGAATGATGGCGTGCGCCGTCCGAGTGCTCGACGTGACGGCGAGCACGAGCGCGACGGAAAGCGCTCCGAGTCCCGCCCACACGAGGCCTCCGCGGAAGCCGAGCGACCCGAGCACGATGAGAACGACCACTCCGATGACGTCGGTCAGGCGTTCGGCCACGACAATCGGCGCGGTGCGTTCGACCGGCACGCCGTGTGTCTCGAAGAGCACGACCGACTTGAACACCTCGCCGACTTTGCCCGGCGTGACGGTCAGCACGAAACCGCTGAGAAAGGTGAGCAGGCTGTCCAGCCGTCCGACGCCGCGGATGCCGAGCCGCGCCAAGTAGAACTCCCACTTGAGCCAGCGCAAGAGGTAGTTTCCGAGCGCCAGCGCGCAGGCCGCCGCGAACGCTCCCCAGGCGAACCGCCCGAGCTCGTCGCCCATCTTGCCGAGACCCTGCCAGACGGCGAAACCGCCGTAGACGACGACCGCGAGCAGCATCGCCCCGAGGATGCGGCGCACGGTCACCGGGCTCGGTCGAGGGGGGTGCTTGGACGACGACGACAGGGGGGCCGCGGTGTCTACCCGGGCTCTCCTCGAAGAGCAAGAAGCGCCGACTTTGACACCACGCGTCGCTCATGCGATTGGAGAGCCACTTCTTCGCCCATGCAAGCCGAGCAGACGAGCGTCACACCGTCCGGCGACGTCGAGCTGCTCGCCTTGGCGAGCGAGTCGAGCCGCAGCCTGAAAAAGGCGATCGCCGTGCGGGTCGTTGGCCAGGAAGAGGTGATCGAGCTGATGCTCGTGGCCCTCCTGGCTCGCGGGCACGCGCTTCTCGTCGGCGTGCCAGGGCTGGCCAAGACGCTCCTCGTCGCTTCGCTCGCGGAGGCGCTCGACCTGTCGTTCGGCCGCGTGCAGTTCACGCCGGACTTGCTCCCGGCGGACATCACGGGCACCGACGTCTTGCAAGACGACCCGGCCGGGCGCGTCGTCCGGTTTCTCCCCGGACCGATCTTTCATCACCTCGTGCTTGCCGACGAGATCAACCGCACGCCTCCGAAGACGCAGGCCGCGCTCCTCCAGGCGATGCAGGAGCGCAAAGTCACCGTGGGCACGCACACGCACTCGCTGCCCGACCCGTTTCAGGTGTTCGCGACGCGCAACCCCATCGAGCAAGAGGGAACGTATCTCCTTCCGGAGGCGCAGCTCGATCGCTTCTTGCTCGAGGTGCACGTCGACTACCCGAGCGTCGCCGAAGAGCGCGAGATCGCCCGGCGAACAACGGGCGTCCAGGCGGCCCAGGTCCCGCGGGTGCTCGCATCCGAGGCCGTCCGGTCCCTTCAGACGCTCGTGCCGCGGATCCCCGTGACCAACGCCGCGCTGGAGCTCGCGGTGGCCCTCGGGCGCGCGACGCGCCCCAACGATCCGAAGGCGCCTCCCCACGTGCGCGAGTTCGTCCGCTTCGGCTCGGGTCCGCGCGGGTCACAGGCGCTCGTGCTCGCCTCGAAGGCCCGTGCAGCCTTGCGCGGCGATGCCGCGGCAGACGTCGACGACGTGCGCGCGCTGGTCGTGCCGGTCCTGCGTCACCGCCTCGTTCTCAGCTATCGGGCCGAGGCGGAGGGAATTCGCGACGTCGACGTGCTCCAGCGCGTCATGGCGGCGGTCGCGTAGCGGGCCGGAAACCCGCGGTGAAGTACACTAGCCGCCGAAATGGCGGATCGTCGCGCAAAAGAGGGAGAAGAAGCTGCGGCGGAGAAGGACGGGACGTCCGCTCCGGGCGGGCCCGCGACCGGGCGCGCCCCGCACGCCGATGAGAAGAAGCGCCCGGACGTCGCGATCGAGCCCGCGGAAACGGCGACGCCCGCGAAGAACGGCATGCGAGCCAAAGAAGAGGTCGCGATTCCCGCTCCGCCCGCGGCCGGACCGTGGCGCAGCTACAAGGAGATCGTCTCGCAGCTCGCCGGACGGATCGTCGAAGCGCAGCGGCCTATCCGCGTGCTTCAGGCGCTGCGCTGGGACGACTCGGTCGAAGAGCAGTTTTTCAAGGCAAAGCAGCGCGAGATGCCGAGGGTCGACGCAGCCTACTACGAGGGCGTCGACCTCGGCTTCGACCCTCGCGAGAAGATCGAGGAGTTCGAGCGGATAGCCCACGATATCGACGGCGATCTCGGCGAGCGCGACGCAGTGGGACGCATCATGACGACCACCGCGCTCGAATACCGCGATGTGGTGCACATGCTCGCCGCGAGAGGAACTTCGCGCTTCTACGGGTGGTCACGAAAGCTGTACGGGTCGCCGAAGGACAAGTTCCCGGACGGCCGCTCGACGGTGCGTGACCTCGGGCAGCTGCTCTACGGGATCCTCACGAACGTCGACGAGTGGTCGGGGGCCCTTCACGCGTACTCGCCGACCTACGCTCGGACGATCGACGCGACCGATGCCGCGCGCCAGCTCGGCGAGCGATTGGCGGAGTACTTCGGCGACGTGCACGTCCCGGTCGAAGCCGACAAAGTGATCCTCGCCGACGCGGCCGCGGGGAGCGACTACGTCAAAGTGCGCAGCGGCGCCAAGTTCAGCCCGCGCGATATCGACATCCTCGAGGTGCACGAGGGTTGGGTGCACGTGGCAACGTCGCTCAACGGCCAGGCGCAGCCGGTGGCGAAGTGGCTGGCCAAGGGGCCCCCGCGGACCACAGCCGTGCAGGAAGGGCTCGCCGCGCTCCTCGAGATGTTCACTTTCCGCACCTACCCGCGCCGCGCGCGCCGCCTGAACGATCGCGTTCTCGCCGTGGACAAAGCGGAGGACGGCGCGTCCTTCTTGGATGTCTTCGAGTGGTTTCGGACCGAGGGCTACGAAGAAGACGAGTGCTTCCACAACACGCGCCGAATCTTCCGCGGCGGCGTCGTCGAAGGCGGCGCCCCCTTCACCAAGGATGCCTGCTACTGCAAGGGGGTAGTCCTCAACTACGCCTTCGTGCGCAGCGCGATCCAGCATGACCGTGTCGACTTGGTGCCGTTTCTCTTCGTCGGCAAAGTCGCGCACGAAGACGTACCCGTGCTCGCGAGGCGCGTCGCCGACGGCGTCGTGAAGCCGCCCAAGTACCTGCCCCCGATGTTTCGCGATTTGAACGGCCTCGCGATCTGGATGGCCTACTCCACCTTCTTCTCTCAGCTCGGCGGAGAGGCAATCGCCGAGCACTACGCGCGATTGTTCGCCGCCGCGTGAGCGTTCGCCGAAAAGCTATTGACGACGCGGCTGGCGCTACTGGCCTCGGAACGTCGCTTTTCGCTTCTGCGTGAACGCTAGCAAGCCTTCCTTCGCGTCGTGCGACCGGAAAAGCTCCTGAACGAGCTCGCGCTCGAGCGCAAGGCCGCCTTCGAGGGACATGTCGGCCCCCCCTTGGATGGCTCGCTTCACGTTCCCGATCGCCATCGCAGCCCGCCCCGGGGGACAAAACCCGTGCGCATAGTCGATCACCCTGCGCAGGAAGGCCTCGTGGGTGTCCGCTGCCCACACCTTGTGTACCAGCCCCGCGGATTGGGCCTGCTCCGCGGGCAGAATCTGTCCCTCGACGATGAGCTCCATCGCGCGGCCCTTGCCGAGGAGGCGCGAGAGACGCTGCGTGCCACCCAATCCCGGCAGGATCCCGAGGTTCACCTCGGGCAGCCCAATCTGGAAGGCTCCTGCGCGGGCGATCCGGAGATCGCACGCGAGCGCGATTTCGAAGCCGCCGCCCACCGCGTGACCGTTGATGGCGGCGATGAAGAGCTTCGGGGTTCTCTCGAACCGGAACAACGTCTCGCTCGCGTGCAAGGAGAAGTAGTACTTGAAGCTTTCGTCGGCCTCTCGGAGCATGTTCACGTTCGCGCCGGCCGAGAAGTACTTGTCGCCGTGACCGGTCAAGACGACGACGTGCACGTCGTCGTCGAAACGAGCCTCGAGAACGTTTGCGTCGAGCTCCTTGAACATCTCGTACGTGCAGGCGTTCACGGGCGGGTCGGTGAGCGTGAGGATCGCAACCCCTTTGTCCGTGGAGTAGTTGACCAGCGTCCCCATCTCGGGCGGCTTCCTGCCGAGGCAAACCTTGGGCGTGGCACTTCGCCACGCTGGCGCCCTGACGGGCCGGTCTTAGACTTAACATCGATGACGCGCAAACCCGCTCCGCCATGGAGACGCGTTGGCGTCGCCGTGGCTTCCTGGGCAATCGCCGCATGGTTGGTCGAGGGGGCCATGGGCGCAGACATCGAGCGGGCGGGGCGCAAGCTCGAAGAACGCATCGAGATGCAGATCAAGGGGGGCGGCGCACCCGTGCAACCTCCGAAGCCGCCCGAGCGGAGCCATGAGGACTCGATCGAGCCTTGGGAGCTGGTATGCGTTTGAGCCGGACCCCGGCCGTTCGCGCGGTGTGCTAAACGGGCTTTCGCTTCCGATGAAAAACGCCCAGCTCCGCGCAGAGCTCAAGCGACTCATCGTCACGGAGCTCAACCTGAAGGGCCGTCATCCCGACACGATCGGTGACGACGCGCCGCTCTTCGGGGCGGGGCTGGGTCTGGATTCACTCGACGCCCTCCAGCTCGCGATGGTCATCGAGGAGAAGCTCGGGGTGCGTGTCCCCGAAGGCGACGAGGCGCGCGCGATTTTTCAGAGCGTTCGAGCGATTGCCGACCACATCGAGAAGGTGCGCGGCGAGTGAGCCAGCGCCTCTGGGTCACCGGTGTCGGCCTTGTCACGCCGCTCGGCGCCGGGGTGGAGGCGACCTGGACGCGCCTGGTCCGAGGGGATCGCGCCATTCGAAGCATCCGGCTGTTCTCCGTCGCGGGCCAGCGGGCAGGTGTCGCGGGAGAAGTCGACGGAGTGTCCGCGCCGACCAGCGCGGCGGATGCTCCGTGGTCGAGAACGAGCATCATGGCATGGGAGGCCGCGGACGAGGCGATGCGCGCGGCTTCGGTGGACGTACGGCAGGCGCGTGTGGGGCTCGTGGTGGGCGGGACGACGGGCGGGATGTTCGAGAACGAGCACGTGCTCGCCCGGCTCCATGCCGAGCCAAACTGCCGGGAGACGCTCCGGCAGATGCTGTCTCACCCGCTCACCGCGACGGGCGACTGCCTCGACGGGCTCCTTGGCCCCTTCGCCCGCGTGCGCACGCTGGCGAGCGCCTGCTCGAGCGGGGCCAACGCGATTGTGGTCGCGGCGTCATGGTTGCTCGCGGGCGAGGTGGACATCGCTGTTGCGGGTGGCAGCGACGGCCTTTGCCGGCTCACACTGAGCGGGTTCAACGCCCTCGGGGCGATCGATCCCGAGCCGTGTCGTCCGTTCGATCGGCGTCGGCGCGGAACGAGCTTGGGGGAAGGAGCGGCGTTTCTCGTTCTGGAGCGTGCCGACCGGGCGCGCACGCGGCGCGGGGCCCCGCCTCCGATCGCGGAGCTCGCCGGGTGGGCCCTTGGCGCCGAAGCGCACCACATCACCAACCCGGCCCCCGAGGGCGGATTGGTCGCTTCGCTCATCGAGCGGGCCATCGCGCGCGCCGGCATCTCGCCACGCGAAATCGACTACGTCAACGCGCACGGCACCGGAACGCCGCTCAACGACGCCATGGAGGCAGCCGCGCTCGCGCGCGCTCTCGGCGGGGAGATCGAGCGCGTGCCTGTGTCGAGCAGCAAAGGACAGATCGGCCACGCCCTCGGCGGCGCCGGAGCGATCGAGGCGGCGATCACTTCGCTGGTGGTGGCGCGCCGTGTGCTGGTCCCCACGGCGGGCCTCGATGAGCCGGACCCCGCGCTTGCGCTCGTCCACGTTCCCCACGTGGGTCGGCAGGTCCCGCGCGTTCGCGCCGCGCTCTCGAACGCCTTCGGCTTCGGCGGCATGGACACGGTCCTCGTCTTCGCCGCGGCGGATCGGGCGCCGGGCGGTCGCGAGTCGAGCCGCTCGCTGCCTGCGGCGTCCCCGGCGACGCCGGCTCTCCTTCCCGTGATCACGGGCGGTGCCGTGTTCGGGATCTGCGGCCTGCTCAGCGCTGTCGAGTGCGCGGACTTGCCTGCGCAGCGCTTCGCGCACGACACAGCGGTGGACGCCGATGCATATCTCGATGCCGCCCGAGCGCGCAGGCTGGACCGCGCCGCTCGCCTTGCGACCGTTGTCGCCCAGCGCGCCCTCGCCGACGCGCACGGCTCGCCAGAGGGGACGGGGGTGGTGTTCGGCAGCGCGTACGGCAACGTCGACGGCTCGGCGGCATTCATGCACCGCATCTTCGACAAGGGCCCCCGTGCCGCGAGCCCCGCCGAGTTCCCGAACCTCGTCCCGAGCTCGCCGGTGGGGCACGTCTCGATCTACCTCGGGCTGCGGGGACCCGCGTTCGCCACTGCGGATCTGTCGGCGAGCGGCGAAAGCGCCGTGGCCCAAGCCGTGGAGCTCGTTGCGGCGGGAGAGGCTGTCAGGATCGTCGCCGGCGCAGTGGAACCGGAGAGCGCCATCGTCGAGCACGTGCTCTCTGCGCTCTTCGCGCATGCGCCGTCACAAGCGCACGCGAAACGTGCCGATCTCGCCGGCGCACTCATTGTCGAGTCCGGGCACGAGGCGCTTGCACGCGGCGCGCGCGTCCTGGCGCGAATCCGCCAAGTGGTCGAGTGGCGCGGCGCAGGCCTTGAGGCTTGTGCGCGGCTCGGCCCTCCGTCCGGGGCACGGGCCGAAGTGGTCCTTTCGCGCGCGAACGCCCAGGTCGACGCGCTTCTCGAACAAACGCCGTGGGGGCGCTGCCCGCGCGCAGCATGCACCCCCGCTCTGGGCGAGAGCGACGGCCTGGGCGCCGTGGCGATTGCGGTCGCCGCGGGGCGAATCGCGACCCGACGGGCGGATGAGGCGCTGGTGCTCGGCTTCGCGCGGGGGCGCGGGTTTGCGATCGTCATCGAGCGATGAGAAAGAAAGAAAACACGGCGCAGCGTCTCGCCGTCGCGGCCGTCTCCGCTCTCCTTTCGTCCGGTTTTTGCGATTCCTGCGCCCCTTCCGAGGGGAAGAGCGTGGATCCGGCGACTTGGCAGGCGATTGGTCGGGCGCTCGAAGGGGAACGGCGCGCTCGCCCGGACCGTCCTTGGGCCGCCGGCGTCATCATGACCATGCGCGCGTCCCGGATCGGGCGCACAATCGACGGGCGCGGCGCGATCGCGGTGTCGCCCGGGCATGCGATGCGCATGATCCTCGTAGGCGCCGCAGGGGCGACGATGCTCGACGCGTGGGTGACACCCGAACGATGGAGGATCGCGGTGCCGCCCGCGGGAGTGCTGCGCCGCGGTGGCGACGGCGGGGCTCGCGGTGGGCAACCAGAAGGCGACGAGCCGGCCGACCTGCCCGTGGGCTTTCTCCGGTGGTTGTTCTTCCGCCCTCTCGCGGGAACGCTCTTTGGTGGCTCTCTTCAACCCGGGCATGTGCTCTTCTTGCTCCGGGATGACGATGCGGTGCTCGAAGTGCGGCTCGGTGTGTGCCGCCGCGGCGCGCTGACGGTGACCATGCGCCGCGACCGAGGCCGCACCGAGCGCCTCGAAGAATGCCGTGCGGGGGGGGCTGTCACGCCCGGCGATTCGGTCCGTTACGAAGACGAGAAGGCAGGGCTGAGCGTCGATCTCACCATCGAGTCCGTCGCCGCGGGACCGCCCGAGGCGGACGCATTCGAAAATCCGGACGGCGACGGCGGATGACGGGAGTCGGGCCTTGAGTCGGGTCGCGGTCGTCGCGTTCGGAGCCGTGTCCGCGCTCGGCGAAGGCGCGGTCGCGGCGAGCGCCGGAGAGGTCGGCCAGCCCGCGCGCGTGGCGATCGCGCACGACGAAGAGCTCGCGGCCGCTGGGCTCTTGCGTCCGTTCGCGGCCCGCACCCCGGCGGGCGTGTGGTCGAGCGGCGCGGCGGATCTCCGGGTGACCGCTCTAATCGAGCGCGCGCTGGACGGCTGCGTGTTGCAGCTTGACCGCCGGCGCCCGTCTTGGCGGAACGAGCGCGTGGGGATGGTGCTCGGCACTGCGAGCGGCGGAATGCGATCCGCGGAGCGCGCCTTCGCGGCCATCGAGCGGGGCGAAGCGGTCGCCGACGTCGAAGCGCCCACGTACTTCGGCCCAATGGCTCGTGCCGCTCGCCGACTGGCGATGACCCTCGAACCCGCCGTGCTGGTCCTCGGTGCGTGCGCCTCCTCGGCGATCGCGCTTGGCCTCGCGGCCCGCTGGCTCGAGCAAGGCGCTTGCGACATCGCGCTCGCGGGTGGCTTTGACGAGGTCACGGTCTTCGTCGCCGCGGGCTTCGAGGCATTGCGAGCGACGACCGCTTCGCCGCCGCCACGACCCTTTCGCGTCGGTCGCGATGGAATGTCGCTGGGGGAGGGAGCGGCCGTACTCGCCCTCGCGCGGCCCGACAAGAGCGCATCGGGCACGCGAGCACATGGCTACATCGCCGGCTTCGGTGCCGCTTCCGATGCGGTGCACCTCACGGCGCCCGATCGCGGCGGAGCGGGACTGGCGCGGGCGGCGCAGGCTGCGCTGCGAGAGGCGGGTCACCCTTCGGTGGACCTCGTCGGCGCGCACGCGACGGCGACCACGTTCAACGACGCGGCGGAGTCGCGCGCCATCGCCCGGGCACTCGGCGAAGCAAGCGCGCGTGACGTCGTCGTGCACCCGTTCAAGGCGCAGGCGGGTCACACCCTCGGGGCGGCCGGCGCGCTCGAGACGCTGGCCTGTCTGGACGCCATCGCGCGAGGCATCCTGCCGGCGGCGGCCGGGGAGGGCCCGCTCGATGACAGCGCGCCCGTGCGCCTCCTCGCGCGCGCGACGGCGGGCAGCCCGCGGACCGCCCTCAAGCTCGCGTCGGCGTTCGGCGGCGTCAACGCCGCGATCGTCGTCACGGCGGATCCGCCCGTTCGGGAGCCGGCCCGGCGCTCCGCGTTTCTGCATTCTGCGGTCCACCTCGCCCGTGAGCCGCCCATCGAGCAGCTCGCGATGGAGGCTCGAACCACCGTCGATCGCCTGGCGCGCGCCGATGCCTTCGTGCGCCTCGCCCTGAGCGCGGTGGCCCTCCTCGAGCACACGACCGGTTCGCTCGCCGGCGCCGGCATCGTCGTCGGCAGCGCGCTCTCGACGATCGAGACGAACGCATCCTTCGCCGCTCGGCTACGCGAGCTCGGTGCTCGCGCGGCCGAGCCCCGCCGATTCCCATACACCTCGCCGAATGCGGCGCCGGGCGAGTGCTCGATCGCGTTCGGCCTGACCGGCCCAAGCTTCACGGTGGGCGGCGGCATGCACGCAGCGGTCGAGGCACTGGCCACCGGCGCGGTCTTGATCGAAACGGGCGACGCCGACCGCATCGTCGTCGTCGCCGTCGACGACGTCGGCCCGATCACCCGTGCGCTCGCCGGGGAACGGCTGCAATGCGGCGCGGTCGCGCTGCTTCTGTCCGCCGACGGGCAGAACGCCCGCGCGCGGGTCGGCGGTGCGGTCATGCGCCGCGGGCCGGGCGTTTCCGGTTCGTTCGCGGCGGGGCACCTTGCGCTGCTGCCGCTGGCCGTGGGTGACTTGCCCACCGCCGTCGCAAGCGCGAGCCCGCCGGACATGTTCGCGCGCGTCGTCTTCCATCCCATTTGACAGTTCGGCAGCGCCCAGACGTCGAGCCCCCACACGCGTTGCCAACCTGGCAGGCGCCGCCTGGTCACCGCGTCCCGAAGAGCCCTTGTCCGCGCATTTTGAGCACGGCGTGACCTTTGCTGTGGTCGGTACCATCGGCGCGACGGCGCACCCGTCCCGCCGGTCCGTTGCTATGACGCGCTTTCCCCTCCCGCTTTGCATCGCGTTCGTCCTCCTCGCCCTCACCGCGTGCTCCAGGACGTACATCCCGAACACGGACGTCGAAGACACGAGCGTGAACCGCGAAGTGATCGTCTTCTGCGAGGAGTACCGCCACGCGATGGAGGACAGGAACGTCCCCCGCCTCCTGAAGCTGATGAGCCCGGGCTACTTCGAAGACGGCGGCAACACGAAGAACGAAGATGACGCCGACTACGAGAAGATTCGCGACTTTCTGACCGGAGATTTTCTCAAGACCAATGGCATCCGTTACGAGATTCGCTACCGCCGCGTAACGTTCGCGGAGAATAACCACGTGTACGTCGATTTCACGTACGCAGCCGCGTGGAAGTTGCCCGGTGTCAAAGCTGACGAATGGCACCACGAGGTGGCCGACAATCGGCTCGATCTCGTCCGCGACGCCAACTCGTTCAAGATCGTGGCCGGGATGTAGCGCCGACGCACGCTTCGGGCTACGGCTTGGCGGCCGAACGCTCGATGTTCACTGTCGCCCACGTCTCCGATTTTCACATCTCGACCTTTGGGGACACGCTGCACGATCGCGCCCGGCTCATCAAAAGGAGCGCGCGCATAGCGGAGACGGCCGCGTCGAAGTTCGATACCTGCTGGGAGGAGGCCTCGTGGCGGGTCTTGCGCGAACGCGCCAAGAAGAGGGGAAAGATCGTCCTCGTCGATCCGCAGGGATACTCGCATCCGGTGCCCAGTGTGCGCGAGGGGGATGGAGTCAAAGACCCGGTCGAGCGCGCGGCCGCCAAAGCCTGCCGCCTCGAAGGGCGCAGGTCCGTCACGCTCGCGGGCGCCCCGCCCGGAGAAGGCGCGCTCGCGTCGATGCTCGAGGCGACACCGCACAACGCGAACCTGCGGCTCCTGCGCGCGGCCCACGTGGTCGTCGAGCATGAGGTCGACGCGGTCGTAATCACGGGCGATTGCACCGACGACGGCGAAGGGTGGGAGCTCGTCGAGGCCGCCTTCGCCCCGTGGCGCGCACGCGGCCGTCTGTTCGCAATTCCGGGCAACCATGACCTCTACTTGTTTCCCATCGCGAGCAGCGCCCGCCCGCGTCCGACGCACGAGAGCAAGCGGGCGGCCTGGCGCGGGTTTGCCGCGCGCGCCGGGCTGGAGCTCGAGACGTGTGGGGCGTGGAAGCGCGTCATCTACGAGGCCGATACCATCTTCGTGGGGCTCGACTCCTGCGCCCGCCGGCAACGTGCATTCTACCGGCAGAACGGGGCCATCGGCCCCGAGCAGCTCGCATGGCTGCGCGCGCTCGCGGAAACCTCGGCGTGGAAGGACGCAAGACACCGGATCGTGCTCTTTCATCACCACGTGGTCCCGCTGCCTCATGGCGTGGGTAGGCGCGCGCCGACCGAGATCGGCATGCGCCTCGACGATGGGCGCGAGTTCGCGGAAACTCTCTCCGATGTCGGCGCAACGCTCGTGATGCACGGCCATCGTCACATCAGCGAGCGGCGCCACCCGGCTGGCCACGATTTCGAGCTGCTCGCAGCGCCTTCGCTGACCCTCGGCTGCAAGAGCGGCGACGCTCCTTCGTTCTGGCGCGTCGAGCTGGACGCCCGCGTCCACGCCGAACGGGTGCGCATTCCCGTCGAAGCCGTCGAGCAGGAGAACGACCCCGGAACGGAGCCACCGCCCCCGCCGGACGACTAGCGCGCATTTCATTCCCCTGGGCGGGCAGAGTGGGAGCCCCGAGTGCCTACTGCACCTCGCCCTCGTCACCGGTCCCGGAGTCTATGGCGCTGGCAGCGGCAGAGGCATCGCTCGCCGATGAGCTCGTGGCCATCCACGCGCAGGCCGGGGTCGTCGACGGGTTGACCACGACGGAGCAGTCACCGCCGCCGGTCGCGGCTGCACCACGGATCGCGGCGACGCACGCATCGACGGCGATCGGGCCCGGGTCGGTGTTATTGGCCAGACCGTGCAGGCACGCGATGTCGTAGAAGCGGATGCACTCGTCCACGGCGCTTCCGTTCGTGTGATATGGCGGCTCCAGCGTGACCCCGCATGCCGGCGCCGCTCGGCACTGCGCTTCTTGGACCTGCCTGCAGGCCTGAACGCCCACCGCGTCGGTGCCACACGCCGCGACCGCGAGCGCAATCGCGGCCACCGAGCACGTCTCGAGCCAGCGAGGCGCCATGTGGCCGGTTCGTACTACGCCGAGCGGGCCTAGACCAACTTTGCCGGTAGGCTGGTGGTCGTGCTCCCCGCAATGGTGCTCGCCGCTGGCTTGGGAACGCGTCTGCGCCCTCTCTCCGACTGGGCCGCGAAGGCGCTCGTGCCCGTAGGCGACCGACCTGCGCTGGCGCACGTGCTCGATCGGATCACCGCACCGGACGTCGGGCCCATCGTGGTCAACGCCCATCACCGAGCCGACGACGTGCGGGCGTTCGCGCGGACATGCGGGCGTTTGATCGCGGTGTCGGAAGAGAGGGAGCTGCTCGGCACCGCGGGCGGACTCACCCGCGCGGCGCCCCTCCTGGGGCCAGGGGAGGTGCTCGTCTGGAACGCCGACATCATCGCTAACGTCGATCTCCGAACGCTCGTCGCTTCGCACGCGAGTCGCGACTCCGAGGCGACGCTGGTCATCCAGCCCGCGCCCCCGGCGCACGGTCCCGTGGGGGTCGACGAGCAAGGACGTGTGGTTCGTCTGCGCCAGGAGCGGTTCGGCGACGAGGTCAGCGGCGGCGAATTCCTGGGCATCTCTCTGCTCGGCGCTTCGCTGCGGGAGCGACTCCCCGAACGCGGTTGCCTCGTGGGGGACGGATTTCTCCCGGCGCTCCGCGCCGGCCGCACCCTGCGCGCGTTCGGCCACCATGCCCCCTGGTACGACGTCGGCACGGTCGCGACCTACCTCGCGGCGAACCTCGCGTGGCTCGATGTGCGCGGGCTGGAGCGCTGGGCCGGGGAGGGGGCGCGAGTCGCCCCGGGGGTGCGCCTCGATCGGGCGGTGGTCGGACGAGGCGCGCAGGTGGTCGGCTCCGGCCCGATCACCCGCTGCGTCCTCTGGCCCGACGCGCGTGCGACGGCGCCGTTGGCGGGGGCTGTCGTCACGCCGCATGGCGTCGCGCGCGCGCCCGGCTGAAGGCGCGCAGACTCTCACGGCACGAACGACTCGATCTCGGTGGCACCGCCGAAGAGAACGACGCTACCCAGGGGCGATACGATGGCGCGCGCGCCGACGTGGGGCACCTTCGTCACGACCGCGGCGATCGCGGCGGCCGAGAGTCGGAACACTCGCGTCGCGCCCGATGGGTCGTCGCCGACGAGCAGCGCATCCGCTGAGTCGCTGGCGAACAACTGCGCCGGGGCTAGCGGCCCGGGAAGCGAAGCCCAGCTCGTCGGGGCGCACTGCATGCTGCAGGCGAGGTCGATTGCGCGCACTCCCGCGTCCTGCCCCGTCGGCATCGCGCCTCCCGCGAGCAGCACGTGCTGGCCGTCGAGCGCCGCCGCCCCGGACCCGGTCGATGCGTCCGGCGGATAGCTGAGCGGGGCGCCTGCCAACGTGCCCGGGCTGAGGATCTCGACCCCCGCGGCGTGGTCGCTCCCGCCTGCGACGACCAACCCTCGCCCCTCGACCCAGGCCGCCGATGCGCCGAGGCGCGATTCCGTCAGCGTTGCCCAGGACGCCTTGCCCGCGGGATCGACGGACAAGACGGCCTTCGTGGGGCCTCCTGTGGTGCGGGTCGCGCCTACGACGAACTGCGAGCCGTCGCCGGCGACCACCGTGGCTCCGCCAGCAACGTCGCCGAACGACCCGCCCGCCGGTGCGGTGACATCGGCCTCGGTGCCTTGCGAGAAGTCGACGCTCGTCGCTCCCGCATCGTCGATGAGCCACCCGACCGCCCCGACGAACACCACCGACTTCGGCGCTCGCGGCAGCGTCCGCGGAGCGCCGAGCGGTGCGAGGAAAGCGAAGTCGTACAGTTGCGCGGAGCGCGAAAGGGCCGGGTCGGCGCCGGCCCCGACGAAGAGATAGCGCCCGCCGAGGAGCGCCAACGTCGGCGCCGCGCGGGCGTCCGAGAGGGGCTTGGGCATCCGGGCCAGCTCGCCGGTGCGTTGCACGAAGACCGGGACGATGGCCCCGTTGAGCGCGCCGAACTGGATCGGAACGGACTGGCCATACACCAGCCGGTTGCCGGCGGCGTCGCTCCCCACGACCTGCAGCGTGCCTACCGCGCTCTGGGGGAAAGACCCGAGATCTACGCTGGACGTGGGTAGAGACGCCGTCGCCAGTGTTTCCTTCTTGCCGGAAGAGTCCACCGAGTCGACCTCGAGCTTGGCCGGTGCGGGCGGGCGCGAGAACGTGTCGGTCTCTTCGCCGGTAACCAGCTGCAGCGTGCCGCTCTCGGATGACGAGCAGGCCATCATGGCGGACGCCAGCGCAAACGGGAAACGGCGGGCCACGACCCGCTTCTACACGCGCCCCGCGCGAGACGGCAAGCCGCCGAGGTGCCGCTGCCCCCCGATAAGTTGGCCTCTATCCGCGTCGAGGGGTATCCGCGCTATCATGGCTCTGATGGGCGACGGCATCCGCAACATCGAGCGGATCGAGGAGCACGGCGACGAGCCGAGGATGCCTCGCGGCGTCACGTTCGCGTTCGTCGTCGTCGGTGGGGCGTGCATCGTCTTCGCGGCGCTCGCTCTGAGCGGCCGCACGAGCGGGCTTCCGGAGAAGAAGGGCGATCCGCTCGGCGACCTCCTGGCGCAAAGCCCGCGTTCCGCGGGGGCGACGGCCGCCGCGTCCTCGGCGAGAGACCTGTCGTCGAAGGAAGTTACGTTTCCGCAGACGCTGAGCGACGGCAATCACCCCTCGACCGCCTTGGCCGCCGTGCGTCCGGCCGGGTCCGGGTCGTCCCTCGACCCGCCGATGGCCGTTCCTCCTCTCGCCTCGGCAGCCGCGCAGCCGCCGCCGCCGACCGACCGGCTGCCGGTCGTGCCTTTGCCCGCCCAGGCGGTCCTCGAGGCGACGCCGCTCGTCACGCACCCGCGCGATCCGATGACGAAGGCCGCCAGCGACGCCGCCCGGATCGACTCGCCACCCTCCTCGAACGGGGCTGCGCCTGCGGGACGCGAAGGCGGCTACCAGCTCCAGGTGAGCAGCTTCCACACGCAGGGCGAGGCGCAGAGCTTTGCCGAACAGCTGCGCGCGCGCGGCCACAAGGCGTACGCCGTCGAGGCGAACGTGCCCGGGCGCGGCACGTGGTATCGGGTGCGAATCGGCCCGTTCGCGACACAGCATGCGGCGGCTGCCTACCGCGCAGACTTCGAGGACAAAGAGCACGTCGTGCCGTTCATCGTGACGCCGGAGACCACCGCCAAAGCGCGCTAGAAACCTGGTGCTTTTCGCCGATAGCTTCGCGATCCCGGCGTCGAGCGTGCTCGCGTACAGAAGTACGCTCCGCGCGCCCGCCACCGGCCTCGCTTGCTCTCGTCGAAAATCACCAGGTTTCTAGTGTCCCGTCTCTGAAGTAGGGTTAATTGTGGCTG
>CAZHED010000007.1:136476-177180 GCA_964531095.1 uncultured Polyangiaceae bacterium | reverse complement strand
GGGCACGGGCACGGGCACGGGCACGGGCACGGGCACGGGCACGGGCACGGGGGAGGCTGAGATCGCTGTTAACCTCGACCTGGACCCCCGCGGCATGCTAGCTGGCGCGACCAACCCCTCATGCAGACGACCGACATCCGCAAAGGATTGAAACTCCAGATCGACGGCGTACCGTACGCGGTCGTCGAGCACACGTTCGTCAAACCTGGAAAAGGTCAGGCATTCACGCGAGCCCGCATCAAGAACCTGACGACGGGCGCCGTCATCGAACGCACGTGGAAGTCGGGCGAGTCGGTCGAAGTGGCCGACGTCGATACGCGCAAGATGACCTACTCGTGGGACGAGGGCGACAGCCTGGTCTTCATGGACACGAGCACGGGCGACCAGCTCTCGGTCATGAAGGACAAAGTCGGCGACGAAGTTCGCTTCTTGAGCGAAGGGCTCGACTGCGAAGTCACCGTCTACAACGGCAATCCGATCGGCATCGAGCTGCCTCCGAGCGTGGTGCTGCAGATCACGGAGAGCGAGCCGGGCATCAAAGGCGACACGGCCAGCGGCGCGACCAAGCCGGCGAAGCTGTCCACGGGAGCGTTCGTCAACGTGCCGCTCTTCATCAAGGAGGGCGAGTGGGTCAAGGTCGACACGCGCACCGGAGATTACCTCGAGCGCGTGAATCGCTGAGCGCCGGGCGGGGGGAACGGATCGCGGCGTGCTAAGGAGAGGGTCATCGACGTCTACGGCAACACGACCGGCCTGCCACCATCGGCGATGCGCGCTCTCGAGCGCCTCTACCGGCGTCGCGTGCCCGCAGACGACATCTCGACCCCGGAGCTCACACGCTCGATCGCCGCGGTGTCGCTCGAAACCGGCCGGCAAGTGGGCGTGCTCATCCACCGGTCGGGGCAGGTCGACTATGTGGTCGTCGGTGATGCTTCGAAGCTGATGCTCCCGGACATCGGCCGCCTCCGCGCCGCCGAGGGTCGCTTCCGCGGCCTGCGCCTGGTGCACACGCACTTGCGGGGCGAGCCGATCAGCCGCGACGATCTCGTCGACTTGGTCCGCTTGCGCCTCGACCTCGTCGCGGTGATTCAGCTTTCGCACGGCGGCGAGGCCCGCACGATCGAGTACGCGCACAACGTCCCTGCCGCCGAGGGCGCCGATCCCTACCGGGCGGTGGGGCCCCTGCCGATCGGGCAGACTCGCGTCGACATCGGACGCCTGATGGCGGACCTCGAGGCGGAGTTCGCGCGTCGGGGGCGCGCGCGCGACGTGAAGGCCAGGGACGGTCGCGCCATCCTCGTTCACGTCGGCGACAAGCGAGCCGGTGGCGCCCACGAGGCCGAAGAAAGCACGCGCGAGCTGCGCGAGCTGGCCCGTACGGCGGGGACGGAGGTCGTCGACTGCGTCGTCCAGCTGCGCGATCACGTCGATCCGAAGCTGGTCATGGGCAAGGGCCGCCTTGAAGACGTGGTCCTGCGCGCGATTGAGCTCGACGCCGGCGTCCTCGTCTTCGATCGGGAGCTGACCCCCGCCCAGGCGAGCGCCATCGCAAAGCGCACCGACCTCAAAGTGATCGACCGAACGCAGCTCATTCTCGACATCTTCGCCCAGCGGGCCGAAGGCAGGGACGGCAAGCTTCAGGTCGAGCTCGCGCAGCTCAAGTACGCCATGCCTCGTCTCGTGCTCAAAGACGACAGCCTGTCGCGGCTGACCGGCGGAATCGGCGGTCGCGGGCCCGGCGAGACCAAGCTCGAGATCGGGCGGCGGCGGGCGAAAGACCGAGTCGCCCATCTCGAGCATCAATTGAAGTTGCTCGCGCGGCAGCGCGAGCAGCGGCGGCGAAAACGCACGCGCACGCGGGTGCCCACCGTGGCCATCGTCGGCTACGCGAACGCGGGCAAGAGCACGCTGCTCAACACGCTCACTGGCGCGGACGTGCTCGCCGAGGACCGCCTGTTCGCGACGCTCGACACGCGCTCCCGCATGCTGCGCTGCGGCTGGGCGGGCTGGGGTGAGCGCGAGGTCGTCGTCACCGACACGGTGGGGTTCATCCGCAACCTGCCGAAAGACCTCTTCGCGGCGTTCCGAGCGACGTTCGAGGAGGCCGCGGACGCGGACCTGCTCCTGCACGTGGTCGACGCCAGCGATCCGGCCAGGGACGAGCACGAGCGCACGGTGATCAACGTTCTCGAGGAGCTCGATCTGACGGCCCTGCCGCGCCTTCTCGTCTTCAACAAGGTGGATCTCGTCGAGCCGGGGGAGCGACGCCGGCTCGAGCGGATTCATCCCGAAGCGCCGCTGGTCAGCGCCAGCCGTCGGGAGACGACGCGACCGCTCCTCGAATGCATCGCCCGCGAGCTCGCAGCCAAATGGGAGGAGAGCGCCAAGGGCCCGACGGTGTCGCCCAGCGCCCCGGAGGATCTCGAGCGCGACGAGGAGGTCGTCGAATGATCACGTCGGGAATCCATGTGCTATTGCGGCTCGCCCCGTTCGCGCTCCTCGCCCCGGCGGGATGCGCGGGCGCTCTGCCGCGTGCCGAGGCGCAGTTCGTCGACGGCGATTACCCCGACGCCAAGCTGGCGCTTGTGGCGCTCGAGGCTGAGAGCCGGACGTGGAACGACGGCAAGCGCGCCGAGTACGCGCTCTATCGCGGGTTGACGCACGCAGCGCTCGGCGATCGCGAGCAGGCGGGCGTGTGGCTGCTGGCGGCCAAGGCGATCGAAGACGCCCACGCCGGTTCGCTGTCGCACGAAGACGCGCAGCGACTGAAGGTGGCGTTCGAAAGCAACGACGTCCCGTAGGGGAGGGGCGTTTCGCGAAGCGTGCACGGGCCCCTGCGGTCGCGGCTGCCTGGATGGCGACGCGCTATCACGACGCCGACGCACCGCCGGCGAGCGGCAACCGCACGACGAACGTCGATCCTTCGCCGAGACGGCTCGTGGCGACGATCGATCCGCGGTGTGCCTCGACGATCGCCTTCGCGATGAAGAGTCCGAGCCCGAGCCCGCCGAAGTTCTCTTTCGGAACGCTGCGCTCGAACGGCGAGAAGATCAACGCCAGTCGATCCGCGGGAATGCCAATGCCGTGGTCGCGTACCGTGAGCACCGCGTTCGCCGCGTCGCGATCTGCGGTGATCTCGATGGGATGGCCGCGTCCAAACTTGATGGCATTGTCGAGCAGCTCGTCGACCAGCTGTCCAACGCGCGCGCAGTCCCAACGGCCTGGGACCGAGGACTCCGCGGAGACGGAGATCGCACACCCGACACACTGTGCCCGCTCACCCGAGCGCTCCACGCGTTCCTTCACGATGGTTGCGAGGTCGCACGATTCGAGCGAGAGGGCCATCCCTTCGGCCCGGATATGCAGCGCGTCGAACATGTGTTCGACGAGTGCGCTGAGGCGCCGCACCTGTCGCGCCTGCGCGTCGTCGCCCATGATCTCGCCTGCGCCGCCGCCGCGCCGACCACGGCGCAGGACGCCGTCGGCCATGAGCTGCAGCGCCGCGAGAGGCGTGCGCAGCTCGTGCGCCGCGAGGACGAGGAAGTCGTCGCGAGCGCGGATCGCGTCGCGCGCGACCTCGTACAAGCGCGCGTTCTCGAGCGCCCCGGCGACTCGTGCCCCGACACCTTCGGCAAGGCCGAGGTCTTCGCCCCGGTAGTGGCGATGCGTAGCGAAGAGCGCCATCACACCGACCACTTTCCCGGCGATGGCGAGCGGCACGAGCATCGCCGTTCGAAGACCCAGGGTGGCGAAACGAGCGCGCTGTGCCTTGGGAACGCCGTACCGCCTGAGCGCGGTCGGAGACGCGTTGGGAACCAGCAACGACTGACCCTGGTGGAGCAGCCCGGGAACCTTGGCCTCTGTGGCCGCGAGCATGACTTCCTCGACGAGGCGTCTCATGGTCGGGTCGGCATGAGTCGATCCGATGCCCTTGAGGAAACCGTCGCTGAGGAGGGCCCAAATCATCGCGAAATCGGCGAGCTGGGGAACGACCAGCCCCAAGGTGGAGCTTGCGATGTCGTTCATTTCGAGCGATCGAGTGATGAGGCGCGATACGCTGTCGAGGAACGCCGCGCGGCGACTGGCGGCCTCGGCGCAGGTCTGGGCGCGCACCGCGAGCGTGGACGCGACGACCTGGCCGACACCCACGGCAAAGTCCTCGTCCACCGCGCTCCAGCGCCTCTTCGCGCCCACATGTTCGTGGCAGAGAACGCCGGCGAGCCGGCCGTCCAGCCATACGGGAACGTCGAGCATCGACGAAATTCCGCGGGCGAGGCAGTAGTCGCGGAGCTCGTGCACGCGCGGATCGCCATAGACGTCATCGACGCTCACGATTCGTGCCTTCAGAATCGCGTCGAAGTAGGCCGGGTGGTCCGACCGGAGGAGCGAGGCGCCGTGCTCGAAGGCTCCAGAGCTCGCGACGTAGCCAGCCTCGCAGTGGATGCTCGCGGGCTCGTCGCGAAGGCTCCAGAAGCTCACGCGCTCGATAGAGATCACTTCCGCATCGAGCTGAACGATGCGTCGCATCGACTCGGCCCAATCTTCCCCGTGCTTCGCGGACGCGAGCTCGAGGAGCGCCTGCGCCGTTCCACGGTTCAGCCCTGTCGCTGCGGGTGCCGGCGCAGCCATGATCGTCGTGCCCCGACCGAGACGGCCGTGTCGCCTTCGCCTGAGATCCGTCGAATACCTCATCACGGCACGGATGCGGATTCCGCGCCAAACCCTTCGGCGGAAGCTTTGCCCGTGTGGCGCGTGCGCAGTCTGTTCCGCGGCGGCCCGGGCTTGACAAAGTTCGATACTCGTCTAAATAGACAACCGTCAAATCATGTTCGACGACGTCCCCGCGTTCCAGGCGCTGGCCGATCCCACGCGCCGACAGATCCTGAAGCTCCTTCGGAAAGGGTCGCTCACGGCGGGCGAGATCGCGGCGCAATTCGAGCTCACGAAGCCGACCCTGTCGCACCACTTCAAAGTCCTCGAGACGGCTGGGTTGGTGAGGTCCGAGCGGCGCGCGACGACCATCGTCTATACGCTGCAGAGCAACGTGCTCGAAGACCTGGCGGCAGCCCTGCTGGAGCTGTCGTCATCCGTTGGTGCGTCCCGCAGACGTAGCGTGAGGAAGCCGTCATGACCGATGCCCGCCGAAGCGCGCTGTCGTTCGACCTCCTGACCGCCGTCGCCCTCGCGGCGGCGTTCGCGCTGACGGCCGCCGTCTATGCTCGCCTGCCGAACCCCATGCCCACGCACTTCGATATCGAGGGCCGACCGAACGGCTGGATGCCGCGCGCGCTTGGCGCCTGGCTCGTCCCGGTCCTCACTGTGGGCGTGGTCGCGCTCACGCGCTTCGGAGCGCGGATCATGCCGCCGGGATGGCGCGATCGACTCGCGGCGTCGCCCGTTCGCTTCCTTTCGTTCGCGCTGGCCGCGACGCTATTGGGGGTGCACGGGCTCGTTCTGCGCGCCTCGCTGTCGCCCGCACCTCGGCTCGGCGGCGCGATATGGGTGCTGCTCGGCGTTCTGTTCGTCGCTATCGGGCTCGTGCTTCCGCGAACGCGCCGCAATCCGTTCTTCGGAGTTCGCACCGCGTTCGCCCTCGCGTCGGACGAGAACTGGGCGCGGACCCAGCGCTTCGGCGGCTACGCGATGACAATCGGCGGTGGGGTCGCCCTCGCTGCGGGCGCGCTCGGATCGCCGACGCTCGCCATCGCCGCGATCCTCGTCTCGGGCGTGGCTCCGGCCCTTTGGTCTTGGTTGGTTGCGCGAAGCGGTCCGGGCGACATTCCACCGAGCTCCGCCAAGAGGTGACCCCGGGGGCGCTATCGTCGGGACGCAGCCGCGTCTCTTCGCCGGCGCGAACGGACGATCGAAAACGCCAAGAAGCCCGCGGCCGCGAGCGGGGCGGCCCACGCGTCGGGGTCGGACGTCGCGGCCGAGCAGCCGGAAGACTTGTGCAGGACGGGGACCACGGTGGTGCCACCGGAGCTGCTCGAGCCGTTGCTGCCGTTGGGTGTGCCGGCGCAGTTGCACACCGGGCACTGCGGCGCGTTCACGGATTGGGTCACCTGGTACACGTTGCTCAGGGTGCTCTGATCGTCCGCAGCGCGGAGGACCAGATCGTTCGCGAGCGCCGAGTGAATCAGGTCCGCGCGCATCCGCGTGATTCGGACCGACGCGTTGCCCTCGGGGAAGAGAGCGGCCAGGTCTTCGGTTTGCGCCTCGGCCTCGGTCTGCGACGTGCCGCCGTCTGGCCCGGGAATGGCCATGTAGCCACTTGCCCCGCCGCTGCTGCTGCCACCACTGCCGCTGCCGCTCACCGCGACGCCGTTGATGACGGCGTTCTCGATCGTGTACGGCGAAAGGACGAGCGAGCTCTCGATCTGCCAGGCCGAATTTTGGGCGTCGCTCTCCTTCTGGATTTGCACGGTCGTATACGTGCTCTGGTTCATCGCCCAGTCCCACGTGAGGTCCGACGGCGAAATGGTGAAGAAAGGAAAGTTGTCCGGCTCGTATCGTCCGTCGGCGATGACCCACAGCGTGATGCCCACCGTCGCGCCCGTGCCCGCGGCCACCATCCGCAGTGGCAGCGTCAGCCCTGCCCCCGGCGTGGTCACCCGCACCGGGCGCATCGCGCGAACTCCCTGTCCCGGGGCGAGCTTCAGCGCCAAGAAATCGAATCCGTCCGCGACGTATGCCGCGATGATCGGCTGGACGTCCGCGGAGACGACGTAGCCGTTGGTCGTCAGCCACGTTTCGAGCGCGCTCGGATCGGTCGACGCGAGCTGCACCGTCGCATAAGGACCGACGGTTTGCTCGCTGAGCACAGTGACCGCGCCCGAGCTCGACCCGCTGCCGCTGCCCGCGTTGCTGGCCGGGAAGGCCCCAAGGCCACCACAGTTGCACGACGGGCACGGTGGGAGGACGGGCGCGACAATCTCGGTCTTGGTGCTCTGCTCGAGCGCGGCGAATACTTCGTCCGCGCTGAGGCCGACCGTGACCGGGCCAGCGATCGGAAGCACCCAGGCAAACGACGCGGGCGACCCCGAGTACTTGATTTCGTCGTAGAGCGTCGTCTGCGTCGGCGAGATGCTGAATATCATCCGGTGGTCGGTCACCACCGTTCCGCTCTGCGTCGGCGGAGTGGGCTCGTGAAAGCACCCTCCGCAGGCTCGGGCGTCGCTCGCCGCGCCCGAGGCCGATAGCAGGGCCGCGGCGGCGACCGCACCGAGAGTCCCGCGATGGGTCACGATTTTCCTCCACGTCCACGTCCACGTCCACGGCGCCCGCGCACGAGCGACACAGCCACCAGTCCGCCGATCATGAGCTGCCCCGCCACGGCGTCGGGCTCCGATGCGACCGCGGCGCAGCCGGACGACTCGTGTGCGGTTGTTGGCGCTGCCCCGGACGCGGTGCCGCTGTCGGCCGCGCCGGCGTTGTTGGTTGCCCCCGAGCTGCTCGATGGCATGGCGCCGCTCGAGCTCGTGGCCGCCGCATCGGACCCGGACGACATTCCGCTCGAGCTTGCGGCGCCGCTCGAGCTGCTGGAGGCCGTGCCGCTCGAGCTCATCGCGCCGCTCGAGCTCATCGCGCCGCTCGACGCCGCGGCATCCGCCGCGCTCATCATCGCGCCGCTGGAGCTGCTGCTGCCGCCCGCGCACGGGCAAACGGGGCAGGGCGGTTGGTTGACCGACTGGGTCACCTGATAAATGTTCGACATCGTGCTCTGATCGGCCGACGCTTGGAGCACCAGGTCCGCCGCGAGCGCGCTGTGAAGCAGGTCGGCTCGCATGCGCGTGACTCGCAGCGAGACGTTGCCCTCCGGAAAGAGGGCTGCCAGGTCCGCGGTTCTCGCGTCGGCCGCTGCGCTCGCCCCCGCGTCCGTTCCCGGTAGCGACATATAGTCGTTCGCCCCGTACAACCCGTTCAGCACGGGGGTTTCGATCTGGAACGGCGACACAACGAGCGAGCTCTCGATCTGCCAGGCCCCGTTGTTGGCGGCCGCCTCTTTTTGCACTTGGACGGTCGTGTACGTGCTTCGTCCCGCGCCCCAGTCCCAGGTCAGCTCGGAAGGAAGGATCGTGAAGAACGGGAAGTTCTTCGGCTCGTATCGCCCGTCCGCGACGACCCACAGCGTGATGCCGACCGTGGCTCCGGTGCCCGCGGCGACCATGCGCAGCGGCAGCGAGAGCCCCGCTCCGGGCGAAGTGACGCGCACCGGGCGCATCGCCCGGATCCCCTGCCCGGGGTTCAGCCGGAGCGCGAGGAAGTCGAAACCCTCGGTCACGTAGGCGGCGATCACCGGCTGGATGTCCGCGGTGATGACGTAGCCGTTGGTCGTGAGCCAGTTGGTGAGCGCGGTCGGGTCGGTCGATTGCAATTGAACCGCGGCGTAGGGCCCGATCGTTTGCTGGCTGAGGACCGTGACCAAACCCGCGTCCGCCGATCCCGCCCCCATCGAAACGCCGCCGGCGGCGGTGACCGGGCCGCCGCGGCAATTGCACGCCGGACAGTTGAGGGGCGGGGCGACGATGTCCGTCGCCGTGGCGGACTCCAGCGAAGAGAAGACCGACTCGGAGCTCAATCCGACGGTCACCACGCCCCGGATGGGGAGCACCCACGCGAACGACGCCGGCGACCCGGCGTACTTGATCTCGTCGTACAAGGTCGACTGCTGCGTCGAGATGCTGAAGATCATGCGGTGGTCGGTCACCACCGTCCCGGTTTGCGTCGGCGAGATGGGCTCGTGAAAGCATCCGCCGCACGCCCTTGCGTCGGGCGCGGAAACCGCGACGACAGTGAGTACGGCGGCAGCGACTGCCCCAAGAAGCCATTGGCTCTTCATGACTGGTTTCCCTTTCGGCGACGTGCGGTGCGCGCGCGGAACCGAAATCGGTGCGCACACGACCACTCGACCCATCTACCCGCCCGGCTACTCAGCACGGCTCATGCCACGCAGGGCGAACGCCGGGTTTCGTGACTGGGTTCCCACGCCCGCGCGTCGCATATGTCATGGGCGGCACAGCATGGCACATGCTCATATCCACGTGTAGTTGAAGCTGACGCTCACACGCTCTTCCAACGTGGGATTGGAGGGCACTTCATGGCGCAGCCAGCTCTCGAACAGGACGACTTTGCCCGCCTCGGCGTCGCACGTGACTTGCGCGAGGTTCTCCAGCCTGCACTGCGCCACCCGGGGCGGCGCGATCGCTTTGCATCGCTCGGCGCGGGGATCCTCGAATCGGATGACCGAGCAACCGGGCGGCGTGCGCACGTAGTACGTCCCGCTGACCACCGCCCCGGGGTGCAGGTGCAGCGGGTGAACGGCGTCCTTCGACATGATGTTCACCCAGCAATCGGTCATCGCGAGGGTCGCTTCTCGGAGGTCCATGTCGAGGCGGCGTGTGAAGCGCATTACGTGGGGCCAGATCTTGCGCTCGAGGTCGATGAACGTCGGAAACGCCGAGAAGGTCCGGTTCAGAGTGCGAAGCGTTCCGTACGACGTGTAGCCCGACGGGTAGTTCTCCCGGCACCAGAGCTGCCCGGCGGCGTCCTGCTCGCGGACCTTTCGGCATTCCTCGAGGAGCGCGCGGCCAAAGTCGTCGGAGCCCTTCTTCTGCAAGGGGGACTCGTAGATGAACGTGGGAAACCATGGCTTGATTGGCATGCTTCGCTCGAGGGGCCCCCACGGCCGAATCACACCACGGAAGGCCCCCGCCGAGGCCGGCATTCTATCGGACGGAACGTCCGCCCCAAGGGCTGCTATGGCTTTCCCAATGTCCACTTCTCGCGTCGTCCGCGCGCCGCGAGGCGGCGACCTCTCCTGCAAGGGATGGGTTCAAGAGGCCGCTCTGCGCATGCTCCACAACAACCTCGATCCCGAGGTCGCCGAGCGCCCAGAGGAGCTGATCGTTTACGGGGGGAGCGGAAAAGCTGCTCGCAACTGGGACTGCTTCGACGTGATCGTGCGCGAGCTCCGCGCGCTCGGCGGCGACGAGACGTTGCTCGTGCAGTCGGGAAAGGCCGTCGGCAAATTCCGCACGCACCCCGATGCGCCGCGCGTGCTTCTCGCGAACGCCAACCTGGTTCCCAAGTGGGCGACGTGGGACGAGTTCCGCCGACTCGAAGCGATGGGCCTCACGATGTTCGGGCAGATGACGGCGGGCTCGTGGATCTACATCGGCACGCAGGGGATCCTGCAGGGGACGTACGAGACGTTCGTCGCCGCGCGCCGGGCGTATGCCGCGAGGACGGGGCAGGGCGGCCCGTTCTGGGTGCTCACCGCCGGCCTGGGCGGAATGGGCGGTGCGCAGCCGCTCGCGGCGACGATGGCGGGGATGAGCTGTCTCGCCGTGGAAGTCGATCCGGCGCGCATCGAGAAGCGAATCGCCGCGCGGTACGTCGACGAGCGAGCCGACGATCTCGACCAGGCCCTCGAACGTCTCGAGGCGGCGAGCAAGCAGGGGCGTTCGTTGAGCATCGCCCTCTGCGCCAACGCCGCCGAAGTCTTTCCCGAGCTCGCGCGGCGCAACGTCGTGCCCTCCCTGGTCACCGAGCAGACGGCGGCGCACGACCCGTTGCACGGATACATTCCTCTCGGCCTGTCGCTGGAGGAAGCGGCCGAGCTCCGCGCCGAAGACCCGGCTGGATACGTCGAGCGGGCCAAGGGGAGCATGGCGGAAGAAGTGAGCGCGATGCTCTGGATGCGAGGCGCCGGGGCCGAAGTGTTCGACTACGGCAACAACATCCGCGCGTGCGCGGCGGAGGCGGGATGTCCGCGCGCGTTCGACATACCGGGCTTCGTCCCCGCGTACATCCGACCGCTCTTCTGCGTCGGCAAAGGGCCATTTCGGTGGGTCGCCCTCAGCGGCGACCCAGCGGACATCGCGGCGACCGATGACGCCGTGCTCGCGGCCGTGCCCGATGACGCCGATCTTCGCGCGTGGATCGTCATGGCGCGCGAACGGGTGAAGTTCCAGGGGCTGCCGGCCCGCATCTGCTGGCTCGGGTACGGCGACCGCGCGAAAGTGGGCGCCGCGTTCAATCGTCTCGTGGCCACGGGGAAGGTCAGGGCCCCGATCGTCATCGGGCGGGACCACCTCGACAGCGGAAGCGTCGCTTCTCCCCATCGCGAGACCGAAGGAATGAAAGACGGCTCGGACGCGATTGCCGACTTTGCCCTGCTCAATGCGCTCGTGAACACCGCGGCCGGCGCGAGCTGGGTGAGCTTCCATCACGGCGGCGGCGTCGGGATCGGGATGAGCCTGCACGCGGGGATGGTCGTGGTCGCGGACGGTACGGCGGAAGCCGGGCGGCGCATCGAGCGTGTTCTCACGACCGATCCCGGCATGGGCATCGTGCGGCACGCGGACGCCGGCTACGACGCGGCGATCGCGTTCGCCGAGACCCACGGGGTTCACATTCCGCATCGGAGCGGCGGAACGCGTCAATAGGGCGCGCGCCCGATGAAGTTGCCCGCCGGTGCGTAGTTGCAGATCCAGATGTCTTCCGAGGTCGTGCCGTTCTTGCAGCTCGCGACGCCGCACCCGAGCTGCGTGCTCGTGCGCCACACGACCTGGGTGTAATGACCGCAGCCATCGCTATTGAGGTTCGTGTAACACGCGATGTCGCACTTCTCGGTGCCCTGGATCGTCCCGAACGTCCAGCAGGCCTCCTCGGCGGCCCACGCGTTCACGGCTTGCTGTGCGGTGCTCGCCGACTGGAGCCGGCCGCCCGAGCCGAAGACCGCCAGATTTTCGCCGTAGTCTTTGGCCGCCAGCTCGGCGCCCGAGCGATGCTGGGGCTGTGCGCACATGCTTGTGGCCAGAGTTGTGGCCCACTGCTGCGCGTAATCCGCGATGGTGGGAGACCAGACGAGGAGCGGCAGCGGGGGTGTCGTGTTCACCGCGGCTCGCACCGCGTTGTGCGCGGCGGTGATCCCCGCGAGACGGCCGCTTTCCGGATCGCCTGCGACTGCGTCTCTCCCGTCCCCGGTGTCCGCCGCGTTCGCGTCGCTCGCGTCGCTCGCGTCGCTCGTGTGGCTAGCGGCGCCCGCGTCACTGGAATCGACGACTTGGTCCCCACGCGCGTCGACGAGCGGAGCGCCGATGTCCGCTGCGTCGGCGCTTGGTTTCATCGACCGAGCGTCTGTCGAATGGTCCGCGTCGCTCTCCGGTGATGACGCGTCGGTCGACTCGCCGAACGATGGGCCGGGGCCGTCCGGCGCGCTGCAGCCGGCGGCGAGCATCAGCCCGATCGCGACGAGAAAGGTGCGCCCTGTCATCTCGCGTCTCTTCACACCGTAGCGCAGGATGAGCGTCCTTCGACCTGATCGTCGATCGCGGAGCTTGGTGACGACCCCTGCGCCGCTCGATTGGATCCGTACGTTCCCGTTGCACGGTTCAATTCTCGCGTGCCCGGACGGCGCGTGCTGCCGGACCCGCCGCGCGATGAAGGCACGGGCCTGGTCCGCGCTCGTGGTTTCGGTCAGCGGCCGTTCACGTGCGCGATCCTGGGGGACGATCACCCGCGCGGCGCCAGCGGCAGCGGATAATCACTGACCGCGACGCGCCGGCCGTCCGGATCGCGGAAGTAAAGGGTGTAAGCGGTCTCCGCTTCGACGCGTATCCCTCCCCGCGCGAGGCGCTGCCGCCATGCCTCCTTGGTCTGCGCACCCATGGCGAAAGCCACGAGGTCCATCGTGCCCGGCATGACCCCTGGCTCCCCTTCGTCCGCTCGCTCCAGCATGAGCACCGCGGCCCCCGCATCCAGCCAGACGCTCCCGTCGGGCGCGCCATGGCCGGCGACGACCGCGAACCCGAGGATTCCCGTGTAGAAGGCCTCCAACCGCTCGAGGTCGGCCGAACGCATCGCGACGTGATGGACCCTCATTCTGCGCCCCTTCTCGTGCTAAGCCGCACACGTGACTACCAGTCGTCCTCCCCGTGTCGTCGTCGCCACCCACGGCCACTGCTTCGATGGCCTCTGCTCCGCCGTGATGTTCACGCGTCTTTACCGGCATCGCTTCCCGGATGACGGGGCCTCGTTCACCTACCACGGCGCAGGCTACGGCCCCGGCCTGAACGGCGTCGACCCGAAGGTGCTCACCGGCGACGTGAACGCGATCCTCGACTTTCGCTTCGCCGCCGTGCCCGCGCTGAGCTGGTACTTCGACCATCACGTCAGCGCTTTCGCCTCACCCGACGACCGCGCGTTCTACGAGCGCGCGGCGGCGGAAGGCACGATCCACGGCGAGCGGCGCATGTTCCACGATGGCGCCTACAGCAGCGCCACCAAGCTCATCGCCGACGTCGGGCGCGAGCGATTCGGTCTGGATCTCGCCCCCACCGAGGAGCTCGTGCGCTGGGCCGACATCATCGACAGCGCCGGCTTTCACGACGCCAAGATGGCCGTCGATCGGACCGAGCCCGAGCTCCAGCTGATGACGGTGGTCGAGCACCTCGGCGACGACTCGTTCCTCGCGAAGATGGTCCCTCGTCTGCTCGAGCATCCACTCTCGGAGGTGGCGCGCACGGCGGAGGTCGTTCAGGCGTACGAGCCGCTGCGGCGTGCGCACGAGGGCTTCGTCAAGCTCGTGGCAGAGCACGCGAAGCCGATGGGGCCGGTCGTGCTGGTCGATCTGAGCGACGAGATCATCGAGGTCGCGGGCAAATTCGTGACGTACGCGCTTTTCCCCAAGAGCGCGTACTCGGTGCTCCTCAGCCGCTCGAAAAGCAAGTGCAAGATAAGCATCGGCTACAATCCTTGGTCGAACATCACCCGCCGGCACAACATCGCCGCGATCTGCGAGCGCTACGGCGGCGGCGGGCACCCAGTCGTGGGCGCGATCTCGCTCGCGGCCGATAAGCTCGAGGAGGCCAAGGCGCTGGCGAGCTCGATCGCGCTCGAGCTCGCGGCGTGAGCGTTTGGGCGGCGACCGGGATCGTCGTCGGGCACCGGGGTGGGCGAGGCGACGGGTGGCCGCCGGAGAACACGATGGCCGCGTTCGACCAGGCCGCTCGACAGGGCGCGTCGGCGGTGGAGCTCGACGTGCGCACGTGCGCGGGCAATGCGGTGGTGGTCTTTCACGACGCGACCCTCTCGAGGGCGACCGAGGGGCACGACGTCCGGCGTGTGCGCGACGTGGGCCTCGACGAGCTACGCACGTTGGGCGTGCCAACGCTTCCAGAGGTGCTCGGGTGGGCGGTCTCTCGACGCGTCGGCGTCAATGTCGAGATGAAGCACGACGTCACGCACGCCGCGGCTCTCTCTCGCGCGACCGTGGGGGCCGTGCGGGCCACGGGCGCCGACGTGCTTCTCTCGTCGTTCGATCCGCTGCTCCTCGCGCTTGCCGCGCTCGAGGCGCCGGCGATCCCGCGTGCACTGCTTGTCCGGCCGGGCCAGCCGCTCTGGGCCGACGCGCTTCAGCAAGTGGCCCGGCCCCCCCTCGTGCGCTGGCTGCACATCGAGCGTACCCAGGCGCAGCCGGACACGATGGCGCGTCACGCGCGGCGGGGTTTGCGTCTCGGCGTGTGGACGGTCAACGATGAGGCCGAGGCCGTCCACCTCGTCGATCGCGGCGCCGCGTCGATCATCACCGACGCGCCAGGCGCAATCCGAAGCGCGCTCGGGACGAGTACCTTGAATCTCCACCCGCTTGACTCGCGGCGGTGATGTTCTCTCACGTGCATCGACTCCAGTGATCGATGGACTACTCGCAGTTGACCTGCTCCGGGCGCATCCCCGGCGGCGCGGGTTGCTCGAACGTTCCCTCGGGCAGCGGAGGATTCCACGACAGCTGCTGGTACTGGAAGCGCACGTCGGCCTCCGGGTCCGGCACTTCCATACGGATCTTCCTCGGGATCTCGGCGTCGCACGGGGGACCGCTCGGCGGCACGGGCGGTGCTAAGCCGTCGGGATCCTCCCGGGGGCCGGCCGTCGGCGCCGTGGCGTGGTCGCTGAGCTCCGCGTGGTAAAGCACGTACTGCTGTTGTTCGACGCGCACGTCGAGCACCCGCATCCGCTGCTGGTCCCACGGCTTGGTCCAGTCGTCGGGGCGCGGCGCCAGATGAACCTCTTCGCGCGCTTCGCTGGAGCTCGGGATGAAGAGCACCCAGTACCCCTGCGGGCTCCAGGCGATGGTCGCCGCCTGCGGGTCGTGGCGCAAGACCGGCGCCTCGCCGCGGAGCAGATCGACGAGCACGTGCCCCGGCACCGGCACCGCCGTCAGCCGGGCGATGTTGCAGGCGCTGGCCGGGCCGACGTAAAAGTGCTTGTCGCGCAGGTCGGCGAGGGCGAACCGCGATCCGTCGGCCGTCAAGGTCGCCAGGGAGACGCCGAAGGGGCTGACGATGTCCAGGCGGATGAGCGCGGGTCGTTCCGCGAAGAGCATGACGTCGCCGCGCCCGCGCCCGTGCTCGCCGAAGAGGTCGAACTTCGCGTTGCCCTGAATGCCGTTGCCGCACGCGAATGTGGCGTGCATGCGGACCAGGGCTGCGTCGGCCGTCGGCGGAGACGAGGGCGGCGGCGCAGTACCCGCGCATCCGCACGCAGCGAGAGTCGGGATGCCGAGGGCGAGCAGTCTCGTCGGACGCGGGAGTCGTTGCATCGGGAGCGCCACGGCTACGTAAGCGCGGAAGGCCCAGGGCACAACCCCTCACCGCGCCAATCCCTGCCGCCGCGCTTCCTGGAGGCCCCGGTCGATCACGTCGATGGCCTCGGCGCCGACGCCGAGCCCGCCGAGCGCATCGCGCGTGGCCCAGCGCGCGTCCGCCGCGTCGTCCCCGGCGACGATCGGACGATCGCCTTCGTCCTCGGGCACGAGGAGGTGCTCGTGGATCGCGAATGCGAACCCTTCGGGAGCGATCAGGACGACGCCGAGCGGGCACACGACACGGGTGGCGAGCGAGGTCTCTTCGCGAACCTCTCGGACGATCGCGTGCTCGAGCGACTCGCTCTCCTCGACGCGTCCGCCCGGCAGGGTCCACGCCCCCGCGTTCGGCGCCCGCGCGCGTCGAACGAGCAGAACGCGCCCGACTCGGTCCACGACGACCGCTCCGACCGCGAGGACGGGGATTGGCTCGGCTTGCGGCGAGGACGGCATGGGGGCGATTCTACGGTGCATGCTGGGCTTGGCGCTCGTGCGCCCACTCGAGGACGACTGGCGCGAGACGCTGGACGCAGTCGCTCGCCGGCGAGGCTGGCCGACCAGCCGCGACGTGGCCAGGCTCGCCTCGCGAGTGGCCGACCTCTCGGCGGCGTACAACGACGCGTCCGTCGCGCGCGCGGTCGCGAGCGATGCCGGTGCCGCTCGCCTGGGCTTCGGGTTTGCTCGAGACGTGCCGAAGGGTGCGGCCGCAGCGCGCGAGCTGGTGGCCACGGGAGCCCTTCGTCTTGGCAGCGCCCCATTGCGCGTGCTTGACGTCGGGGCCGGGCTGGGTGCCACGACCTGGGGGCTGGTCCGGGCGCTCGAGGCGGCGGACCGGGGCACGGGAACCGTGCCGGCGCATGCGGAGTCTGGTCCCCGCGTCGTCGAGGCGACCTGGGTGGAGCCCGACGTCCAGGCGCTCGAACTCGCCGACGAGGTGCTGCGAGGACGCCGGGCCGCCGGGCGCGGCGCCGTTGAGCTGCGCGTCACGCCGGTCGCACGCCCCATCGGGGCCGCCGGCGCCTTCGACGGCCTCGGTCGGTTCGACGTGGTGCTCGCCGGTCACCTGCTCAGCGAGTTGGACGTGGGTGCCCCGGCCGATGCGCGCGTCGACCGTCATGCGGCACTCTTGCACGGCCTTCTCGAGCACCTCACCAAGGACCACGGCTCGCTCGTCCTCATCGAGCCGGCGCTGCGCGATCGAACGCGTCACCTGCACCGCGTCCGCGACGTGCTGGCCTCCCGCGGCGCGACCGTGTTCGCGCCCTGCATGCACGGCGGGCCGTGCCCTGCTCTCGCTCGCGAAACGGACTGGTGTCACGAGGACCTCGCCGTGGACCTGCCGGGCTGGGTCGTCCCGATCGCGCGGGCCGCTGGTCTCCGACGCGAGGGGCTGACGTTCAGCTATCTCGTGTTGCGCAAGGACGCTCTGCGCCTCGCCGACTCGTTTCCCTCCGCGCCCGGCGCCGCGCGCCTGCGCGTCGTGTCCGAGCTGATCCGCACCAAGGGCAAGCGCGAGGCGTTCGTCTGTGGCGAGCTCTCGGCGGCGGGCGCTGGCACGTCCGTGGCCGCGCGCGTTCGGGCGACGCGGCTCGACCGCAGCGCGTCGGATGGCAATGCCCCTTGGGCAGAGATCGGGCGCGGAGACGTGCTCGTCGTCGACCCGGCGCCGAGCTTGCTCAAGCCGCGCATCGAGCCAGGCTCCGAGGTCACTCGTTCAAGGTGACACCGAATCGCGTTGACGGACTTGTGCGTCGTCGACTACCTGCTCGCGAGCGATGCGTGGACTCTACGCGATCGTGGACGTCGCCACCCTCGACGCCTGCCATCTCGACCCAGTGGCGTTCTCCCAAGCGGTGCTCAGTGCGTCACCGGCGGCGCTTCAGCTGCGCGCCAAAGACTTCCCATCGCGCGAAGCGCTCGCGCTGTTGCGACAGCTCGCGCCCATGTGCCACCGCGCAGGGGTCCCGCTCGTCGCGAACGACCGGCCCGACCTGGCCATCTTCGCCGGATGCGATTTGGCGCATGTGGGGCAGACCGACATGCCGATCGATCGCGTTCGCCGTCTCGCGCCGGGGCTCGGCGTCGGCGTGTCCACCCACACGATCGACCAGCTCGATGCTGCGCTGGCCGCGCGGCCCGCGTACGTGGCTTTCGGTCCCGTCTTTGAGACGTCGACCAAGGCGCATCCGGACCCCGTGGTGGGGGTGGGGTTGCTCGCCGAGGCTCATGCGCACGCCTTGGCGGCAGGAATCCCGCTGGTCGCCATCGGCGGCATCACGCTGCCGCGTGCGCACCAGCTGGTCGGCCTGGTCGAGGCGGCGGCGGTGATCTCGGCACTGCTCCCGCCTGAGGCTCTGCGCGGCGGAGCTCTATCGGTGGAGGGGGTGCTGCGTGAGGTGACGGCGCGGGCGCGGGGTTTCCAGGAGCTGCTCGCGCCGGGGCCGCCGATGGCAAGGACCGCGCGGTGAGCGTGATCCTCGGCTTACTTGTCGCCACCGGGGGCGCGGTCATCGGGCGCGCGCTTGCGTTGCGGCTGCGCGCGCGGCGGTTGACCGAATCGGAGCCCATCGACGGGAAGAGGCCTCCCGTGGCCGAGGTGCTCTCCGCATTTCCCTGTCGCCTGGGTGACGTCGTCGTGCGGACTGCGGAGCGCGACGAGGCATGGCTGGCCGGCGCATTGGTCTTCGAGGAGGAGCGTCCGGTCGCCGCGCTGTTCGTGGCGCCGGAGGCGGGGGCCGACCGCGCGGTGCTCGCGCGCGAGGGGATCGAAGAGCTGCTCTGGCTTTCTCCGCTGCCGATCGCCGAGCTCGCGGTGACCACCGACCCTCCGCACACGTTGGAGCACAAGGGCGTCCGATTCGAGCGTCTGCGTCGGCTGCCGGTCCGCGTCACGCGGGCGGGCAGCGGCGCGCCCAGCGTCGGTGATCGCGCCGTTGTCGCAGAGTATGGGGGGCAGGGGAGCGAGCGAATCGTCCTCGTGGCCGGAAGCGAGCAGACGCTGGCGTGGACCGGGGTGGCGCTGGGGCGGCGCGAGTACGACGTGCTCCCCGGGAGCTAGCTGGCGCGCATCTTCATCATCATCGCCTCGACCGCGAGTTGGATCGCGGCGTTTGCCTCGATTTGCTCGACGGCAGAGACGACGATCGCGTGGCGCGCTGCGGCCACGTCCGCGTGGCGGTTCGCGGCCGAGACCTCCGCGCGGGCGAGAGCGCCGAACGCCGAGGCAAGGGCCTCGAGCAGGCCAACGAGGGGCCGCTTCTCCGCCTTCTTCGCCTCTTCGGCGAGCTCGAGCGCCGGGCCACGATCGATCGCATCGAGCGCCGCCATCGCGCGCGCGACGAACTCGTCGCGGCGGGCGCTCGCCTCGGCGTCGGACAAGGCGACCGCCGACGCCATGGTTCCTCCCGCCAGACCGGCAATCTGCGCCGCGCGCTCCCGGTCGACGCCCCGCTCTCGGAGCAGCTCCGCGATGACGTCATCCGGCAGGACGCCGAACCGCACGCGCTGCGTCCTCGACCGAATCGTCGGCAGAAGGGCATCGCACGAGCAACAGAGCAAGACGAAGTGAGTGCGCGCTCCTGGCTCTTCGAGCGTCTTGAGCAGCGCGTTGGCCGCGGAGGCGCTCAGCTCCTCCGCGCGACGCACGATGAACACCTTCGCGCGACCCTCGTACGGCGGGAAAGAAGCCCGCGCGAGGACAAGGGTTCGCACCTGGTCGATGCTGATGTCCTGGCTCTCCGGCGATCGCCGTCCAATGGTCGCCGGCTCGTAAAGCCCGCGCTCGAGCACGACCACGTCCGGGTGCGTCGGGCGGTCCGCCCCCGGGCGCGGCAGTGCTCGCGTGCACGGACTGCACGCACCGCACGCGTCCGCCGCGTCCGCGGCCCTTCGCTCGCAGACGAGGGCCTGGGCCAACCCAAACGCGGCGCGCTCTTTGCCGACGCCCTCGGGGCCGTCGAACAGGTAGGCATGATGGACGCGCGCGGTTGACAGCGCGCGGCGCAAGGTCTGTATCGCCGTCGGTTGAGAGCGAACGGTCGTCAGGAATGCCGGCACCCCTTCAGCCTAGCTTGGCAGCACCTTCCGGCGCGGGCTCGTCCGGGCATCGCGCCGCGGCCGATCCGCGCGCGAAGATGGCCATGTGCTCCACGGGCTCGTTGTGGTCGCCTGCCAGATCGTGCCAGCGCTCGGCCAGCTCCGCCCTGGGTAGGTAGACGTACGCACCCGGGGCCACCGTGCACGGGTCCATGAAGAAAAGGTTCTGGCTGTCGTAGCCGACCATCACCACGTAGTGTCCTGCGTCCCAGAGGTCACGCCAAGGCGTCTCGTGGTCGCGCCACGCCTGCAAGTCGACGATCGGGGGCTGGCGCGCGTCGATCGCGCGCTCGAGCTCGCCCACGGTGACGTCGCTGTGGCGGTATTCGGCGGTGACCCCGCCGGCATTGTTCAGAAAAGCAGCGATTGGCTGGGGCTCGGTTCCCTTCGCATGCGTGGTCTCGAGCGGCAGGTACAGGGCCGTCTCGTCGACCCGAGCGTACGCGTCCCACCGCCAGTAGCGAAGGAGCGCCAGGGTGGCGGCATTTCCGCAGCTGAAGTTGGTACGCTGCTTGACCGTGGGTACGCGGATGAGGTTTTGTGGCAATGGTGTGACGAAGTCGTACGGGTCGCGACGGCTCGTGGCGCGAGCGAGTTCCAGCGGCTGCTCAGTCATCATGGGACGGGGGAACCTTCTAGCGAACTGTCGGTCCGGGGGAAAGGTTTCAAGGCTTCTTAGGCTCGAGACCGCCAGCTCGGCCCTCTTCTTCCCGTTCGATGGCGTCCAACTCGTCGTCCGTGAGCGTCTCCGCCTGACCTTCGCCGCGCTCCCGAGCGAACATCCGGTTGAGCGTTCGCCGATCGATGCCCAGCACTTCGGCCGCTCGGGTCTTGTTGCCGCCCGTTCGCGAAAGGACCCGATCGATGTACCGGCGGTCGAGCACCGACAGCGTCGGCCAGTCGTCCGCCAGCGAGCCCAAGCTCGCCTCGCCCTCCGCGGCCCACGCGCCCGCCACCTCGGGCGGCATATCACTGGCCGTGATGACGCCCTCGCGTGCGAGCAGCATCGCGCGCTCGATGATGTGCGACAGCTCGCGCACGTTCCCGGGGAACGTGTACTTCTCCAGGATCTCGAACACTTCGGGTGCGACGCGGGGGGCCGGGCGGCCTAGGCGCTCGGCGTGCCGTGCGATGAAATGCCGGATGAGAAGGGGAATGTCGCGCCTGCGCTCGCGAAGCGGGGGAACGTGAACCGTGACCACCTGCAACCGAAAGAGGACGTCTTCCCGGAAGCGGCCAGCCAGAACTTCCGCCTTCAGATCACGGTTGGTCGCAGCCACGACGCGGGCGTCGACTTTGACGGTCTCCGCGGCGCCGACCCGACGGATTTCCCCTTCTTGCAGCACGCGAAGGAGTTGCACTTGCATCTTCGGGCTGATCTCACCGATCTCGTCCAGGAACAGCGTTCCCCCTTTGGCTTCCTCGAAGAGGCCGCGCTTGGTCGCGCTCGCGCCGGTGAATGAGCCGCGCTCGTGACCGAAAAGCTCGCTCTCGAGGATCGACTCGGGTAACGCTCCGCAGTTGACCGCGACAAAAGCCTTGCTTGCCCTGGGACTTTTCGCATGGATGGCTTTCGCGACGAGCTCTTTGCCGGTACCGCTCTCGCCGACAATGAGCACCGTGGCCGTGGTCGGTGCGACGTGGGCGACCGTCTTGTACACCGCCAGCATGGCCGCCGTCGTTCCGACGATCCGCGCGTCCGGCTGCGCCCCACCCTTCGTCGGGGACTCGCTCTCCGAGCCGGCAAGCTTGCGGCGCGCGATCGCCTCGGACACCTTTCGTTTGAGCTCGGTGGGCTCGATCGGCTTGGATAGGTAGTCATAGGCGCCCTCGCCGACCGCATTCATGGCCCCGTCGATGTCCGCATAGGCCGTCATGAGGATGACCGGGGTCGACGGGCTCGCCTCGCGAACACGGCGCAGGACTTCGTGACCACTGGTGTCGTTGGCCAGGTGGATGTCGCTCAGGACGACGTCGTAGCGCGCGACTTTCGCCGGGGAGGGTACGGCGTCCGCCGTATCGAATACGTCGACACGGTAGCCCTCGGTGCGCAGCACACGCGCAAGGAGGTTCGCGAGGGTGTCGTCGTCCTCAAAAAGGAGGATACGGGCCTGCTCCTCGGCGTCGCTCGCGGCGTCGTCGCGATTGTCCTCGGTCATGGCCTTCCCCCGACCGTCCGTTCGTGGCTGACGGTCGACCAGCGGGTGAGCGCGGCAAAGCGTCCCGCCTGGACTGATCGAGGCGACCTTCCTGTCACCTGACGAGGGTACTCGCACGCCATTTCCATGGTTGGCCTTCCCCATCTTCACGAGGGATGCCGACGGCTCCCATCAGTGCTCGGCACCAGGGAAACTTCAGTGTAGCTGGACTAATCCGTGAATGCGGAAATCCCGAGTCTAGTTCCGGGACGGGGTGAACGAGTGCAGGTCGCCGGAGCGGACGACGGGGCGTGCGGCTGTGCGCGGGAGGGTTGCCTTCCACTCCTCGGCGGCCCGACGTTGCTCTTCGGACGTGGAGTAGACGACGCGGTCCGGCTTGCTGCCCGCGGCGTCGAGGGGGGCCCACTTCGCGAGCAGGTCACCATAGGCGATTTGCTTGGGGTCGAAGACCACCCGGACTGCGTCTGAGTCGCCGACCATCCCAGCCTCCACTTCGAGGACCCCAGGCACCTCGCGAAGCGCGGCCTGGGCCCCCCGGCCCCCCGCCAGAAGAGCGGTGTCGAGCGTCGTCTCGCAGCCGGGTCGCTCGCCGGCCGGCGGCGTGGCGCAAGCGTTCGCGGTCGATGCGGCAACCGGCGACACCCGCGCGCCTCCCGCGAAGCGGGCGGCATAGGCCCCATAACCCTCGGCATCCAGCCGTTTCGACGGGATGAAACGCAGCGAAGCCGAGTTGATGCAGTACCGCAGGCCCGTCGGCGCCGGGCCGTCGTCGAACACGTGCCCCAGATGCGAGCCGCCGATGGTCGATCGCACTTCCGTTCGCATCATCCCAAGACTTCCGTCCGTCTTCGACACCACGCGCCCGTCCTCGATGGGTCGGGTGAAGCTCGGCCACCCCGTTCCGGACTCGAACTTGTCGAGCGAGCTGAAGAGGGGCTCGCCGGTCGCGACGTCGACGTAGATCCCGGGCTCGTGGTTGTCGAAAAACTCGTTGTGAAACGGCGGCTCAGTGGCGTCGTTTTGCGTGACTTGGAACTGAATCGGCGTGAGCTTCTTCCTCAACTCGGCAAGGGACGGCTTCGAGTACGTGGGGGCTCTCATGGATGCGTTCTCCTTCGCGATCGGCGGGTCGAGGTTGGCGGTCGGCGCCGCGAACGGCCGAGCTGGGGCGGACGACGGCTGACGGCACGCTGCCATGCCCAGGCCGACCAGCAGGGCTGCTGCGTACGAGTTTCGCCGGTGCATGTTCGCTCCTTGTGCCTCGGCCGAGGCTTCGGCCGTCTGCGCGTGGATGAATGTATCCACCGTGGAGTACGCGCGCCTGCGCGGGCCGTTACCGGCACTTCGTGCCGCGCTCGTGAGTCACCCGGGCTACTCTGTGGATGAGCGTCGTGTATCCGCTCGAGCCTCTCCGCGTCGAGGAACACCTGCACGGCCACCTCGGGTGGATCGCGGCGATGGCCCTCCTGCATCCTGCCGTTCTGCTCCGGCGCGCGCAGCGCCGGGCGCACTTGTCGGTGGTCTTCGCGGTCGCTCTGGTCACCCTTGCGGCCTGGATCGGGGTGACGATGTATCCGGCGTATCGCGAGACGTTGCGCCAGCCCATCTTCGCAGGCTCTGCGGCCGTCGGATACCTGTTCGAGCGCAAGGAGCATTTCGCGTTCGGAGCTGTGATGCTCGCGTGGACCGGAGGTGTCGGATACGCCGCGGAGGCGTTCGCCGAGGGAAGGGTGCGTGCCTCGTTGCGGCGGACCGCCCATTACGCGTTCGTGGCCGCGGCGGCGTTCGCCCTCGTCACCGCGGCGCTGGGGACGGTCGTCGCGGCGTACAAGACGTTTTGATCGCTCACCAGCGGTCGGTGCGAAAGGGGGCGGCCGGCAGCCCGGCGGCGTTCTCCAGATTCGCGTCCGGGTTGTCGGCCCATGCGTAGCGCACGGTGACCGGGACCTCCACGGCCGGGGAAGTCACGATGACCGCGTCGCCGTCGATGCGCGCCTGTGCCGCCCGGCAAACCCGATCGTCGCCGGCGAGAGCGAATCCGCGCACCTCGCCTCCTCCGCGGGCGCGCAGGCCGGCGGCGTGGCGAAACGCGACCCGGACTCCACCCGGACCGATCTCCACGCGATCGACGCTGGGCCCGGACCATTCGACGCCGCTCTGCCCGTAACTCCCGGCCAGCGCGACGAGCGCGAGGCGGCGGCCCACGTCTTGTTTGTTGCGGGGATGGATGTCGTCGGGGTCTCCGATGTCGATCGTCACGGCCATCCCCGTCGCCGGCTCGGCGAGAGCCTCGGCCTGGGCCTCGCGCAAGTACGCCCACGCGAGAGAATCGACGAAGCCCGCGAGCTGCACGAAGTAGAACGCAACCTCACCGGTACCGTTCCACTTCGCTCGCCAGTCGCGGACCAGCGCGACGAAGCGATCGCGGTACGTGGGGTGGTTGTCGACGTTGCTCTCCCCCTGATACCAGATGACGCCCCGCAAGCCGAACGGCACGAGCGGCGCGATCATTCCATGATACAGCGCGCCGGGTTCATTCTCCGAGTGTGCGCGCTCGGCGTCGATGTCCATCACGCTTCGCAACGCCTCGATGCTCGTCCACGCTTCGACGCGCGTTCCGCCCCACGAGGCGTCGATGACTCCCACCGGTACGGAGAGCCGCCGGTGAATCTCGCGGGCGAAGTAGTAGCCGACGGCCGAGAAGTCCCCCGCCGTCTCGGGGCTGCACGGACGCCAGCTGCCGTCGACCAGCGTCTGCGGCTCGCGAGCCGCCCGTTGAGCGACGCCGAAAACGCGGATCTGCGGCCAGCGTGCCTGCGCAGCCTCGACGGCCCCGTGGGCGCTCATCGAGACCTTCCACTCCATGTTCGACTGACCCGACGCGAGCCACACCTCACCGGAGAGCACGTCGTCGAGCGTGCATTCTCGAGAGCCGGAGACGTGCAAGCGATACGGGCCCCCCACCGGCAGCGCCGGGCAGGCGATTCGAAACGCGCCGTCGGCCTCGGTGACGGCGGTGACGACGTCGAGCATCGAGCGCGCTGCTTCGATACGGAGTGTCACCGCCTGGCCGGGACGATCCCAGCCCCAGATCGGATTGCTGCGGCCACTTTGAAGCACCATATGGTCGGTGAAGAGGGAAGCAAGACGCGTCATCGAGGGATCTCCCGGCGGGGGAGCGCGGGCTCATCTTCCCACGAACTTCGGTGTCCGGCGCTCGAGGAAAGAGCGCATTCCCTCGCGCTGGTCGTCGCTGCCGAAGAGCGCCGCGAACGCCGTCGCCTCGAGCTCGTTGGCGGTCGCCAGGGGAGCGTCGGCGCCGCGAAGGATCGCCCGTTTGACCGACGCAATCGCAAGCGGCGCTTTGGCGGCGATCTTCGCCGCGACGACCCGCACCTCCGGCAAGAGCTCTGCGTGCGGCACCACGGCGTTGACCAGCCCGAGCCGCATCGCCGCTTCGGCGCCGAGAACATCTCCAGTCATGCACAGCTCGCGAGCGTGCGCGACCCCCACGATTCGAGCGAGGCGCTGCGAGCCGCCGAAACCGGGGATCACGCCGAGCCCCACTTCCGGCTGGCCAATCCTGGCTCGCTCGCTCGCGTAGATGAAGTCGCAACAAAGAGCGAGCTCGCAGCCTCCGCCGAGCGCGAATCCGTTGACCGCTGCGATGACGGGGAAGGGCGCCTGCTCGAGGAGCGCACCGAGGCGATGGCCCAGGTCGGAGAAGCGCTTTGCCTGCGGCGGGGCCATGTCGACCATCGCCGCGATGTCCGCTCCGGCGGCGAAGGCCTTGTCACCGGCCCCGGTCAAGATCGCCGCTCGAACGGTGGGGTCGTCGGTCAGCGTCGTGACGGACGCGACGAGCTCTCGGAGCAGCTCTTCGTTCAGCGCGTTGAGCTTGTCCGGTCGGTTCAGGGTCAATGTGACGACGGCGTCGTCGCGGTCGATGAGCAGTGTCGGCATGGTGGTTTCTATTTCGGACCCAATCGGTTGCCCTTGTCGTCGTATCGGTAGAAGCCTCGGGCGCTCTTTCGCCCCAAATAGCCGGCGGCAACGTAGTTTCGCAACAGCGTGGGGGCGCGGTACTTGTCGTCGCCGAACTCGCGGTGAAGCACGTCGGCGATCGCGAGCACCGTGTCGAGCCCGATCAGGTCACTCAGCTCGAGCGGCCCCATCGGGTGGTTTAGGCCCAGCTTTGCGCCCGTGTCGATGTCTTCGGGCGACCCGATCCCCTGCTCGAGGGCGAAGCACGCCTCGCAGAGCATGGGGATCAAGATGCGGTTGACGAGGAATCCAGGCGCGTCGCGGCTGGTCGTCACCGTCTTGCCCAGCTTCTCGGCGAGGGCACACGTCAGGGCGTGGGTCTCGTCGCTCGTCTGCAGGGCGCGCACGACTTCGACCAGCTTCATGAGCGGCGGCGGGTTCATGAAATGCATCCCGATCACCCGATCCGGCCGCGACGTAGCAGCGGCGAGCCTGGTCAACGAGATGGACGACGTATTGCTGGCCAGCCACTTGCCCGCAGGCAGGACTGCGTCGCACTTGCGAAAGAGCGCGAGCTTGACGTCGACGTTCTCCGTTGCTGCCTCGACGACGAAGTCGCAATGTCCGAATTCATGGGGCCCGGGCGCGGGGGTGATGCGCGCCAGGAGCTCCGTGCCGGCCGCGGCGGTCATCCTCTGCTTCTCGACGAGCTTGCTCAGCATGTTTGCGATCTTCTGTTTGCCCCGTTCGGCGAGATCGACGGAGGAATCGGCGAGCACGACGCGAAGCCCGGCGGCGGCGGTGACTTGTGCGATGCCCGCTCCCATCTGGCCTGCGCCAAGAATGCCGATCGTCTTGACCTCGTCGAGATGTGCCATGCTCCTCGCCTCCTGAGGCCGAGCCGCGTAGGCGGACTGCTCCGCGGCGTGGTCGAAATACGATGAAGCGGCATACCATGCTTTCACTCGCGCTACTGGCTGGCGCGTGCGCGGGGTGCGCCATGCCGAGCACGCTCTCGCGCGCCCAGGCCCTCGTTCGCGAGCACCGGGAGTCCGACGCAGTGACGCTCCTCCGCGATCGATTGCGCGAGCGTCCCGACGACACGGCGGCGCGTCGCCTTCTCGTTCGCGTGCTCGCGCTCGCGGGCGACATGCAAGGCGCACGAGCTGAAGTCGTGGAGCTCGGGCGCCGGATGCCCCGCGGTGACCCCGCGCCGTACCTGGAGCTGGGGCACGCGCTCGAGCTCGCGCATCGCTACGACGAGGCGCTCGACGCATACGATCAGGCGGCGAGTGTGGCACCCGCCGTCCCGGATGGACCACGCGAAGGCGGGATGCGCTGCGCCCGCTGGGGCGAGGCAGAGTCGGCGAGGCCACGGCTGGAAGAAGCGGTGCGGCGTGGCGCGCGAGACGCCGAGACGTGGCACGCGCTCGGCCTCGTGCGGTTGCGCTTGGGAGACTTCGACGCCGCCGAAGAAGCGTACCGTGCGGGGGTCGCCGCGGACCCGAGTCGAGCCGAAAGCTGGTTGGGCCTGGCAACAGTCGCGATGGCGCGCGGCGACCCGGGCAAAGCGCTCGACGCCTACGACCAGGTACTCGCCCGCCGGCCGCGTTTCGCCGCCGCGGAGCTCGGTCGCGCCTGGGCCCTGGGAAAGCTTGGGCGAACGGGCGATGCTTCGCGCGCGCTCGACCACGCCGAGGAGCTGGGTGCGCCAGCCGTGAACGTTGCGCGGCTGCGAGCGGCGCGAATCGCGCCCGCGCTCCGAGAGGCGAAGTAAAGTGGCCGCCATGGAGCGAGACGAAGTCCTGCGGATCGTGGCGCGTGCGAGATCTGCTCAGCCGGTTTGGGCGGAGCTCCGAGTCAGCGAGCGTGCGCGCCGCATCGCACCGCTCAAGGACCGCGTGCTCGAGCGCGCGGGCGCGATCGCGGACTGTCTGCACGAGGAAGTCGGCAAGCCGAGCGTAGAAGCACTTCTGGGTGAGGTGCTCCCGTCCGCTGACGTCGTGCAGTATTGGACGCACGCCATCCCTGATCTGCTCGAACCAGCCGACGTGGAGATGGACTCGATCGCTTACCCCGGCAAGCGCGGGACGATGTTTCGGGAGGCGCGCGGCGTGGTCGGCGTCATCATGCCCTGGAACTTCCCGGTCGCGTTGCCGCTGCGAACGATCGTCCCGGCGATCCTTGCTGGCAACGCCATCGTCTTCAAGCCTAGCGAGGTGGCGCCGCGATCGGGTGCCCTCGTCGCGGGCCTTTTCGCGGGACTGGTCCCCGACGGGGTCATCGGGATTGCCCAGGGCGGGGGCGACGTGGGCGCGGCGCTCTGCGCGGCCGACGTCGATCTCGTCGTTTTCACGGGAAGCGTCGCGACGGGACGCGCCGTCGCGCACGCCTGCGCCGAGAAGCTCATCCCCTGCTCGCTCGAGCTCGGTGGCAAGGACGCGGCGATCGTGCTGGCGGACGCTGATCTGGAGCGCGCCGCGAACGGTGTTGCGTGGGGCGCCCTGATGAACGCCGGTCAAAACTGCGCTTCGGTCGAGCGCGTCTACGTCGACAAGCGAATCGCCGACGCCTTCACGAAGCGCGTGTGCGCCGTCGTCGCCTCGCTGCGCCAGGGCGTGGATGTCGCATCGCTCGCAACGAGCGCGCAGCGGGCGGTGGTTCAGCGGCACGTCGAGGAGTCGATGGCGACCGGGGCGGAGATCTTGGCTCGTGGATCGGAGGGGACGCGCGGCTCCGTGCCGCCCCGTCCGCGCGATCCGGCAACCGACCGGGACGCGCGTTCCTATCTACCCGTGGTGGTGCGCGTCCAGAGCGACGACTCGGCGCTGATGCGCGACGAGACGTTCGGCCCCGTGTTGCCGATCGCCGTGGTCGACGGAGTGGAGGAAGCGATCGCGCGCGCGAACGCATCGCGCTACGGGCTGACCGCGAGCATCTGGACGCGCGATCACGACAAAGCACAAGGCATCGCGCGCCGCCTGCACGTGGGCGTCGTGACCATCAACAACCACGGGTTCACGGGGGCGATCCCGGCGGCTCCGTGGGGCGGTCGCGGCGAGACAGGCTGGGGGATCACGGGCTCGCCGCTCGCGCTGGACGCGCTCACTCGGCCGCGCTTCGTCCTGACCGACCGAGGCCGTGCGAAGCGCGAGCTTTGGTGGTTCCCGTACACGCCGACCTTGACGACGATCGCTTCGGCGATGGTGACGTTGCGCTGCTCGTCGCGGGGGCTGCTCGTGAGGGCTCGAGCGCTGCTGGCACTCGCGTGGGCGATGCTGGCGCGGTCCCGCGAGAAGTGACCGGTCCCCTCGACTACTTGGTGCCTGTCCCTCGCGCCCTGGAGGGGGGCGGCGGGTGACTCGACATGCGCACCACTTGCCCTCCCAGCTCCAGGAACTTCAGGCATTCTTCGGCCGGCAGCGGACGACTGAAGAAGTAACCTTGGGCCGTGTGGCACCCGTGGTGCCGCAAGAACTCCACTTGTTCGCGGGTCTCGACCCCTTCGGCGACCACCTGGAGGTTCAGACTGCGCGCCATGGCGATGATCGTGGTCGAGATCGCCGTGTCGTTGGGATCGGAAGGGATCCCCTGGGTGAAAGAGCGGTCGATCTTCAGCGCATCGATGGGCAGCCGTTTGAGATAGCTGAGCGATGAGTAACCGGTTCCGAAATCGTCGACCGCGACGTAAACCCCCATCGCGCGGAGCTGCTGGAGGTTGTCGACGATCGCTCCCCGATTTTCGATGAGGCTGCTCTCGACGAGTTCGAGCCCGATCGCTGACGGCAGAAGCGCCGATCGGCGCAAATTGTTGCTGATCAATTGGACGAACGACGGATGCTTCAGCTGTTGCGGCGGTACGTTGACGCTGATGCGCATCGGCTGCGGCCGTTGCCAGAGTCTTGCCTGCTCGCACGCCGAACGAACCACCCATTCGCTGATCGGCAAGGTCAGCCCGCTCTCTTCGGCCACCGCGAGAAAGTCGGCAGGAGCGAGGATCCCGCGCTCCGGATGGTTCCATCGGATCAGCGCCTCGACGCCGACGACGCTCCCCGTCTCGAGCGAAACGATCGGCTGGTAATAGAGGACGAGCTCGTTGCGTTCCAGGGCGCGTCGCATACCCGTTTCGACGCTCAGCCGTTCCATCGCCTGCTCGTGCATTTGTCCGTCGAAGAGCTGATGGCGCGCGCGGCCCTGCGACTTGGCCCTGTACATCGCGGTGTCCGCGTCGCGAAGGAAGTCCGCGGCGCGCTGGGACTTGTCGGAGCTCAGCGTGATCCCGACGCTCGCCGAAGTGAAGACGCGGTGTCCTTCGAGGTCGAACGGCTCGCCGAGAGCCTCCTGGATGCGCTCTGCGATGATCGACGCGGTCTCGTCGTTTTCGAGATCGGTCAGGATGATCGCGAATTCGTCTCCTCCGAGTCTTGCCACCGTGTCGATGCTGCGTAGGCAATCGCCGAGCCTGCGCGCGATCTGGACGAGAAGCTGATCTCCGGCGAGATGGCCCAGGCTGTCGTTGAGCGTCTTGAAGTGATCCAGATCGAGAAAGAGCACCGCAAACCTGGCATCGGTCCGCTGCGCCCGAACGATCGCCTGTTCGAGGCGGTCCATGAGGAGGGCGCGGTTCGGGAGCCCCGTCAGCGCGTCGTGGAGGGCGTTCCGGCGCAGTTGTTCTTCCGCCTCCTTGCTCGCCGTGATGTCGGTCTGAGACCCGGCAACGCGCACCGGGTTGCCGCGTGAGTCCAGAAGAACAATGCCCCGACACAACACCCAAACGTGCCGCCCGTCCTTGTGGATCATTCGATACTCGTGCTGAATGTGCGTCTTTCCGCTGCCGACGGGCGCTTCGAGCGCCTCTTTCAGCCCGGGAAGATCGTCTTCATGAACACGACAGAACCAGGCATCGATGTTCGAGCCGATTTCGTGTTCGTCGTGGCCGAGCATCGATTTCCAGCGAGCCGACAAGTACACGCGACCGCTCGCCACGTCCCAGTCCCACAGGCCGTCGTTGGCGCCGTGGGCCGCGAGCGCATAGCGCTCTTCGCTCTGGCGCAGCGTCTCGGCGAATTCTCGCTCGCGCTCGAAAGCCAGCCGCAGCGACGCCATGAGCTCTTCGCGGTCCATCGCCGCACCGAGGAGCGCCGCCCATAGCTCGAGGTTTCCGGTGTCTTCCGTCAGCTCGATCTCGATGGGTCCGACCACGGCGAGGAGCCCTCGATTCTGGCCTCTGCCAGCGATCGGAACGATGCTCATGATGTCGTTTGCGTTCGCCTCGTCGAGCAGGTCGCACAGCTCCGGGGTCGGAAACGCGGCGGGCAGATGCTCGGATCCGAGCAACGAGAAAGGCTCCGGGCCGGCGTGGAAGGCGCTCCGGATGCAGAGCCGGCGCGGAGCCGTCGCCGTCGCGCGGCGCCACTCGCCGAACACCGCGTGGCGCAGGCGCGTCCAGCGCAGCCACGACAGCGCCGGCGTGCTCGCGAGATCGACGCCGATGAGGGCCAAGTTTATCTTTCGATTCGCGTCCGCGTTTGCGTCCACGTACCGCCGTCGGGTTTGCTCCACGACCCGCCAGGCGCGCATCAGGTCGAAGCGCAGGCTACGGAGCGCCGGCTGAATCGCATGCTCGCCCGGTCCCTCCGAGCGATAGGCACGCAGCCAGCCGGCAGCGGTCTCCTCGACGAGCGAGAGCAGCGTCTCGACGGTCTCGACTTCGTGTGCAGCGGTGAGGAGTATCTGCCACGCGTCGCGGACGTCCGTTGCCGACAGCCCGCTCTCGCCCCGGACCGTGGCAGCGAGGTGTGTGGCGATCTTCTCGGCATGCGGTCGAATGTCGCCGGAGAGGACTGTGTCGAGAACCCGCCCTCCGGCCGCCACGTCGAGCAGCGCCTGGGTGAACCGCTCGGGCTCGTCCTCCATCCCCGCGCCGCTCGGGAGCTGCAAGCGTCGGCGCTCTCTGTTCGTGCAGCCGCAAGAATGACGGCGGATCAGCGTTCCCGGCACGCGCACGAGCTCCGGCAATGGCGTGCCGTCGATCAACCTCGCCAACAAGAGGTCCGCCGCCTTCTCCGCGAGGACGTCGAAGGGCAGGTGCACGGTCGTCAGCGGCGGGTTCATGTCTTGCGCCCGCTCGACGTCGTCGAAGCCCGTGATCGCGACGTCGTCCGGAACGTGATGACCGGCCGCCTGCAGCGCGTCGACGATTCCAATCGCGAGCGCGTCCGTGCCCGCGACAATCGCCGTGCAGGGGAGGCGCGCGGCGGCTAGTTGCTTGCCGACCGCGCGACCGTCGACCTCCAGGAGGGAGTTGCACGACAAAAAGAGGGATGAATCCGGGGCGACGCCGCCGTCGCAGAGAGCTGCGATGTACGCCTCGTAGCGCTCTCGGACGTCGGGGTGGTTCAAGGCCCCCGCGAAAGCGATGCGGCGGTGACCGTGTTCGAGCAAGTGACGGACGGCGTCCGCTATCCCCTGGCGATTGTCGGGTAATACCGCACAAGCCTTTTGCCCGGGAAGGCGTGTGCTGAGGGTGACGAGCGGCTTCTCGGCCTCCGCGATACGCTGGTAGTACGCGGTCCTCTCCGCGTCGCTGATGCCGATCCAGCCGTCGATGCGGTCCCACCCGAGAGGCGAAGTGTCGCCCTCTGTGAGCCAATAGAGATCCATGCCTTCGGTCTGGAACGCCACCACCCGGGCGCCGCGACGTCTCGCGGCCCGTTGAACGCCAGCAAGCAGGGGCGTGAAATAGCAGCCGCCGACGTAGGGAAGAAGTACACCGACGGTTGGGCGCCAGCCCATAGCCAGAGAGGCCCTTTCTGAGCGCTACTGCCCGCGCCGGAGCGCGGACGACGAGACGAAGCCCCCCACCCGACTATACGGACGATTTGGCCTGGACAGTAGCGCCACGGGGCCGCTTTCTCCGTAGCCCCCCGCCCGCGGCTATACTCACAGCAAACATGCCCATCGACGGCAACGCGCTCCTTCTCTCGCTCGCCGTCGGCTGCGTCGGGCTCGCGTGCTTCGTCTACGGCAAGCGGCAGGGTCGATTTCCTCAGATGATCGCTGGTGCAGCCCTGTCGATTTATCCGTATTTCGTGTCGAACCTCCTCGCCATGGCGGCGATCGCCGTCGGGGTGCTGGTGCTGCTCTGGGTTGCGGTGCGCCTGGGGGCGTGAGCCCGAACCGGCGCATCTAGTGCACCGCCGTCGAGATGCGACCAATCGCCTGCGGCGATTGCGCTCGCTGCGCGAGCGGGCGGTGCCCTAGTTTTTCCCTTGGGCTTCGCCCAAACCCCGAAATCGCTCCCGCGATTTCGCTAGCGCACCGCCGCTCCGCGCGCTTGATACCATCTCGACGACGGTACACTAGTAGGTGATGCAGCTCTCGACGCGCACGGGAAGGAGCCTCTCGCGGCCACCGAGAAAGGAGAGCTCTACGACGAAGGCATGCCCGAGCACGTACCCTCCCTGGCGGTGCACGAGCTCGGCGGCCGCGAGCGCCGTGCCGCCGGTCGCCAGCACGTCGTCGACGACGACGACCCGTGCCTCCTCGCGCAAGCTGCCCTTGTGCATCTCGAGCGCGTCGCGGCTGTACTCCGTGACGAGGTCGACGCGGTCGACGGCCGCGGGCAGCTTGCCGGGCTTGCGCACGGGCACGAAGCTCGCGTTGAGCCGCGCCGCCAGCGCGCCGCCGAAGATGAATCCCCGCGCCTCGATGCCGACGATCGCGTCGACGTGCTCGCCGATGAAGCGCTCGGCGATCCCGTCGAGCACGATATGCAGCGCGCGCGGGCTTGCGAGCAGCGGCGTGATGTCTTTGAAGACGATGCCCGGTTTGGGAAAGTCGGGCACGTCGCGAATGAGCGAACGACAGAAATCGAAGCTCGACATCGGTCGAGCGACCGCGGGGTGCGCCGCCGCCACGGGCAGCCGTGGCTCCGCGCGCTTTTTTACGGGCTTGCCCCCGCCGGGGTGCTTGGCTGAACGCTTGCTCGTCGCCATGGCTTCGCCCTCCTTTCAGACCTTTCCCCCGTCGACGTGTTGCGCGAGGTCGCCGGCGAGGTGCGCGTCGGCCACGCTGGTGAGGTCGAGCACGAGCGGGGTGATCGAGACCGCCCCGTCGTCGTAAGCGTCGGTGTCCGTGCCTGCGTCTCGTTCGTGGCGCACGCCGGGGCCGCCCAGCCAGAGGTACTCCCGACCACGCGGGTCGACGCGAAAATCGACGATCTCGTCGTAAACGCGCGCTCCGAGGCGCGTCGCTCGCACCCGCCCGTTCCATGCAGGAGGGACGTTGACGTTGAGTAGCGGCACGCGTGCGTGCGTCCGCCGGGCGAGATCGAGCGCGATGCGCGCGCACAGGGCCGCCGCGGCGTCGAGGTCGACCGACGGATGAGCGCTCGCCGCCACCGCCGGGACGCCCCGGAGGGCCCCTTCGCGAGCCGCCGCGATGGTGCCTGAATAGAATGCGTCTTGACCGAGGTTCATCCCATGATTGATTCCGGACACGACCAGGTCCGGCCGACGGGGGAGCACGCGAACGCCGGCATGAAGCGCGAGGTAGACGCAGTCGGCGGGCGTGCCATCGAGCGCGAATACGCCGGGTTCGACCGTTCGGAGGCGTAGCGGTCGCATCAGGCTGAGCGAGTGGCTGGACGCGCTTTGCTCGCCCTCGGGAGCCAAGACCACGACCTCGCCGACTGCAGCGAGGGCGCGGCGCATCGCGTGGATGCCGGGGCTAGCGTGCCCGTCATCGTTCGAGAGAAGGACCAAGGGACGGGCTGCCATGGAGGGCGACAGCGTGCATACGCCGAAGATGGCGGTGTCGCCAAGGTCCGTGTGGTGGTCGCCATATCGTGCGCCGGGCGGTTGGTCCGCGCGAACGGGCCAAGCCGTGCTAGCCCGGGTGATCCATGGACGCGCGCGCGACGTACGAGCAGGGCCGAGCGACTCGCGCACGCGAAGTGGCAATCTTGGAGGCGCGTGCGAGCCGGGTCGCCACGGCGCGACTGGCCGTGGCCGCCTCGGCGATCGCCCTGGTGGGAGGGATCGTCTGGGCGCGATGGGGCCAGTGGGCGTGGGCCGCCATCGCTGCCGTCGTGGCTCTCTTCGTCGTTCTGGTGGTCGTCCACGCGCGCATCTTCGACGCGAAGGAGCGTGCCGCCGCGGCGCTGCGCTTTCACGAGCGCGGGCTCGCGCGTCTGGCCCGCGACTGGGACCACCTCCCGGTGACGAGCGCTCGCTTCCAATCGGTCGACCACCCCTTCACCCGGGACCTCGATGTGTTCGGTCGCGCGTCGCTCATCCAGATCGTCGACGCGACCGAGACACGGCTCGGCGAAGAACGGCTCGCCCACTTGCTGTCGATAGAGGCGCACGGCGTATGGCCCGACGCAGTCCTGGCCAGGCAACACGCGGTGCGCGATCTGGCCGCTCGGTTCGCCTTCCGGGAGGCGCTCTCCACGGCGGGCGGCGTGCTCGGGGACGAGAAACCAGACCCGAGCCCGATCATCGCCTGGGCGGAGGGCAAGCAGGGACTGTCCGCGCTCTTCGCGTGGAGCGCGTGGGTGCTGCCGGCGATTGCCTTCGGCGTGATGGTGGTGGGGTCTGCGCTGCAGGCGCGCCCCGGCACGATGGCCGCCCTGATCTTTGCCGAGCTCGCCGTGGGGGTCGCCATCGGGGAGCGTCTCACACCGATGCTCTCGGCCGTCTCGGCGCGGGAGTCGGCGCTGACGCGATGGCGCGCGATGATCGCCGCCATCGAGCGGGAACCTTTCGCGTCGCCGCTCCTCGCGCAGACCCGAGATGTCCTGGCCGCCGGACCGCGTCTTGCGAGCGACGAGATGGCCGCGCTCGAGCGCATCGTCGGCTTCAGCGACGCGCGACGGAGCGAAGTCTTCCGTTTCTTCATCGGGCCGCTCCTCATGTGGGATGTGCATTGCGCCTTCGCGCTCTTGCGGTGGCGCGCGCGGGCCGGCGAGCGCGTACGCGGCTGGCTCGCGGCTCTGGCTGAAGTCGAGGCCCTGGCCGGCCTCGCCGGTTTCGCGTTCGAGCACCCCGACTTCGCGTGGCCCGAGCTGGCTTCCGAGCCGGCGTTCGAGGCGCGCGCCCTTGCCCACCCGCTCATCGCCGACGACCATCGCGTCGGCAACGACGTGCGACTGCCCAGCGCGGGGCGCGCGCTCGTTGTGACCGGCTCGAACATGTCCGGCAAGAGCACGCTCTTGCGGGCGATCGGCGCGAACGCGGTGCTTGCCTTCGCGGGCGCCCCGGTGTGTGCCCGGGCGCTGACCATCGGGCCCGCGCGAGTAGCGACGAGCATGCGGATCGACGACTCCCTCGAGCAGGGCCTATCGCATTTCTACGCGGAGCTGCGCCGGCTCAAGCGCGTACTCGATCTGGCGCGCGAGAAGGTGGGCGGCCCGGCTCTCTTCTTGCTCGACGAGATCCTGCACGGCACCAACTCGCGCGAGCGGGTCATCGGAGCATGCGCGGTCGTGCGCGATCTCCTCGATCGTGGCGCCCTCGGCGCGGTCTCTACGCACGATCTGGGCATCACCGCGCTCGAGCGAGAGCTCGGCGGGCGCGTCGAGAACGTGCACTTCGAGGAGCAAGTACAAGGAGAGAAAATGACGTTCGACTACGTGCTCAAGCCGGGAATCGTTCAGAGCTCCAACGCACTGCGGCTGATGCGGGCGGTCGGCATCGGCGTGAACGACCCGTGAGCGGCGCTATAGCATTCGAGCCATGAACGAACATCACCCAATCGGCCCAATCCCGCGCGTTCTCGTCGCGAGCGTCATCCACACGAAGAGCCGCGCGATCGAGGTACTGGCGAAGGTCGTGACGGACTGTGCACACGCGGCGAACGTCTCGCTCGTGCGCAGTGTCGTGGTCAAGGGGGAGCGAAGGCACATCCAGCAGCTCGTTCTGAACGTTGCCAACGGCAACGAGGCCGACGCCATCATCATGGTGGGCGGCACGGGCATCGGTCAGCATGACGAAACGTGCGAGGCGATCAACGCGTTTGTCGAGCGACCCATCGAGGGGTTCGGCGAGGCTTACCGGCGGCTGCTCGAAGGGGAGCTCGGGCCGCATGCGATGCTCGCGCGCGCCAGCGCTGGGGTCTACAACCAGTGCCTCGTCTTCGCGATGACGGGGCGCGAGGCGGACGTGAAGCGAGCGATGGAGGCGCTCGTTCTGCCGACTCTTGCGCAGGCGGTGGAGCTTGCCACCGGGCGCGCGCACGTGGGCGAGGTGCGGTAGGTCGCGGCTTTGCGCCCAGGCGCGATCGCCTGCTTCTCCACAAGCGGTGTCGGGACCGGGCCAACCGGGGGGTCGCGGGGCCATGGTGCCATATCCACGACTTCAGACAGATACGGAAGCGAAACAGTCGCTACGTTAAAAATTCATAAAACCACGCGAGGCAAGCGCAAATGCCTGGACAGGAAGCACTGGGAGCCACCTTTGGTGCGCCAGGGCATGGCGGCCGGCCGGCGACCGTCCGCTTCGAGCGGTTTCGTGGCTACCTCGTCGGAATGGCTGTGGTCCTGGTGTGCACCGCGCTCGCAGTCGTCGATGCTCTGCGCGCCGCGCCGTTCGTCACGGTCTTTCCGCTTGCGGTGCTCGCCGTCACGGTCCGTTTCGGCCTCGGGCCCGCCATCTTGACCGCCGTCGGAGGCATACTCGTCTTCGACTTCGTATTCGTACCCCCGCGGTTGGCGTTCGCCATACCGGACGCGACGGATGGATGGACGCTTGCGGTCATGCTCATGGTCGGGGCGCTCACCGGTGCGTTCGCGGAGCAGCTTCGCCGACAAGTACAAGATGCAAGGCGACGAGCGGAAATCGAGGGCATGCGCAACGCGCTCTTGTGCGCGGTATCGCACGACCTTCGGACGCCGCTGACGGCCATCGTCACCGCGAGCATGGCGCTCGACGAAGAGCGCCTCGACCCGCTCGAGCGGCGCGAGTTCTCGCACATGGTGGCCGTGGAGGCCTCCCGGCTCCATCGCCTTGTCGGGAACCTCCTCGACTTGACGCGGCTCGAGTCGGGTCGTGTGACCGTCAAGGCAACGCCGCAAGCGATCGACGAAGTCATCGGTTCGGTCCTCGTCCGCCTCGATCGCGAGCTAAACGGCCGTGTGGTTCGAACCGACGTTCCGTCAACCATCCCTCTGGCCTCGTTCGATCCAGTACTCATCGGTCAAGTCGTCACCAACCTCGTCGAGAACGTGATCCGTCACACGCCCCCGGGGTCGCCCATCGAGCTATCCACACGCAGCGACGGCAGGTTCCTTTTGCTGGAAGTCGCGGACCGGGGCCCCGGCGTTCGCCCGGGCGATGAGGAACGGGTCTTCGACAAGCTCTATCGGGGCGCCGCGAAGGGCGGCGGGGGGACAGGGCTCGGTCTCACGATCTGTCGCGCGATCATGACCGTCCACGACGGCCGGATCTGGCTGGAGAACAGGTCGGGCGGAGGTGCCGTCGTCCGGTTGTCGCTACCCATCAGCCGTTCCGCAGCGCCGCGCCTGCAGCCATTGGGCGCTGTCGTCTTCCAAGCCTCGGGCCCATGAGCGACGGCGCGGTCATCCTCGTGATTGAAGACGAGCCCCACGCGCGGGCCGTACTCCAAGTGACGCTGAAGCAGGAAGGGTACGTGTGCCTTCACGCGTCCACCGGGATCGAGGGGGTGGCGACGGCTTTGGCCCGTGAGCCGGCGGTCGTGCTGCTTGATCTGGGTCTTCCGGATCTCGACGGTGTAGAAGTCACGCGCCGGATTCGAGAGCGAAGCGGGGTCCCGATCATCGTCGTGTCGGCGCGGGGGGAGGAACCCCACAAGATCGAGGCGCTTGACGAGGGCGCGAACGATTACGTGACCAAGCCGTTCGTGGCGGGTGAGCTTCTGGCGAGAATTCGCGTCGCTCTTCGCAGCGTCCAGTCCGCGGCTTCTGCATTCGAGACGGGCATGGTCTGCATCGGGGACCTCGCGGTGGATTTCGACATGCGGCGCGTGACCGTCGGCGGCGCGGAGGTCCACCTGACGGCGATGGAGTACCGCCTGCTTGGCGTGATGATCCGCTCTGCGGGCAGGGTGCTCAGCAACCGGCATATTCTCCGGCAAGTCTGGGGGCCTCGGTACGACGATCGCTCGGGTTATCTCCGCGTGTACATGAAGAGGCTCAGAGACAAGATCGAGCCGGAGCCCGCACGGCCCAAGTACCTGGTGAACGAACCGGGTGTGGGCTATCGCATGCGGCTTCCTTAGGAAATCGACTGCCCTTCGCACGTCCGTACGCGGCCTGGCTCGAGCGCTCAGCCCGCGTGCGCGCCGATGACCGGAAGCGACGGGGTCTCGTCTCGCAACGCCGACGCTAGCGCCGCCGCCGCATCACTCGCCCCCGCGAGGCGTGCTGCCGTCAACACTTGTTCGCAGTTGGCCGCGCCCAGGACCTTTCGGTTCTGGCGCGCCGCCAGGACGGCGCGCTCGATGCCATGCGCGTGAAAGCAGCAGTCGACCAGCAGCTTCGCGCCTTCGCAGGTCAACGTGCCAAATGTTCGCGCAACCTCCAGAGCCTGGATCGCGAGCTCGGTCCTACCTCGAGCGCACTCGACGGCCGCAAGGCAATAGACGTCGATGGCGTGGGGCGGTTGGATCCGATCGAGCGCCGCTTTGGCGCGCTCGGGGTATCCCTGCCCAAGGGCCGCCCATGCCAACGCGGTAAGCGCTCGGTTGCGCGTCCGCGACGTTCCGGCTGCTGCGACCGCCTTCGACGCCGCCCACGCGGCCGCCGTCGGATTGGAGCCATCGAGTTTCGCGCGCGCGGTCGCCAGCTGGGCGAGGGCCTCGCCGTCGACGTCGTGGCGTTCCATTCGCCATCGGACAATGGCTGCCAAGAGCCCGCCTGCGCCGAGCAACGCAAACCCGAGAAATCGGAGGCCGACGATCCCAACGCTGGACGCGCCGAGCGCCGCCAAACCGAAAACCATCGCGCCCACGGCGGCGCAAGTGGTAGCGACGAGAATCTTCCTCGCGACAGCTGTGCTAGGACTGCCCGACGGCGGATGAAGGCTGGACATGACGCTCCCTGCTCCAGGGTGTCGGCCGCAGCCACTTCGTGGAAAACGCCGCGGAACCGAAGCCGGCGCTTTGCCGGCCACGCACAACGTAAGCACGCCGGCGATAAATGTTTTCTAAAGACGGGCTCGGGTGGCCGCAATCCTCCCACAAGCGCCGGAAACGTGCGGTCGCTCGGGTCAGGTGGGCGAGACGGAGGTCGGATCGTCGCGGCCTCGGCCGCGCGCCGCCGTGGCCATGGCGCAGCGATAGGGGGCCGCTGGTCGTCTGGGGACGCCTTCCGGCGTGTCTGGATGTAGCGGAACGGGCGCGTGTCGAGGCAGCGCAGGTCCTTCTCGCGAACCGGCGCCGGCGGCGCTCATGACAAAATGGCCACGAGTCGGATCGATGATCCGACTCGTGGCGAGCCCGCGTCGAGACGTCGGCTTACGCCGCGCTCTTGTCCGCGGTCTCTTTGGCGAGAACGAAATCCGGATACCCGACGGCGCCCATCTCGGGGATGTCGAGCCCTGCAATTTCGGTCTCTTTGCTCACGCGGATCGGCGTGATGAGGTTGCTGATCTTGAACCATACATACGCCATGGCGAAGCCGAAGATACACAGCACGACGCAGTCGATGGCCTGCATGGCGAGCTGGGAGGCGTCGCCGAACAAGATGCCGCGCACCCCGTCCGACCCGTATTGCTTGACGTAGTCATCGCGCACGACGCCGTTCCAACCAGCGCCGTAGGCGCCGTTGGCGAAGATGCCGAC
>CAZHED010000007.1:134702-136376 GCA_964531095.1 uncultured Polyangiaceae bacterium | reverse complement strand
CGCGCACGACGCCGTTCCAACCAGCGCCGTAGGCGCCGTTGGCGAAGATGCCGACGGAGAGCACACCCCACAGTCCGTTCACGCCGTGGACGGAGATCGCGCCGACAGGATCGTCCACACCGTGATTGTCAAAGAAGGCGACAGACAGCACGACGAGCACACCGGCGACTAGGCCGATGACCATGGCTGCCCAGGGATCGACGAACGCGCAGGGCGCGGTGATGGCAACGAGACCTGCGAGCATCCCGTTGACCATCATGCCCGGGTCAGGCTTGAGGCCCCGCATCATCAGAAAGGCCATGGCCCCGAACGCTCCGCCAAAGCTCGCCAGCATCGTGTTGACGACGATGAATGCGATGCGCAGGTCCGTTCCGGCGAGCGTCGAGCCGGGGTTGAACCCGAACCAGCCGAACGCGAGGATGAAGCAGCCGACGATCGCCATCGGTAGGTGGTGGCCAGGGATCGTTTGTGGCTTGCCGTTGATGTACTTGCCTATTCGCGGTCCTATGACGATCGCGCCCGCCAGAGCGATCACGCCTCCCATCGCGTGCACGACGCCCGAGCCGGCGAAGTCGACGGCGCCGTGCCCGAGGTGCCAGTTGACGCCGCCCTGCGCGAGCCAGCCGCCTCCCCAGACCCAGTTCGCGTAGATGCAGTAGGGCAGCGCAACCCACAAGCCGTAGAGCACGAAGTTCTTCCACGCCCAGCGTTCGGCCATCGCGCCCGTGGGGATGGTGGCCGTGGTGTCCATGAACACCATCATGAAGAAGTACAGCGCGAGAACGGCCGTATCGCCCACCGAGGAACCGAGAAAGAAGCCCTTGGTGCCGATGACGCCATATTTCCCCGCCAGCACGATGCCTTGGTTGAGCACCGACGTGCCCGGACCAAGCGACGAGTACCAGCCGGGTGGAACGGGCCCGTTGAACCAGTTTCCCCAGCCGAACGCGAAGCCGTAGACCCAGAAGCCCAGGCCACCCAGCGGGTAGATCATGAAGTTCATGGCGAAGGTGTGAGCCGAGTTCTTGGCGCGGCACATACCCGTCTCCACCATCGCGAACCCCGCCTGCATGAACATGACGAGGAAGCCCGTGACCAGCGCCCAAACCATGTTGATGGAAAAGAGGTTGTGCGCGATCCGGTCGTAGAGATCCGTCGGCGCCAGCGTACTGGGCACGTCCCCCTTGCCGTCGCCCGCGGGGGTCGCCCAAACGCCGGCGGCGCCGCCGGTCGGATCGGGCCATGTCGCCGGCTTCCCCGTAGTATCGTTCGCGCCCGAGAAGTAGGCGGGCAGCGGCGCCGCCGATCCGGACGCAGCGGGCGGTGCCGAAGCCGCTGGTGGTGCCGAAGCCGCTGGCGGCGCGTCCGCGAACACCAATCCGGTGAAGGTCAGGCAACAGGCCATCAACCCTGCAAGAAGCATCATGTATTTGCGCGTCATCCGAGGATCCCTTCCGAACGTGTGGAGACCGACTTCGGCTGTTAGTCGAGCTTGTGTATCCGAGTCATTTCGGGCGCGCGATTAATCGATACACAGTGGTGTTAATATTATTAACACAAATTGGCTGTTAATAACATTAACACTGATTCCCCATGCGCAGCGCTTTCGTGAACACGTTTCGCGACGACCGGAATCACCGATCGAGCAGCGCGAGGGCCACGGTCGTTACGACA
>CAZHED010000007.1:114893-134602 GCA_964531095.1 uncultured Polyangiaceae bacterium | reverse complement strand
TCGCGACGACCGGAATCACCGATCGAGCAGCGCGAGGGCCACGGTCGTTACGACATGGGCGGGTAGCATCACGGCGAAAGCGAATGCGGCGTAGCGAAAGAAGCCGGGAGTGGGAAATCGCTCGCGTTCGGCGATTGCCTTGACCATCAGATTCGGTCCGTTCCCGATGTACGTCGTCGCGCCCATGACGACGCTGCCGATGCTCACGGCGGCGAGCTTGAACGCAGAGATGCCGGCGACCAGGGCGCTGCCGTGAACGCTTAGACCGCGTGCCAGCGCCGCAAAGGCTGTGTACGTCGGGGCGTTGTCGAGGACGGAGGACAGAAGCCCCGACGCCCAGAAGAGCTGCCACCCCTGGCGCAAGGGCAGCCAGGGGGCCGATTGGGCGAGCGCAATCTCGATCGGTCCAAGGCACGCGAACAGGCCCGCGAAGATGATGGCAACATCGATGATCGGAGCGAACGAGAAGCCGTTGTCCTCGTGGAGCGAGCGCGGTGTCACGGCGAGGGACGCGGCGGCAATGGCGATCATGGCCATTTCGCGAAACCCCATGGGAAGCAAGGCCGCGGGAACGACGGCCACCATCAGCGCCACGTTGCGTTTGCCCTTCAGCGTGAGGGAAGACTGCTCGGCGCGATCCCGGGCGAGCGCGGAGGGTGACTCGCGGGCGTACGCGCGTCGATCGACCACGTAGAGGGCCAGCGCTGCCGTTCCCACGTACAGGATCCAGGCGGGGAAGAGTCGCAGAGTCCAGAAGAAGGGGACGCCGCCGATGTAGCCGACGAGCAGCGGCGGGTCGCCGAGAGGGGTCAGAAGTCCGCCGGCGTTTGCGACGGCGATGATGAAGAACGGGACAAGGTGCGCGCGGTGCTCCCGTTGTCGATTGGTCCGGAGCAGAGGGCGGATCATGAGCATACTGGCCCCCGTGGTGCCGACGAAGCTCGCGAGTAGCGCGCCGAGGACGATGAGCGCGACGTTCGTCGACGGCTTCGCCTCGACATCTCCCGAGAGCTGGACGCCGCCCGACGTGACGTACAGGGCGCCGAGGGTCGCGACGAACGAAAGATACGACTTCGCCGCGTCCGTCACTTCGTGCAGCTCACCCGCGACGATGAAGTGAAGCACGACGGGAACCGCGCAGAGGGCGACGATCAACCCCTGGAAGCTCCTGCGCTCCCAGGCTCGCGGGGCGAGAATCGGCAAAACGGCGATGGCGAAGACGAGGGCCGGAAAGGGGACCATCGTCCATTGGGGCAAACCATCCGACGCCATTCGACTACCCGGTCGGGCCGACTTGTATCACGCGAATGTGCTGGGACGTCACGTCTTATTGTATATGGATCCGATGAGCGACAGCGATGGTTCCGAGCACACTGCCGAGAACGAGGAGGTTACGATCGTGCTTGCGGCCGTCGATACGTCTCCACTGGCGAGCAACGTGGTCTCGATCGCGGGGCGCCTCGCCCGCCGTATGTGGCCGAATTCGCAGCTTCACCTCTTGCACGTCTTTCGGTCGGCACGGTTCGACCGCCCCGGACAGGCGGGGATTCGCCAGGAGGACCTGGTTGCCGACGCGCAGAACTACCTCGATCATCACGCCCGCATGGCGCGGCGCCAGTGCCCTGCGCCGGTCACGGGTCATCTTGCCATGGGGGATCCGGCCGACGAGATCGTCAAGCTCGCTCGCTCGCTGAGCGCCGATTTGCTCGTCGTGGGAACGCAGGATGTGACCGGTCTCGAGAAGTTTCTGCTCGGCTCGATCGCCGAGAAGGTGGCGAAACGCGCGCCCTGCTCCGTTTTCGTGGTCCGTCAGAAACAGCGGCCTTACGCGAAGTTGCCCTAGCTTCGGCGCGTCGGGCGGCGACGCTGCCGCGTTGAGGCTGAAGTGGCCGCCGACGAAGGCCATGAAGCCCACCTAACCAGGGTAGGCGCAGAGGGGAGGCCCGATCTACGCCAGTCGACGGCCACTTCAGCTCCAATGCAGATCTCGTGGATACACAATTCGAGCCCCGACGCGGGCCCGCGCTGGGGCCCGTAGCACTAGGCAATTCATACCAGTCGTGTGGCCCCGACTCGGTTAATTCGGAGTTAATTTTGCAGACCCGTCGACCGGGCCGAATACGGCAGACGAACCCCGGGCGCTCGCCGTCTAAAGTTCGCTCGCCCCAAACGCCATGACCTCGGCGATTTCCGTCGTTCCGCAGGCCAACGCCGCCAGCCGATCGAGCCCTAACGCGTTTCCACCGCTCGGCGGCACACACGCCAGCGCCTCGAGAAACCGCTCGTCGATTGGATACACCGGCAGCCCGCGCGCGCGCCGAGCGGACTGATCGCGCTCGAGCCGCGTCCGCTGTTCCACGGGGTCGATCAGCTCCCCGAATCCGTTGCACAGTTCGAGTCCGGCGACGCATAGCTCGAACCGCTCCGCCAGCCGCGCGTCGGTCGGCTTCTTTCGCGCCATCGACGCATGCGTCGCGGGGAAGTCCACGAGGAATACGCCGCGGTCGAGGCGCTCGAGCGCCGGCTCTACCTTCTCGACGAAGGCGCGAAAATAGCGATCTTCATCGCTCTCCGCGGCACCGATTGTCTCGTCTTCCGCCCAGCCCGCGAAGCGCCTGAACGCGTCGACGACCGCAATGCGCTCGAGCGGCGGTTGCACGTGGACGACTCGCGCGCCAAGGCGCACGCCACCCCCCGTCACGGCCGCCACCAACTGCTCGGTGTCGCGCATCACGTCGTCCATTCCCGCGTTCGTCCGGTACCATTCCAGCATGGTGAACTCCGGGTTGTGGTGCGCGCCCGTCTCCCCGCGACGGAAACACGGCGCTACCTGGTAGATGCGCTCCCAGCCGTCTGCAAGGAGCCGCTTCATCTGGTATTCGGGCGACGTGATCAGCCACCGCGGAGCGCCGCGGTCGCCGCCACTGACCTCGAACGCGTCGAGGTGCAGATCGAGGCCGGGCGACGGGACCATCACGGGGGTCTGCACTTCCACGAATCCGCGGGCGTCGAAGAAGCGGCGGACGTCTGCGAGGACACGCGCGCGCTCGCGAAGGCGTTTCGTCATGGGCGTTCTTCAGCGAAGGCTACCCGCGGAGAACATTTGCTCTGCAAAGGCAGCCACCTCGTGTCCCATCCACGGCCCGAGCATCGCGACCGCCGCGATGACGACGAGCAAGCGCGGAAGGTGCGCGAGCGTCGGATCTTGGATCTGCGAAGCGGCCTGAAACGCGGCGACCACGAGCCCTACGACCGCGGCGACCCCGAGCACGGGCAACGAGACGGCGATCATCAGCAAGAGAGCTTGCTGCGCGTGATGCACCAACGTCGCGGGTGGCACGGCGGATCACTCGACGGTGGCGTCGGAGGCGTCGGGACTCGCGGGGGCTTCGGGGGCGCTCTCGACCTGCGCGTCCGCGCTCTCGCCAGCCGCGTCCACGCCCACGCCCGGGCCGTCTGCGGGTTCGCCGGATGAGTCTGAGCCCCCGTCGACCTCGGAGCTCGTCGCGTCTGGGCTTGCCTCCGGAGTGGATGCGTCAGGCGGCGGGGCAGGGCTGGCGTCGGTGGTCGACGTGCCGTTCAGCGAGCAGGCGGTCGTCGTCGACTGCCCGTTCGCCGGGCAGCAGACTCCGAAGGGGCTCACGACGATGCCCGGGCGGGACGCGCACACCAGGCCGCTCTGGCAGTCGTCGTTGCCGCTGTTTCCGGCTTTCGGATTGCACAGCTGTCCCTCCCCCTGACCCGCGCAAGCGCCGGTCATGGCCATCATCACCAGCGCAAGCGCGACCTGGACGACGACGCGGGGCCGTCGCTGACGCGTGATCGAGACCGGTCGGGGCGGCAGCGGGGCGGAACGAGAGCGCATGGGGAGGCCGAACCTAGGCAGAAACCGCACGAAACGCCAGCCGCATTCACGTGGACGCGTCACGCCGGCGGCGCTCTTTGGCCTCGACGGCCGCCGCGAATAGCCTCGCATACTGTGCCGCGCTCGCGAACGAAAACAGGAGCGACAGATACACCAGCATCTGGCCCACGCGAACCATGTCGACGACGCCGAGGTCGATGCCGAGATAGGCGAGGTGGTACGGGTAGCCGAGCACGAGCGCTACGATGCCGATCATCTGCAGCGCCGTCTTCGTCTTTCCTTCGTTGCCGGCGCTGATGACGACGCCCTCGCTGGCGGCCACGCTGCGGAGGCCCGTCACGCTGATCTCGCGAGCAAGCAGCAGGATTACCGCCCAGGCCGGGATGCGGCCCATCGGGACCATCCACACCAGCGCTGCCATGACGATCAGCTTGTCGGCGAGCGGGTCGAGGAACTTGCCGAGAACGCTGACGACGCCCAGCTTGCGCGCGAGATAGCCGTCGAGCACGTCCGTTATCGCGGCGGCGGTGAACACGATGCACGCCCAGAAGCCTCGCACGGGCGTCGGCGAGTCGAGCAGCCACACGAGGAAGGGGATCGCGGCGATGCGTCCCATCGTGAGAAGATTCGGGAGATTGAGCGCATCTTCGGCCAGGGTGCGGCGTTGCGGTTTGGTCACGGGCGGCTCAGAGGTCATGGGCCCGACCGGCCGCAGCTAACGAGCACGGCCCCGTCGCCCGAAAAGGAGATGCGGGAAGGCTGGCCATCGAAACGCATCGTAGTCCGGACTACGAGTGCCGTCGCCGGATCGACGCCCACGCGGCAACGGCGACGGCGGCGAGCACCGCGACCGTCGCTGCTCCTCCATCGGGCTCGGTCACGAAGCGCGCGTCGATGAAGCCGCCGTGGACCACCGCACCGAGAATCCACATCCACGACGTGTTGGCGGCGAATGCCATCCAGGCCCCGCGGTCGCGCGTCCACAGCGTGGCGAGGGCGATCCCGCGGAGCGCCTCAGCCGCGAGCGACGTCGCGGGCTGGCCGTCGATGCCGAAGCGTGCCGCTGCGGCTGCCGCGCCGCAGACCAGGAGGGACACCCACGTTGGCAGGAGCCCGCGAGTGGCGCGGAGCACGATTCCCCGCAGAAGAAGCTCATCGCGCACGGCCGCGAGGATCGACGCGAAAAGACCGAGAACAAGGAGTCCTCCGCTCGGTCCGATCCAAGCGGCGGTTGCGCTGCGCATGGCCAGCGACGTCGCGATCACCAACCCCGCCGCGGCCGCGCCCAGCGCCGCCCCGCGCCCGACGCGCCGACCGATGGCCGCCCAGCCGGGCATGGGCGCGAGCGGATCGCTCCAGGCGATCCCGATGCGCCCTGCCCCCCACTCGGCCGCTGCCGCTTGCACGATCGCCGACGCCAGTGGTTTGCGCTCCAGCACCGCGCCGGCGATCTGCACCCCACCCCACAGGGCGAGCCCCCAACCGACGACCTTCGACGCGCCGGCGACGGTCTCGGGAGCCGTAGGGTCGTGGTCGGGTGACGCGGAGGGCAGGCGGCTCGTGGTCATACGCGGTCACGCGAGCGTGACGAGCTTCGCGTTCGCTTCGACCGGGGTCCCCGCGGAAACGTGGACTTCGGCGATGGTCCCCGCCGCGCGTACGCGAACCTCGTTTTCCATTTTCATCGCTTCGAGCACGACCAGCCCCTGGCCGGCCCGCACTAGCTCCCCCTTGACGACGAGCACTTTCACCACGCGCCCCGGCATGGGGCTCCTCACGACCTTGTCGCTGTGGCTGGCTCCGGCTCTTCCGGTGGGGCGTGCCGAAGCCGCTCGCTCGCTATCCACGCGCGCATGGAGTCGAGCGCCGCTCGCGACGACCTCTATGGCCGGCAATTTCCCGTCCGTCGTCAGGTCGACGACGTGAGGGCCGACCCGGACGCTGAGCTGGTTTCCCGCGGCTACCACGTCCGCGTCGCACGGGCGCCCGTCGACGTGGACTCGGACCGATCCACTCGGAAGATCGACTACGTCGACGACGTGCTTTCCGCCAGGGAGTGTCACGTAGTAGCGCACGGGGGATCACGGTACCCCAAAGGGGGTGAGGTCAGGCGGCTTCGTCGCTTTCGTCGGTGATGGCCTCGAGCAGCTTCGTGAGCGCGCCTTCCACCTCGGTTGCGAGCTTGCGCGGAACGACCTGCGTTCCGGCGAGAAGCTCGCGTAGCCGCTTGGCGACGTTGCGTAGCCCGGCGACGTCGCGTTCGCGCCGCTTCGATTCATCGACGGGAAAGACCACGTCGCGATAGGCGCGCGAGAGCGTGGCGGCCGGGGCTGCGTCGTCCAGCACGCGATGTCGGATCGCGTCGACGGTCTCCCGCGGCGCGTGCGCGCTCGCCTCCGCGCGCCGCAGGAAGTCGACCGCCTGGTAGCTGGGGATGGGCTCTTGGAGGGCGTCGCGGGCGAGGACCCCGGGCGCACGCCGCTTCAAGAACGAGTAGGAGCCGGTGAGCTTGTCGACGGTCTCCTGCCGTAGTCTGAGCTCGGTCTTCGCGTAGGCCTCGAATGAATCGAACCCCCACTCCCGCCACCGCTGCCCGCGCTTGGCCCGCGTGAGGGCTTCGGCGAGCTCGATCCAGCTCGCTTTGAACCGGCGCGCGCGTCCCAGGAGCTCGGCACGCTCGGGGTCGTCGGCGTGCGCGACCTGCGCTTCTGCGAGGGCAGCTTCCGTCTTGGTGCGGTACATGGTCGCGAAGTGTACCCTCGTAACCCGTGCGCCGTTCCGCATCGATTCGTGTCATCGCGCTGGCCGTCATCTTTCCGCTCGCCGCCTGCGGGCGGGCTGCACCCGCGGCGCAGGCGCCGCCCAGCGTCGAGGCGGTGCAAGGGACGCCCACGAGCGAGGCAAAAGCGACGGTTTTGTCCGATGCAGCCTCCGCCGTCGACGATTCGTCGGCCCGTCTTCCCACGGCGTGCGCGGACACGTCTGCCGACCTCTGCACGCCGCCAGGGCCGTTCGTCGAGCGCCTCTGTGCCAGGCCTCATCAAGAGGTCGCGTTGGCGCTTTTCCGCAAGGCGAGCCCGTTCACGCGCCTTTACCTAAAGGCCAGGCTCGACGAGCTCGCGTTCGACGAGGAAGTGCTCGCTCTTCGCTTTCACGCGCAGCCAAAAGGAGGGATGATCGTCGGCAGCGGCAAAGGCACGTACGACGTGTTGCGTTGGGACGGGAGCTGCTCGAGGGGCGTCGAAGCCGAGGTGTTTTCCCGGTCCCGGCCGCCCAGGCCCCGTGCCGCGCACGTGCAGTGGCATCGCGTGGGCGGAAGGATGCAAGGCGCGCTCATCGCCTCGAGCGACGCGGTCAAACGCGCCCACTCGAAGCGCGGCAAAGAGTGCAAGGGAGCGATGAGCGGCGACGTGTCGGCCGCTTGCGAGAAAGCCGATGCAGCGCTCGTCGAGGCGATCGTCGACCACGTCCGTACGAGCGACGATCTGCCGGACCCGGAAGGGCTCTAAGCACGACCGCTTGCCGGAGCGCGGCTGCCTCGCGGCTATCCGATGCCGAGGCGGCGCGCTCGCTGGCGGAACCCCTCGATCTCCGAGTCGACCATTCGAAGCGGATCGTGAAAGCGAACCGCGACCCGGCGCAACCACGGGCCCGAGTCGTCGGGCGGGAGCTCTTCGACGCGAACGACGATCCCGTGCGCGATCCGGGAGCTATCTCCGGCTTGGACCGCGTGGAGGAGCAGGGCAACCTCGTCGTCGACGGCGACTTTGGTGGTGCGCACGAGCAACAGCGCCCCCGACTCGCTGAGGTCGTGCACCAGGGCCGCACGCTTCTCGCCGTCGGGCCGCTCCAGCGACGCCATCGTGCATGCGAGGTAGCGATCACCGCTGCGTCGGTCCGAAGACGGAGGCGCGGAGTCTGAGCCCGACATGTCGGTACCTTACCTCGGCGAGCGGGGCCCTGGCCAGGAGACTCACCGCGTCGCCTATTTCGTGCTAGCCCCGCGCGCTGGGCCCCGAGACGCCGGTTCCGAGCTAGAGCCGGCGGCGCTCGTTCGAAGCCTGGATCCGCTTGGGGCTCGGGATTCGACGCTGGCCAAGCGAAGGGCGCTGAGGGCGACTGCGGCGCGGATGTGCGTCTCGCCGCGAAGGAACGTCACCTCGTGCTTGAGGAGATGACGCACGCGCTGGCTCAGCGGCAGGGCCATGAACTCCGCGGGCGAGTAGACGCGGCCCGCCAGAACGACGCGATTGAAAGGCAGCCGGTCCAGCTCGATCTCGCTCATGTGGGCCTACCGAGGTTGTGACGTTCGAATCGCGACTGCCCCTGCCCCATGAGTCCCCTCGAGCGTCCCGCCGTGTGGTTTCCGCGGACCGAATGAGGCTATCGCCGCCTCTGCAGCGTCGCAAGAAAAGACCGAAGTACCGGCGGGCCGCATCCCCCCTATTGCGGCCGCGCCTCCGGCTGCAGCTGCGGCCGTGGATATCCTCGCGGAGAAACGTCGGTCTTTGCCGATTTCTCCGGCGTCGGGAGGTAAATCCAGACCTCACCCCCCGTCGAGTGGTGGACTCGTCGGCATTCCAAGGGCCACGGGAGCGAGCAAGTGGCGCGCAGCGCCCGCCCATAGCCGAGCGCGCCGCCCACGAGCGAGCCGAAGAACGCGTGCGACGTCCGATCGCTGTACTGCATCGTCGCCGGGGCGACGTCCCACGGCGAAGGCCTGCCTACCGAGTCGTCGCTCAGCTCAGTCCCGAGGACGATCGCTTCCGGCGCGCGCACGCCGATCTCAAGCGTGGAATCGACGAGATCGGTCACCCCCGCGATCGCCTGTCGGTCGGCGATCGGCTCGATCCCCGGACGCACGGCGACGATCTGTGCCGGAATGCGCGGCATGAAGATCGGTCCCCCGAACACTTCGACGAAGGAACCCGTCGGAAGACGCGCCAGAAAGCGTTCGGCGGCGTACCTGGAGTCGGCGAGCAGCGTCGCATCCATCGACGCCACTCCGAGCAACGCGGGGGCGACAGACGCGCAGGCGACGCCAGCGACGAGGCGACGCGCTCGGGGCCATCGCACCCATGCGAGCTCGAAGGCCAGGGCTGCATACGGGGGGAAGAAGACGCTCTCGGCCAAGAAGTAGCGATGCTCGTTCATTCGCACTGGGAGCGAGAAGAACGCGAAGAACGAGACTGTGGCCAAGAGCGGCATGAGCAATCGTACTCGCGTCAGGCCCGAATTCCGCGAGACGGCGACGCAGACGCCGGCGATGGCGGCGACGACGATAGGCCACGATGTGAAATCGGTGGTCGTCTTGAGCGCGTCGCGCGTCAGCGCGACGGCCCCCGCCAGGCCGCCGGGGTATTGCGCCCATGGCTTGCTGTCGGGCCCGAAAAGGTGCGCGATGCGATCTCGGAACCCGAGCGGGTTCACGAACGCGCCCGAAATGACACCATAGGTTCCGGCCGAGATGAGTACGGCGCGGAGCAGGCCGCGCCTTGCTACGGGCGCGCGCCGCGCGAGCCACGGAACGACAGCAAGGTATATGGGAAATGTGAGTACCAGAGCCCCGAATGACTGGTCTTTCGTGAGTACGGCGGCGGTCCCGCAGAGGAGGGCCTGGGTCTCTCGGGGCTCGCCGCATGCCACTCGGTCGAGCTCGACGAACGACAACGCCAGCCAGAACAGGTAGGGAACGTCGAGGTTGCCCGTGTGCGCGTAAAATACGAAGATCGCGTTCATCGCGACGATTGCGCCCGCGACGATTCCCGCTCTTCGACCGGCCCAACGTTCCCAGAGCACCATCGTGCTTCTCACGACCGCGATCGCCATGGCCGCCGCGACGAGTCGCGCGCCCACCTCGATGCCCGTCATGTAAAGCGGTTTGACGAGCTCCGCCCCCAGGGCATCGATCCCCGTTCCCGACTGGCTCACCGCGAGGCCGATCCAGGGGATCGACACGAGGGTGAGCAGCGCCATGTGGAGGGGCGGATAGTGGTGGAAGTGCCTCGGCCAGTATGTCTCGACGATAGCCCCGAGCCCGCAGGAGCGCGGCGAGATTGAATCCGCCGCCCACGAGTCCGATCCGGGCAAGCCCCAAAGAAAGCCAACGGCGACGGCGAGTGCGAACGCCGCCTGCACGACGATCGCCGGCTCGCTGAGCCAGGTTCTCAGCGCGATCCGGCCCGCGCAAATCCGCGCGCGAATGTCGGCAGGCATTGTCCGGCATGATCTACCTGAATTTCGTGTCAGAAGCTGCCGAAGGCCGTGACGCCGTACGCGCTCGATCCCAACTGCGAGGGGGATACGTGGACGGTCGTGTGGTCTCGGTTCTTGGCGATTGGCGGCGAGGCGCCGTCCTCGTCGTCGAGTGTCAATAGCCCGACGAGGGTCATGAAGGCGCCGAGGCCCTGGAGAAGACCGTCGGTTGCGATCAGGGCTCGATTGCCGAATTCCGCGCCGCAATCGGTGGCGTTGCACGTCGGTCGGCGCACGAGATCGAGCCAGGGACCTGCGACGGGAACGTACAGATGCTCGTCCACTTTCGCGCCGCTCGACTCGGCGACGGCGATGGCGGGCATATAGGAGGCCGCGAGCACGAAGAGGCCCGCGCCGATCAGCGCGCCGTTCGGGTTGGGCGTCGTGGCGCCGTCCTCGGCCAGCGGGGACACGGCCGCTGCCGGCGCTGGCCACGATGATCGCGGTGCGGCGGCGGTCGAGGGCTGCGAAGTTGCGGTCGAAAGCAGGGGTGGTGCCCCGACCGCGCTCTCGGGCGCCGGCGTTGGAGCGGGAGCAACCGGCGCGGGTGGCGCCGCGGGAGCAACCGGCGCGGGTGCGGGCGGCGGCGTGGGGGCAACCGGTGCGGGTGCAGGCGGCGCCGCGGGGGCAACCGGCGCGGGTGCGGGCGGGGGCGTGGGGGCAACGGGTGCGGGTGCAGGCGGCGCCGCGGGGGCAACCGGTGCGGGCGCGGGCGGTGCCGCGGGGGCGACCGGCGCGGGCGCGGGTGCCGGCGGTGCGGGTGCTGCGGTGGGTGCCGCTGGTGCGGGTGGTGCGGTCGGGGCAGCCGGTGCCGGTGGCGCGCTGGTGGTGGCGGGTGCCGGCGGCGCGACTGGGGCCGGTTCTTCCGCCAACGATACGCTGCTCCAGGCGAGCGCTGCGAGCGCGACGCCGATCCCCCCGGGGATCACATTCCTTAGTTTCATGATCAGGCCTCCCCGAGCAATTCGCCAATTCGAATGCTCTTCGACGAAGGCTGAGTGCAACGGCAGTGCCGCCGCGTCTTCGCAAGGTTCTCTCCTTCTTCGCACCTGATTGGACGATGCGGCTTGGGGCGCGGGCGTGATCGTGTGGCGGGGCGTTGCAGGAGTCCGCCGGCGCGACCTCACGCCGAGCTCCGGCGCCAAGCCCCTACGGCAGCAGCCGAATTTCCACGTCCACACGCCGGCCGGGGCCGGCGGCGGCAGGCAACGCGAAGAATGCCGCGCCGACGTCGCCAGCGAAGCTGCCTGCGCTCAGCGCGAAGAGATCGCCGTGCAATCCGTCGTGCACGTCGTCGCGCGACACCCGCGCGGCAACGCGCAGCCTGGTCACCGCCCCGCGTGCCGTGAACTCGCGCGTGGCGAGCAGAACGAGCGTGCGCTCGATGCCCCTGCGCAATGCCTCGGAGGGGGAGCCGTCGATTCCGCTTCTGGCAAGGTGGCCTTCGTCGTCGAGCACCAGAGCGACCTCGGCTCGCCCTGCGCTGCCGAAAGGCACGGAGGACCATATCGGGTCAGCGCTCGCGGCCTGGGGAAATGCGCGCGTGAACGTCGTGGCGAGATCGGTTGCGAAGCGGACGCCGACGGCGCCGAAGAGGGCAGGGGGAGCCGCAGCGGCCGCGGCGCTCGCGGCGGCGAGCCGGCCTCGAAAGGCAGGAGGTCGCGCCGTGGCCGCGGCTGCGCTCGGAGCCGGAGCCTTGCTGGCCGACTCGTCGTCTGCTGGCGCGAGGGCGGGCGGATCGACATCCAGCGTTTCCCCGGCAAGCGTTTGCGACCGCTCGTCGAATGCGGAGGGCGACGATCGGTCCGCTCCGCGCCGGACCGTCAAGAAAGCCGCCGTGTGCAGCGCGAGGCTGAGCGCGGTGAAGCCCAGTAGCGGTGAGACGCGAAGGCGGTCCAAGAGGGTATCTCTTAGCGCTCCGACGACACGGCCGCTCTAGGGCACGACCCCCTATCCGCTGGCCCAACGTCCACGCTAGAACAAAGCCATCTGCCCGCGCGGTCGCTGAAAGGTGGTCGGTCCGCCGTCGGTCGCGAATCCGCGCGTCTCTAGACCAAGGGACTTCGCCGTCTGCTCGAACAGAGCCTGAATCGCGAAGGCATAGTGCCCTTCTCCTCGGCCGCGGACGCCGAAGCGCGCGTCGTACATCTTGCCCCCGCGTGTCTCGCGGATGCGGCGCAGCACCCGGTCTGCGCGCAGCGGCAGCGACGCTCGCAGGCGCTCTTCGAACACCTCTTTGACCGGACCGGGAAGCCGGAGCAAAACGTAGCCGGCCCAACTGGCGCCGGCGTCGCGCGCCGCGCGCAGCACATCGGCCATGTCCTCGTCGTTCAACCCGGGGATGATCGGGGCCACCATCACGCCGACCGGTACCCCCGCCCGCGCGAGCCGCTCGATCGTGCGAATGCGCCGGCCGGGGGTCGTGACGAAAGGCTCGATCGCGCGAGCCTTGGCGTCGTCCCAAAAGGGGACGCTGACGCCGACGCCAGCGCGCGCGACCCGCGATAGCTCCTGGAGGAGATCGACGTCTCTCTCGACGAGAGCCGCCTTGGTGATGATCGCCGCTGGATTTCGGTACTCGACGCACACTTCCAGGCACCCACGGGTCAGCCGGTAGCTCGTCTCCAGCGGTTGGTAGCAGTCGGTCACGCCGCTGAACGCCACAAGCTCGCCGCGCCATCCGGGCTCGTCGAACGCCTCGCGCAAGAGCGCGGGCGCACGCGTCTTCACGACGATCTTGCGTTCGAAGTCAGTCCCCGCGCCGAAGCTCAAGTACTCGTGCGACGGCCGCGCGTAGCAATAGGCGCATGCGTGAAAGCAGCCCCGGTAGGGGTTGACGCTCCAGGAGAACCCGACGTCCGGGCTGTCGTTGTGCGCGAGGATTCCGCGGGTGTGGTCTTCGTAGACTTCGAGCGCAGCGTGGGGCGCTTCGCCTTCCAAGTACTCGACGTCGCTGCTCGCCCAGGGGTTCGGCGGGTTGGCGACCGGGCGGAGCGGGGAGGGCACCCGGAGAGCTTGTGACTGAACAGGCGTTTCCGTCAAGGCGACGAGAATCCGTGCGGCTCCACGTATCCCCACGTGCAGCTACGACGGGGGGTGCGCGGAGGAGAGTGGAGCGACGCCTAGTCGACGTTCGACTCCTTCAGCAGCCTGTCTGCCTGGGACTTGCGCCAGGCGACGAGCCGTTGTCCGAGCTCGGGTCGCCTGGCGGCAAGGATGGCGACGGCGAAGAGCGCCGCGTTGGCAGCGCCCGCTTTGCCCACGGCGAACGTGGCGACTGGAACACCTTTGGGCATCTGAACGATCGCCAGCAGCGCGTCCAGGCCGAGAAGATGCCCGGACGGAATCGGAACCCCGAGCACCGGCAGTGTCGTGTTCGCGGCGACGACGCCTGGCAGGTGAGCCGCCCCGCCGGCTCCCGCGATGAACGCCTCGATCCCGCGCGCTGGTGCCGCGGCCAAGTATTCGGTGAGCGCGGCTGGCGTTCGATGTGCGCTCAGCACGCGCGTCTCGCTCGGAACCTCGAACTCTGCGAGCGCGTCGCGCGCTGCTTGCATCACATCGAGATCGCTCTTGCTGCCCATCAGGATCGACACCAGCGGTGTGGTCATGGGCTCCGATCATAATCGGATGCGCCGCGATTGGGCGACCGTTCGGAAGGGTCCCGACCCGGGGCGGTCCCGTCATCGAGGTGCCGATCGGCCTTGGATTCCTTCTTGGCTACGCGTACCGGAACACGAGCTTCTCGGCACCGTCCTCGCCGGTTCCCACGTCGACGACCACTTGACCGCCGTTTTCGAGCGCGCCGAAAAGGAGCTCCTCGGAGATCGGGCGCTTGATCTCGTCTTCGATCACCCGCGCGAGAGGACGCGCGCCGTTGTCCGGGTCGTACCCCTTCTTGGCCAGGTAGGCGGTCGCCGCTTCGGTCACTTCGACCTTCGCGCCACGCGCGGCGAGCTGCCCGCCGAGCTCGCGTATGAACTTACCCACGATGCTGTGCATGACCCGCGGGTCGAGCGGCCGGAACGCGATCCGCGCGTCGAGGCGGTTTCTGAACTCCGGGCTGAAGAGCTGCTTGTAGTCGCGGTCCACGTCCGGCTTGTCACGGTCTTCACCCATGGCGCCGCCGAAGCCGACCGCCCGGCGCTGCAGGTCGCGGACGCCGATGTTGCTGGTCATGAGCAGAACGACGTGCCGAAAGTCCGTGGGCTTGCCGTTGTGGTCGGTGAGCTTTCCGTGGTCCATCACCTGGAGCAAGATGTTGAAGATCTGCGGGTGCGCCTTTTCGATCTCGTCGAGCAGAAGCACCGCATGGGGCGTCTTCGCGATCGAATCGGTGAGCAGGCCGCCCTGGTCGAAGCCCACGTAGCCGGGCGGCGCGCCGATGAGGCGTGAGACGGTGTGCGCCTCCATGTACTCGCTCATGTCGAAGCGGTGGAATGCGATCCCCATCACTTTCGCGAGCTGGCGGGCGACTTCCGTCTTGCCGACGCCGGTCGGACCCGTCAAAAGAAACGACCCGATCGGCTTCTCGGGCGCCCGCAGTCCGGCGCGCGACAGCCGGATCGAGGAGACCAGCTGCTTGATGGCCGCGTCTTGGCCGAAGACGACCGCTTTGAGGTCCGACTCGAGGTCCCGCAGCCGCTCCTTGTCGCTCGTCGACACTTCCCGCGGAGGAATCTGCGCCATGCGCGCGAGAACGCGCTCTACGTCGATCACTTCGACGACCGGAGTCTCGGGCAAGGGCGACGCCGCGCCTTCTGCCGAAGGGTTGGGCTCGGACGTCGCGGCCTCCCCCGCCGAGAGCCCGATCTTCTTCGCGGCGCCGGTCTCGTCGATGAGGTCGATTGCCTTGTCCGGCAGCTTTCGGTCATGGAGGTATTTCGCGCTGAGCTCGGCGGCGGCTCGGATCGCCTCGTCGCGATAGCGCACCCCGTGAAACTGTTCGTACTGCTTGCGCAGCCCTTCGAGGATCTTGACGGTGTCTTCGACGCTCGGCTCGTCGACCTCGACGCGCTGGAAACGTCGCGCGAGCGCGCGATCCTTCTCGAAGTGCTGGCGGAACTCCTGGAACGTCGTCGATCCGATGCACCGCAGCCGTCCCGACGCGAGAGCGGGCTTGAGCAAGTTCGACGCGTCCATGCTGCCGCCGGTGGTCGCGCCGGCGCCGACGATGGTGTGGATCTCGTCGATGAAGAGAATGGCGTGGTCCACCTTCTGCAGCCCTTTGATGACCGCCTTGATGCGTTCTTCGAAGTCGCCGCGGTAGCGCGTTCCTGCGAGCAGGGCGCCCATGTCGAGCGAGTACACGGTCGCGCCGGACAGCGCCTTGGGGACTTCGTTGCGCACGATTTTGAGCGCGAGCCCCTCGGCGATGGCCGTCTTGCCGACGCCCGCGTCGCCGACCAGGAGCGGGTTGTTCTTCTTGCGGCGCGCGAGGATCTGAATGATGCGCGCGACCTCGTTCTCGCGGCCGACCAGCGGATCGATGCGCGCGCTCTTGGCCTCTTCGTTCAAGTTGATCGTGTACGCCTTGAGCGGGTCTTTGGAAGGTCGAGGTGCTTCGGGATCGCCTTCGCCTTCGCTCTCCTTGCTTGTCCCGGCGCCGCTCTCTTCGAGACGTGAAACGCCATGCGAGACGTACGACACGACGTCGAGCCGACTGACCCCTTGCTCCTTCAGGAGCTCCACGCCGTACGAGTCCTGCTCCTGGAACATGGCGACGAGCACATTCGCGCCCGTGACCTCGTCTTTGCCGCTGGACTTCACGTGGCTGGCCGCGCGGCGAATCGCCCGCTGAACGCCGAGCGACATGGCCGGAGTCCGGGCGTCGTCGTCCGGGAGCTGCTCGAGCTCGTCGCTCAGGTATTGTTCGAGCCGCTTTTTCAGTCCGCTCGGATCGCCGCCCGCGTGGCGCACCACGTTCGCGGTGGTCTGGTCGAGCAAGAGGGCGTAGAGCAGGTGCTCGATCGTCACGTACTCGTGGCGCCGCCGCGCAGCATCGCTGGCGGCGACAGACAGGGCGATTTCGACTTCCGGGCTGATCCTCATGGTCGCCTACTCACTCCGGTTCGGCCGTGACAAGAAGCGGGTGCCCGTGCTCGCGCGCGTCGCGCATGACCTCGGCCACCTTCGTTTCCGCGACGTCGCGAGGGTAAACCCCCGCGATCGCTTTCCCTTTTTTGTGGACCGTCAGCATGATGTAGAGGGCCTCGGTCTCGTTCTTGTGAAAGAAGCGTCGGAGGACGTCGACGACGTATTCCATCGTCGTGTAGTCGTCGTTGTGGAAATAGACGTGATAGCGCTTCGGGAGCGCCGTCTTTTTCCGTTCTTCGACCTCGACGTCGTCTTCGCGACGAGGGTCGGGTGGGCCGGGCGGCATTCACCCAACATAACGCCCTCTTCGACGCCGCGCAGTAGTGCTACAGTGACGCTGCCGTATCATGCCGATCCAGCCGGCACAGAACGTAGTCATCGCCGAGCGGTTTCGCCTTAACCGCCTGCTCGGCCGGGGCGGGATGGGCTCGGTATGGCACGCGACGCACCTCGGCCTGGACGTCCCCTGCGCCGTCAAATTCATCGAAGGGGAGGGGGCGCAGCTCCCGGAGATTCAGGCGCGCTTCGAGCGCGAAGCCAAGGCCGCCGCGCACCTGCGAAGCCCGCACGTTGTGCAGATCCTCGATCACGGCGTGTGCGAGGGCACGCCGTACATCGCCATGGAACTGCTCGAGGGTGAAGATCTCGGCAAACGCCTGGCGCGCGTGGGCCGCCTGCCGCCGCACGAGCTCTTGACGATCGTGACGCAGGTCTGCCGCGCGCTGACCAAAGCGCACTCGCAGGGCATCGTTCACCGCGATCTCAAGCCCGACAACATCTTCCTCGTTCGCGACGACGACCGGGAGGTCACCAAAGTGCTCGACTTCGGCATCGCCAAGGCGACTGGCGCGGGCGCTCCCGGAACGAGCACCCGGACCGGAGCGATGCTCGGCACGCCGTATTACATGAGCCCCGAGCAGGCGCAGGGTACCAAGGCGGTCGACGCACGGAGTGACCTCTGGTCGCTCGCGGTCATCGTGTTCGAGGCGCTCACCGGGCAGCGGCCCTTCGAGAGCGAAGCGCTGGGCGACCTTCTCATGAAGATCATCGTCGCGCCGATGCCGCTCCCGTCTTACTTCGCACGTGATCTGCCACCCGCGATCGATGCTTGGTGGGCAAAGGCTGCGCAGCGCGACCCGGCGCTGCGCTTCCAGACCGCCAAAGAACTCGGCGATGGTCTGGTGGTGGCGTTCGGGCGTTCGGCGGGCGAAATCGGCGAACTGGGGCCGCCACCGGCCTCTCGAACGGGAAGCATGCCGCAGCTGGTCTATGGAACGACGCCGCGACCGCAGGCAGGCACCTCCACCGGGACACCGATCGCTCAAACCTACGGCGTGGGGCAGGCGCGCGTGCGCGCTCGGGTGCCCGTGCTCGCGACCGTCGGCGCCGGCCTCGTCGTTCTCACCGCCGGGATCGCGGGCGTGTCGTTCGCCTTGAAAGACAAGGGCGTCGCGTCCGGAGAGGCGGCGCTGACGGCGGCGACCGCCAGCGTGGTCCTCGTCCCCGATGCCATGGCGGTCGAGCCGCCCGCAGCCGTTACGGCCGTGGTCCACCCGCCGGAAACGGCGTCCGCAGCCGCTCTCGTGCCGCTGCCGATCGAGCCGAAGCCGGCCCCGCGGCCAGCCGTCGCCAAACCCGCCTTCGTCGCGAAGCCCGGCGCCACAAGGCCGTCCACCGCCCCCGTCATCGGGCCCACGGCCACCGCGCCGCCGGCCACCGTACCGACTCCGGAAAAGAAGAAGCCAATCGACCTGGGCATCTGATCGGGCCGTTGCGAATCCGATGGACCGATACGAACGCGCCGAGGCCCTTGTCCGAGCGACTCTTTCGCTGGCCGGTGCGGCGCTCCGGGCGTCGTACGTCGCGAGCGTCGTCAGAACGTGGGACGTCGAGCAGCTCGCTCGGGTGCTCGACATCGTGTGCGAGCGCGCCGAGCAAGCGGAGGCGTCGGCGCGCGAAGTGCTCCTCGCCATCGTGGACGCCCTCAATGCCCAGGGTATGGACGAAATCGTCCAGCGCCTGCGCGAACAGGCAGCCGGAGAATCGCTCCTCGCTCTAGAGCGGCTCGTTCGCGCGCCCGACGCGGCCGCGGCGCACTCGCCGCTGCGTAGCCGCCCGCTGGGTGCAGCGCGCGATGGGGCAGCGCCGCCCCTTGGTCAGCGCAAGTACCTCGCCCGTCGCCCCGACCGCGAGACCATGCAGCGCCTGCTCGCAGACCCGCACCCCGACGTCATCCGCTCGCTGCTCGGCAATCCGCGGATTACGGAGGACGACGTGGTGCGCCTCGCGGCAAGGCGACCGGGAAGGGCCGAAGTGCTGGCGGAGATCGCACGGTCGACGAGGTGGGCGCACGGCCCGCGCGTCCGCATTGCCCTGGTGGTCAATCCGGGCACACCCCCCGAGATCGCCGCGCGGATCGCCGGGCTGCTCTTGCGACCGGAGCTCGACTTGGTGGCGCGCCTGCCGGGCGTGCCGCTGAGTGTGCGCGCTCTCTGCCTAGAGCATCTACAACGGCGGCCCCCCGTCGATCTCGCAAATCAACGCGGGCACGACGTGCATTAGTGCGGCTCGGCGCAAGCTCTGGCCGGTGATTGCCAGGCGAGCGGCGGTCACCCCTCTTCTTCTTCGATCTCCCAGCGGGCTAGCGCCGCCATCCCGATGGCGGACGCGCACGAGGCGCAGAGGGGAACCTTTTCGATCTGCACGTGGTCGCCGCGCTGCCACAGGTACACGCCGCTTCCTGGAAGCCCGTACCCATCGCCCTCGGTCTCGACCGGGCGTCCGCATGCGTCGCAGCAGGCCGACTCGATCGACTCGAAGAGGACGTCCTGCGACGCGACGACGAGCCCCTCCTGCTCCGACGAGATCGCCTTGCTCATCGCCTCGCAACGATAGCGCGAGCGTCGCCGTTGGCAATGCGGACAAGACGCGTTCATGAGCTCTCGAATGGCGATTCGTCGCAGACTCGACGCGCCCCGCCGTTTCCGACCCGCCATGCATGCGGGACAAGAGGTCCCCTTGCGCCTTCGAGCCGCGATGAAGAGCCCCGAGGACGCGGCCGCGAGCTTCCGGATCGCGCGTCGTGGCGCACCGGAGGGGCGAATGAGCCTCCGACCGGCGACCCAGAGCGGAACAAGCGCGCTCGTGAGCGTCGGAGCGGCGATTCATCGCTGCTGGATCGTGAAGGAGAGCGGATGAGACTCGATTCGGAGCCTCTCGATCGCGATGGAGAGCGGACAAGACGAGGTCATGAGGGTCTGGACCGCGACCCGGAACGGTCCGGGTCGCGATGGAGAGCGGACAGACGAGGTCATGAGCGTCTGGATCGCGACCCGGAGCGGATGGATCGCGATCGAGAGCGGATGGGACGAGGGCATCGGGGTCTGGACCGCGATCCGGAGCGTCTGGATCGCGATGGAGAGCGGACAAGACGAGGTCATGAGCGTCTGGATCGCGATCCGAAGCGGATGGATCGCGATCCGAAGCGGATGGA
>CAZHED010000007.1:0-114793 GCA_964531095.1 uncultured Polyangiaceae bacterium | reverse complement strand
ATCCGTAGCGGATAGGACGAGGTCGGTTGCCCCTCCGTCCACGTCCACGTCCCGTGAGCCTTCGATGGACCGGCGGATATGGGGCCTAGCGCAAGAATAGAAACGCGGTGGCCGCTAGCACCAGCATGACGCCAACGACGAGGGCCGCGACGACCCACGCAGGGACGTGCGTGCCCGGGATGTCGATTCGGTCGTCATCGAACGTCGGAGGGCCTGCGCTCAGCGCGGTTCCCCCCCGCGCTGCCGAGGGGGGGATGCTCGCCTTCGCGGGTGGCGAGTAGACGAACGTCGACCCGAGCCCCTGCGGCGCGCCGGAGCCCGCTCCAGGTGGGCGGGACTGGATCGGGCGCATCTCCGGAAGCGTTCGGCGGGGGCGCTCGGCGGGATCGTTCGGCGGCTCGGGAAGCGCGTACTTGCGGTACTTGTGCGGCTCGGTGTCGCCCCCGGGATCCTTCAACCCATCGCCGTCGAACCGAACCACGATGACGGTGATGTTGTCGTGGCCCCCCGCTTGATTCGCGCGCTCGGTGAGCACCTTGCAGGCCTCGATCGGCTCGGGCGTCGACTGGAGGACCTCCCGGATGTCCTCGAATCGGACCATCCCGCTGAGCCCGTCCGAGCAAAGCAGCAGCGTGTCCCCGCGCCGAAGCTCGCAGAACGTCAGGTCGACCTGGACCGTGTCGGCAGTGCCGAGAGCCTGCAAAATGATGTTGTTGTGCTCGAACGTCTCCGCCTCCTCCTCGGTCAGCTGGCCCGCTTCGATGAGCTGGTTGACCAGCGACTGATCGCGGGTCAACTGCACCAATCGCGCGTCGCGCAGCACGTACGCGCGTGAGTCGCCCACCTGCGCAAAAAAGAGGTAGTCGTCGACGAGCGCCGCCGCAGTCACGGTGGTCCCCATTCCGCGGCGTGTTCGGTCGAGCTTAGCCTCCTGAAAGATGCGAAGCCCCGCGGCCTCGATGCTGTGAACGAGGCGCCGGGCGAGCTCGTCGCGCGAGAGCGGCAACGCGTCGTCGAGCGCCTCGGTCATTCTCTCGTAGAGAATGTCGACCGCGAGTTGGCTGGCGATCTCGCCGGCCGCCGCGCCGCCCATCCCGTCGCACACCGCGAAGAGGGATCCGTGCTTTCCCACGACCCCGGCGCGATTGGCCTCGAGCAGCCCGCGAGTCTTTCGCGTCAAGTCGGCGACGAGGAAGTTGTCCTCGTTGTGCTCGCGAATCTGCCCGACGTCGGTCCGCGCGAAGAGCTTGACACGGATCTCGCCACGAGCGGGCGGGGCTCGAGAAGCGAGCGGGTCGCTCGTCGGCGCGGACGAGTCGCCGAGATCCGGCGCTTCTCGGGGGGTCTCGGGCTGCGTCACGTGCGGGCTGTCTCCGTCGTCATACGCCAGCGTGGGCCGCGTCGATGTCGAATCGCAAAAGCTGTTGGCCGATGCGGAAGTGATCGCCCGAGCGCAGTCGAACCTCGTCCCGTATCCGCAAGAAAGTGCCGTTCGACGAACCGAGATCGGCGAGCGTGAACCGCTTTTTGAGGCTTCCACCGCCGCCCTGCATGCGCAATACGGCGTGCCGGCGCGACAGGAACGGATCGTCGGTGAAGACGATGTCGCCGGACTCCCGCCCGATGACGGTCTCCGCGCGCCGCACGTGAAAGACGTCGCGCACGAGACCTTCGACCGTGCGCTGGCTGAGGCGCGCGTACCGCGGTGCGGCCGGTGTTCCGAAAAGCAGCGTCCCGTTCTCGGACGCGGCGCCGAACGCCTCCTCCGCTTGCTTCACGACCTCGAACCTTAGCACCTGTTGTCCGACCAGGAACAAATCTTGATCCGCCAAAGGCTGCTCTTTGACCGCATCGGCTGCTCCGGCGAGCGGCTCGGAGTGGTTTCCTCGAATAGTGGTCTTGTCGTCTTTGCCATCACCGGCGTCCTCGCGTTCGCGCGCCGGAAAGGGGATGCGCACGTACACCCCGTTGGTGCTCTCGAGATCGCGAACGAAGAACTCTGCGCCGCGCGTCACGATGCGCGCGTGGCGCGGCGAGACGAATTGGTCGTCCGGAAAGAGAATGCTTCCTTCGGTGCGCCCGAGGTCGGTCGACCCACCCAGTGGATAGGTCGGCCCCTCGCCTCCGTCGCGCGTGATGAGAACGATGCTCGCGAGCTTGGGGACCGCGCTTGCCCGGACGGCAGGGGCGGGAAGGCCCTGCGCCGCCGCGCTCGGAGGCGTTGCGGCGAACGGCAGGCCGCAGAACCGACAGAACTGCGCGCCGGATTCGCGAGCACCCTTGCATCGTGGGCAGGCGCTTTGTCGTTGCGGAGGGATCGTAGACCCGACGTCGATGACTCGTGCGGGCTCGATGAACGGAGCCACGCCACCGCTGACATGGAGCGGCGTGGCTTTCGGCGTGGCGTCGGCCACGGTGCGACTGAGATCGATCGCGCCGAGGCGGCTGGAACCACCCTCCACGGTGTCGGCGAGATGCTGGCCGCAGGTGACGCAGAAGCGCACGCCTCGGTCGTTGGCGGTGCCGCAGAGCGGACAGGTCGAGGCAGGCGCGGCCAACGCCGGGGGCGCCACGGGCTGGGCTTCGGCGCCTCGCTTGGTGAACGACACTTCCGGCGCCGCCGGTCGCGTTCGGCCCACTTGCGCGGACGCCTGCCCGCCGGCCACTGGAACGGCTGCCGTTGCTGCGAGCGGCGACGTGGGCGCAGCCGTTCCCGCGGCCGTCGGGGACGTCGCGACGGGCGCGAGCCTCTGACCGCATTCTTGACAGAATATGAGATGGCTCGGGTTGTCCCGGCCGCACATCGTGCAAATCACGCTGTTCGATGGGACACCGGCGCGCGCCCGAGAGTCAAGGCGCTGTCGTCGGGGTGTGTCCCGGGCCGCATTTTGCTTGAATCCACGACCGCGCCGCCGCGCCGGCGTCCCTCAAAGCGCGTCTTGTGCCTCAACCGACGCTTCGAGCCCCACAAAGTGCGCGAACCCGCCGTCGTGCGACAGGAGGCTCGAGTCCTCCCAGGCGCGGAAGTAAATCGGGCGGTATGCGAGCGATACGCTGAGCACGGCCCCCCCGAGCTCCACCTCGAGGCCGCCACCGAGAGTCGCGCTCGGTCCCCAGGTGTCAATCGGGAGCCACTCGTTACCGTAGGTGCCGATGCCGCCGCCCACCAGGACGAACGGAGAGACCTCGTGGCCGGTCGGGAAATAGCGGCGCAGCTCGGCGCGAACCTGCTGAAGCAGGGCGAGGCGATAGAGCTGGTGAGGCTCCTGCTTGGACATCTCGTAGGCGCCCCCGAGATACAAGGTCGCACTCCTCCGCCAGCCGGCGCGCGCGACGATGCCGCCGCCCGACCCCAAGATGCATGGGTTGGCAGGGACTCCGCAGGCCGGGCCCGCAAAGGCGACGATCTCGGCGGCGAGGGCAACGCCGTACTGGGCGAAGGCCCGGTCGCTCGGGGGAGGGGCCACGATCGTCGCGGTCGGGACGGTCGTCGGCTCATCGTCGGCGCGCGCATCGCCTCCGGCGAGCGCGAGTTGGACCCCGAGCGCGACCACCCCAAGCCCGATCCGGAGGCGAAGCCCAAGGCGGATCGCCGTGCTCGCGGAACGCACCCCCCATGTCACCCTGAGCTCGCCCACGTCCACGGTTGCCTGCAAGCATACACCGGGGGGCCGCGCAGACGGACGTTGACAGCCCGAGGGGGGTTCGCATACTCGGGGTGCCGGAAGCGATGGAGATCTACCTCGACAAGCGTGCCGTTCGTCAGATCCGCCTGTCTTCACAGGACGCGATTGAAGAGGGGGACATTGAGACGCTGCGTGAGGACATTCTCGAAGCGTTCACCGAGGATCAAGTCGAGGAGATCGAGCGCCGCCTCGACACCGGTGACTTCTTCGAGTTTCTCACCGACCTGCTCGACGAATGGTCTGGCGACGACGCCGACGAGTTGATGGAGCTTCTGGACACTCAGCTCGGTGACGTCGGAATCGATCTCAAGTTCGAGAAACGAGCCGCCGCTGATCCCGACGAAGAGGAAGAAGAAGACGAGGCGACGGACTTCGAAGACGAAGAAGTCGACGAAGACGAAGATCTCGACGAGGACGAGGACGAAGACGACGAGGAAGAAGAGAAGGACGAGGAAGATTGACGTCCTGTTCGACGCCGGGATCGCGAAGCTATAGGCGAAACTCACCGGGCTTCTAATGCGGTCGACAGGATCACCGCTGCGGCCTCGACGTCCGCGCGGGTGACATCGAGGTGGGTGACGGCGCGCAGCCGACGGGGACCGGTGGCGTGGATGAGGACCCCAGCTTGGCGGGCGGCGCGCGACACCGTTTCGGCGGGCACGTCGACGTCGATGTTCACGATGTTCGTTTCGACGGCGGCTCGGTCGACCCGGACCCCTCGGACCCCCGAGAGCCTGTCGGCCAGCACCCAGGCGTTCGCGTGGTCTTCGCCGAGGCGCTCGCGGTGGTGAGTGAGCGCGTGAAGCGCTGCCGCTGCGATCACGCCGACCTGCCGCATCCCGCCGCCCCAGCGCTTGCGGAGTCGGCGCGCCTCGTCCACGAGCGCGCTCGTCGCGCAGAACGCGCTCCCCACGGGGGCCCCCAGCCCTTTCGAAAAGCACACGCTCACAGTGTCGAACGGGGCGCAAAGCTCCGCGACGCCGATGCCGCTCGCCGCGCTCGCATTCCACACGCGGGCGCCGTCGAGGTGCGTCGCTAACCCAAGCGCGCGAGCCCGCTCGGCGACGGCGCGGGTCTGGCCGTGGGGCCACACCCGTCCCCCGGCCCGGTTGTGTGTGTTTTCCAGGGCGACGAGCGACGTCCGGAGGGTCCAGTGGGCGCGCGGGTGAACCGCGGCCGTCATGTCGTCGGGCGAGTACATCCCGCCCTGTCCGACGGCGCTGAACTGCACCCCGCTCAGCGCCGCGCCGGCCCCCGCCTCGTACAAGGCCAGATGCGCTCCCTCGCCCACGATGACGTCGTCCCCCGGCCGCGTCTGCGTCGCAATGGCCAGCTGGTTGCTCATGGTCCCGCTCGGGACGAACAGCGCCGCTTGTTTGCCGGTGACCATGGCGACGGCCTCCTCGAGCGCTCGAGCTGTCGGATCCTCGCCGAAGACGTCGTCTCCGACCTCTGCGCGCGCCATCGCCTCGCGCATCGCAGCCGTCGGTCGAGTCACCGTGTCGCTTCGAAGGTCAATCACCGACGCTGCACGGTAGCGCAGAAGGGGCGGGTCGGTGAGAGTGCGCGTAAACGAATTTACAGCGAACGGACTTGCGCACAGCGGGCATCCGTGTCAACTGGTTCAACCAGTAGAGGACTGGCCATGGCCGACGATTCGATACCCCCTTCTGCTTCCCTTCCCGCCGACCTTCAGACCCTCGCGGCCCTTGCCCCGGTTGCGCGTCAGAGCGTGGTCGACGCCGTGGCCGACCGCCTCCGCGGCGAGATCCTCGCCGGTCGGCTCCGGCCGGGAACGCGCTTGCCGTCCGAGCGCGAGCTCTCCCTGGCGCTCGGTGTGAACCGGCTGACTCTCCGCGCATCCCTTGCTCGGCTCGAGGCGCTCGGGCTGATCACGACCCGCCACGGCGCGGGCACCATCGTCGCGTCGTGGCGTGAGCGGGCAGGCCTCGAGATGCTCGGGACGCTCGTCAAGGGATTGAAAGTCGTCGACCCGGCCTGGCACGAGCTCGTGCGCAGCGCGCTCGAGATCCGTCGCATCCTGGCCTCCGAAGCGGTCGCGTTCGCGGCGGAGCGCCATACGGACGAGGACATCGATGCCATCGCGACGTGCGCTCAAGTGCTGTCCGAGCACGTCGACGACCCGGTCGCCTTCGCGCGGGCCGACCTGGCGTTCATGCGCTCGGTCTGCAAGGCCGCACGCAACGTCGGCCTCGAGCTCCTGCTCAACACGTTCGCGCGCTGGCCCGACGAACATCCGCACCTCGTGGCTGTGTTGTACGACGACTGCGCGAACTCGGTCTCGCTCTATCCGAGGGTCATCGACGTCATCAAGTCGCGCAACGGCGAGGCGGCGCGAACGATCGCGCGACGAACGCTGGAGCACCGCGACGCGGAGTGGGCGCAGCGACATCCGCCCCCGTCGCCGGCGCTCGTGGCGCCGTCCGTGGGCCGGAAAGGAAAGGCTCGATGAAGTTGACTCGCTTCGAGAATCGCTGGGCCGAAGCGGCCATGCAGGCCATCTTCCCCGGGTCGCGCGACGCGGGCCTCGCCGGCATCCGCGTCATGAACGTGAACGGGTTCGTGCGCGACCTGATGGGCCATCTACCCTTGCGTGCCGCCGTGGGCTTTCGCCTCGCTGTCTGGTTGGTGGCCCTGGCGCCGTTGGTGGTCCTCGGGCGCCTCGTGACGATCGCGGGGCTGAACCCCGAGGACCGCGAGCGAACCGTCGCGACCCTCGTATCGAGCCATTGGTATGCAATCCGTTCTCTCGTTCTCGTTCTCAAGGCGATGGGAGCCTTGCTCTACGCCGCCGACGACGGCGTGCGCAGGCGCATGATGCCCCCTCGGTCTTCGATCGCTCCGCTCCGTATCAAGCGTGTGCACGCCGCTTGATTCACCGCGTTCGAGGGGCCTGTGGCGTCCCTCGCCCATTCCAGCAACAACAAGCCGTACCCGATGTCCCAAGATACCCCCGCTGTTTTTTCCGATGAATCGCTCCCCGAAGGGGCGGTGGTCGACGGCCAGAAGCTCTCGCGCGACGTAGAAGACGCGTTCGATTACGTGGTCGTCGGGTCCGGCGCCGCAGGGGCGGTCGCGGCGTACGCGCTGGCGAGCGCAGGATGGTCGGTCGGCATCGTCGAAGAGGGTCCGTGGGTGCGGACGCGCGAGTTCGGCGACGGTGTCTACGGCGCGTTTACGCGCATGTTCCGCGACTCGGGGGCACAGGTGATGGAGGGCAGGTCCTACGTGCCGCTGCTTCAGGGGCGGTGCGTCGGCGGCAGCACGGTGATGAACTCGGCCATCGCGCACCGGACGCCCGAGGACGTCCTCGAAGACTGGGCGGAAGGCTTCGGCCTGGCCGATTCTCTGTCGGCGAAGCGGCTCGAGCCGCACTTCGAGGCCCTCGAGCGTGAGCTCAGCGTGCACTCCGTGAGCGACGAGGCCCTCGGCGAGAACAACCGACTCTTTCTGGACGAGGCTCGTGAGCATGGCCTGCCTGCGCGCCGCATGCACCGCTACGAAAAGGGCTGTCGCGGCTCCGCAAGGTGCTTCACGGGCTGCCCCAACGGCGCCAAGCAAGGGATGAACCTGAGCTACGTGCCGTGGTCGCTCGCGCGCGGCGCGCGTATCTATTGCTCGTGCCGCGTTGAGCGAGTGGTCGTCGATCGCGGTCGCGCGCGAGGGGTCATCGCGCGCACGCGTGCGGGCGCGTGTGACGGGCGCCCGAGCGAGGAGCGGCGCGTCGCGCTGCATGCGCGCCGTGGGGTCCTGATCGCGGCGAGCACGGTACAGACGCCGAATCTTCTGCGAAGGAGCGGCCTTCGAGCGCGCGCGATCGGCGAACACTTCCAGTGCCATCCTGGTGTGGGCCTCGCCGGCGTGTTCGACGCTCCGGTCGAGATGGGCTTCGGCGCGACGCAGGGGGCCGAAAGCATGCACTTGCGCCGCACCGATCGCATCAAGCTCGAGACGCTCTCGATTCCTCCGGAGCTCGCCGCCGTGCGAATCCCGGGAATCGGGCACGAGCTGATGAACCGGTTCGGCGAGTTCTCGCACGTGGCCATGTGGGCGGTGGTCGTCCGCGCCGAGGCCGAGGGCACTGTGCGCGCGGGGTGGGGCGGTCGCGACAAAGTGAAGCTTTCGCTCACGCGCTCCGACGTGGAGCGCGCCCGACGCGGGCTCGCCCTACTCGCGCGGATGATGTTCGAAGCGGGAGCTCGCGAAGTCTGGCCGGGACTCTTCGGGGTTCCGAGCGTCCTGAGGGCGGTCGACGAGGTGCGGCTCATCGACGAGGCATCCAGTGACTCGCGCGCCTACGGCTTCATCACGACGCACTTGTTCGGTGCGGCGCGGATGGGCATCGACCCGAGGACCAGCGTGGTCGGTCCCGACTTTCAAACACACGAAGCCGCGGGGCTCTACATCCTCGATTCCAGTGTGTTTCCGACCAACCTCGGCGTGAACCCGCAGCACACCATCATGGCGATGAGCCGTCTCGCGGCGACCCGCATCGCGGAGGCGCGCTCGGGCCGAAGCAGACCCCCGCCGGCGGGTGCCGCGAGCGCCGCCGCCTAGAAGCCCGGTGTTTTTCGCCGATACCGGCGCGCTGGCTTCGTCGGCCGCGCTCAAAATACAGTAGCATTCGTCGCGCGGCCGCCGAACCCATCGCTTGGTCTCGACGAAAACCACCAGGCTTCTGGCTAGTACAGCTCCAGAATATCCAGCACGCCCTTACTGAGAGACTCGTCGACGGACCTTGCTGGGGGGCCGCACGTGGCATACGTTGCGTCCGATCGGTACCGCCCACTTAGCTCAGTGGTAGAGCAGCGCTTTCGTAAAGCGCAGGTCTGGGGTTCAAGTCCCCAAGTGGGCTCCCTCCGTGCGCATCGATCCGGCCCGTTGCGCTCATTTCACGCCGCCCTTGGTGCGAGCGTCGGGCGCGAGGTCGTTATTGCGCCAGTAATAGTCGACCTTCTTGCCGCTCGCGTCCGCGAACCCGACCATCTGCATCTCGGCCTCGATGGTCTTGGTCCCGTCGGGGACCACCTTCTTGGGCACGCACGAGAACGTGAGAACTTCGCGCTCCGCGGGGTTCATCACCCCGCCGAAGAAGCTCCCCGAGCACGTGTGATAGGGCCGAGTCTTCGGCGGAGATGCGCTGTCGTCCTTGACGTCGAGCTGCTTGCCGGATTTGTCGTAGAAGTAGACGACGATCTTGCCGTACACGATCACGAGCGACGACTTGTTCGTGACGGCGAACGACGGCCCACTTTCACCTGTCTTCGTCCACTTGACCTCCATCGTCCGTGAGCGTCCTTTCGCCTCGCACGGCTTGGCGAAGGAGCCGACGCCCGAGGAACCGCTCGGGCAGTCGTGCTGCACCTCCGCGGCGCTTGGAGCGGGCGGCGGCGGCGCGCTCGCGGATGGCGCGGGCGTAGAGACGGACGGCCCGGGGGCAGCGCTGGCCGACGGCGCCGCTCGCGGTGAGCTCTCGTCCTTGGAACAGCCGACCGAAGCCAGCAGCGGCAACGCCGCCATCACGACCGATTTTCGCATCCGGCCGATATTAGCGGAGCCGAGGAGTGGCTTCAGGGTCGTATGCTCGATGTAGCCGCATTTCGCACGGCCTAGACAGAATGATTGGACCAGCCTCCCGCATGCGGCTCTGCGCCGTCTGCCTTCCAGCTGCCAGCGTAATCCGCGCTCGTTGCGCGATGGCTGGTCCAATCATTCTGTCTCTAGTGCCGTCCGGCAGAAGTTCTGCCATGTGCCGAGCGGCACTAGCTGGGCGCATTTCGGTTCGTGGGGCCCTGGCTCTTGACGCCCGGCGCCGGGGCGGGCAATCGAACGGCCAGCCATGACGAACGGTGCGACCGCCGCGTTGACGCAGAGCGACCATGCGACCTGCGCCGTATGCGGGCGGCCGGTGAGGGGCGACCACAGCGACGTGAAAATCGTCGTCGAACACGTCCAGGCGGTCTTTTGCTTCGATTGTTTCGAACGGCACCCCAACCGCGAGGAGTGGACGTGCTGGAAGCCCGGGCGGCTGCGGGCCAGGAGAATGCTGCGCATCCCGTGACCTCGGCGTCGCGCACGGCCTTTCGCGGTGCGTCCGCTAACCTCAAGGTTTGACCGCGCCGCTCGTTCTCAGGGTCGAGGTGGCCGCGTGAGCCCGTTGTCCGGATTCCTGCGTCGGCGCGAGTCGAAGCCCTCGCAGACCGCGGTGGTCGTGGAAGCGCCCCCGCCGAAGCGGGACGAGTCGGAGGCTGCGATCGACGCGGTCGGCTCCGTACTGAACGTGCTCGGCAAGCTCAGCTTCGACGTCGGCGACGAGCCTGCGGACTCGATCCGCAGGTCGTTCGAGCGCTGGTCGCAGCACGTCCTGGTCGGAGCGCCCGTCGGCGAACGAGACCAGGAAACGGCGGAGGCGATGCGGCGCGACTGGCCCGGCGTGCGCCAGTTCGTCACCGGGCACCGGCGGCGCGAGGTCGACCACGTCGTCAAGACGATGACCGACCTGCGCAAGGCCGTCTGGGCGTTCATCGGAGCCTTCGCGCGCGCGGTCGGCGAGGACGGTCAGAGCGACGCGAGCATCCGCACGCAGATCGGGAAGCTTCAAGAGGCCGTCAAGTCGAACGACACGGCAGCTCTACGCCGCGAAGCGACGATCGCCGCGGAGCTCGTGGGCGCGGCGATCGAGCGTCGATCCGAACGCCACCGCGCGCAGCTCGGTGAGCTGTCCGGGCACATCCGCGACCTGTCGTCGCAGCTCCAGGACGCCAAGCGTGCCGGGCAGATGGACGCTCTCACGAAGGTGCACAACCGCGCTTGTTTCGACGAGTATTTCGCCAAGATTGCGGAGCTTTCGGCGCTCTTTTCTCAGCCCGTGTGCCTTGTGATGCTCGACGTCGACCGTTTCAAGTCGATCAACGACACCTGCGGTCACGGAGCGGGGGACGAGGCATTGAAGGCCGTAGCCGACCGGCTCGTTCGCACCTTCCCTCGGCGGGGCGACCTCGTCGCGCGACTCGGTGGTGACGAGTTCGTCGTGGTGCTGCGCGACATCCGCATCGAGGATGCGCGTGTGTTGGCCCAGCGGCTGGTCGAAGCCGCTCGGGCGGTGAAGATCGAGCACCAGAAACAGGTGCTCCCTCTGTCGGTTTCTGTTGGAGTCGCGGAGTGGCGGTCGGGCGACACCAAACAGACTTGGCTCGAGCGCGCGGACGCGGCTCTTTACCGCGCGAAGCAAACAGGGAGAGACCGTTGGGCCGAGGCGCCAGGGGCTTGAACCGGCCGGGGGGCCGCGGGGGGGCGCGCGTCGCGGGTGTCACGCGCAGCGGAAATATTCATTGCGACTTGACGTACCGGAGTCTGCAATCGCCGTTGTAGAATGCGAGGACGATGCCGTCGGGCCGCGTTGCAGCAGGAGTCGGCGCGGTCGTCCTGCTCACGTCGTGCAGAGACAACCGACTTGCGCCGCCCCCTCCTGGCTGCGACACCGATGCGCAGCAGGGACTTGCGTGCTCGTCGCAAAACGGCGTCTGCACGTGCCTCGACCTCCAGAACGATTTGCCCCCCGTCCCAGTCATCCGGTTCCAAACCCAGACGCCTCACGACGACAGCGACTATCCGTACGGGCCAAACGCTCTTCCCCATGTGCCCGCGTCTCCACGTTCGACCGTCTATCTGTCGGCCGACGGCAGCGCCGACCCTGAGGGAACTCCCATCGCACTCTTCTGGAATCTGCAAGATCCGAGCGGTGCGTATCTCCAGGTCAATCCCCGAACCAGCGCCAGCCACGTATCGTTCTCGCCGTCGCGAGTCGGCGTGTACAACATCACGCTCGAGGTGACGGAGCTCGGCGGACTGAAACAAATAGGGCAGACGACGCTGGCCCTTTCGGTCGGACCCCATCCCTGCGCTGTCGACGGCGTTGCGCCGCCGTGCTCCGACGGGCTGCCCATTCCTGGAGGCCAATTCTACATGGGATCGGTCGACGGCGTGGGATACGCGGACGAGCAGCCGCGGCACGCCGTGACCGTGGCTCCGTTCACCATGGACGAGTACGAAGTCACCGTGGGCCGGTTCCGGCGGTTTGTCGCCGCGTACAACGGTCCGCCCGCCGACGGCGCCGGTGCGCAACCAGCGATCCCGAACAGCGGCTGGCAAGCCGACGCCTGGGCGAATGGGCTACCTCCCTCCCATGACTACTTCGAGTTCACGATCAACTCGTGTGGCGGCACGTGGACCGCATCGCCCAGCTCTGCCGATGCGTTGCCCATGACCTGCATCAACTGGTTTGCGGCGTTCGCGTTCTGCATCTGGGATGGGCAGCGATTGCCGACCGAGGAGGAATGGGAGTACGCGGCCGCCGGCGGAAGCGACCAGCGAACATATCCATGGGGCGAGGATCCGCCCTCAATCGATCGCGCGGTCTTCGGCTGCTTGTACGACGGAGACCCCGCATGCTCCCAGGCCGATTTGCCATATGGGGGGAGCGCCCCGCTCGGCGTCGGTCGCTGGGGTCACCTCGATCTGGCGGGGAGCGTATGGGAGTGGACCCTCGACGTGTACGGCCCTTACACCTCGGCCCCGTGCGACGGCTGCGCCAACCTGACCAACGGCATGGGCCGGGTCTTCCGCGGTGGAACTTATGTCTTCGACGATCCGCTGTCGTTGCGGGCGGCTTCGCGGTACGGCTTCGGCGCCTATGCTCCCGACCAGGGCCGCGGCTTCCGCTGCGTGCGCAGCGATCCGGACGCGGGCTCGCCGCCGGACGCGGCAACCGAGGTGGAAGCCGACTCCCAGGCGGATGCGGGCTCGGACGTGGCCTCCGAGCCGGACGACGACGGGGCCTCGCCGACCTACGTGGACGCGACTCTCGAGTAGGCTGCCCTAGCCCTCCAGCATCTTGCGGAGACTGCCGTCGCTGATCGCCGCGACGGTCAGGTCTTCTCCGCCGATGAGCACCCCTCGCGCGAAGACTTGCGGGAAGGTCGGCCAACCGCTCCACATCTTGATGGCGAGCCGTTCTTTCCACTTCGACAGGTAGCTCCCGTACTCCAGATACTTGAATTGAAAGCCGGCCTGGGCGAGGGCCTTGCGAACGTTCTTGACGTGAGGGTTCTGCGCCATACCGACCACCACGATGGGGGACGCGGCCAGCGAGCGTTCCACCTCGCCGATGATCTCCGCGTGAAAAGCGGACATGCGCTGGATGGCTGGGCGGGCGGCGCGCGCTTCGCCGAGGAGAGGCCGGGAGGTGGACGCACTGCTGGTCGTGGAGGTCATGCCCTTCATTCTAGAGCGCTGAACATGTCGGCGGGCCGAGGATTTCACGGCTTTCGCCTGAAGGGGCGGCGGAGCAGGCGCAGCGAGCTGCGTGCCACCGCTTTGCCGCTGAAACGCCGCGACGAGCATCCCCAGACCGCCGCCCCAAGCGTAGCCGCAAATAGAAGCAATCCCCAGGGAACCATTCGTGGGAAGTAGCGGAAGCGAACGGTTCCGTGCGCGCCGTCGAGACGTGTCGCGACAGCGTTCCTGTACTCGACCGCCCGGTGCGAGTTCGCCCGCCAGCTCGGATCGTAGTTCATGTTGTAGACCAACACGGCGCCCGGCGTCGCGTCCGCGTACTCGACATCGGCGCCGTTCGGCGACCAATGGACGACAGTGGCATGGCCCGACCCTTCTTCGACGTGCGCTTCGCCCCGGTAGCTGGGATCCTTGTCCGTCACCGCGCCGTGCGGCTCCGCCCGGTCGGGAACGCTGTAGCAGCCGAGAAAGCCGTCGTTCGACATCATCATCGGCAGCGACGGTCCCGCCCACGCGCCGGGGGGCTCGTAGTTGTACGACGGCCACCACACGTGTTTGAACTCCTCGTGCCGTGTGATCGCGGGCATGGTCAGAGAGAAGGGCAGCTCCGTCGTCACGCGGGAGACCGAAGCGATATCCATCACACAGAACCAGACCGGCACCACGAGGAGCGCATCGAGCAGCGGGGTTCTCGCGATGAGCCGCCCGAGCCACGGTTCGAGCCATCCGACGAAGGCGAGCATCGAGCACAAGCACGCGAGATACAGGAACCTGCTTGGAACGTGCTGTGACGCGAACGCGGGAAGCTTGTGAAGGAGCGTCCACGGTGCGTAATCGGCGTAGGCGCCGAGCGAAAGGACCACGAACAAAAGCCCGCAGAGCTTGGCCGGCATCTGGCGGGCACCGTGCGCGAATAGAAGCGCCAGCAACATGGCGTAGAGCATCGGCGAGCCGACGTACATTCCCCACTCATGCCAACCATACCCGTGGAGAAACGGTGCACCGCGGCTGAAATGCTGGTCATGGGACGTGAGTATCGTGTCGAGCTCGTCGAGACCGATCGCTTCCGTCGAGTCAATTTTGCGCTCGTAGCGCCTCATGAGGTCGACGATCGGAAGTAGCTTTGGGGCCGAAAAGCCGACCGCAGACAGGCCAGCGATCGACAGCGCGCCAATCGGCTGCAGCGATCGGTCGAACATCGCTCGCAGGACTGCGAAACACAGAAGAAGAAGGGCCGTCTGTGGCACCGGATAGATACCGCCCTGATAAAGCATGACAGCAAGTATGGCTCCCGCACCCACTGCCCATTTCGAACGGCCCCGGTCGCAGGCGACGTCGAAAAAAAGCAGCGCGACAGGAGCCCACGCGTACTGCAGGTGCCACGAGTGACCAGCGGCGGTTTGAAGCGCCCACCTCGAGTTGAGCGTGTAGACGGCCGCGGCGAGGGTCCGCAGGGCGACACTCTTCGTGTACCGCGCGGAGAGCGCATAGACCCCGAGTATGCTGATGATCACGCTCCCGAGGATCTCGACGCGAATGGCGGTCAGGACGGGAAGAGTGAGGTAGAACGGCAGATAGATCGACGCGAGGTTCGGCGCACCCTCGCCGTAAGCCCAAGCCGGAAAGCCACCACAAAGATAAGGATTGTACCAAGGTAGCTCGTGATATCTCCGAAGCGCGAGCACGGTGATGTAGCGATATGCCGCCGCGGAGTCCCAATCGTGAAAACCGGCCTTCGTCAAGTCGGCGAAGAAGGGCCCGACCACGACTCTCGACCCGATGACCAGCGTCGCGGCGGCAAGCGCCAGCGCCAGCCCGCGGGCGAGCGCGCCCCGGGCGCCCACCGTGCGGCGAAGACGAGTCCAGAGCCGAGCCATAGGGGCCTTCTAGCCGATGGCGCACCGACTTGAAACGGCCCCTTCGTCGGCGCAAACGCTCGGGAGTCGTTCACGTTTGGGACCCTCCAAAGGAGGACGGCCGCGCGGAGGTTCGCTCGGTGCGGAGATCGGCGCCCATCGCGTGTCGCTGCGGTGCTATCGTCGGCCGGTTCCTAGCGGACGAGGTGAACATGTCGTTCTTGGGTCGAGTGCTGGAGCCGCCGTCATATGGTTTCGTTCGTCGCGGCACGCTGTACGTTCCGACTCGCGCGGAACTGTGGCGCGAGTTCTTGACGCGCATCAACGTTCTGCACTCGAAGAAGAATTGGCTGCCGCTCTGGAGCTGGGTGTCGAGCCTCGCTTTGTTCCCGTTCTTCGTTCTGTTCGTAGCGCGGCATTTTCACCTATGGCTGGTCGCGATTGGTTTCCTCTACAGCATGGTTGTTCTGGGCACCCACGGCACCATCTACCTTCATCGCTATTGCAGCCATCGTTCGTTCGCGTTCACGAGCCCCGTGTGGCGCTTCGTCTGGCGCAACTTGGTCATCAAGATAGCGAGCGAAGAGCTCTACGTTGTGTCCCATCATGTCCACCATGGTCTTGCAGAGAAGCCGGGCGACCCGTACAACGCGAACGGCGGGTGGCTCTATTGCTTCTTGGCCGACGTGAACCATCAGCCGATTGCGGGCGACTTGACGGAGGCGGAGTACCGCCGCGCCAGCCGGCTTCTCGGGCACGTCGGATTGCGAATCAATTCGTACGAAAGGTACTTGAAGTGGGGCTCGCTCACCGACCCGGCGCGGACCGTGACCCACTATGTTTTGAATTGGATGTTTTGGTACGGGGTGTTTTGTGCGATTGGCGGGCACGCGCTCGGCACGGCCATATTTGGAAGCGCGTTTTTTTGGGCTTTCGGCATCCGCACGTTCAACTTCGACTCGCACGGCCGCGGTCGAGACGCCCGGCGCGCGGGATACGATTTCCACCACAAAGACCTCTCCATCAATCAGTGGTGGCCGGGCTACGTTGCCGGCGAGTGGCACAACAACCACCATCTCTACCCTACGAGCGCACGATCCGGCTTTCTACCGCACCAGCTGGATCTTGCGTGGTGCGCCATTCGCACGTGCGGCTGGCTCGGCGGTGTCACCCGGTGCCGAGACAGCAGAAGCGACTTCTATCGAGAGCACTACGAGCCCTACCTTGCCGGCCGGCGGTCGTGCGCGCAGACGCCCTGACGGCGCGTCGAACCCCCCGCTTCGTCGCTCGCAGGCCTATCGAAGGGCCCCTTCGAGCCTGACCACGGCGTTCTTCCGAACGGCGGCGACCGACGGCGCCCTGTGCGCGATCTCGAGCAACATCGCGTTGATAGCGCTGAGGTAAGCCGGCATCTTGCGCCGCACGTCCAGCCAAAGAATCACTCGAACTTGGTCCGAGCCGTTCTTCGCGTCGTGGAGGAAGGTGTCGTCGAACATGACTCCTTCGCCCTCTTTCCAATGGTACGTCTGGCCCCGCTCGATGAGACTTGTGTCGCGCTTCGAGTTGTCTTGAATATCGGGGTTTACGCGCAGCCAGCACGATTGATCCGCGTTGTTGTTCGGGATTAGGACGCCGAGGTGATAACGGAGGAATCCCTTCCAGTAGCCCCAGTGCGGCGTGATGTATTGCCCACCTTCGAGCACCGAGAAGAACGCAGTGTACAAACCGGGGATGCCCCGGAGCAGCGCCGCCGTGCGAGGGGCGAGCGCGCAGTTCTCTTCGATGAACCGGTGCGACTTCAGCATCAGCGCCTTCCACGCGATCGCGTGGATGCCTCCGGACGTGTATTTGCCGGCTAGGCCTTCCACGTCGACCAAGCGCTGCCGCATTGCGACGAGCGCCTCGCATTCGCGCCGGATGTCCGGGTAGCCCGCCTCGAGGGCCGCAAGCCCTGGATAGTCGCCGTGGTAGCTCCGGATGAAGGCCGGGGCGCGCTCGAACATTCCCGCGTCTTCGGCCCGGGCGAGGAGGCCGCCCAAGCCCTCGGTGATTCGGCTCATCCTTTTCTTGTCCGAGACGAACGCACGCACTTGCGTCAACATCAGGATCACGCCTCCGTTCGCGGCGAGAGGTGACTCCGGCCGAACTCGCCGCGATTAGGCGCTCCGCTCGATCTTCACCGCGACACCATAGGATGCGTCGGCGGCCGTTCTGGTTGCGGCCGATGGCTCGCTATCCTCGGTACTCCGCAAGAGCGTCGAAGTGGAGAACGCGGGCACATGTGCTCAGGCCGAGAGAGCCCATGCACTCGTCGTTGCCGTGGAACGCCTTCTCGTGCGCCCGAAGGGCTCGCATCACCGTCGCCGTGATGTCGTGCTCGCCGTCGGCGCAGCGGGAATCGCCGCACGGAACGAGGAAGAGCGCGGGGGCACGGTCGATGAGCACGCGCCGCACGTGCTTGGTAGCCGTCACGCCGGACCGCTCCTCGATCTCGAGCCGGAGGCTGAGCAAGTCCGGCACCTGGTCGCACAGCCTGGGCGCGTCATCCTCGCGTCGGCGGCGCTCCGCAAACCGGAGGGCGGCGGGGCTGTTCTTGCGGTAGTTCATCATGCTGTCCTAGTTTAACCATCGACGGACTGTCACGCTCAACTGACCGGGCTAGCCTCCGCGGGGCGCGGCTTTCGGGTCGTGGCTTTCTGCGCGCGGCGGGCGAGGTCGACCGACTTCGGGTCGACGCCCGGCAGCGGTCGAGCCCGCGCTTTTCGCCCCTGCACCGGCGGCGGCCTTCGCTCTTGCTACCCATCCGCTGGCTGCTAGAGGCCTCCAGCCTTGGAGGCGCTCGGCGCGCTCGGCGATGGTCGTGGAAACAAGCTCCGCCCGCGGAAACGCTCGCATCGACGCCAATTGCGCCGACGATCGCGCGTTCGATGCGGTTTATCCGCCCGCGATCCGCGCCCTGTCACGCCGCTTCTGGACACCGGTCGACGTGGCTCGTCGGGCGGCCGGCCTCTTTCGACAGGCCGGGGTGCGCCGTGTCCTCGACGTTGGAGCTGGCGTTGGCAAGTTCGCGATCGTCGCTGCCGCGGCGGCGCCCGAGCTGCACTTCGTCGGGATCGAGCAGCGCAGACAGCTGGTCGACGTCGCGCGGCGAGCGCGGTCGCGCCTCCGCGTGGCAAACGCCCGCTTTCGCGTGGGCGACGCGACACTCGCCGCTTGGCGCGCGTTCGATGGCTTTTACTTTTTCAACCCTTTCGCCGAAAACGTTTTTGCCGGAGAGTGCCGCATCGATAGTCGCGTGGAGCTCACAGAGACTCGGTTCATCCGAGATGTGCTGCGCACCGACCACGCGCTCCGGGCCGCTCCGAACGGGACCGTCGTGGTGACGTATCACGGCATCAGCGGTCGAGTCCCTGCAGGCTACGAGCTTTCGCACGCTGAGCCGGCGGGCTCGGATCGCCTCGAGCTCTGGGTGAAACGGCGCGACTCCAGCAGGTTGTTCGCCGTCGATCGGGACGATTGCGGGTCGCGGCCGTCATCGCCATGCCGAGAACTCTCGAGCGCCTCCGATGTGAGTCGCCCGCGCGACGAGGAGGTCGGGTCGCTCGACGTACCGCGCCCGCCTTGCGAAGCAGGCGTGCCCGGCTCAGCTAGGTACCATTCAATGGGGGGCTGTACTAAGAAGCGTCGCATGCCCAAGGCAATGAATCCAAGCCGCTTCATTGGGTGGCTCTACGATCACAGCGGCCGTCAAGTCGAAGTCGAGCTCGTGAACGGAAAAACCTATCGCGGCGAACTGTCGATTTACGACGAGGATTCCGACCACATCCGTCTGAAGACCGACGTCGTCGAAGGCATCCCGCTCGAGGCCATCGTGCGGGTGAGGCCGCTCTCGACCTGAGTGCTCTTCACGCGATCGGTGCCTTGGGCAGCGCATGGGGGTCTACCGGGCACGTGACCTCGTTCGGGTGCCGGGGCTGCTGAGCCTCTCCCGAGTGCCGCTCGCTGCCGCGTTTCCCTTCGCGCTGCGGCGTCCGCAGGCGGCGTTTGCGATCCTCGTCGCTGCCGGCCTTTCGGACATCGTCGACGGATGGTACGCGCGGCGGTCCGGACAGGTGACCCCAACCGGCGCCGCGATTGATCCACTGACCGACAAGCTGTTCGTACTGACCGTCACGATCAGCCTCGTCCTCGGCGGACGCCTGTCGTCGATCGACGTGCTCCTCCTCAGCACGCGCGAAATCATAGAGCTGCCGCTGGTGCTCTGGATCGCCGCGAGCAAACGTGCGCGCGCGATTCGCGCCTCCCATCCGTCGGCGAACGTGCCCGGCAAGCTGGCCACGGTTGCTCAGTTCGCGGCCGCGACGGCGGCGCTCTTTCGCCGGCCCGAGGTCCCGTATTTGATCGTGGCGACCGCGTTCGTTGGCTTGTTCGCCGCGGCGACCTACTGGCGACGAGCGATACGCAACGCGCGCACTGGCGCTCGCCAGGCATCCTCGTAGAATCCACCCCCATGATCTGGACCATGCCCGCATTCGACGAAGTGAAGATGGACGCCGAGATTGGCTCCTACCAGGAAGACACGGACCCGCCGAGAGACGCGCCTGTCGTCGGTGAGCGCGATCAGCCAGCCGACGGGTGATGCGCGCGCGCATCCTGGGGTCGGCGGCGGGCGGTGGCGTTCCGCAGTGGAACTGCGCCTGCGACAACTGCCGGCTCGCTCGCGCTGGGGATGCGCGCGTCAGGGCCCGCACGCAGGACTCGATCGCCGTCCAGTCCGGCGACCGCGATCGCTGGCTGCTCATCAACGCGTCGCCGGATGTCCTCCGCCAAATAGAGCAGTTCGACGCGCTCTGGCCGCGTGCACTGCGCAGCACCCCAATCGCAGCGATCGCGCTGACCAACGGCGATCTCGACCACGTGCTCGGCTTGCTCTCGCTTCGTGAGTCCCAGCCGCTTCGTGTCCTCGCCACGCCGCGGGTCCGCGTAGGGCTCGTCGGGCAAAACGTGATGTTTCGCACCCTCGCGCGAACGCCCGATCAAGTTGCCTGGACGGATCTCGCGCCCGGTCGCGAAGTGGTCCTCGACGAAGTGGGGATCGGGGTCACGCCGCTGGCGGTCCCAGGCAAGCTCCCGGTACACCTCGCTGGGTCGAGCGAACCATCGCCGGAAGACAACGTCGCACTGCGGATTCGCGACCTCGCCGGCGCAGGGGGCGTGATCTTCGTCGGGACCGCGATCGGGGCGCTCGCCGGCGTCGATGCGCTCGTCCAGGGCGCGGATGCGATCTTTTTCGACGGAACGTTTTGGAGTGGCGACGAGCTCATTGCGCAGGGTCTGGGCCGGGCGCGGGCGCGGGACATGGCGCACGTTCCGATCGGGGGCGACGATGGCAGCCTCGCGCGCCTGTCTCGCGTGACATCGGTGCGCAAGATTTACACACACGTCAACAACACGAACCCGATTCTGTGCGATGGCTCCGCGGAGCGTCGGGCGGTGGAGCAAGCTGGCTGGGAGGTCGGCTTCGACGGCTTGGAGGTTTCGCTGTGAAAGGGGCCCGGCTCGACGCCACCGCCTTTGTCGAGCGCCTGCGCTCCGAAGGGGCGGGTCGCTATCACCACCTTCACCCGTTCAACGTCCGAATGCACGCCGGGGAGCTGAGCAAACCGGATCTCGAGCGCTGGGTGACCAATCGCTATTATTACCAAACGCGCATCCCAATCAAAGACGCCCTCATTGTCTCGAAGAGCGAAGACAGCGCCTTTCGGCGAGCCTGGATACGGCGCATCGGAGACCACGACGGCAAGAATGAAGGGGAGGGGGGTCTTTACGAATGGCTGGCCCTCGCGCGCGGCCTGGGGCTCGACGAGTCCGAGGTCCGCTCGTGCCGTCGCGTCTTTCCCGCCGTGCGATCGGTGTGCGACGCATATGTCGATCTCGTGCGTACCCGCTCGCTCGTCGAGGCCGTCGCGTCGTCGCTCACCGAGCATTTCGCTCCCGACATCATGCGCGCTCGCGTCGAAGCGTGGGCGCGCCACTATCCCTGGGTAGACCGAGATGCCCTCGCGTACTTCCGATCGCGCATCCCGCGGGCATCGCGAGACGCGGAAGAGGCTCTCGCCTTCGTCGTCGAGCATGCGACGACGCGCGCGGCGCAGGAAGCGTGCGTGCGGGCGCTCGTCGACAAGTGCAAAATCTTGTGGGCGCTGCTCGACGCGGTCGCCGAGGTCACCGCGTGAAGCCTCGTCTTGCCCGCGGGGCGCGTGTTCGCGTCGACTGTCGCGACGGGACGCGCGTGCTCCTCTCGCCGGAGCGCGGCTTGCGTTTGAGCGACACGGCGGCCGCGATCGTCGACCTTTGCGACGGGGCGCGCACGGCGAGAGATATCGTGGACGTACTCGCGGCTCGGTACTCCACGGCCGACCGGAGTCGCATCGAGGCGGACGTCCTCGCGATGCTGGCTGCTCTGGGCGCCCGCGGCGTCATCCGGGACTTCGAGATCGACCCAACCAGCGCGGGCTCCGCCGAGAATCAGGTGGCTCTCGCGGACGTCGCGCCCGCCGCAGAGCTCCGTCCGTACACACTCGTCGCAGAGCTGACGCACCGCTGTCCGCTCGCATGCCCCTACTGCTCGAATCCCCGCGAGCTCGTGCTTGGTCAAGACGAGCTGACGACCGATGAGTGGCTTCGGGTCGTCGACGACGCCGCGGCGCTGGGCGTCATGCAGCTTCACTTGAGCGGCGGCGAGCCGCTGGCGCGGGCCGATCTCGAGGCGATCGCGGCCCGGGCTCGCGCCGTGGATCTCTACGTGAATCTCGTGACCAGCGGCGTTCCGCTCGAGCGAAGGCGCCTGGAGCGCCTTGCGCCGGCGCTCGACCACGTGCAGCTCAGCGTGCAGGACGTCGATGCGGCGGCGAGCGATCGCATCGCGGGCCGCGTCTCGTTCGAGCACAAGATGCAAGTGGCCAGCTGGGTGAAGGACGTCGGCCTCCCGCTGACGATCAACGTCGTCCTCCATCGCGAGAACATCGATCGGATCGATGGGATCATCGCGATGGCCGCCCGGCTCGGCGCCGACCGCCTGGAGCTCGCCAACGTGCAATTCGTGTCGTGGGCGCTCGAGAACCGAGCGGCGCTTCTGCCGCGGCGCGCACAAATCGAGCGGGCCAGGGTTCTGGCGGCGGAGGCAAAGCACCGGCTCGCGGGCACCACGCAGGTCGTGTTCGTGCTCCCGGATTGGCATGCCGACCGTCCGCGCGCGTGCATGGATGGGTGGGCGCGCCGGTTCGTCGTCGTCGCCCCGGACGGTGCGGTGCTGCCGTGCCATGCGGCGCGCGCGCTTCCGCTGGCGTTCGACAGCGTTCGCGCCCGTCCGCTGCGCGCTATCTGGTACGACAGCGGTGCACTGGATGCATTTCGCGGCGAAGGCTGGATGCCCGAACCATGCAAGGGTTGCGACCGGCGCAAGGTCGACTTCGGCGGCTGCCGATGCCAGGCCTTCGCTCTGACGGGGGACGCGCGCGCGACGGACCCGGCGTGCTCTCTGTCGCCGGGGCATGCGCTCGTGCGCGCCGAGCGCGAGCGGGCCGAGCACGCCGCAGGCGAGCCACGTTTGGTGTTCCGCGGACGGGCTGCCCCGCACGAGCGCGCGTGATCCGCCCCGGATGGTTTTGGCCCTCGGCGAGAGCGTCCGTCGCGTCGTTCGCGGCGCTGCTGTGCGGGGTCGTCACCTGCGGCACGGGCGAGACGATCGTACCGGCCGGAGATGCCGGTGAGCCTGCGCCGGGCTGCGCCCATCCGGGTATGCCCACGCCGGGACCCGCTGACATGCATTGCCAATCGCAGGACGGTGGCGCGATCGTTCGGGAGGTCGACGCGGCGAGCTGCTACTCGGTCGCACAGAGCGACGGGGGTGACCTCCTGCGGTGCGCGTACGGCGCCACGATGTTCGGGACCGACGGCGACGAAGACGACTGCAAGTTTCACGTGGTCTGGGAGAACCTGACCCCCATCTGCGAAGGCGCGAGCGGCGTCTCCTTCCGGGTGACGGTGACGCAAAAGACCGACGGGGCGCCGCTCATGGGTGCCAACCCCGGAGCGGAGGTGTTCACCACTACGCCGGGAGACTGGGACGCCGGAAGCTACTGCGACACGGCGTCCACGCATGTGGGTCCGAACAGCTACTTGGCGACCTTCGCGGAGAACCCGCCGGGAACGTATACGGGCACGATCGTCTTCGATCGGTCTGGCCAATGGACGGTGCGTTTTCACTTCTTCGGCAACTGCTACGGCGGGCCCGATTCGCCTCACGGACACGCCGCATTTCACGTCACCGTCCCTTGACGCGTCAGGTCGCCTGCCCTCGCGCCGGATTCCGGAACGGCGCTTGCCAAAGCCTGCGCCCCGTCCCACAATCCCGCACGGGTCGTTCCCGATGCGCGCGCGCAGTCTCGCTTGCTGGCTCCGAGTCGTCCTGGCGGCCTTGATCATCGCGATGGGCTGTGGCGCCGGACTGCCGGGCATCGCCCGTGCGCTCGCGGCCGCCCGTGCGCACGTTTGCACGTGCGCGAGCGGCGGGACACACGCTTCGTGTCCCGTGTGCAATCGCTCGCTCGGGAGCGGGCGCTCGCGGGTTACCGAAGTGGACGGGGTGCCGTGCGGCGAGCGGCCGTCCGCGATCGATCGCGCATGCGATCTTGCCGTGGTGCGGGAGCCTGGCGATCTTCTGGTCACTCGATTCGTGCGCCTGGGCGCGAGGCGCGACGTCTTGGCCTCGCCCCACACGGCACTTTCGGAGCCCCCTACGCCGCCGCCTAGATCCGCCTGGGCGTGACCAAAAGCCGCTGCGGGCACCCGACGTGCGCGTCGGGGACGTATGCCCTTGGTGTGCTTGGGCGCTTGGAGCCTGACGTCTCGACGATCTTTTCCCTCTTCCCGACGTGGTGACACGAACGAGTTGGCATCTACTTTTCGTTCACGGGAGTGCGGCGATCGCGCTCTCGGGAGCGGTGGCCTGCTCGCAACGCGTGGCGCCCCCAGCTGGGCCCGCCGATTCGGAAGCGGACGCCAATCCGGCAGACACGGGCTGCCCCAACGACGTTCCTAAGGTGTGTCCATCACCCATGCCGAGCTGGATGGGTGAGGTGGCGCCCATCATCGACCAGACGTGCAATCCGTGTCACGGCGCCGGAGGAGTCGAGCAATTCTCGCGTTTCAACTTCTCGACGTACGCCGGCGTGCACGACAATTTTGGATCCCTCCTCAGCAATGTGGGCAGTTGCCTCATGCCGCCGCCCGACGCCGGAGCGCTCACGCTCGCCGAGCGTCGAGCGCTGCTCGGGTGGCTGGTCTGCGCCGCACCCGACAATTGACCCATGGCGGACCGAAGGGTCTGCAATCAAACCCGACGCATGGCCCACGGATCGGTCCGAGTGCGTCGAATCCACCACTGCCAATGCGATGAAATCAAAAAACTAGGAGACTCATGATGCTTGGCAATCGCAAAACTCGTTGGTCCATGGCTTCTTCGGGACTCGCCGTCGCTTTCGCGATGGTCCCGGTCGCCGCGTGTTCGTCGGACGATGCCAGCAGTCCGGCGGATGGCGGGCCGGACGGCACGACGAGCGACGGCGGAGGCTCCGATGCTGGAGTGGAAGCCGCTTCGACGTGCGCTCATCCCGGGGGGCCCACGGCGGGCCCCAAGGACGACCACTGCACGCTGGACGACGGCGGCATGATGGTCCAGCCGACTAGCCAGGCGAGCTGCATGCCCGATGTGGGAGCGCCTGGCGACGATGGGGGAGACAACTCCTGCGCCTATGGTGCCACGAACTTCGGTCAGGAGAGCGACGACGACGACTGCAAATACCACGTGAAATGGTCGTCGACCCCGATCTGCGAGGGGGCGCCTGGCGCGGTCTTTACGGTGGTCGCGACCAACAAGGGCGACGGCTCGCCTCTGACGGGCGCGCAGCCGGGGGTCGAGGCCTTCACGACGTCGCCCGGAGATTGGGATGCAGCCGACTTTTGCGACACTATGTCGACGCATCCGTCGGCCCCTGCCGGGGGCGGCTACTGGCCGCTGACCGAGGGTCCCGCGGGGACGTATACGGGTCCGGTTCAGTTCGACGTGGCGGGCCAATGGACCGTACGCTTCCACTTCTACCACGAGTGCCTGGACGTGCTACCTGACTCGCCGCACGGACACTCCGCCTACCACATCACTGTTCCGTAGGGTCGCCACCGCCATGAACCGGTCCGCCGTCGGGCACGCTGGAGCGCGACTGTGGCCATCGATCCCGCCGCCGCGGCCGCTCGTCGCGATCGGTAGCCTCGTGGCCGCTCTGCTCGGCTGCGGCCATCACAACGAGTCTTCCTCGCCGGATGCGGCCGCGTATTTGCCTCGCGACCAAATGCTGGACCCCGAGACGTGCAAGGTCTGCCACCAGACCCACTACGCCGACTGGTCGCTCAGCATGCACGCCTACGCGGCCGACGATCCGGTCTTTCTTGCGATGAACCGACGCGGTCAGCGGGAAACCAACGGTCAGCTCGGCAACTTCTGCGTGAAGTGCCATGCGCCGCTGGCGGTGCGCGAGAACCAAACGACGGACGGTCTGAATCTCGCGAGCGTGCCCCAGAAGTACAAGGGAGTGACCTGCTTTTTCTGCCACACGGTCGCCGCCCTCGAAGGTACGCACAACGCCGCGCTCTCGCTCTCGAGCGACCTCGCGATGCGCGGCGAGTACTCCGATCCACTCCCGAACGCGGCCCACACCGGCGCTTATTCAGGCTTGCACGACCGCGACGCGCTCGACAGCGCCAAGGCGTGCGGCGCCTGCCATGACATCGTGGTCAGCCAAACCAACGCATTCATCGAGCGGACGTCCTGCGAATGGGCCCACTCCGCGTTCAACCAGCCCGTCGACCACGGGGGACAGACGTGCGCGCAATGCCACATGCTCGAGAGCAACGGCACCATCGCCCAGGTGCCGAACGCCCCGGTCCGCAGGTACCACGCCCACGATTTCCCGGGAGTCGACGTGGCGCTGGGCACCAGCCAAGCCGACGGCGGGGCGGAGAGAGCGGCCGTGCAGCAGTTCTTGGCCAGCTCGCTTCATGGAGCCCTCTGCGTCACGCAGCAGGGTGGGGTGCGCGCCATCCTCGACCCCGTGTTCTTGGGTCACGACTGGCCGAGCGGCGCGGCGCAAGACCGCCGGGCGTGGGCAGAGATCGTCGCCTACAGCGGCGGCGACGTCATCTATCAGAGCGGAGTCGTCCCCGACGGGACGCCCGTCGTCGGCGTGCAGAACGATCCCGACTTGTGGCTCCTACGCGATCAGATGTTCGATTCGCAGGGCGTCCCGGTGAACATGTTTTGGCAGGCGGCCAGTACCAAAGCGAACGAGATCCCGGCGCTTTCGACGTTCGATCAGCTCGATCCGCGTTTCTACCAAACCCACGTGGAGCAGCTTTATCCGCGCAGCGGGACGCAGCCAGTGCCCCTGCCGCAGATGCCGGACCGGGTCACGTTCCGGATGCGCCTCCAGCCCATCGGGCTCGACGTGCTTGACGATCTCGTGGACAGCGGCGACCTCGATCCGAGCATTCCAGGCGCGATGCCGACGTTCGACGTGTCTTTCTTGAGTGCAGACGGTGGGGCACAGGCCGCGCTCGAGTGGACGCCGCAGACCGCAGCGTCCCTCTCCTATCAGGACGAGTACGATCAGACGATCGCGACGTGCGTTGCGACATCCGGCTTCAACGTGGGCGCCACCAAAGTGCTGGCCTCCGCCCCGAACCCGCCGGTGGTTTGTGCAACGCCCGACGACGCGGGCGCCCCGTTCGACGCCGCGGGAGCTGACGCTGCCTCCGAATGCGACCCACAGCTCAACCCGGACACGATCGCCCCTGGTCTCACGAAGACGGGCGCATCCGGCGCGCTGACCTTCGTCGTCGTGAGCGCCGACCCCGTCCCGCCGGGGGTCGGCTACGATACCTGGGTCGTCAAAGTGCTCGACAGCGCCGGCCAGCCGGTCACCGACGCCACGTTCCCCCTCATCAAGACGTGGATGCCGCTGCACGGGCATCCGTCGTCGATCGTCCCGACATCCGTGAACAACGGCGACGGAACGTACACCCTCAAGCTCTACCTCTTCATGCCGGGAGTCTGGCAGATCACCCCGCACGCCCAAACCGGTTCCACTACCGATAGCGCCGTGTTCACGTTCTGCGTCGGGGGATAGCCCCATACTATGGCGGTGAGGGGTAATTGCGCTTCACGAAGCAGAGGCCGTCGCTGTTGAGGTGACCCTGGGTGCTCTGGTTGTACGTCGTGTAATCGTAGTAGTCGCAGAGCCCGGTCCCTGAATTGCCATTCGTGCAGGTCGGTACGCTTTGCGGGTCGAAGGCCATCGGCCCGGTGAACCGAGGGTGCACGTCGGTCGGTGGCGCAATGCAGTAGCGCCAGTTGATTGGATTGCCCAGGGCGTCGGTGTAGGCCGTATAGTCCACCCCTTTCGTCATATCCAAGGTGACGGTCGGCGTGGTGCCGGCATCCTGGCCGGCGACCCGCGCGGCGAACTGATCGAAGTGGGCCGGCGAATCGTGGAGAACGCTATCCCAGAATGGATGGTCGGTGTGCACCGTGATTTGCGCGATCACGGACTGGGTGCTCTTGAATGCGACTCCTCGCTGGTGCTCCTCGTTCGGGAATGCTGTGGCCGGATCGTTGTCGGGATTCTGGCAGTTGACGTATGACGCTGGGGATTTGAAGCAGAGGCGGAAGTTCACGGTCGTCGGCCAGTTCGCGTGCTCCGGGTCGGTGCAGCCGCTGAATCCAGGGTCACCTTTGAATGTGGCCGTCCCAACATAAAGTACGCTGCATTGGAACTGCATCATCTCCTGGTAATCGGCGAGGCCCGCGGCATCGACATTGACGTTCATCGTCGGCCGGCCGTCCACCGTCTGCGTGGTCGCTTCGATCAGATCGAAGCCGAACGCGTAACGCGTGCCGTTCGTGTCGAACGCAGAGGAATGGGACAGGCTCGCGATCGGCACCGCCTCTTCCCCGGGGCCGCCCTTTCCGGAAAGGTAGCTGGGATCTCCGTGCGCGAGGTCGATGGCCCACGGCCCCAGCACCTTCGCAAGGACGGGGCCGGTCTGCGATTGATCGCCCGGTGACTCGTCGGGGTTGCTCGAGAGCCTGATGTTGTCGACGGTCACGAGCAAGCGGGCGAAGTGAACGTCCCAGCCGTCGACGAAGGCCGGGTCGCCCATGTTCACCGGGGGAAACGGATATCCGGTGAGGGCCAGCACCTCGCCCGACGCGGCAAAGAGGATTCCGCCCGGACCGGGGTCGGAGGGGGGATGGAATGAGCACAGTCCGCCAGCGCCGACGACGCATCCCGCGCCCGAGTTTTCGATGGTTTCCCCGGAGGTCCTGGAGCCAGAGCAGGACGCGAGCGAAGCGAACATAATCGCAGCGGCCCCCTGCGCGACCGTGGTCCTGTTACGCATGAGAATCTCCTTGGGCGGCAGGTTACACAAAGTAAAACCAAAATCCATGCTCAAGGCCTCGCTGGAACAGCCCCGGTCGATTGCTGGTTCTACGTCGGTCGAACGACCGGAGCACGCGGCCCCGCTGCGGCTCAGAGGCCTGGGAATGCGGGACGACGGCGCGGGGATAGAACGACCTCCCCCTCGTCGCTGCCGTCGAGCGGGGTCAGCATGGCCCGGGCAACGGGAGCGATTGTGAAGTAGTCTCCCGCCCTTGCCAGCCGATGACCCTTCGACTCAAGAACACGTACGTCAAGTCGATCGAGACGTTTGCCCCTCTCGATCCCGCGGGCCAGCGCGTTCTTTTCTACAGCTGCGGCCCGACGGTCTACTCGTACGCGCACATCGGCAACTTCCGTAGCTTCCTCGTTGCAGACCTCCTGCGGCGGGTGCTCGAGCGACGCGGCTTCCGGGTGCGCCACGTCATGAACATCACGGACGTGGGGCACATGACGCAGGACCACCTTGCCGACGCCAGCGGGGAGGACAAGCTCGCCCGCGCTGCGCGGGAGCTCGGTTGGGATCCGTACAAGGTGGCGGCCCACTTCGAAGCCGCGTTCGTGGAGGACGCCCGCGCGCTCCGCATGAAAAACTACGCGGGGGCCGAGGCGATCGACCCCGAGCTCCATCCGCGCGCGACGCGGTACGTGGCCGAGATGCTTCAGATGATCCAGGTGCTCATCGAGCGCGGCTACGCCTATTGCGATCCGGACGGCCAAGTGTACTTCGAGATCGCAACGTTTCCGCCATATGGTCGGCTCTCGGGGAAGGTGATCGACGACCTCGAGGAGGGCTCGCGCGTCGCGGTGCGGGCCGAGAAGAGGGACCCGCGCGACTTCGCGCTTTGGAAGGTCGACGAAAAGCACCTGATGCAGTGGGATCCGCATTCCCCGAGAGGCTGGCAGGCGGAGGACTGGGAGCGGTTCCGCCGTCTCGCGCCGGGCGGGGTCGACGCACGAATTCGGCCCGGTTTTCCGGGCTGGCACATCGAGTGCTCGGCGATGTCGCGCGCGCTCCTCGGCCCGGTGATCGATCTCCACAGCGGCGGCGAAGACAACGTGTTTCCACACCACGAGTGCGAGATCGCCCAGAGCTTCGGAGCGGCGACGCAGCCCTCCCCGCCGGACAGCTTCGCCCGCTACTGGGTCCACGGCCGGCATCTGCTGGTCGACAACAAGAAGATGTCCAAGCGCGAAGGGACGTTCTTCACGGTCCGCGATCTCATGGACCCCGGGGGCAGCAAGCGCCCCGACCTCGCCGAGCGTCTCGCCGAGATTGGGTTCGCGGACGGGCGCGTGCCGGCGAACGTCCTACGCTATGCGTTGATCTCCAACCAGTACACGCAGCCGATGAATTTCGGCTTCGACCTTCTCGCGCAAGCGAAGGCGAGCGTCGAACGGATTCAGTCTCGTTACGACCGGCTGCGCGAGCTCGCGTCGGAGCAGGCGGCCGGTAGTGCGCCGACCACCGGGGTGCGGGATCTCGTCGCCGCCGGCATTCGCGAGTTCGACGAGTCCCTCGACGACAATCTGAATGTTCCAAACGCGCTGGCCGCTTTGTTCAAGCTCGTCACGGAGCTCAACCAGATCGACCTTTCGCCGGCAGACGCCGCCGAGGCACGGCAGGCCCTGGAGAGCATCGACGACGTGCTCGACGTGCTGGATCGCGAGACCAGAAGCGGCGTTCTGACCAAAGAACGGATTCTCCAAATGCTCACCGCGGGCGCTCAGCCAAGCTTCGAAGAGCTCGTGGCTCGCGACTCGACGGACGCCGGGTTGGTCGAGGGCCTGGTGTGTTTGAGGCAGGCGGCGCGCAAGGCGAAGGACTTTGCGCGCGCGGACGCAATCCGTGATGAGCTGAAGCGGCGTGGGGTGCTCGTGGACGATACGCCGCAGGGAACGCGGTGGAAGTTGGGGTAAACTAGAGGTCGTCGGTTCGTGCGCGTGCCCCAAGCCCAGATCGCTCGCATCGTTCGCGCTCTGGTCGCGCTGGTGGTCATGGGGCTCGGGTCTGTCTCGTTCGCAAGTGCCGCTCTCGCGCAACCATTTGCGATCGCCGCACCGAGTCCATTCCGCATCCTGTCCACGGCGGCGCTGCCGGATAGCGCGGCGGAGATTTCCCTTCGTCCGCTGAAGACGCCCGCGCAGCAAATCGCCACGTCCTGGCTCGACGTGGCGTTGGGAGGAGAAGCCTCCGGTCGCCAGTTCAAATACGCCAGCGGCATCGAGCAAAACGCGTCGGTTTACAGGATGTTTCCCGCGCCGACCGCCGCCGTGGGCGGTACGGTCTTTCCGCTCGCTTCGCTCGGGTGGCCCTGGGGCGACATCGGTCTGGCCGGCGACTACTCCGTGACGGCGCTTCGCGCGCGCGACTTGCGGGGCGCGACATCGAGCGCGGCGCCGACATCCCATTCGCTCGGCGCGTGCGCCCGCGTGCATCCCGGCGCCGCCGCGCGCCTGCTCTTGGGCGCATGCGTTGGATACGCGTTCACGTCGTTCGGCAAAGTGAACGCGCCCGCCTCCGAGCTTCCGGACGTAACCTATCGGTCCGTGCGTCCGGCAGTCTCCGCCCGGTTCACGTTCGGCGTGTTTTCCATTTTCAGCGTCGCCGCTTTTCGCGCCATCGTCGACCCGAACGCCATTTCGCCCCGCTTCTACAACCCCCGCGGCTACGGCTTCGATGCCGAGCTCGGAGGCGGGTTGACCGTGGCTCGAAGGTTCGAGATTCGCGTTCTCGGCAGGTACGAAAGCTATTCGCTCTCCTTCCGACCACCGCATGGGGCGACGTTCGGGGCGGGCAGCGCGCTCGATCAGCTTTACGGGATGCGTCTATCCGTGGCGTTCGTCTATTGAGCTCTTTTCGAGTGGGCATTGCCCTCTGGCGACCATCACGGCAGAAGCCCGATCGGGGCAATCCAAATCACAGCCCCGTTCCAGTCGTCGCCCAGGAACAACCGCCCGTCGGGGGCGAACGTCAGCGCGGCCGGCCGCCCGTGGTCGTGGTTGCCGTCGTCCCAGCCGCTCGCAAACTGGAGCATGTTGGCCGGATCGGTTCCCGCCCCGCTGAGCTCCGACGACGGAAGCGGCAGGCCGGTCTGCGGGTCGAGCGCGATGGCGACGATGCGAGCCCCGGCCCATGTGCCGTAGTCTCCGTGCAGCGTGACAATCGCCCGCCCCGCCCATGGCGGAGGCCATCGACCGGTCTCGAAGTCGATGCCGAAAGGAGTATGGCCGATGACGAACGAGGCGGTTTCCGCGGAGACCCCGGAGCAGTCGGGGGCCTGGTGCGTGTCCGTATACGCAGTCCCCGCGTACGAGGTGTCCCGCGTCGCGCAGCACGGGTATCCCCAGTCGTCCCCCTGCCGGACGGGGACGATCTTTTCGCGACCGACGGTCCACGAGTAGTCGAGCGCGAGCTCGGCGGCGAGGCAGACGTCGTGGTTCGATTCGCACCGCAGCGCGATCGGGTTGCGGAAGCCCTTGGCCACGACGCTCGTCGACCCGTCCGCGGTCAGCTTGAAGATCGCTCCGCGGACCGCGCCCGTCGACTCGCAGGCGTCGCCTTGCGAGCCGCCGTTCGAGACGTAGATCGTCCCGTCCCTGGCCATGTCGAATACCTTCGGCCAGTGCGTGCGATCTTGTGGCCAAGCGGTCATGTCGGCCACCGTTTCGCTCACGGCGGAGGGCCGCCGATCTCCTTCGCGAAAGGCCACTCTGCGGACGATGGTGTCGTCCTGGTAATACAAGTAGCCGTTGGCGAACATCAGCCCCTGCACGGCGTCGAGATTCCCGAGGAACGTGATGCTGGAGTCGGCCGAGCCGTCGTGGTCGTCGTCTGGAAGCACGACGACCCCCGCGACGCCATTGTTCCCACCCCCGGTGGTCGCCCTCGTGGGGGACGCAGCGAACAGGTCTCCGTCGGGCGCGAACTTGAGCTGCCGCACGGTCTTCACCGTCGCGAAGAAGTGGGCGCAGAAACCTGCGGGCAGCTGCAACCAGCCGAGGTCTGGCGCTCCGGAGTCGCCGCCAGGCACGATCCTCGGCCCCTGCGTTGTCCAAACCACCGACCCAGGCAGCGAACAGAACGCCCCGTGCGGCGGCGCGGCGTCGGCGCCCAGCGGCGGGGTCGGTCGCCGACTGCTGGTCGTCTGCCCGCAAGACGCGCCCGCCACCGCGATCACGGCGCCGATTGCGACCACCGCGCGCATCCGGGGAAGACCCATCACGGCGTTCGCATCACGGCGCTCATCGCGGCGATGCGCGACTCGATGGTCGCGACCGCGCTTGCCGTGGCGAACGACGCGGTGAGCGCGAGCTTGCCGTCGAAGCGCGAGAGGTACCCCTGGTCGATGAAGCTCGCGTACGCGTTCTCGAGCATCGGGCTGCTCACCGCCTCGCGCCGCGCGATCTCTCCGGCGAGAAACATTCGCTCCCCTCCGGTCATCGCCCGGCGGACGATCTCTTTCATGACGAGCGGCCCGCGCAGGAGAACGGCCAGGCCGCGCGCGGCGACGCGGTAGCCCTCGACGAAGTTCTCGAGCAGCCGCCCGTACAGATCGATCTGCTTTCGACCGTCGTCCCCTTTGGGAGCGAGCGCACCGGTCGCGGGGTCGCGTGTCAGCTCTCCGTCTTCCGCCATCGAAGCAATCTCTTGCTCGAAGATTTGCTCGAAGGGTGCATCGGCGCGGAACGTGAACTCGTATTTGAACAGCCGCGACAGCGACAGCACCCTGTCGCGGACGGCGTCGAAGCCGAGGGGCGGGCCGGGGCTCGCCAGGAGCGCGGTCGCGATGATCGCGCGCGGGGCGAAGAAGTGGATGATCACGTTCTTCGCGAGATCGAGCGACATGCGAGCCTCGGGAGGGACGACGTAAATCGTGTCGTCTCCGATGCGGTGCGCCTCCACGTGCTCGGCGCGCACGAAGAGGTCGACCGCCTCGCGCAATGCGGCGGCCCGTACGAGCGGGCCGAAAGGGGGGCCATCGCCGCTCGTCCGTTCCGCGAGCGACGGGCTGAAACGCGCATCGAAGCGGCGCAGCATGCGCGCGAGCCGCTCGCACGCGGCGACCAGGTCGGCGTGCGGCAGCCCGCGCCGGTCGTGCGCGAGAAGCGCCGTCGCGACCAGCGATCCGGGTGTGACTGCCGTGACCGCGTTGATCTCGTTCATGACCCGGTACGCGAGCCGGGTGATCACCGCGCGCCGGCGCGCCGGGGTCATGGCGATCAGGTCCTCCGGCCTGGAGCGGACGTCGATCTCGTGCAGGACGTCGTGGAGCGACAGCGGCTTGCCGAATTGAACGCTGAGCCGGCCGTAGCGCCCTAGCAGAAGCTCCATCGAGCGCATCACGGCCCGCGCGTCCTCTTTCGGCTTCGCTCCTCCGGTCAGCTCGTGCACGAGCGCCTTCTCGTCGACGAAGCGCTCGTAGCCGATGCTCACTGGACAGAACCACGTCGTATGCGTCGGCACGCCGAGCGCGGCGTCGACGACGATGGATAAGAGTCCGAGCTTGGGGGGCCGCAGCTTGCCGGTGCGCGAGCGGCCGCCTTCGAGGAAAAACTCGAGCGGCCAGCCGTCTTTGATGAGGCGACGCATGTACGCGTCGACCACGGCGGCGTAAAGGCGATCGCCGGCGAACTTGCGGCGTATGAAGAAGGCCCCCGCCCGGCGGAAGATGGGGCCCATGGGGAAGAAGTTGAGGTTGTCGCCGGCGGCGATGAGCGGCAGCGGCAGCTTGTGGCGGTAGAGAATCCACGCGAGGGCGAGGTAGTCCATGTGCGATTTGTGAGAAGGCAGGAGCACCAGGGTCCCCTCCTTCGCGTGCTCGCGCAGCCGCTCGATCCCGGCTTCGTCGACCTCGATTGCAGAGAACATCCGAGTTACGGCTTGCGCGAAGACGCGGTCGAGCGCGGCGATCGCGCTCATGTCGAGCGCGGCCTCCATCTCACGCAGCATTCCGAGGGCCCGGGCTCGGATGACCGAGCGCTCTTTCTCCCCCTCGCCGGCCATGTCGGCGATGACCTTCTGGAGCTTCGGGCTTCGGATGACCTCTTCGCGGAGCCGGTCGGGGGCCTTGCGCGCCGGGCCGACCATCGCGCGTCGCTCGCGCTCGAGGCGCCGCAGGAGCGTGTACGTGAGCCGTCGGACGAGGACGTCGTCGCCCGCGCCGTCGCTCTCGCGTGCAAGGAAGTCGTGCAAGTCCACCGGCTCGCCGGCGCGCATCGTCGCGTGGCGCCGATTGGCGAGAAACTGGGTGAGCGAGCGGACGTTCCCGGGCCACTCGTTGGTGCCGAAGAGCGCGTCGGTGACGTTGCCCCCTCGTGTCGCCGGGCTGCGCGACCACAAGAACACCTGGGGCACGAGCAGCACCCGCGTCGCGCCCCGTCGCTGAACGTCGAACAGCGCGCGAATCAGGTGGTCCCCCTCGACCTTTCCGCGAGCCTTGCCTTCGAGCAGGTGCGGCGGCCGCTTGAGGAAGAGCGCCGCGCTCGCGCCGCCCAACACGGCGCGCTCTAGGTCGTTCGCGTCGCCGTGCGGCGTGCGGGGGCGCATCGCGTTGAGCCACCCGCGCTGCATGGGCTCGAGAAGCCAGAGGCCGAGATCGTTGGCGAAGCGGACCTGCGGCAGGTGGTGGCTCTTGGTCAGGTAGTCGAGGGCAAAAAAATCGACGAGGGAGAGGTTGCGCAGGACATACACGACCGTCCCGCGAGCGTCGGCTTCGCGGACCGCCCGTGCCCACGACTCATCGACTTCGATGCTCTCGAAGAACCGCTGGTACAGCCACGCCAGCAGGGGATTCGGATCGTAGGCGACGAGGGGACGGTCGCTCATCGCCGCACGCTTTGGGGCCTCAGCGGCCCGCAAACACCTTCTGCGCGATTTGCGCGAGCTTCTTCTCGGTGTCCGGCGTGATGCCCCCTTGCTGGTAGGGCCACGCGAAGTTGAAGGCTTGCACCTGCTGGCACGACAGCGACACCAAGATATCTGCGGGGGTCGGGTTGTTCGGCTGCGCGATGGCGAACCCGAGCTCGGCGTAAGCGCAGTTGAACTGGGCGCTCGCGAAGTTCGATGCGTGGCCGAACGTGTCGAGGATGTCGCCTTTGACGCCCGGGTCGTTGACCGGCTGCCACTCGAGAATCCGGAAACTGTGAAAGCGAGGAGCATCGGGCGGTGCGGGGGGGGGCGGCGCGGCGCCGGCCAAGAGGCCCGGCGGCACGAGCCCCGGGGGCAAGAACGAGGCGCCGGCCTGAACCCACTGCTGAATTTGCGGCGGAAGCTGAAACCCTCCCTGGGCGGGCGCCTGCGCCTGGGGCTGCTGCGGGGGCTCGAAATTCTGGAGGCGGTACACTGTCATCTGTGCGCCCTTCATGTCGCTGAACGGCGGCGCCAAAGAGGCGCATCCGGTGACGGTTGCGGCCGCGAGCGCGATCGGCGCGAGCGCAGTCAATCGGTTCGGCGAAGTCATCCGGGGGCCTCCATGGCGACTCGCACTATATATCGGGGCGCGCGGGAAAGGGCCTGGGATGGGTTCGAGGCGACAGGCGGTCGCCTCGGTCGCGAGGTAAACAGTCGCGAGGTAAACAGTCGCGAGGCAAACAGTCGCGAGGCAAACAGTCGCGAGGCAAACAGTCGCGAGGTAAAGAGAGGCTGGATCGTGTTTCGAGAGGCACCGCTTTGAAGATCAAAAGAATCGAGCACGTGGCCGTCTGCGTGCGCGATCTCGATGAAGCCAGCGCGCACTGGCGTGCCCTCTTCGGTCTTCAGCCGGGTGAGCGCGAATGGGTGGAGTCGCAGAAGACCGAAGCGATGATCATCCCGATCGGGGAGTCAAGCCTGGAGCTCATCGCGCCCCGCGGGAACGAGGGGCTCGCGCGCTTCCTGGAGAAGCGTGGCCCCGGCTTGCACCACATTGCGATCGAAGTCGAAGGCATCGACGAGGCGCTCGCGCTTCTGGCGGCGCTCGGGGTGCCCCTGATTGACGCGGCCCCACGGATTGGGGCGCGCGGTCACAAAGTGGCGTTCGTTCACCCGAGGGCAACTGGCGGGGTTCTCGTCGAGCTCGTGGAGGCCGCCCACGCCGATTGAGCGGGCAGCCCATCCCACATCGGTAATTGCAAGCCTTAGTCCGCGGGGGGGCCGTCTTTTATTCATGATCTTCCGCTGCCTCGCCGAGCCAAGTATCCTCGGAGGCGTCCAGCTTGGCCGATACAACGTCCCGGAGCCCTTCGGGCACGTCGGCACCATCAGGAGGCCCCGTCTTGAACGAGCGATCCATCGGAATCAGAAGCGAGATCCTCGCGGGAATCACGGTGGCCGCGCTGGCGCTCTCGTATGCGCCACACGCGGCAGCCGCGAATCCGCCCGCCGAGACAACGGCGCCGGCAAAGCCCGATCTGGCCACCGCCAAGAAGCGGTACGCCGAAGGGGAGAAGAAGTTCAAAGCGAACGACTTCGCCGGCGCCCTGGTCGAGTTTCAGGCGGCCAACGAGATCAAGCCCACCCCGCAGGCCGAGCGGTACATCGGGCTATGCGAAGATTCGCTGGGGCATCTGCCCGAGGCGACGACCTGGTACGACAAGTTTCTCTTGCACGTTCCCGAGAAGATGACCGCGCAGGGAGACGAGATTCGCAAGCGCGACGTCGAGATCAAGGCCTACCCGGGCAAGGTGCACATCGAGTCGAATCCGCCGGGGGCGACCGTCACAATCGACGGGAAGCCGCAAGCGGCGCCGACTCCGACCGACCTGCAACTCGCTCCGGGATCGCACACGGTGCGCCTTTCGGCGCCGGGGCGTCTCCCGTCCGAGAAGCAGATCGATGTCGCGTTCGCGTCGCTCCAGACGTTCACGGCGGATCTCGAGGCGGAGCCTCCTCCCCCCGCGCCGCCGCCGCCGCCGGCGCCCGTCGTAGCGGCGCCCCTGCCCGAGGCCCCGCCGCCGCCTCCAGCCGAGCCACGCAGCAAAGTGCCCGCTTTCGTGACGGGCGGCCTGGCCGTTGCGGCCGCTGGGGTCGGGACCGTGTTCGGCGTCATTGCGCTGAACGACAAGAGCCACTTCGACAAGAACCCGACGACGAAGACCGCGGACGACGGTGACACCCATGCGCTCATCGCCGACATGGCCTTCGGTGTCGCGCTCACCTTTGGCGTGACCAGTGCCGTCCTGTTTCTCACGAAGGATGAGCAGCCGGCGGCGGCGCCGGCCACGGCGAACGCGACGCCGGCGAGCCACGCCAAGAAGAAGAGCGTCAGCTTCACTCCGACGCCATGGGTCGGCCCGCGTTCAGGCGGCGCAGGCTTCGTGCTCCGGTTCTGAGGCATCGGTAAGACGAAATGAAAAGGAATGCGATGAACGCGATGCGCTCGATGAAGTGGGGTTTCGCAGCCGTGGCGGTGGCGGCGGTCATGGCCGGGTTGCCGGGCTGCGAGCTGATCGTCCAGTTCGATCGGAGCTTGATCCCCGGTGGGGGTGGCCCAGACGCCACGGTGCCGGACTCGGGCAGCGATGCGCTCGCGTCCGACGCCCCCGCATCCGACGCGCCGGGTGAAGCGGCGACCGGCGACGATGGCGGGAGCGCCGCCGATGCGCTCTCGGAGGGGTCTGCAGACGCACCGGTCGGTATCGACGCCCCCGCCGATTCACCGGCCGCGGGCGACGACGGCAGCACCGACGCTCCGACCGGGGTGACAGGAGACGACGGCAGCACAGACGCGACCGACGACGGCGCCGGCGACGACGCCTCCGGCGATGACAGCGGCTAGAGAAGCCCCTCTTTCAGCGGCCTGCTAACCCATTGCCGCTATCGCGTCGGCGATTCGCTCCACGTCCGGCTCCATGATCACGGGCTGGTTCGCCCGCTTTGCGTCGATCCCCGCCAGCCTGCGCTCGTGGTAGTCGAGCTTGAACTCGGTGAACTTCAGCCCGTTGGCCGTCGAGATCACGACGACGCGCTCGTTTGGCTGGATGGTGCCCTTTTCGCGCAGCTTGAACAGGCAGGCGAGCGCCACTCCCGTGTGCGGGCACGTGTACAGGCCCGTTCGGTCGGCCCGCGCGCTCGCCTCGGCGAGCTCTTCTTCGGTCGCCTCTTCGACCACACCATTGGTCGCCCGCAGCGCCGCCATCGCGCGCGGCGCGCTCACCGGGTTCCCGATCTGGATCGCGCTCGCGAGCGTCGGTTCGGCGTGGATGGGCTCGACCACGCTCTTCCCGGCGATGAACGCCCGATACATGGGGTTCGCGCGCGCCGCTTGCGCGATGCACAACCGCGGCACCCGCGCCACGAGGCCGAGCTCGAGCATCATCTTGAATCCCGCGTAGAGCGCCGCGGCGTTTCCCAGGTTGCCGCTCGGCAGGATGATCCAGTCGGGCGCCTGCCAGTCGAACTGCTGCACGATCTCGATCGCGACGGTCTTCTGTCCCTCGATGCGCAGCGGGTTCATCGAGTTGGCGAGGTACACGAGTCGCCGGTGCGCCAGTTCTTTGACCACAGCCATGCACCCGTCGAAGTCCGTCTCCAGAGCGAAGACGCGGGCGCCGTGCGCCAGCGGCTGCACGAGCTGCGCGTTCGAGACCATGCCTCGCGGCAAGAGGACCGCGACCGGCAGGCCCGCGGCGGCTCCGTACGCGGCGAGCGACGCGCTCGTGTCGCCGGTGCTAGCGCAGCAGAGTACGCGTGCCGAGAGGGCGTTCTCTTTCACCGCCTGCCGGACGACGCTCACGAGAACCGTCATCCCCAGATCCTTGAAGCTGCCGGTGTGCGAATTGCCGCAGAGCTTGATCCATAGCTCGCTCATGCCGATCTCGCGCCCGAGACGGTCGGCCCAGAAGACGTTGGTACCGCCTTCGCCGGTCGACACGATGCAGTCGTCCTTCATCTCGGGCGCGACCCACTCGCGCTTGCCCCACACGCCCGACCCATAAGGCCACTGGGTGCGCATCCAGCGGTCGTCGAAGAGCTTCATCCATGCCGAGGCGCTGCGTTCGCGCAGGGCCTCGACATCGTGTGCAACCTCGAGGAGGCCGTCACAGGTGGGGCATCGATAGATTGGCTGCGTGAGCGGATATTCTCCTCCGCAGCCCGCGAAGCAGCGGAAGACGGCGCGGAAACGAGACATGCCTTTCCCTTCTTAGCGCGAAGCCAGCTACTTGCAGGCGAGCACGCTGTACAGGGTCGTGCCCACCAGGAGCGTCTGCGGGCGACAGGCGCCGCTCGACACGCAATCGCCATCTCCGAAACACACGGACACGCATACGCCGGGTCCCCCATCCCCGCTCGAAGCGCAATAGCCACGGGCGCAGTCGATCGACGTCTTGCAAGGCCCCCAGTCGCTCGCCGCGTCGGCCGGACCCGGTCCTGTGGGCATCAGCGGAACGCACGCGGCGACGAGGTTTGCGTTGGCGGGTGCGCCGGTGCCGCTCAGCTGAACGTACTCGCACGTCTCCTGCCCGCCGCAGTCCTCCGGTCTTCGGCACGGGTCGCGGCACATCAAATCGCCCATCGCGTCGACCACGCAAAGGTTGCTCTGGCAACTGGAGTTGCCCGTGCACGGCGCGCCGTTCCGGCCGGCCCCCGTGGGAGTGGCGCATCGCGGAACGTAGGGCATGTCGTTCGGCGCTCCTTGAAAGTAGCCGAACCGGCAGGCCCCTCCCGTTCCTGTGCACTGTGCGGGAGGATTTCCCGGCATCATTCTTGGCGGGCTGGGCGGCGCCGTCGTGCAACAGGTGTCCGCGCAGAAGCCGTCCGGGGCGCAGAGCCCTGACCGACACGACGCGCCGGCTTCGCAAACCGCGCCGCCCGCCGAGGTGAGCGGCCCGGTCGTCGAACGGTCTCCGACCACGGCCCCGGGAACGCAATAGTTTCCCCCCGCGCCGGTCGCGAGGCAGACGCTGCCCTTGTCGCAGTCGGTGGAGGCGCAGCACGCTTTGGTGCAGACCCCGGCGGAGGCATCGGCGCCTCCTTCGGCGGCGACGGTTCCTGCGTCGCCCAGGTAGGTTCCGGACACGATTTGCCGATCGGCGCAGAACGCCAAGAGCTCGCAGCCGGCAGTCGTGCCGGGGATACCGCATGGGCATCCGACCCCACCGCTGGCGCAGGCCCCTGCGTCGCCATGGCCCGCCTCCGCGTTGCCCGGCGCGTCGGGGTAGGCGTCGACTCGCGCGTCCGTCGGGGCTTGGGCGTCCGCGGCTGTCCGGTCGGGGATGTCCTGATCGTCCACGGCATCGCCCGCGCTTCCGTCGACGCTCGTGGCGTCATCGACGGTGGCATCGGGGCTTGCGCCATTGACCGATACGCACCAGTCGGAGGGCCCACAGGCAAGGCCTGTGGCGCAGCTCGAATGACTGCATCGGGGGACGCAAGTGCCTTCGGTCACCTGGCCGGATTGGCTTTCGACCGGGGCACAGACCTGGTCGGTACCGCATGTATCCATCGGGCTCGCATTGAGCGAGCACCGATAGGAGGAGGGCAAGCTGTTGCCGACGATGATGGAGCACGCCACGGCGCCCGCAAACCCCACCAGCACCGATACGAGCGCGGCCGACCGGACGACCGCGCGCAGAGGGATAAGGAGGGGCATCAGAAGGTTCCTTTCAGGATAAGCGTCCCCCCCTCGGACAGCGGCCCTACCGAGACCGTCGTCGAGCCGGTGGAGATCCGCGGAGCAGCTCTCGACCGTCCGAAGTAAAGATACGCCGTCGTGATGCCCGAGACGAGCGCCACTCCGAACCCGATATCGGCCCCGATCGCCTCGTGCCAAGCCACGTCGACCTTGTGGACAAGATCGGAGTAGCTGCCGTCCTGTCCCGTGGCGATTTGTCCTGTGACGAAATGGGTGGTCGCCCCCTGGTCCCTCTCCGCTTTCACCGCCAAGACGACCCCGGTGGCCAGGGCGACGGCCGATAGCCCGGCCGCGCCAATCGTAAGGGCGTCGACGCGTCCGTTCGGCGCCGAGGCCGGGGCAGGGGTGGGGGGCAGCAGGACCAACGGCTGGGATCGCGGCGCGCTTGCCACCTGTGGCCGCGGAGGCAGCTGCGCGGTCGGCTGGGGAGGCAGCTGCGTGGGCTCCGCCGCGGCCTGCTGCTGGGCGGCGAGCTTTTCGTCGAGCTCTCGCCTCGCCCCTTCGAGCCGGCGAATGTACGCGTCGGCTCGTTCGCGTTCCTGGGGAGCGAGGTCCATCGTCGTGTAGAGGCGAAACCAGTTGAGCGCTTCGTCGATGTCCGCAAGCTTCTCGTGGACGACGCCGAGGTTGAACACCAGGTCTTTGGCGTTGGGGTCCAGCATGTGGGCCGCTTCGAGCTCGTTGACGGCCTCGCGGTACGCTCCTTGCCCGTAATACGCGCGCGCCTTATCGAAGTGCTTTCGAGCCGCCGCCACGTTGGCAGCGCCCGTCTCTTCGGCGAAGCCCGCGCTGGGCACGGCCGCGGCCGCGATGCACCCCACGAGCGCCAAGGTGCGCAGCCGCCTCCGAAAGGGCATCCGCGGCAGCATACTCTACTCGGTGCTCCAGAGGCCGCCCCATGCTACGGGCTACCCTAGTGACCGACGTTCCTACCCTCTGTCGCCGTGCGCGCGCCGCATCGCGTCGCATCGCAACCCGTGATCGCGCGGCGAAAGACGCGGCCTTGCTCGCCATCGCCGCGGGAGTGCGAGCGAGTACGGGCGATTTGCTCGCCGCCAACGCCCGGGATCTCGACGATGCTCGTGCCCGCGGTGTCTCGGGCGCGATGCTCGATCGGCTGGCTCTCGATCCGCGGCGGGTCGCCCAGATGGCCGAGGCCGTCGAGCAGATTGCCGGGCTCGACGATCCCGTCGGCGCTGTGCTGTCCGACGCGACTCGTCCCAACGGCCTGCGCGTTCGTCGCGTGCGGGTCCCGATCGGCGTCGTGGCGTTCGTCTACGAGGCGCGGCCCAACGTGACCACCGACGCGAGCGCGCTCTGTCTGAAGGCCGGAAATGCCGTCGTGCTGCGGGGCGGCTCCGACGCGGCCCGGTCCAACGCGGTGATCGTGGGGGCGATCGCGGATGCGCTCGACCGCACCGGCTTGCCCCGCGATGCGGTCCAGCTGCTGCCGCCGGGAGACCGCGACGCCATCCGCGAGCTCTTGCAGCAGACCGAGACCGTCGACCTTGCGATTCCACGCGGGGGCGAGGCGTTCATCCGCTTCGTACGCGAGAACGCCCGCGTACCGGTGATTGCTCACGCCAGCGGGGTGTGCCACTTGTTCGTCGACGCCGGCGCAGACGTCGACATGGCGGTGCGCCTCGCGCACAACGGCAAGTTGCAGCGCCCCGGCGTCTGCAATGCCCTCGAATGTCTGCTGGTCGACGCCAGCGACGCCGAGCGCCTGCTTCCGCCCATTGCCCGCGATTTGATCCGCGGTGGCTGCGAGCTCCGCGGGTGCGAGCGCACGCGCCGCCTCGTGCCCGAGGCGAAAGTCGCCGCTGCCGATGACTGGGGTCGCGAGTTCCTCGACCTCGTTCTCGCGGTCCGCGTCGTCGACGGGCTCGATGGGGCAATCGAGCACGTCGCTCGTTTCGGCTCCGGTCACACCGAAGCGATCTGCACTCGCGATGCCGGGCACGCCGAGCGCTGGCGACACGAGATCGACGCGGCTTGCGTGGTGGTCAACGCGAGCACGCGTTTCCACGACGGTGGCGAGCTCGGCCTCGGAGCGGAGATCGGCACGGCCACCAGCAAGATTCACTGGCGTGGCGTGATGGGGCTCGAAGGGCTGACCACCTTCCAGTGGATCATCGATGGAGAGGGGCAAACCCGCGGATGAAGAGGCAGAATGGCACCGGCTCGGGCGGGCGCTCCCGTCCGTCCATCAAGAGCTCGCACGAGAAGGTGCTCGAAGGCGGCGGCGCGAAGACAAGGCCGAAGAAGCCGCGCCGTGGGGCGACGCGCGTCGCGCCGGAGATCGCGCCGCCGCGACCCCGCGCCCCCAAGAAAGGCCGCCACCCGGTGCAGCCGGATCGAGACGCCACCGGTCCGTGGAGCGTGGCGAGCGAAATCGCCCGAGACCGGGCGACGGCGATCGCGGTCGCCGCGCTCGACAAGAAGGCGGTCGGAGTCGAGATTCTCGATGTCGCCGGAAAGGTCGACTACGCCGATTTCTTGGTGATCATGACGGGGCGCAGCGATCGCCACACGCAGGCGCTCGCGCAGGGCATCGAAGAAGCCCTCAAGAAGAAGGGGGTGCGCCCGATGGCCGTCGAGGGTCTGCCTCACGGGAGCTGGGTGCTGATGGACTTCGGCGACGTCGTGGTCCACGTCTTTCAGGACGAGACGCGGCAGCTCTACGACATCGAGGGGCTGTGGCTCGACGCACACCGGCTTCCGGTGCCCCGCGGATCCGAAGCGGAGAGATCACCCGATCCGGAAGTTTGAACACGGAGCTCGGAGGACGTCACGCCGGCTCCGCCTTTGCGCGGGGTTTGAGCAGGTAAGCGATCGGGATCGACAGGAAGTAGAGGCCGATGAGCGCCCCGCTGACCGCGATCTGGCTGGTGACCTCCGGCCCCGGGGTCACGATGGCGCCGAGGATGAAAGCGAGAATCGTCGCCCACCGTCCGAACTTCCATAGCTGTCGGGGCGTGACGATATTCGCGAGGACCAAGAACGCGATGAGCAGCGGCATTTCGAACACCGCGCCGAAGGCGAGCAGGAACTTCGTCGAAAAGTCGAGGAAGAATTCGAGCGTGACGATCTGCGTGAGCTCCACCCCCTTTCGAACCTCGCCAAGGAGCGACAGGAAGTAGTTGAACGTGAACGGGAACGCGACGAAGTACGCGAACGCGACGCCGGAGAGGAACAAGATCGACGAAAAGAAGACGAACGGAACGATGAGCCTTTTCTCTTTGTTGTAGAGCCCGGGCGAGATGAATGCCCAGAACTGATAGAAAATGACGGGTGCGCTGGCGACGACCCCCGCGACGAGCGAAAGCTCGAGGTAGCCGAGAAAGGCGTCGGGCGGAGCGAGCGTTTGAAGCACCAGATCTTTGTGGAAGTGCGCTTGCCAGGTGCGCTCGTAGGGAATGACGAGCCAAGCCAGCAGCTGGGTACGAAAAAACCAGGCGACGACGGTCGTGACCACGACGCCGAGCGCGGCTCGAATGACCCGCGAGCGAAGCTCGTCGAGGTGCTCCCAGATGGTCATCTGCGCGTCGTTCTCGGGCGCCGGTGCCGCTCCGTCGCCGCCGGACGGTGGCGGAGCGGACGCCGCGGCGGGAGACGGCGGCTCGGGGGGAGGCGTCTCCCCTGCGGGAACGGCGGCGGGGAGCTCGGCCCCGGTCGTCACCTCGGTCAGGTCGGGGGCGGTCATGCGGTGGTCGGTGCCGTGGAGGACTCGGCCGGCGGGGGCGTCGACATCGCGGGAGCGGCCGCGCCCTCGGGAGGTGTCTCGCCGCGCGTGTAAAGGCCATCGTCCGCGAGCGGGGTGGGCACCAGCAACTCCTCGTACATGGCCGCCATGTCGGACATCGCGCCGTACGAGTCGGCGCCCTCTCGCGGATATTCGCGCTCGCGCGTCGCGTCGCGCACGGGGTCGATCGGGGCGGGGACCTCGACGTAGGAGGGATCCGGCGGCGGGGGCGGCACGTGGGGCCTCGCAAGGAGCGGCGGATCGATTCGCGTGGCGTTGGCCACCGCGCGAACAGCCGACGTGACTCCGAGGATCTCTCCACGTGCGAGCCGTCGAAACTCGGCGATCTCACGGTCGAGGCCCTCGGTTCGCAAGATCTCGTCGATGCCGCTCTTCTCGCGCATCTCCGTGGCGAGCCGCCGCAGGCGACTGGCCCACTGGCCCGCCTTGCGCAAGTAGCGGGGCAGCTCCTTTGGACCGAGGACCACCATGGCCACGATGAGGAGAACGCATAGCTCGGGAAAACTCAGGCCGAACACAGCGTGCAACGTAGCACGGCGCATGGTACGCGGGGAGGCGTGATGGCGCTTCAGGCCGTGACGCCAGACGTGCTGGCGAGTGGTTGCGCGATCACGGCCGCCGAAGCGCGCAAAGTGGTCGCGGCGGTGCACCGCGGCGATCCAATCGAGAACGCGGCGGGCGTGCGCCGCCTGGCGCTCGACGCGGTGCGAGCGCGGGCGTACGTGCCGACGCTCGAAGTCTGCTCGGTGCACCCCAGCTCGATCGATCCCTTCGTCAAACTGGCGCTCCGAACCGCCGACGGCCACGTCGTCGAAGCCGTGCGGATACCGCTCGAGCGGGCAGGGCGCTTCAGCGCCTGCGTGAGCTCGCAGGCGGGGTGCGCGCTCGGGTGTACGTTTTGCGCGACCGGGCGGCTGGGGCTCGCGCGCAACCTGCAGGCCTGGGAGATCGTCGAGCAGGTTCGCCTCGTCCGGGCCACGCTCTCGCGAGGGGAACGCGTGCACGGCGTCGTCTTTCAGGGGATGGGCGAGCCGCTGGCGAATGCGGAGCGGGTGGTCGAAGCCATTCGTGTCCTCTGCGATCCGTGCGCCCTGGCGATCGACGCGCGGGCGATGACGGTCTGCACGTCCGGGCTGCCGACGGGGATCCGCCTTCTCGCGCGCGAAGTGCCGAAGGTGCGCCTGGGCGTATCGGTCGTCAGCGCGCGCCGCGACGTTCGGCGGCGCTTGATGCCGATCGACGGCACCCATCCCCTCGACGAAGTCATCGACGCCGCCGTCGAGCACGCACGCATCACCGGCCTCGCGCCGCTCTGGGCGGTCACGCTGCTCGCCGGCGTGAACGACACCGAGGAAGACGCGCGTGCGCTCGCCGACCTGTCGCGCCGCTTCGCGCAGCTCGCGGGGGTGCGACCTCGCGTCAGCTTGATTCCGTACAATGCCATCGACGATCACGGCGGCGACCCGTTCGTGCGCGCCGACGTCGCGCGCTTCGCCGAGGCGCTCGCCCTCTGCGGCTTGCGCGCGCACGTGCGCTACAGCGGTGGTGCCGACGTCGCGGCGGCCTGCGGACAGCTCGGAAAGGCGAGGGCTGCGGGTTAGTGCAGCGCCGTTCGGATGATTGATGCCGTCTCCGCGGCGCTGCACTAGCGCGCCGGGATGAGGCGCCCCCAAAGCGCTTCGACAGCGATGCCGCGAGCGCCGGCGTCCGCCGGCGGAAACGCAAGCAGTCTCGCGGGCGCGACGAGGCACATCACGGCGCTCTCCGCGACCCCAGCGGACGGATCGACCCGCACGCTCGGAGTGCCCACGTTTCCGCTCGCCTCGATCGGTGCGACCATGCGTGCCGCCCCGTTGACCGGCGAGCCTTTGCGTCCCTGGTCGGTCGCGCACGCGTCGAGCGCGTCGGCGAGACGATCGATCGCCTCCCGCGCCAACGCCGGTGAAATCCCCCGCGCCTCGGCCAGCGCCACGAGCGCGAGCGGTCGCCGAGCGACGTACTCGTATCCCTGCGCGCTCTCGGGCGTCGCGCTCTCGCCGACGACGCGCACGTCGCGCGATTCGGGGACGACGTCGCGCCCGCTGCCGGCGCACGAACCAAGGCAAAGCCACCCGGCGAAGAGGCGTTTCACTTCCCGATGAGCTGGCGCGCGATGACCAGCCGCTGCACCTGTGCGGTTCCCTCGTAGATTTGCAAGAGCTTGGCATCGCGCATCAGCTTCTCGACCGGGTAGTCTTTGACGTAGCCGTAGCCACCGAAGACTTGCACCGCGTCGACCGCGGTCTGCATCGCGGCGTCCGCCCCGAACGCCTTTGCGCACGACGACGTCATTGGGTCGCGCACGCCCCGGTCAAGATTCCACGCCGCCTTGCGAACGAGCAGGCTGGTGGCTTCGATCCGGATCTTCATGTCCGCGAGCATGGCCTGGATGAGCTGATGCTGCGCGATGGGCACGCCGAACGATCTCCGTTCGCGCGCGTAGGCCAGGCACTCGTCCAGGCACCGGCGCATGATCCCCACCGCGATCGCGCCGATGTCCGGGCGGGTCTGGTTGAACGTCTCCATCGCCAGCTTGAAGCCCTGCCCGGGAAGGGCAAGGACCTGCGCGGCCGGGACGCGGACCTCGTCCAGCACGAGCTGCGCCGTGTCGCTCGCTCGCTGGCCGAGCTTGTCCTCGTGGCGCCCAGGCTTCACCCCCGATTGGGACCGCTCGACGATGAACGCGCCGATCCCCTTGTGCTTGAGCGCGGGGTCCTCGGTGGCGAAGACCACGTAGAAGCTCGCGAGGGTCCCGTTGGTGATCCACTGCTTCGTTCCGCGCAGCACCCACCCTCCGCCGGAATCCTTGCTCGCGCGGCACTGGATCGCCGCGACGTCGCTTCCCATCGAGGGCTCGCTCGTCGCGTAGGCCACCATGGCGGGCTTGCTCACAAGCCACCCGAAGTACTTCTTCTTCTGCTCGTCGGTTCCCGCGAGCTTGATGGGCGTGAGCCCCAGCGTGTTGGCGGTCAGGCTCGTTTGGATTCCAGAACAGCCATACGCAAGCTCCTCCGTCATGAGGCTCGAGTCGACATCGCTCAATCCGGCGCCGCCGTATTCGGCCGGGAGAGTCGGGTTCACGAGCCCGACGGCGTGAGCCTCTTCGAACACGGCCATCGGAAACTTCGCATCGCGATCGCACTCGGCGGCGACCGGGATGATGCGCTCGCGGGCGAAGCGCCGCGCGGTCTCGACGAGCGCGCGCTGCTCCTCGGTCGGTTCGAAGTCGAACATGGGCCTTATTCCCTCGCGCGCCGTCGGCGCTGCTCGAGCTGGGCACGCGCCGCCCGCGCGCCCATGACGTACCCGATCACGATCCCGACGAGCAGGATGCCTGGAATGAACAGAAAGTGCTCGGGTCCCGGCGTGTTCATGAGCGCGCCGAGGCGGCGTCCGCTTTCTCGATTTCCCGCTCGAGGTCGTCCAGCCGCGCGTCGAGCGCGCTCTGCTTGCGCCACACGAGCCCGACCCACGCGAGAAGAATGACCCAGATGAGCGCGTAGGCGCTCACGAGGAGCCCTTCCCCGCTGTAGTGCTCGGCCTCGCCCGTAACCGGCTGAAAGGTCGTCGAGCGGCTGTCGGGTGACGGCGGCGCAGCGTTCGGCTGGGTTGGGTCACTCATGCTTCGGTCCTCCTATCGAGCCCCACGTCTATCGCGTCTTCCTCGGCGCGGCGCAACCGGTTCCGCCCGAGCTCGACGCGCGCGACCACCCAGATGAGCAGCACGGCGAGAAGAGTGAAGAGGAGGAAGCCCAGGCCGAGGGCGATTTTCATGTCCGGATGCTGGAGGCCGCCGCCGGAGCCGGTGATCACGGTCGGATGTTGCCCGCCCCATTTCTGGACGCTGAAATGGATGATGGGCAAGTTGGCCGCGCCGAGAACGCCGAGCGCCGCGGCGAAGCGCCGCTCCCCCGCGCCGTCTCCCGCGAAGGCGCGGAGCACGATGTACGCGAGGTAGATGAGAAAGCTGAGGAGCATGGTCGTCAGGCGCGGATCCCACGTCCACAGCGTTCCCCAGGCCTTGGCCCCCCAGAGGGGCCCGGTCGTCAGGACGACCGCGCCGAACGTGACGGAGGCGCTCGCCCCGGCGCGAGCGAATGCGTCACGCGCGTCGGTGGGCCGAACGAGATACGCGACGGATCCGATGAAGCACGCGACCGCGCCGATATAGAACGCGTACGCGTTAGGCACGTGAAAGTAGAAGATCTTCTGCACGATCCCCATTCGCGCCTCGGTCGGGACTTTGAAGAAGACCAGGAAGATCTCCGCGACGAACCCGATCGCCGTCAGCGTGAGGAGGCCGTAGAAGAGAGCGTCTTGACGCTGGGTGCGGGCACGAGGCATCGGGGGGGGACTTTAACGTAACAGCCTCTGCTTCGCCCCTCCGATGTGGACTCGGGTGCAATCCCCCGTTGGGCTCCGCTGCGGCCGACGCGATTTCCAACCGCTTGCTCCTCCCGGGGGATTGCCGGACGTCGTGGGCGCGCGAACAATTCGAGGTGGGGGCGCTCCTCCCGGGGTCGAGAGGGATCAAGCCGAGGTCGAGAGCCGACAAGCGGGGGTTGAGTGTGGACAACCCCGGTCGAGAAAGCGTTGGGCTAGGGAATCACACTCCCCAGCTTCGTCTCGATGTCCCGGAGCGCCGCCTGCAGGACCTCGTTTCCGGGGTCTCTATGGTTGGCCATCACCAGTTGCAGCTTGGCCTGGCGCAGGTCTCCGCTTCGAATGAGCTCGTCCGCCCGTCGAGCGAACGGACGCGCCGCGGACGAACGGACCGCGTCGTCGAGGGGAGACCCGCTGGGGCTGCGGCTCGACGGTGGCCGCGATAGCGGCGAAAAGCTCATGCGCTGCGGCTGGCCGCCGGGTCGGAACGCGAGCTGGGCGTCGTACTGGCCTCGCAGCGCGGTGTCGGTGAGCACCAGGTAAGCCTCGGTTCCGCGTTTGAAGATCACCAACAACGCCTGACGCTCGTCAGCCGACCGAGCGACGTGGCGGTCGGGATGAAACGTGTCGCAGAACTCGTGGAACGACTTCCGCACCTCGTCGGTGCTGGCTTCGGACGCGATGCCGAAAAGCTCGTAGTAGGTGAGCTCTTCGAGCACGCGCAACCACGCAAATATCGCCTCGCCCGATGTCGACATCACCACCGTGGGCTCCTTTTCTAGCGCCGTTGTGGTTCGGCTGCCCATAGACAAAAAACCAGTTCAGGCGGTTTCGTGGGGCGCCGCCGGGAGCAACCATTCGTGTGGGGCAGTGTCGACAAGCTCACGCGTTTTCGAGCGGTGCCGCCGCCCGTCGCGCGCGCATCGCCGCCACGCTTTCCGCGCCCGAGATGCCGACCAGTTGCAACATCGCGTACGCTTCCCGCCCGGTCGATAGGTCGGTCGCGAACACCTGCAATGTGCCGCTCTCATCGACTTCGAATCGCACCTGGATCGTCACCTGCCCGCGCGGCGCCGCGCGCAGGCCCGACAGCTCGACCTCGCCGAGGTAAGTGTTCTGGCGGAACATCGCCTCTTCCCCCTGGGCGACCCGCACCCGGACCACGGTCTGCGCGTCGCTCGACGTCGCAAACGCCCGCGTGCGCTCGCAGGGGATCTTCGAGTTGCGCTGCACGACCACGTCGCACCACCCGCCGACCGTCTCGACGACGAGCGCGCGCGGCGTGACGTCGACGAGCACGGGGGGCAGAGCGGGAGCGGCGGTGGTTTGACGCGAGCGCGCTCTCTTCTCTCGTTCCGCGAGAAGGGCCGTCATGTCGGTCGACAGGGTTACGTCCTCGTCCAGGACAGGCGCAGGGGCGCGCGACGGCGGGTGCGGGTTGCGCGCGCCGGGGATGGGTGCGGGGGGGATGTCGCGCCGGGCTCGGCTCTCGGTGAGCGCCGCGGCCTGGACCGCAGCGCCGATCGCGACGACTTCGTCGGGGTTGACGCGATCGAGTGGCGGTGTGCCGAAGAACTGCTCGACTTGGCGACGCACCAGCGGGATCCGCGTGGATCCGCCGACGAGGATCACTTTGTCGAACGCGTTCCCGGGCAGCCGGGCGATCGCCAATGCCTCCTGGCACACAGCGAACGTGCGCTCGACCAGCGGTCCTGCGAGCGTCTCGAGCTCACCGCGGGTGATCCCGAAGTCCACGTCGAGCGTTGCGCTGCCTGCGGCCTCTCGCAGCTGGATGCGCGTGCGTTCGGTCAAAGAAAGCTCGATCTTGACCTTCTCGCCGGCGACGCTGAGGCGCTCGAACGCCTGGGCGTCGCTCCGTGGATCGAAGCGGTGCACGCGGAGGAACGCCTCCGCCATTCGCTCGGCGATCGCGACGTCGAGATCGTCGCCGCCCAGAAAGGAGTCGCCCGCGGTGGCCAATACTTCCAAGACATTTCCCGACAGCTGCAGCAGCGTGCAGTCGAACGTGCCGCCCCCGAAGTCGTAGACCGCCACACGCTCCTGGTTGGCTCGACCGAGGCCGTAGGCGAGCGCGGCGGCTGTGGGCTCGTTGATGATGCGGAGCACGTCGAGACCAGCCACGCGGCCGGCCACTTTCGTAGCGGCGCGCTGCAGCTCGTTGAAGTGTGCCGGCACTGTGATGACCGCGCGGTCGACGGTCTCACCGAGCGAGCGCTCGGCGATTTGCTTCGCGCGCTCGACGACGAACGAGCTGATCTCCGACAGCGTGTGCTCCTGGCCGCGGACAACGACCAGCGGGCCGTGCCCGGGACCCTCTTTGAGCTCGAACGCGAAGCGACGGCGCGCGCGCGCCATCTCTGCGCTATCCCACGGGCGTCCGATGAGCCGCTTGACACTGGCGATCGTGTTCCGCGCGTCGATCACGCGGCGCTCTTTGGCGGCCTGTCCGACCAGGACCTCGCCATTCGGGGGGAACGACACCACGCTGGGAAGCAGCCGCCGGCCCTGCTCGTCGGCGAGGACCAGCACCTGCCCTCCGCGCACGCACGCCACTACCGTGTTCGTCGTTCCGAGGTCGATTCCGACGACGGCCATGTATGGCCCACGCATTAGCAGACTCTCGGGTCCCCGTCCGACGGGCGTCGGACGCCGGGCGCCCTCAAGCTCTTTCCAAGTCCGCCATGACCTCGTCGAACCAGCGGCCTACCGCGCGCGGAAACGGCCACATCCAGCCGTAGTCCGGGCCCACGTAGCGCCGCACGATGTCTTCTCGCAGCGCGCGGGCCGCGTCGAGCCCTCGCACCTCTGCCGTGGCGCGGATCGTCTCGACGTACGCCTCCCACTCGATGCGCGCGCGCCCCCAGGCGAGAAAGAGAGGAAAGAACGGGACCAGATAGACGAAGGCCATGCCGACCTGTCCCATGCGACGAAGCTGGCGCAGATGAACGCGCTCGTGCCGGAGCAGCACGTACCGTTCGTCGTCGCCCATCGTATCCCACGCGTCGGGCACGTACAGCTTGCCGAAGAGCACCGTGTGGTAGCGCGTCAAGTAGTGGCGCTGGCCGCCGAGGGTCAGAACGGCGAGTGAGACCGAGATGGCTCGCTGGAGCGGATCGGTCCGCTTCGGGAGGATCCGAAAGCGCGAAAACTCGCGCCGGATGTCGGCCAGAAGGTCTTCGTGGCGCGTCGTCGTCACCTGCAAAGCGCCGATCGAGCTACTGGGCCGCCGGCTGGAGCTTGATCGTCGTGGTGAACGAGAAATTGGACTCGATCATGCGGCGCTCGGCGTTGAATACGTCGAGCGGGTATTGCATTCCTTTGACCAGGCCGAGCGTGTCGAGCGCTACCGTTCCCATCGCTCGTTGGTGCACGCCGCCGAGGTCGATGACGAGCGCGTTGTTCACGAAAACGAAGCAGTCGTCGTCGCCGCTGAACGAGAACGTCTCGCCGCCGCGGTAGACGAACACGGTGTGCAGCTCGGTCGTGAACGAATAGTTGTGGGTCTGCCCCTGATTGCCGAACATTGTCGCGTAGGGCGTGCCGTCGTCGATCGGAAACCACTCTTTGGTCGGCGTTTTCGCACTGAGCGCGACGCCCGACACGAGACTATCGTACCCGTAAGTGCCCCCCGCGCCGGCCGAAAGCGGGAGAGGGTAGTTGCTGATGGTGATATTGGTCCCCGGCGCATCGTGGTACCACTGGTCGAAGTACATCTGGCCGTGGGTCGTCGTGCTTGTGGTCGGGTTCGCCGCATAAACGGGCTTGTGATCGGCGCCGAGCGTTGCGGCCACGATGCCTTTCTCGGCCCCGATGGCGTTCTGAAAGTCCGGATTCGTCGTGGGATCGGTCATGTCCCAGAATTTGAAATCGCGGATGGTGACCGTGAGCATCGACGGCACCCCGGTCGAGGCGTCGCCCACCGGCACGACCCCTCCGGAGTCGGCGAGCACGAGGGATCCAAACCCGTTGACCGGCGCCGGCGTCGCCGCACCCGGACCGTGACCGCCGGAACCGCTGCCGCCGCCGAAGTCGCTCGTCCCCCAGCTGCCGCCCGAGCTGCCGCACGCCAAGGGGCCGACGCATATCAATCCAATGCAGAATTCCAGTCTCATGGTCGTTCCTGTCTCGGTGAGAGTATCCACCGCAGTCGCAAAAGAAAGTCGATGGTCTGCCTCGGGCGAGACGCGAGTTGACGACGAACTTTGCTCTCATCGCTTGCGACGTGCAAGCGCGCAGTCCGCGGGCGACACGATACGAGCATGGGGAGCGCCTCGATAGACGAGGCAGTCCCCCGGTTCGCTGATTTGGCTACATCAAGCGATTGCGATCACTGGCACACGAACGGTGCCCCGGGCATTCCCGGCGGGGCTCCGCATCGCGTCGATCCAGCTCCTCCGTCGCAACCCAAGACGCCCGCGTCACTCCCGAAGGCGGGGGGAAGACACGCCTCGCACCGATTGGTGTTCGGCGCCCCGAACCCCGTCGTGCGGCAGAAGGGAGTGGCGCCCGAGCAGTCGGTGTTCGCGAGGCACTCGACGCAGGCGTTCCTCATCGTGTCGCAAACGGGCGCTCCGGCGTCCGCGGGACACTGCGCGTTGGTCGCGCACCCGGGGCCGCACATCCCTCCGCGGCAGACGGGGCCCGCGGCCGAGCCCGTGCAATCGCTGTTCGCGATGCACTCGACGCAGCGATTCAATGTGTCGCAAAGACGCGCGCCGCCGTCGCCGGCGTTGCAATCGTTGCCCGTTACGCATTGCACGCACTGCATCGTGGTCATGTCGCAGACCGGACGGCGCATGGGGCCGCCCGCGTCCGGCATGCACTGCGCCGAGCTGGTGCACTCGACGCACGCGCCCGTGGTCGTGTCGCAGTGGTTCGTCGCGCCGACGCACGCGGCTCCCCCGTCGGTCGCGCACGAGGCGTGGCACGTGTGCGTGCTGGGCCAGCAGACGGGCGTCGACGAGCCGGCACAGTCCCCGTTCGTCGCGCAAGCCACGCAAGTCCCGCCCAGACAGACGTTGGCGCCCTTCGGGCACTCCGCGTTGGTCAAGCAATCGACGCACCCCACCGGCATGCCTGGCGAGACGCAGAGGACGCCGGCGTCTTGCCCGCCGCCGCTGCTGCCGCCGTCGTGCGCACCACTGCTGCTGCCGCCGCTGTCTTGGCCCCCGCTGCTGCCGCCGTCGTGCGCGCCACTGCTGCTGCCGCCGCCGTCTTGGCCGCCGCCGCTGTTGCCGCCGCCGTCTTGGCCGCCGCTGCTGCCGCTGCTCCCCGATCCGCTGCTGCCGTTGCCCCCGGAGCCACTGCCGCCCGCACCCGAGCTGCTACCGGTGCCCGAGCCGCTGCTACCGGTGCCCGAGCTGCTCCCCGAGCCGCCGGAGCTGCTGCCGGTGCCCGAGCTACTGCTACCGGTGCCCGAGCTGCTCCCCGAGCCGCCGGAGCTGCTGCTTCCGCCGGTGCTGCCGTCGGGAGACCCCGAGTTGTTGTTGTTGTTCGTCGAGTCGCCGCCGCAATCCAGGAGTCCGAGCGACAGGACCATCGCGAAAGGAGAAAGCCGTATGAGCCAAGTTGGGTTTCTTTTATGCATAGGTACACCAAAGTTCCTTGTAAGCGCCTAGGTTGGGCGACATTATTCGCAATCTTCGGACACGCCGCAACCTCGCGATGGCGTCTTGGTGGGTCGTCCGTCCTGAGCGGCAAGTTATGGAGGCGGCCTCTTCGGTTACGTTCCGGGCTGTCCGCGCCGGCGCGCCGACTCGGCGGAATCCTCCGAGCCCGCTTCGGCCTCCGCTTGCTCGGCCTCTTCGTCCACCGGGCGGGTCGCGCCAGCATCGACGCGCACCCGTGACTGTGGCGACTGGTCAGGGCCGCGCGCGGCCACTCCGCCGACGGCCCACCGGCGCGCAGCGCGCATGCCCGCCACGCTGACTTCTCCAGCATGGCGGGTCGCGTCTGCCGCTGCGGCGAGCGGGCGGCGCGCCACGAAGAGGGAAAGCACGCGAAGGATCAGGGGCACCACGATCTGCGTGGCGATCGATACGGCGACGATCCCGAGCGTGAACAGGAGCGCAAAGAAGAGGCGCGCCGGCCAAGGGAGCCCATGGCGCACGGGTCCGCGCCCGCGACTCGCCCTGCGCGCCGCCCGCTCGGCCCGGAGTCCGGCCCTGCGCGCCGCCCGGCGTGCCCTCCTCGCCGCATGCCGCCCGTATCGTTCCGCGAGCTCTCCCTCGAGTGTCTCGCTCACCTCCCTTCGATGATCGCCCATGCCGCCCTCGGGGCGGACCAGCAGGGGCGCGATGCGCGACGCGCGCCGATCGGGGTCGGGCTCGAGCATTCTCTCGAGCACGCCGACGAGGCGACGATTGCGTCCGCGCAGCGCCGCTCGCACGTCGATGCCGAGCCCTCGATGGGGCAGATCCTCTGGCTCGCATCCGCTCAGCATCGCGAGGGCGGTCGCGCCAATCGCGTACACGTCCGAAGCGGGCAGCGCGCGCCCCTGCACCTGCTCGGGCGCCATGTACCCGAACGTGCCGACGACCGTCGAGCCGCCCTTCGGTCGAAGCTTGTCGCGCACGGCGCCGAAGTCGACGAACGCGAACGAGCCGTCCGGCCGCCGGATCACGTTGCCTGGCTTCAGATCGCGATGGATGACGGGCGGAGCGCGGCCGTGCAGGTAGTCGAGCACGTCGGAGGCGTCGCGCAGCAGGCGCACGATTTCGCCCTCGGAGAGCACGGCCCCTCGCTTGCGGTACGACGCGAGGCTCTCACCCTCGATCTTTTCCATAACCAGGTAAAGCGCCCCGTCCTCCTCGAAGTGGTCAACGTAGGTGGGCAGCTTCGGGTGCGACAGCGACTGGAGCACGCGCGCTTCGCGCTCGGCGAGCTCGACGTCCTTCCAGGACGTCGCGCCACGCACCTCGAAACGCTTGATGGCGACGGGGCGCTCTCCGCCGTGCGGCGGGCGGGTGTCGATGCCGGCGAACGTACGCCCCTGCGCCCCTTCACCGATCGGCTGGAGCAGGACGAACCGACCGTTTCGAATCGTGTTGGCGACGGTCACGGGACATCAAACTCACGGACTCATCTCCGTCGCAAGTCGATTGATGACCGCCCCCTTCAGCAGGCCGCGAGCCGTCGCGGCGAACCCGGCGCGGAGGAACGCCGGCGCGAGCGGGCTGCGCGCGGCATCGTGGCCATCGATGGTCGACACGAGCAGCGCACGACGTGCCCGGCCGTCGACGAGCGTTCCGAGCCCGTGCGCCAGCGCGTCGGCGGCCTCGGAGCGGTCGGGCTCCGTCTCGGGCAAGAACGTCAGAACCGGATGGTCCCCGCGTCCCATCCACCCGACCAACATTCCATCGAGGAGGACCACCGTCGCACCGGCCGCGCGCTGCGGTCGCGCCTCGGCGTGCGAAGGAGGCCAGTCCAGCAGCGCCCCCCACACGTTGGCCGGGTCGGTCGCTGCCAGGACGACCGGGGCCCCGGTCCCCTGCGCGTCGCGGACAGCGCGCAGCCGTTCGTCGGCCCCCGGCAGCGCGAACTGCGCTCCGCCGCGCCCTTCGACGAAATACCCCCGCCGAACGTGCCCCCGCGCCTCGAGGGCCTTGAGGACGTCGTAGATCCCCACGAATCCTCCAGTCACCCCCTCGGCGTGCGCCGCCTCGCGCGTGACGACGCCATAGCGATCGAGGAGCGCGCGCGCGATCGCCGCGGACCGGTCGGTGTCGCTCGGCGGCGTGGCCCAGCGCGACGCGCGCAGCGACCAGCGCCCCTCGCACCCGGGAGGACCGGCGCGCGGTGATCGAACGGGGCGCTCGACGCGGCCCCGGGATGAGGTCGACGGCCGACTTCCCGCGGGGCGCGACCTGGATCCAGACGGGCGCACGCGACTGCGGAGGGGCTCGAGCGTGTCGTTGGTCGCCTCGCCGGCCCAGACCATTTGCCAAAGCGCCTCGATCAGGTCGTTCGGAAAGCCGCCGACCTCCCGCATCATGTCCGCGAAGAAGACCGCCCCGCGTCTCGCCAGAACACTCCGGATCGCGGCCGCGACGGGGCCGGGGACCTGGACGCTGGGCCGAGCCAGAAGCGCCTCTCGGTCTGCCAAATAGAGTGCGACGCGGCCGTCGCTCGCGCCGAGCCGCTCGAGCCCGGCCCACACGACCTCGCCGGAAGCGCAGAGAGCGTCGAGGTCCCACGGGCGGTACGCTTCGATTCGCGCCTCGAGGATCTCGCTCTCGAGCGTCGACGCGACGAGGGGGCACCCCTGCAGCTCTTCGACGACCGCTCGCAGCGCCTCGCGCCCGCGTCGCTTCTTCGTCACACCTTGCCAGTCCAGGACCAGGCGAGCGAGCGCGCCGGTGGGGACAGGCTCGATGGCGCGCCGCAGCTTGGCCAACGACTTGCGGCGAATGGCTTCGAGAACGTCGCGAGCGCAGAGCTCGTTCTGCCTGCCGTTCGGCAGAAAGGCGCCCTCGACGATTCGCTGTTCGCGGAGGAGCTGCCGCGTTTCGCGCTCGACCGCGGAGAGGTCGAGTCCGAAGCGCTGCGCGACGTCGCGGACCACGAACGGTCCGTGGGTGCGGGCGTACCGGGCGACGAGGTCGCGCAGGGGTTCACGCGAGGGCTCCAGCAGCGCTGGAGGCAGGCCGGGAGGGAGGTCGACGCCCAGTGCGTCGCGGAGCTTGGCCGCGTCTTCGACGGCGGCGAGGCGATCTTCGCCCGCGACGTGCACCCGGATCGCCCGCTGCGCCGTCAGGAGCGCTCGAGCCGAACTCTCCGCCTGGCCCGGCAGGCAGCGGGCGCGGAGCTCGGCATGCGTGAGGTCACCGATGGAGAGAAGCATGTCGTGCACGGCGTCGATGTTCGCGGCCGGGCGCGTCAGCCGCTGGAGGGTCGCCTCGTGCTCCCGGATCGAATCGCCGTCGAGGAGCGTGCGCAGCTCGGCCTCGCCCAGGAGCTCGCGAAGCCGTTCGAAGTCAATCGTCAGTGCCTGCGCGCGGCGCTCGGCGGGAGGGGCGTCCGCTTCGTAGATGAAGCTGGCGACGAAGGTGAAGAGGACGCTTGCTGCGAACGGCGAGGGGCGGCGGCCATCGACGGTCGTGACGCGGATCTGGCGCGTCTCGACGTCGCGAAGGATCGCCACCAGCCCGGGCAGATCGAAGGCGTCGCGCAGGCATTCACGGTACGCCTCGAGCACGATGGGAAAACTCGGGTAGCGGGAGGCGACCGCGAGCAGGTCTCCCGCCCGCTTTCGTTGTGCCCAGAGCGGAGTTCGGCGGCGGGGGTCTCGCCGCGGCAACAGCAGCGCGCGCGCCGCGCACTCACGGAAGCGCGCGGCGAAGAGGGCGGTGCCGTCGAGCGCGCGGGTCACGGTCGCCTCGATGTCGCCGGACAGCGGCAAGAAGAGCTCGGTCGGGGGAGGCGTCTCGCAGGCCGGGATGCGAAAGGCCATCCCGTCGTCCACGTAGTGCAAGTCCACGTCGACGTACGCCTTGCGCAGTCTCGCGGCGACCGCGATGGCCCACGGCGCGAGGACGCGCGTGCCGAACGGGCACAATACGACGACCCGCCAGTCGCCGGATTCGTCGACGAAGCGCTCGACGAGGATCGCCTCGTCGCTCGGCACCTCCCCCGTCGCTTCGACCTGCTCCCGCACGTAGGCCACGATGTCCGCCGCGGCGGACGGAGCCATCGAATGGGTGGCGCAGAGCTCGACCGCATCGGTTCGGCCCTTCGCGATGCGCCGTACGAGCTCGCCGATCCGCGCGCCGAAAGACCGCGCCCTTCCTGGTCGGTCGCCGTGCCAGAACGGCATCTTGCCCGGCTCGCCGGCCGCGGGCGACACGATGACGCGGTCGTGCGTGATCCGCTCCGCGCGCCAGGACGAAGCGCCCAGCAAGAACACCTCGCCCTCGCGCAGCTCGAAGACCATCTCCTCGTCGAGCTCGCCGACGCGTCGCCCAGTGCGCTCGCGGCCGTCCACGGCGTCGTCGGGGGCCGCGTCCGGCGCGGCGAAGACCCCGTAGAGGCCGCGATCGGGGATGGTTCCGCCGTTGGTGACTGCGAGGCGATGGGCTCCGGTCCGCCCTTCGATGACGCCACCGCCGCGATCCCAGGTGATGCGCGGTCGAAGCTCCGCGAACTCATCCGAAGGGTAGCGGCCGCTCAACATGTCGAGCACGCTCTCGAACGCGGCGCGGGGCAAGTCGGCGAACGGTGCGGCGCGCCGAACGACGCGGAACACGTCGTCTACGGCGAGCGCATCCATCGACGCCATGGCCACGACCTGTTGCGCGAGAACGTCGAGCGGATTGCGGGGGTAGAACGTCTCTTCCACGTCGCCGGCCCGCATGCTTGCAGCCGCCGCCGCGCAGGCGACCAGGTCTTGGCGATGTTTCGCCAGGAGCACGCCGCGAGGTATGCCGCCGACACCGTGACACGCGCGGCCGACGCGCTGAAGGCCGGACGTGATGCTCGGCGGCGATTCGATCTGGATCACAAGATCGACCGCGCCCATGTCGATGCCGAGCTCGAGCGACGACGTCGCCACGATGCTCCGTAGCTCGCCGCGCTTGAGACGCTCCTCGGTGGCGGCGCGCTTTTCTCGAGCGAGCGAGCCGTGGTGCGCCAGCGCGATCTCTTCGCCGGCCACTTCGTTGACGGCGGCGGCGAGTCGCTCGGCCAGCCGCCGGCTGTTGACGAACACGATGGTCGAGTGGTGCGCGCGGACGAGCTGAACCACGCGCGCGTGGACGTCGGGCCAGACGCTGGGCTTGGCCACCGCCGCTGCTTCGACGATGATGCGCATCGCCTTGCGCGCTCCCGCGTCGACGATCGTCACCGGTCGTGCGGCGCCGTCGTCGAGGCCGGCGAGCAAGCGCCCCACTTCGTCGAGCGGCCGCTGCGTCGCGCTGAGGCCGATGCGCTGCAGCGGCGGGGCTCCTTTCCGGCGCAGCGCCTCGAGTCGTTCGATCGAGAGGGCGAGGTGAGCCCCGCGCTTGGTCGGGACCAGCGCGTGGATTTCGTCGACGATGAGGGTGTCGATCGACGCGAGCGTTTCGCGCACCCGCGACGTGAGCATCAGATAGAGCGACTCCGGGGTCGTGATGAGGATGTCGGCCGGGGCGCGCGCCATGCGAGCGCGGTCCTTTGCGGGGGTATCGCCCGTGCGGACGTCGAGGGTGGGGATGCGAACCGCGAGGCCGCTGCGGGACGCGTACGCTTGAATCCCCGCGATGGGGGCGGCGAGGTTTCGCTCGACGTCGATGGCCAGAGCCTTGAGCGGCGACACGTAAAGGACGGTCGTTCGCCCGCGCTTGGCGGGGGGTGGGGTGCCGATCAGCCGGTCGATCGCGACGAGAAAGGCGGCCAGCGTCTTGCCGGACCCGGTCGGGGCGAGCAGGAGGGTCGACTCGCCCCGAGCGATCGGCGGCCAGCCGAGCGCCTGCGCGCGGGTGGGCTTGCCGAGCACGTCGCGAAACCACGCGGCGACCGTGGGGTGGAAGGGAGCGAGCGCGGAGGGGGGCAAGCGGTGCGGTGAACGCTACTTGCCCGCACGAAGTCGTGCACGTTTCGTCGCTCGCCAGAGCGTCCACCGGCCTTCCCGTGCGCTCGATTCCCGGCGGTTTCGCGAATCGGTTCGCCGCGCGGTACGTTCTAGGGGCGATGAGCGCCCCACCGCGTCCGCCCCTTCCGGATCCTTCCCCGGCGGCGAGGGACGCGGGTTACGAGTTCGTTGACGCGCACAAGGAGAGCTTCCGCGAGCTGGCGGCGTCGATGAGCTTCGTCGGGGTCTGCACGATGCTCTTTGCCGCGCTCTCGAGCGTCTTTTTCGCGGGCGAGCTCTACGCGGGCTTCGTGTGGGCGGCGGCGGGGATGGCGACCCTCGCGGCGCTGTGCGTGCTGACGGCGTGGTGGATGATGTCGGCGGGGCGAGCGCTGTCGGCCCTCGTGGGAACGCGCGGGCGTGACGTCGAGCACTTGATGGCGGCGGTCGCGCACCTCCGGCGGTTCTTCGGGCTCGCGCGTGTGGTCATCGTCTTGCTGGCCGTGGTGGTGGTGGCGGCCGCCGGGGTCGTGGTGTGGTGCACGCTCGTCGTGGACCGCGGCGGCAGGTGCTTCGGCTGGTTTGGTTGACGCCCGTCGCCCTCGCTCAGCCTCCGAGCACGTCGCCCTCCGCGACGCCGCGGCCCATCGCCCACTCCGACGCGCGCATCCCCCGTTTTCCTTCTGGTTGGACGGTCACGATCTCGATGCAATCCGTTCCGCACGCGACCAGCACGCGCGACTTGTCGGCGACGACGACCTCTGCGGGCTGGGCCCCGGGCCGCCTTCCACCGACGACGCGGGTGGCGTGCACTTTCACCGTGCGCCCTCGCGACGTCGTGAACGCCCCCGGCCAGGGGCTCATGCCGCGTACGTGGTCGTGCACGTGCCGCGCGCCTCGCGACCAGTCGATGCGACCGTCCTCCTTGTCGAGCATTGGCGCCGTCGTGGCCCCCGCTTCGTCTTGGTTCTCGAGCCTGCATGACCCTGCCATGTACTTCGGCAGCCACTCGCGCACCGCGTCGGCGCCGAGTCGGGAGAGACGCGCTGCGAGCTCCCCGGTGGTCTCGTCGGGATCAATCGGTGTGACCACTCGCGCGAAAGTCGGCCCCGTATCCATTCCCTCGTCGAGCTTCATCAATGTGACGCCCGTCGACGACTCCCCCCGGACGACGGCCCACGCGATCGGCGCCGCGCCTCGGTACTTCGGCAAAAGGGAGGCATGCACGTTGACGCACCCGAGCCGAGGCCCGGAGAGCACGTCGCCGGGAAGGATGCGCCCGTAGGCCACGACGAGCGCGACGTCGACGCGCTGCGCGCGGACCCACTCGCCGAACTCGCCGGTTCGGAGCTTCGTGGGCTGAACGACAGCCAGGCCGAGATCCCGGGCACGCGCCTTCACAGGCGGCGCGGTCAGCGCGAGGCCCCGCCCTGCCGGCTTGTCCGGTTGGCACACGACGCCGACGACGTCGGCGATCTCGTGGAGGGCTTCGAGCGAAGGGACCGCGAAGTCCGGGGAGCCGAAGAAAAGTGCGCGAAACCGAGCTCCCTCGCCAGGCGCCATCGGACCTCAGTGCTTCTTTTTGGCCGACGTGGGTGCAGCCGTCGGGGCCTTCGACCCTTTTTTCGACGACCCGGACGGCGTCGCCGCGGCCGAATCCGACGCCGGCGAGCCGGTGACCTCGATCGACACATGGGGCTGGCTGAGCTCGTGCTCGCTGCCCTCCTCGATGTGCACGAGCGGCGTGATGACGCGAAGCGTGTACTTGCCCTTCGGCAGTGGACCGGCAGGCTCGCGCGGGTACCCGTGACCCGCGAGCGCCCCCTTCGCCTTCTCGGGCGACGCCCACTTGTACTTAACCGCTTGCCACGGCAAGACAGCCGTCGCTGTGCCGTTCGACGCGAGGGTCACACGGGCCGTGTGCGGCTCGACGGCTTCGTTGTCGGCGGCCTCGGAGGGGAGAGAAGGCTCGTTGCCGGCGGGCTTGTCCACGCGGACACCCTTCGGTGTGGAGAGCTCGAAGGCGAAGTGCGGGTCCGGGTCGACCGTGAAGTCGAGCGGGAGGTCCCCCTTGCTCTTGTTCCGAAAAACGACGGTGACCTTGGCGGCTCCCCCCGGCGCGATCGTGGAGTCGGCATTGATCCGGACTTCGAGCGTGTCTTTCGTCGGCGCTTCCGGCGGCGCGGGCGCGTTCGGCGCAACCTCGCAGGAGGCCTGGGAAAGGGATGCGAGCAAGTCGGTGATGCTTGCCCCGCTGCAAGGCGCGTCCTTCTTCTCCGTGTCGTCGTCGATCGACGCCTTGTCGGATCGCGGGGTCGAGGGCGTGCCGCCCGCGGGGCCGTCGAGCGCGCTCGATCCCGACTGATCCGGCTCGGCGGCGTTCGCCGATTTGCTCGACGGCGTGGTCCCTTCCGAGCTCTCGGCACTTTGAGCCGGCTTGTTGGAGTGGCAGCTTGCGAGGGCGAGCCCGAGGGCGACTCCTGAGGCGATGGACTTCATGTGCGCGCCACCGTATCACCGTCGCTCGCCGACACGAACGCCACAAGCGTTCACATGCGCTTCGGGTAGAAAGGTGCAACGGCCAAGGCCAACTGCACGGCGAGCAAGCGTCGGCCGCGCACCGTCACGTCGCCGTTTGCGAGCGCCTCTTCCGGTCCGCGCCCGCCCGCCAGCACGGCCTGAAGCGTCGCGATGGGGACTTCGACGACGGTGTCCGGGTCTTCGGGGTCGATGGGGCGGCGCGACGCGTCGCCCAGCCCGAAGACCATGGCGAGCCGCTCGCCTCCCTCGTCGAGCACCGCGATCTCGATTCGCCCGCTGGCCATCGCCACGCGCCGAATGAAGAGCGGATCGCTCATCGTCAAAATGCCGCCGGCGTCCGGTACGCGCGCGCCCGCGTGGATCCTGGGCAGAAGCCGCTTCGGCCCGAGCGCGTCCTCTAAGAAGCGCTCGGCCGTCTCTTCGGTCGTGTACACCCAGAGCGTCGGGCGTCGCTCCTCACCCTCCTCGACGCGCATCGTTTGCCCGCGAATGCGCACCGTCCAGCTACCCCGCCCCTCGATGCGCAAAGTCACCGTGAGCGCTTCGCTCGGCCCCCCCGCGGCGACCAGCCGCGCGTGCAGCGCCGGAATGGCCTCGGTCACGAGCGATTCGAGGGTGGTGCCCGGAGGGATGTCGAGGGGAAGCATGCCGAGTGCCCCCATTCTGGCACGCGGACGTGGACGCAACGCGAAGGTGGTCATTCCGTGGTCAGGGACGCGGGTGGAAAGAACCGGGAACCGGCTCTAGAGTCCGCGCGCAAATGCCCCGCGCGATGAATTTCAACCCCGGTCCTGCGGCCCTCCCTCTCTCCGTGCTCGAGCGGGCGCGCGACGAGCTGGTCGACTTCGCCGGCAGCGGCATGTCCGTCATGGAGCACTCGCACCGGGGCAAGGTCTACGAGGCTGTCCACGACGAAGCCTTGGCGCTCTTGCGGCGGCTTTTGGCTGTGCCGCAGTCGCACGACATCCTGTTTCTGCAAGGGGGGGCGTCGATGCAGTTCGGCCTCGTGCCGATGAGCTTTCTTCCGCCAGGCGGCTCCGCCGACTACATCGTGACCGGTGCCTGGAGCGCGAAAGCTCACGCGGAGGCGGCTGCCTGGGCCGGGCTCGCAGGCGGGCGGACGCGAATCGCTGCCTCGACCAGCGACGGCGGCTTTGACCGCGTGGCCAGCCCCGCCGATGCGCGACTCGACCCGGCCGCCGCGTACGTCCATTGGGCAAGCAACGAGACCATTCACGGCGTGCAGTACCTCGAGCTGCCGCGCTTCGGTGGGGCTCCGCAGGTCTGCGACATGTCGAGCGACTTGCTGTGGCGCAAGATCGACGTCTCGCCGTTCGCGATGATTTACGCCGGCGCCCAGAAGAACATGGGCCCGAGCGGCGTGACCGTGGTCATCGCGCAGCGCGATTTCATCAACGCGGGTCGCAAGGACCTTCCGAGCATCTTTCAATACCGCGCTCACGCCGAGGCGCGCTCTCTCCTGAACACGCCGCCGACCTTCGCGATCTATCTCGTGCGCAACGTCGCCTCGTGGATTGACGAGCTCGGGGGTCTCGACGCGATCGAGAGGCGCAACCGCATGAAGGCCGCCATGTTGTACGCGGCCATCGATGCCCAATCGGATTTCTATCGGTGCCCGGTCGAGCGGGGCAGCCGGTCGGTGATGAACGTCGTCTTTCGCCTTCCCAGCGAAGAGCTCGAGAGGCGCTTCATCGACGAAGCGAAAGGCCACGCCATGGTCGGTCTCAAGGGCCACCGTAGCCTTGGGGGGATCCGTGTGTCGCTCTACAATGCCGTGGAGCCCGAGTGGGTCGCGGCGCTCGTGGCACTGATGAACGACTTCGCCCGCCGAAACGGGTGATCCGCGTCGCCCGCTTTCTCGAGCCCCCCTGCGACTGGTTCTACGCCTTCTTGGCGGCCTTTGCGCTCTGCGCCTGGATCGCGCGGTCGAGTGCGGAGGCGAGCTCGGGCGGCGTCGCGTCGCCGCGACTCCACTGATCCGCCTTCAGCAGGGTTGTCTGCGCGCCTCGCGCCAACTTCGTGCGGCGATGGCGCGAGAGCGCCCCGAAGGCACGCTGCGAATCTGTGGTGGTGACGCGGACGGCAGGACGTTGAAAGCCACGCATGGTCGGCCGCTCATACCGCAGGGCTCGAGGGGATCCAAGCGGCACTTCGCACGCGCCGCCGAATGAGCTCGCGCAATCCCTCGATGTCGATGGGCTTTTCGAGCCACGCGTTCGGAACCCGCTCGAGCAAGGCGCGCACTTCCGGGTTCACGATCCCGCCCGTGACGAAGACGATTCGCGCCGCTTGGTCGGGCGCGAGCCGCTCGAGGCGATTGCGGAGCTCCACCCCGCTCATCAACGGCATCATCACGTCGCACAGGATCACGTCGAACGACTCGCCCGACACGATCCACTCGAGCGCCTGCTCGGGCTGGGTGATCGCGGTGACGGTGAACTCGTCCGAAAGGATGCGGCGAAACGACTCGGCGACGAGCTTTTCGTCGTCGACCACGAGCACGCGCGCACGCCGCGGTACGGTTCCGGATGCGGTGCGTGGCGGACGGTCGCTCGAGGATTCGGGCATTCGGCGGGGGCGGAGCAGCCGTCGTGCCTACTTGGAACGCGCGGTGCTTTCGCGGTGGCTTGGTGGAGGGTGGTTGGGAACTTTCCCGTAGTCGACGGCTTCGACACCGACGGGGCGCACGCCAAGGATGACACGGGGCAGATAAACGCGGCGTAGCAAAATTGCTCCCCGTTCGCAGTCCGAAAACCGCAGCCGTTGTCACTGGAAAAATGAGCACCCGATCTCGGGCCTCAAGTCGAGTTTTGTGGCCGCGATGTTTCGCGAATCGAACGAGAGCATCGCCGCTGCGCTGACATCGCCACGGACCGCGGGCAGGCCGCTCTTGGACTCGGCCGCCGCCCGCGCCCCTCTCGCGAGCTCCGTGGGTGCCGCGAGAGAGCGCGCGCGAGCTAGCTCGCGAATCGCATAAGCGATATCGAAGGGCCGGCCGAGCGCGGGAGGAGCGGAGAAAGCCTCGCAGGGCACTGGGCCGGCGGCCCAAGCGAGGTCGATGCGAAAGCCATCTTCGTATCTCTTTAGCGTCCCCGTGAGCGCCCCGACCAGCGGCCCGAACGCGAGACGAGCTTTCCTCACGTCGATGCCTGCGGTGGGGTCACCGCTGGCCGTTCCCTCCCACGCCGCGTCGATGGCCCGCCCGAAACCAGGCTGCGGGACGACTCCGTAGAGGCCCCCGCGCGTCGCTACGTCGGCGCGGGCCGGACCGAGCGCCACGTAGTGGACGGATGCTTCGAATTGGAGGGCCGTCCAGTTCACGCCGAGAAGCTGCTCTGGCCACCCGAGACGAGTGAGCGGAGAGCGGGGCACGACGATGTCGACCGAGGTCGTTCGGTCGCCGTTGCCCACGACCAGAATCGTGCAGGAGTCCGGAACACCCGGATCGAGCGCGATGCGAACCCGCGAGCTGCCTTTGGCGCGATCGACGTCCACGCGCCAGGGTCCGAACGCGGCGCTCGGGACGGCCACGACCACGCGGTCGGAGCGCGCGTGAAGCTCCGGATCCGGAGCGCGGTCGTCGGTATCGTCCCATGCGAGCTCCGCGTGCACGTCGGCCGCCTCCAGCCGGACATTCTCCCCCGTCGGTGCGCGCCAGACGACGCGCGCGCCATCGATCACGAGCGACGGAGGCGCCCACGCTCCTGCCTGCCCGCCGCCCGGGCTGCGGCGCCAGCTCGCAAAGGCAGAATCAACGGCGCCGAAGCTCCCTTCGACCGTCACCTCGGCGCCGCGGACCGTCATCTTCTGCGCTCGGAGGCCGCTCGTCGCCACTTCGACTGCGGAGGCTTGGGCGCGCGCCCCGGGCACGGCAGCCAGTTCGGCCCGTACGCCGAGGAGGCGAAAGCCGCCGGAGTCCATCTGCGCATGGTCGACGGACAGGTCGATGCCATGCTCCGCGGCGACATCGATGCACCGCTGTCGCACATACCAGGGCAAGACCCACGTCGACGCGGCGGTCGCAAGCCCAGCCAGTACGACGAGCCCGCCCAGGGTGAGGCCAAGCGCTTGCGCTCGGCCGCGCGGGCGGCGGCGACTGCGCTCCGCTGGAGTCTGGCTGGAGAGCTCCGCGCCTGGTCTGACCGCCGGCAAATCGAGCTGCAAGGGCGGTGGCTTGCTCGCCGACTCGCCATCCTCGGCCCCAAGGTGCGGAGGCGTTTCGACAGGTCTCGTCACTCCCCCATCGTACCGCTCGGTTGGGGCGCTCCGGCGATCGTCCGCGGAGGCGAGGCAGCCCGCGGACTCATTGCATCCATGCGCATGAACGTATAGATTTCCCCGGTGGTCGCCGTCGACCTTTCCTCGTCGGAGCGCTGGGAGCTCTATCGTGTGCTGTCCGAGCCCATTCGGCTGCGCCTGCTCGCGCTCGCGGTCGACGACGAGCTGAGCATCGGCGAGCTGGCCGAGCTACTCGGCGAGGGCCAGCCGAACGTCTCCCGGCATGCCACGGCGTTGCGGCAGGCCGGGCTGCTCCGTGACCGCAAGGAGGGTACCCGCACTCTGGTCCGCGTCGCCACCGAGGCGACCCGCGATGCGGTCGTGGCCGACGCGTTGACCAGCGGACGGGCACTGTGCGAACGCGATGGAAGTCTGGCCCGCATCGCCCGTGTTCTGCGCACGCGCGAGGCGGCGGCGCACGAGTTCTTCGCTCGAGCCGAAAAGGGCAAAGTCGACGCGGTGCCGGCCGAGATCGGCGCGTATCTCGCCGCGCTCGGACAGCTTCTGCCGCGCCGCACGCTGGCCCTCGATGCCGGGACCGGTGACGGTCGCTTGATCGAAGTCCTCGCCCCGCTCTACGAACGCGTCGTCGCGGTCGATCGCTCGGCGGAGCAGCTCGGCCGCGCTCGCGATCGGGTGGCCACGCGCGGCTTCGGCAACGTGACGCTGCTTCAAGCGGAGCTCGACTCCGAAGACCTCCAACGCCTGGTCGGTATGGCGACCGACGGCGCGAAGACGCGCGGCGGAGCGGACGCGGTGTTCGCGTCGCGCCTGCTCCACCACGCCCCGCAGCCGGCGAGAGTCGTCTCCCAGCTGGCCCTACTCTGCGCGCCGGGAGGGGCTCTCGTCGTTCTCGATTACGTGCGTCACGACGACGAGTCGATGCGCGAGCAGGCCGACGCGTGGCTCGGCTTCGAGCCCGCCGAGCTGCGCCGCTTCGCGCGGGCCGCAGGGCTCGAGGACGCGCGCGTAATCAAGATCCCGTCGTCGCTGTGCGGCGACGGGCCGGACAAGCACCTGCCCTGGCAAGCACTTCTCGCCCGGAATCCTTCCGGGAGCGTTCACGGTAACCGTCGGCGAAAAGAGGGACGATCATGAAAGACAACGTGCGCGAGAACTACAAGGTGAAGGACATCAGCCTGGCGGAGTGGGGTCGCAAAGAGGTCTCGATCGCCGAGAGCGAGATGCCCGGGCTGATGGCGCTCCGCAGCGAGTTCGGACCGAGCAAGGCGCTCAAGGGGGCGCGGGTCGCCGGGTGCCTGCACATGACCATTCAAACGGCGGTGCTCATCGAGACCTTGATCGAGCTCGGCGCCGAAGTCACGTGGACGAGCTGCAACATCTTCTCCACGCAAGATCACGCGGCGGCCGCCATGGCCAAGAGCGGCGTCCCGGTCTTCGCGTGGAAAGGGGAGACGGAGAAGGAGTACTACGATTGCATCGACATGCAGCTCCGCGCTTTCTCGGGCGGGAAGCCGCCGAACATGATCCTCGACGACGGGGGTGACCTCACCTCGGTCATCCACGAGAAGCACCCCGAGTTCTTCACCGGCTCCGACCCAATCCGCGGTCTTTCGGAGGAGACGACCACCGGCGTTCATCGGTTGTACGACATGGCGCGAAAGGGAACGCTCAAAGTCCCGGCGATGAACGTCAACGACTCGGTCACCAAGTCGAAGTTCGATAACCTATATGGTTGTCGCGAGTCGCTGGGCGATGGGCTCAAGCGGGCGACCGGTGTCATGTTCGCCGGCAAACTGGCGGTCGTGTGCGGATACGGCGACGTGGGCAAGGGGTGCTGCCAGTCGCTGCGTGGTTTGGGTGCGCGCGTCGTAGTCACCGAGATCGACCCGATATGTGCCCTGCAGGCCGCGATGGAGGGGTATCAGGTGGCGACATTGGAAGACGTGGCGCCGATTGCGGACATCTTCGTCACGGCGACGGGGTGCGCGAGCGTGATCCGCCAAGAGCACATGCGCGCGATGAAAGACCAGGCGATCCTGTGCAACATCGGGCATTTCGACTGCGAGATCGACGTCGCCTGGCTCGAGAAGAACCCCGAGATCAAGGAAGTGAACATCAAGCCTCAAGTCGACCAGTTCGTCTTTCCCGACGGCAAGCATCTGACGCTTCTCGCGCGCGGGCGGCTGGTGAACCTCGGGTGCGCCAACGGTCACCCGTCGTTCGTCATGTCATCCAGTTTTTCGAACCAGACGATCGCGCAGATCGAGCTCTGGCAGAACCACGCGAAGTATGGTCGCCAGGTGTACACGCTGCCGAAGAAGCTCGACGAAAAAGTGGCGGCCCTGCACCTGCACAAGCTCGGGGTCAAGCTCACCAAGCTGAGTAAGGAGCAGGCGGAGTACCTCGGCGTTTCGGTAGACGGGCCGTTCAAGCCCGAGCATTACAGGTATTAGCAGGTTGTCGAAAAAAGCAAAAAACGGGAAAACCGCCAGGCCAGGACGCGAAGATCGCCAATAGAGAATGATTGACGATTTTCTACTTTTCGCATGGCGCCCGTGCCGTCCTGGCGGTCCATCTCTTGTTCTTCAACGGCCTTGCTCGGCTCCGTGGGGGGCGCGGAGCCTGGCGTCTGGCCGTTCAGACCGTTGCGGGTGAAAAGCTCCGCCTTCCCTGGACGGTGGACGATTTCGGACCGATTTCGGATCAAGTCGCTGTCCGCCGCGCATTTAGAAGCCGGCCATCAACTCGCTCCTTGGCGGGAGGGGATTCGGCTCATCGGTTGTCCATCGTCGAAGGAGTTCTGTATGGGCCGCCCCCCCTGGCTGGTCGGTGTAGTTGGACTGGTCGCTAGCCTTCTCGGCCTCCCCTCGTGCAGCACCGGAAACTCCACCCCCGTCGACGTGGGCACGGGGTCGGGCAGTAGCGGCGGGAGCAGCGGGACGGCCACGAATCCCGGCAGCGGAAGCGCGAGCGGCGGCAGCGACGGGGCGAGCGGCAGCGGGAGCTCCAGCGGCGGGGGGAGCAGCGGCAACACGACCGCCAGCAGCAGCAGTGGCGCAGCGAGCAGCACGGGCAGCGGCGCAAGCAGCAGCGGCAGCACGGGCAGCGGCGCAAGCAGCGGCAGCACGGCAAGCGGCGCAAGCAGCAGCGGCAGCACGGGCAGTGGCGCAAGCAGCGGCAGCACGGGAAGCAGCAGCGGCACGACAGGCGATGGCGGCGGCAGTGGGAGCGGCGGCGCTTGCGGCGCGGGGGACCCGAACTTGCCCCCCGAGCCCACGATTCCGCTCGCCTGCGCGACCGTCCAGGCGAGCCAGAACGTCGCGGCGGACGGCGTTCCAAGCGAAACGAGCCTCGACACGTCTCGGATCCAGGCGGCGCTCAGCGCTTGCCCGGCGGGACAGGCCGTGAAGCTGACGACCAGTGGCGCGAACAACGCCTTCGTCACCGGACCCCTCACCGTGCCCTCGGGCGTCACCCTGTGGGTCGACGCGGGCACTACGCTCTACGGCACCCGCAGCCCGGCCGTCTACGGCTCCGCATCCGCGCTCATCACCGTGACGGGGGCCAAGTCCGGTATCGTCGGTGATGGCGTCATCGACGGCCAGGGCGGCGAGCCGAACATCGGCTCGACCAGCTCATTTTGGGATGCGAATGGCAGCGGAGGGTCCAGTCCCGCGCTCATCCGAGTGTCCGCCGCGACGGACTTCACGCTCTATCGAATCACGCTCCACAACGCGCCGAAATTCCACGTCAAGCTGAGCTCCACAGGATTCGTCGTGTGGGGCATCACGATCAAGACGCCGTCGAAGGCCACCAACAGCGCGGGTACGGCCTTGACCCCGAGCGGAGCGCACAACACCGACGGCATTGACCCCGGAGAGTCGGCCAGCAACGGCTACATCGTTTGCAACAAGATCAGCGACGGGGACGACCACATCGCGCTCAAGGGCGGCACCAGCGTTACCCACCTGGTCATCGCGCACAATCACTTCATGGCCGGTCATGGCATGTCGATCGGCAGTGAGACCAACGGCGGGGTATCCGACATCGACGTCTACGATCTCTCGATCGACGGCACGAACAGCGGCCTGGGCGGAGGGAGCTCGAACGGAATTCGCATCAAGTCCGATTCGAGCGTCGGCGGGCTCGTCTCCAACGTCACCTACAGCGACGTGTGCGTTCGCGATCTGGCCAATCCCATCATCGTCGATCCGATGTATTCGACTGCCACCGGCTCATCCATTCCCACGTTCAACGGGATTGCCATCCACGACTTTCACTCGCTGGGAACCACTGTCAAGCCGACGGTCACGCTGAACGGGTACGACGCGTCTCACGTGACCGGGATCACGCTCGACAACGTCGTCGTCGACGGATCGTCGACCGTCAAAGCCACCTACGCGAACGTGACGCTCGGGCCCGGCACCGTGAGCTTCACTCCGTCGGGCACTGGGGTGACAGTGACGAACAACGTCTTGGGCGCGAGCACCCCCAATGCGTGCGCAGGCAAGTGGGTCACGTTCTGACCCACGATTTCACGACGGCGCGTCGAGCCTCGCCGCGTCGGCAAGCTCCTTTGCCCACGCCCGGATGCGCTCCTCGCGAGGCCCCTCGAGCATGATCCGGAGCTTCGGCTCGGTGCCGCTCCAGCGTACGAGCACGCGCCCGTCGGCGCCGAGCGCCGTCGCGATCTTCGCGGTCGTCGCGGCAAGCCGGCGCATGTCCTCGATCGGCCGGCGCGCCGGCAGCACGACGTTTTCGAGCACCTGCGGTAAGCGCTGCATCGCGCCCTGCGCGAGCTCCGAGAGCGGACGCCCCGTGCGTAGCATCAGCGCCAGCACCTGAAGCGCGGCGAGTATCCCGTCACCCGTCGACGCGTGGTCGAGGAACACGAGGTGCCCCGATTGCTCACCGCCGAGGTTGTATCCCCCGGAGCGCATCGCCTCGACAACGTAGCGATCACCAACCTGGGTGCGCACCAGCTTTCCGCCGGCGCGCTCCACGGCTTGTTCGAGCCCGAGGTTCGACATGACCGTCGCGACCACGGCCTTCTTTCGCAGCGTTCCGTCATCGAGCATGCGCGCCGCGCACATGGCCAAAATTTGATCGCCGTCGACGTTTTGCCCCTTCTCGTCGACGAGAATGACCCGGTCGGCGTCGCCGTCGAGCGCGATGCCGATCACCGCGCCGCGCTTGATGACCTCGGCGCGGACGTGATCCGGATGCAGCGCTCCGGCGTCCCGGTTGATGTTCACCCCGTTGGGCCTCACCCCGATCGCGGTGATGTGGGCGCCGAGCTCTTGCAGAACGAGGGGGGCGACGCGGTAGGCCGCACCGTGCGCCGCGTCGACGACCACACGCACGCCGTCCAGCGAGAGGTCGCGCGGGAACGTCTGCTTGAGAAAGACGACGTAACGCCCCCGGGCGTCTTCGAGCTTTTCTGCCCGGCCTATGTCCGGACCGGTGGCGCGGCGACCGAAGAGCTGGTCGTTGCCCATCAGCTGCTCGATCTCGCTCTCGGCCTCGTCGGGAAGCTTGAACCCGTCCGCGCCGAAGACTTTGATGCCGTTGTCTTGGTACGGGTTGTGGCTCGCGCTGATCACGATCCCGGCGTCTGCGCGCATGCTCACGGTCAAATGCGCGACGGCCGGCGTCGGCATCGGACCGCAGAGCATCACGCGCCCCCCGGCCGCGCAAACGCCGCCGGCGATCGCTTGCTCGAGCATATACCCGGACACCCGCGTGTCTTTGCCGACCAGGATGCGCGGCACATGACGCTTGCCGCGCCCGGCGACGAAGGTCACCGCGCGCCCCAGCTGGAGCGCGAGCTCGGGCGTCATCGGATGCTCGTTGGCGACGCCGCGAATACCGTCCGTGCCGAAAAGCTTGCGGTCGCGGGGCGGGGGAGGGCTGCCGTGGCCCATGCGCGGAGAATCGATTGTTTTCATCCCGTCTCTAGTCTCGGAAGTTCACGAACTGCAGCTCGATTCCCACGTCGCACCCGCGCACGACGTGCATGGCCGCTTGCAGGTCGTCCTTGTTCTTCCCGCTCACCCGTACTTGCGCTTCCTGCATCGAAGCCTGCACTTTCAGCTTCGCGTCCTTGATGGCTTGCACGATGGTACGCGCCTTTTCCACTTCAATCCCCTCCTTGACCTTGACCACGATGCGAGCGCCCCCCTTGCCGGTCGGCTCCGGCTTGCCCGGGTCGATGAAGCGCAAGCTGACCTTGCGCTTGACGAGCTTCTCCTGAAGCACATTCAGGGCCGCCTTGGCGCGCTCTTCGCTTCCCGAGCGGATGGTGATCGCGTCGGTGGTTTTCTCCAGCGACGTGTCGGTGTCCTTGAAGTCGAACCGCTGCGAGATCTCCTTTTCTGCCTGATGCAGGGCGTTGTCGACCTCGTTCCACTGGACCTTCGATACGATGTCGAAGCTGGGCATGGTGTACGGCCTCGGCAATCTAGCGGGATGTGACCGCGCGTTCAAAGTGCCACGGGCGGGTCGCGCGGCAGACCGAGCAAGATGCCACGGGCCTCACCGATCAGCACGATGGACCCCGCCACGACGACGAGCGAGGGCGGGGGTGCTCCGCCGAAGTGGGCGAGCGCTTCGCTCGTCGATCGTACCGGGACGCCCGCGTGGCGAGCGACCATCACCCCCGCGTCCGCCGCGCCTCGCACGCCGCCCCGAGGAGCGACGTAGTAGCGATATCTTGCGAACCGAGCCAGCGTGTCGAGCATCGGTGCCCAATCCTTGTCGGCCAGCGTGCCGAACACCAGTGCCACCTCGTCCGGCGGGAGCGCGAGCGAACGCAAGTGAACGGCCAGCGCTTCGGCGCCGTCGGGGTTGTGCGCGGCGTCGAGCAGGAAGGGCCCGATGCGCTCGAGGCGACCCGGCCATCTCGCGCGAGCGATTCCTTCGTCGATGGCGCTGGGCGGAGCGCCGACTCGTGCGCCGAGCGCGGCGGCGATTCGCGCGTTCTCCTTCTGATGCGCTCCCTCCAGGCCGATTCGCGGGGGCGCGTCGGCGACGCCCAGCGTGCTCGTCGTCGCGCCCGCCGCACGTGCGATCTCGTCGACTGCCGCTTGTACGTCGGGCCTCATGGCGCTTAGGACGATGTCGAGCCCCGGCTTGGCGATCCCCGCCTTTTCGCGCGCGATGTCGACGAGCGTCGGGCCCAGGCGGTCGGTGTGATCGAGGGCGATCCGCGTGATCGCGGCCGCTTGCGGCGTGGGGATCACATTCGTCGCGTCGAGGCGCCCGCCGATTCCGACCTCGATCACGGCGAGATCGACCCCGCCCTCGCGGAACGCCATGAACGCCGCGAGGGTCGCCGCTTCGAAGAACGACAGGTCGGGCTCGGAGTCGAGGACACGATGGAGCAACGCGGCGAGCGTCGAGTCGTCGATCGGCTCGCCCCCGATGCGGATGCGCTCGGCGAACCGGCAGAGGTGCGGCGACGTGTACAGGCCCGTCTTGAGACCGTGGGTCCGGGCGATCGATTCGACCATCGCGCACACGCTCCCCTTCCCGTTGGTGCCAGCGACGTGTACGGCCGGAAACGCGCGCTCGGGGTGTTGCGCACGGGCGCATGCTTCGCGCATCGGCTGTAGGCCGAGCCGCATCCCCAGCGGGATTCGCGCGTAGATCTTGGTCAGCCCCTCGGCGAGGGAAGGGTTGTCGCCCGCGATCCCGGCGCTCATCGGAGGTGCTCCGCGAGCGCGCCCGCGACCGCGCCTCCGCCCACGAGCCATGCCGAATTCACTTTGCGCTTGACCAGCAGAACCGCGCCGACGACGGCGAGAACCACGCTGGGCACATCGACGAACGCCGCCTTCGCGAGCTGAAACGTCACGACGGCCATGAGCGCCAGCGATGCAACGTTGACCCCGTCGAGGAGGGCGCCGGTCGTCGCCGATCGCCGAAGTCGTGCGACAACGGGTCGCGCGAGCGCCACGAGGACGAAGCCCGGGAGGAAGATGCCCGCGGTGGCAACCGCCGCGCCCCACGGGCCGGCGACGACGTACCCCACGAACGTCGCCGTGGTGAACACCGGGCCGGGTGTCACTTGGCCCACGGCCACGGCGTCCAGCAGCTGAGACTCCGTGATCCAGTGGAGGCGATCGACGAGGTCCGAGCGGAGGAACACGAGCAGAACATACCCGCTGCCGAAGACGATCGCGCCGAGCTTCGCGAACGTGAGAAAAAGGGTGACTAGCGTGACGGGCACGGGCGCAAGACCGGCGGCGCCACCGGCGATCCCGATGGTCGCCGCAGGTCCGAACGTTCGCCCGGCGTTGCCCTTGTCCGTGGCGCGAGCCGCCATCACGGATGCCCCGCCCGCTGCGAGGAGGACGACGATGGCATCCACCCCCAGCGCCGAAGCGAGGCCGGCCAGCAGGGCGAGAGCGAAGAGGAACTTCGACCCCTTCAACGCCTTCGGCGCCAGACCCCACAGCGCCTGGACGATGACGGCGATCACGACGGGCTTGATGCCATAGAGCGCGCCGCCCATCTGCGGGAAGGCCCCGAAGCGCACGTATGCCCACGCGATCATCGACACCATCAGGGCGGCGGGAAGAATGAAGCAGCCGCCCGCGAGGATCAGCCCGCGCCAGCCGCCCTGGTCGTAGCCGATGAAGATCGCGAGCTCGGTGGAGCTTGGCCCGGGGATCAGATTGGCCGCCCCGAGCAGATCGAGAAACCGCTCCGGCGAGACCCAGCGGCGACGCCGGACCACCTCGTCTTCCATGAGAGCGATGTGCGCCGCAGGACCGCCGAAGGCGGTCACCCCGAGTCGCAAGAACAGCAGGGCGAGCTCGGAGAGCTCCGCGGTCGGCGCCCCCGTCCGTGGAGCGCCCGCCGCCTCATCAGGCATCGCCGCCATCGCGCCTCACGGCGGAGTCCCGTTGGCATGCTCGTCGGCGCGCCCGCAGAAGTGCCCGAGAATCAGGGAGACTTCGCGCTTCATCTCGAGGCGACTCACGATGCGGTCGATCATTCCGTGCGCCAGCAAGAACTCGCTGCGCTGGAATCCGGCCGGCAGCTTCTGGCGGATGGTCTGCTCGATGACGCGGGGCCCCGCGAAGCCGATGGTCGCCCCGGGCTCCGCGAGGTTCACGTCGCCGAGCAGCGCGTAGCTCGCCGCAACGCCGCCCGTCGTCGGGTGAAGCAGCACGCTGATGAACGGCAGCCCCGCGTCCTTCAGGCGGTTGAGCGCCGCGACCGTCTTTGCCATTTGCATCAAGCTCAAGATCCCCTCCTGCATTCGCGCGCCGCCGCTCGCCTGCAAGAGAACGACGGGAAGCCGCTCCACGGTCGACCGCTCGAAGAGGCGCGTGAGCTTCTCTCCGACGACCGAGCCCATCGACCCGCCCATGAACGCAAAGAGAAACGCGCCCCAGCCGACCGGGCGGCCATCGATTCGCGCCCGCCCGATCTCCACTGCTTCCTTCGCGCGCGACGACTTCTGCGCGGAGGCGACCCGGTCGGGGTACGTCCGGCCGTCCACGAACTCCAGCGGGTCGGTCGGCTCGAGGTGCGCGTCCCATTCGTCGAGCGACCCCGCATCGAGAAAGAGCTGCCGCCACGCCGCGGCGCCGAGCTTGTGGTGACGGCCGCATTGCGGACAAACTTCGTAGTTCGCGGCGAACGCGTCCGACGGGAGCGTATCGCCGCAGCCGTCGCATTTTCGAAAGACCCCTTTGCCGATGGTCTTCTTCTCGGCGGCGTCGAGCTCGGGGGGTTTCTTCTCGGGCCAGGGCATGGGTCCTTCCGTCGATGTACCCGAAGATGCGCGCGGCCGCGACACCGAGGATCGCCGCCCGGCAGAAGCTCTGCCCGCTCCGATCGCGGTTTGACGCGGCGCGTGGGCCGCGCCACTCGGGCCCGCGATCAGACGGCGATCGTCTTCAAATCGGGCCCTACTCGCAAGGTCGGCTCGGTTCGCTCCTGCACCTCGCGAGCGCTGATGCCCGCGGCGACCTCCCGCAGGACGAGCCCGTCGGCGGTGACGTCGATCATGGCGAGATCCGTGATGATGCGGTGTACGACGCGGCGCCCGGTGAGCGGCAGATTGCATTCCGTGAGGATCTTCGGCGCTCCGTCCTTGGCCGCGTGCTCCATGATGACGACGACGCGCTTTGCGCTCGCGACGAGATCCATCGCGCCGCCCATGCCTTTGACCATCTTTCCGGGGATCATGTAGTTGGCGAGATCGCCGTTCTCGCTGACCTGCATCGCGCCCAAGATGGCGAGGTCCACGTGCCCCCCCCGAATCATCGCGAAGCTCTCTGCGCTCGAGAAGATCGCGCTCCCCGGGAGCATCGTGACCGTCTCTTTGCCCGCGTTGATCAAGTCCGCGTCGATCCCTTCTTCGGTCGGGTAGGGGCCAATGCCCAGCAGCCCGTTTTCGCTCTGCAAGACCACTTCGACCCCCGGGGGGATGAAGCTCGCGACGAGCGTCGGCATCCCGATCCCGAGGTTGACGTAAAAGCCGTCGCGAAGCTCTTGGGCAGCGCGTCTCGCGATCTGGTCCCTGGTGAGTGCCATCGTTTCAACCTTTCGGGTGTCGGCCGTGCCCGCTGCTCGTCGTGCGGCGCTCGATTCGCTTCTCGTATCCCTGCCCTTGGAAAATCCGGTGCACGTAAATGCCGGGCGTGTGGACGTGGTCCGGATCCAGATCGCCGACGTCGACCAGCTCCTCCACTTCGGCGATCGTCACCCTCGCGGCGGTCGCCATCATCGGGTTGAAGTTCATCGCCGTGTGTCGGTAGACGAGATTGCCGAAGCGGTCGCCTCGCCACGCTTTGACCAGCGCGAAGTCGCCGGTGATTGCCCGCTCCAGCACATAAGTCCGCCCGTCGAACTCGCGAGTTTCTTTCTTGGGAGATCGCTTGGCGACGCTACCGTCGGAAACGTACTTGACGGGCAGACCGCCGTCGCTCACCGCCGTTCCCGCGCCCGTGGGCGTGTAGAATGCCGCGACGCCCGCTCCGCCGGCGCGCAGGCGTTCCGCCAGCGTTCCTTGCGGGATGAGATCGACTTCGATCTCGCCCGACAGGTATTGGCGCTCGAACTCCTTATTTTCGCCGACATAGCTCGAGACCATTTTGGCGATTTGTTTGTTGCGGAGTAAGATACCCAGCCCGAAATCGTCGACGCCGCAGTTGTTCGATACGACGACGAGTCCCTTGGTGCCGAGCTGACGGAGCGCCCGGATGCCGTTCTCCGGGATTCCGCACAGCCCGAACCCTCCAGCCAAGATCGTCGCGCCGTCGGGAATGTCGCGCACGGCGTCGGTCGCGGTGGGCACCACTTTGTTCACTGGCTACGCTCCTCTCATCGTCTTCCTGGCCGAAGAACCTAGTCAACCTTCGGCTCCTGCGCACCGCCAAGGTTTGTGCGTGCCTATTGCAGAACCCGCAGCCGGATGGCCGGGACGTGACGGAGACGACGGAATCACCGGCGGAAGCCATCGAACGCGACGTCGGAGAGACACTTTCGATGCTCCACAACTCGCTACCGTCCCTCGCATGAAGAACGTGCGTGCGCTTTTGGCGGTCTCGACGGGGGTCGCTCTGGGGGCGGCCATCGCGTCGGCGTGCGGCAGCAGCAGCCCACCTGCGGGCACCGGCAGCGGCGGCAGCAGCAGCTCGAGCGGGGCGAGCAGCAGCGGCGGGAGCATCGGCAGCTCGAGTGGTGGCAGCGGCAGCAGCAGCTCGAGCGGGGCGAGCAGCAGCGGCGGGAGCACCGGCAGCTCGAGTGGTAGCGGCAGCAGCAGCGGCAGCCCCACCATGTGCGCTCAGCTGAAATGTACGGTCCCTCAAATATGTTGTGCGGTACGCCCGGCGGCGGGAGCCGCGCCCACGCTGTTGTGCGCCGACGTCTCCACGTGCACCGCCGCAAACTCGGTCACGTGCTTCGGCGGAGACTGTCCCGTGGGCCAGCTGTGCTGCGGTCCCTCGGGCACCTCGCAGCCGCTCGGCACCGCGTGCTTGGACGCGTGCAACCCCTCGGGAGCCATGTCGAGACCAGTCTGCTCGAGCTCGTTGCAAACCGGGCAAGATCCCAATCCGTGCGCTCCGGGCGATACCTGTTCGAGCAGCACCGCCACGGGCTCTACGGGCGGGCTTTACTCCACCTGTCATCCGCCGGACGACGGAGGCGCCGACGAAGGCGGATCGGACTAGTGCGGTGCACTAGCCGTCGACGTCGTCGATTGGGGCCGCGATCGACGCGGGCGGGGCCTTCGGCTCCGGCAGCGGTTCGCCCTGCGCAGGAGCCGGCTCGTAGTCCGGCGCCGCCGGCGCGTCGAGCGGGCTCGTGGCTCCAGGGGCCGGCGCGCGCCTCGGCATGGGGGCAAGCCAGAGATCCTCCGCCTGTCCCGTCGCCGCGGCCGGCGTCGCGTCACTTCGAAGGCCGTCGCCGCGGCGTCCGTGCGCCCCGATCGGCGGCATCGGGCGGCCCGTATGCGTCGTGGGATTCTCGACGCAGCCGCTCATGTGGGCCGGACAGGCAATCCGGACGTGGAAGTGATCGTCGTGCGGCAGCGCGCCGCGCGGTTGCTGCATCGCCTCGGCGGCGCGAACGCGGATCGCCGACGGCGCTCCCATTCGCTCGGCATACGCGAGCAAGCGCGCACGCAGCGGCGCCGCGACGAAGAGGTGTGTCACGTGCGCTTCGGGGTCGCTCACCAACGCTGCGACGAGCGCCCAGTTCTTCGCGTCGTCGAAGTATGCCCCCGGCCAGTCGACCGCAGCACCGTCTGCGCGAAACGCAGCGAAGCGTGACGGCAGGAGTTGCTTGCCGGTCGCGCTGCGCACGAAGAAGCTTACGTCCGCGTCGCGCCCGCTCTCGTGCGATCGGTGCCGGTCGATGTCGCCCCCGCCCGCGCGCGACAGATGGCCCACCGAGGCGATCGCGCCCGGGAAGCGTCGCCTGACTGCGCGCGCCGCGCGATCGATCATCGCTACCAGAGGCTCCAGCCCCCACCGTACGTCTCCGCTCTCGTAGGACGGGACGACGCGCAGATACGGTCCCGTCTCCAGGTGCGCGCCGCCGACCAGACGCCCCTCGGTCGGCGAGCCGATGCTCCGACCGAAGCGGAGGGTAGCAGCGCCGAACGACGTGGCGCGGGCCGTCGGCGCATGCTTCGGACCGAGGCCCGGAAAGGCGCCCGACGACAGGGTGAGCGTCGTGACGACGGAGACCAGGGCGAAGGGAGCGGGACGCACGGACGGTGTGTCCAAGTGAGAACCACATTCGGAAGAGAAAGGGCAAGTTGCTGGCAACCGCGCTCGCTCTGTGCGCGCCTCTCGCGGCGCAGGGGGGAAGATCGAATGCGTACCTTCGGCTATCCTGGCCGCCGTCTTGGCCACCGACAGTCTCTTCTCTTCACGATTCTCCGTCAGCGATCGCAGGGCCACGCTCGTCGGCCGGGCAGCCGAGATGCGCGAGCTCGAGCGGGCCTATGCTCTCGCCGGCGAGCAAAAGCTCACCCAAACGGTCACGGTCGTCGCTCCGGCGGGCATCGGCAAGACTCGACTCGTCCGCGACTTCCTCGTCCGAGCGCGGGAAGGACGGGTGTCGCCGCGCGTTTTCCGGGGCGTCGCGCGAAACGGAGGACCCGCGTACGAGGTCTTCGCGCGCGTACTGCGCGCGCGCATCGGGATCGTCGAGGGCATGGATGCCGAGGCCGCCAAGGTGCAAGTCCGGGCACAGCTCGCCGCCGTGCTCGAAGACCGAAAGGTCGGCGATGTCGCCTATTTCCTGGGCCAGTTGCTCGATCTCGACTTTCAAGGCTCGCCGCTGATCAATGCGGTCGAAGGCGACCCGCAGCAAGTGCGCTCGATGCGCCGCGCCGTTATCAAGAGCTTTCTCGAAACCGACGCGAACAAGGGTGCCGATCCGCTGGTGCTCGTCTTCGACGACCTGCACTGGGCGCACGACGATTCGCTCGACCTGCTCGCCGCTCTGGTGGACACGCTGCGCGCGCCCATACTCCTCGTGTGCATCGCGCGCCCGGAGATGGTCGCGAGGCGGGAAGGCTGGGCCCGCCACGCTTCCGACCGGCACACGTTGGTCGAGCTGCCTCCGCTGAGCGACGTCGACGCGGCGGTGGTGATGCACGACCTCTTGGCGCCGTGCGGCGACCAGGCGAAGCTCGACGATCTGGTCGAAGAAGCGGTCGTGTTGGCTGGAGGCAATCCCGCGCTTCTCGAGCAGATCGTGAGTCTCTACCACGAGAACGGCGTCCTCGAAGCGTCGAGCGATTTCGAGGAGGAGCGCTGGACCATCCATCCGGAGAAGCTCGAGGGCCTTCGCCTGCCCCTGAGCGTGCAAGATGCCGTGCAGGCTCGCATTGCCGCGCTCTCGGCCGAGGAGCGCGATCTGCTCGAGCGGGCCGCGGTCATGGGCGGCGTGTTCTGGCTGGGCGGCGTCCTGGCGACGCGCCGGCAGTACGCGGCTCCGCCCGAGGCGTGGGAGGGGGGCGAGGCTGCGGACGTCATGCTCGTGCGCCAGCGGCTGGGGGACCTCGTCGAACGCGACTACGTGCTCCGCCTTCCTGACAGCACGTTCGCCGGCGACGAGGAGTATGTATTCAAGCACAACCTCGAGCGCGAGGCGCTCGAGCGTCTGACGGCGACCGGATCGTTACGCGGCTATCACCGCGCAATCGCCGACTGGCTTGCCTTTCGAGAGAACGTCGACGCGAGTGAGGAGTACCTCGAAATGCTCGCCCGTCACCGCGAGAAGGCGGGGGCCTTTGCGCAGGCCGCGGTCTCGTACGTGAAGGCCGGTGACGTGGCGCGCTCGCGCTACGCAAACGCCAAGGCCGCCGAGCTCTATGCCCGGGGGCTTGCCCTCCTCGACGGCACGTCAGGGGCGATCCCGCCCGGGCAGCGCTCCAAGGACGCCGATCCCGCCGACGAGGACCTGCGCCTGCGCGCGCTGCACCACAACGGCGACGTTCTTCACTCGCTCGGCCGCAACGACGACGCCCTTCGAGCGTTCACCGAGATGCTGACGCGCGCTTGGCGGCTCGATTTGCGCAGCAAGGGCGGCGCGGCGCATTCACGCATCGGGCGCCTCTATCGGGAGACGGGACGGCTGGATCGATCGGCCCGGCATCTGACCGCGGCCCTGGCGCTCTTCGGCCAGTCGCGCGACGAGCGCGGCGTCGGCAGCACGCTCGACGACATCGGCAAGCTGCACTGGCTCAAGGGGGACTACACGCTGGCGCTCGAGTACACCCTGCGTGGGCTGGCCATTCGCCGTAAGCTCGGCGACCGCCGCAGCGTCGCCCTCAGCCTGAACAATCTGGGGCTGGTGCAGCAGGACTCCGGCAACACGAAGGCCGCCCTCGATGCGTTCGAACAGGCGCTCAAGATCCGGCGCGAAATCGGCGATCTCGTCGGCATTAGCATCACGCTCAACAACCTCGGCACGGTCGCGCAGGACATGCGCGACGACAAAAAGGCCCTGGCGCTCTTCGGGGAGGCGCACGACGTTGCCAAGGAGACGGGCGACCGCAACCGGATCGCGCTCATTTTGACCAACCTGGGCGAGACGCACAACCGGTTGGGCGACCCCGCTCGCGCGGTCGCGATGCTCAAGCAGGCCGAGGAAGTGGCGGACGAGCTCGGCGACAAGCTTGGCCTTGCCGAAGCCGCGCGGGGCCTGGGCAAGGCGTATCTGGCGCAGCGCGAATACACCAAGGCGCGCGAGTGCACGCAGCGCTCTGTGGATCTGTTCTCGGAGACGGGTAGCCGCGTGCAGCTCGGAGTCGCCCTTCGGTCGCTCGGCGAGGTCACCATCGCGGCGAGCGCGGGCGGCGCGGGCGAACGCGACGCCGCCGAGCAGCTCAAACGCTCGATCGCCATCTTCGAAGAGATCGGCAACGACGTGGAGCTGGCTCGGAGCTGCCGCGCCTACGGAGAGCTGCTGCGCGGGACGCCGGAGCACGCGACCGACCACGCGGTGTCCGCGGAGGCCCGGAGCTTGATCGAGCGGGCGGAAGCGATTCAGGCGAAGATGCGCGCCCAGGCGGCGGCCAAGGAGCGTGGGGACGAGATCGAGCTCGAGATTGACTTCGCCGGTCTCCAAGGCGAGGAGACGGCAACGTGAAACCCTACCTCGACCTCGTGCGCGAAGTCCTCGCCAAAGGGACGCGAAAGCCAAACCGCACGGGTGTCGACACGCTCTCGACGTTCAACGTCAACTACGAGATCGACCTTCGCCAGGGCTTTCCCCTCCTCACGACCAAAGAGATCTCGTGGAAGAACATCGTCGTCGAGAACCTTTGGTTCTTGAGCGGCGATACGCACATCGGCCTCCTCAAGAAGCACGGCTGCAAGTTCTGGGATCCTTGGGCCGACGACGGCGGGCGGGTGCCGAGCGCGTACGGCAACTTCTGGCGCCATTTTCCGGTTCACGGGGCGCCGGGGGAGGGCGAGGCCCGCGCGGCTTACAACGACCAAATCGCCTGGGTGGTCGAGGAGCTGAAGCGCAACCCGATGAGCCGCCGCCTCGTGGTCAGCGCGTGGGCGCCGGGCAACGCGCAAACGAGCAAGTTGCCTCCCTGCCATCTCCTCTTCGCGCTCAACGTGCAGTACGACGAGCGCGGCGAGCCGATGCTCTGCCTGCACCTCACGCAGCGCAGCGCGGACGTGGCCCTCGGCGTTCCGTACAACATCGCCGGCTACGCTCTCCTTTTGGAGCTCTTCGCACGATTTGCCGGGCTACGCGCGGGCCTGTTCGCCCACACGTTGGTCGACGCCCACGTGTACACGGCGAAGCCGGACGGGTCGATGGCCGAGTACGACCACGTTCCGGGGTTGCGCAAGCAGCTCGAGCGCGAGCCCCGCCCGCTCCCGCGCCTGGCGATCAGCCCTGCGATCCGCAGGCTCGAGGATCTGACGGCACTGCTCCACGCGGACACTTCCGCGATCATGGAGCACTTCGTCCTCACTGGCTACGACCCGCATCCGGCGATCGCGTTCAAAGTGGCCGTGTGAGACTATGAGAGGGATCATCTTTGCCGCTTCGCCGCAAGGCATCATCGGCACGGGGGGGACCATTCCCTGGCGGTATTTGGGCGACTGGAGGCGCTTCAAGCGCGTGACGCTCGGGTCGGCGGTCGTCATGGGACGCACGACCTTCGAGTCGATCGGCAAACCGCTCCAGGGTCGCCGCAACATCGTCGTGACGAGTCGGGTGATCGACGTTCCGGGGATCGAGCGGGTGCGCAGCGTCGACGAGGCGCTCGAGCGCGTCGGGGGCGGCGACGTATGGTTCATCGGGGGCGCGCGGATCTACGCGGATGCGATGAAATACGTCGACGTCATCGACGTGACGTATGTGCCCGACTATGTGGACGGCCTGGACGCCGTCTACGCTCCGCACATCGACGACCGCGTATTCGAGGCGGGGCCGGTCTTGGAGCACGAGGACGAGCCGGCGCTGCGGCGGCGCGTCTATCGTCGCAGGTAGAGTCGCAGGTAGAATCAGCGGCGAACGAGGGCGCGGGCGGGCACCAGCGATGCCGCGGCGTGCGCGGCGAGCTCGCTCGTGGTTCGCGCGTGCGTGTCGGCCTGGGCGAGCCGGTCGCGCAGCAGCGCCTCGGCCGCTTGCGGGTCGCCCGGACGGAGGACGCTGCGGATGAACACCTCCGCCGCCTTGTACGAGCTTCGAACCAACGGGCCCGACGCGACGAACGCAAAGCCGATCGCCCGCCCTTCGCGGGAAAACCAGTCGAATCGCTCGGGCTCGACGTAGCGCTCGACCGGCGCGTGCTTCGGGGTTGGCCGCAAGTATTGCCCGACGGTCACGACGTCTACGCCGGCGGCGCGCAGGTCGTGCATCGTCTCGAGCACCTCGTCGTCCGTTTCGCCCACGCCGACCATGATCGAGCTCTTGGTGACCATATCGGGGGCCCGCTGCTTCGCGCGACGAAGCACCCCGAGCGATTGCTCGTAGCCGCACCGCACGTCGCGGATCGTCCGCTGAAGCCGGCGCACCACCTCGATGTTGTGCGCCCACACGTCGGGGCGCGCGTCGACTGTGACGTCGACGGGACCGTGGTGCCCGCCGAAGTCGCCGACCAGCGTCTCGACCAACATGTCCGGGCGGAGCTCTTTGAGCCGGCGCACGGTTTTGGCGACGTGCTCCGCGCCGCCGTCGATCAGGTCGTCGCGGTCGACCATCGTCATGACCACGTATTGCAGCGGCATGCGCGAGAGGGCGCGCGCCACGTGCTCGGGCTCGCGCACGTCGACCGCCCCGCGCGGCTGCCCGGTGGCCACGGCGCAAAAGCGGCAGCCCCGCGTGCACGTGTCGCCGAGAAGCATCACGGTCGCGGTTCCCTCGCTCCAGCACTCGCCCACGTTCGGGCAGCGCGCCTCTTCGCAGACGGTATGAAGGTCCAAGCTCCGGAACGTCGCTTTGAGCTCGTTGTACCGCTCCCCCCCGGGTGCGCGCACTTTGAGCCACGCCGGTTTTGGCGCGAAGCGGGCCGGGTCGTTCATGGTGCCCGATCTCGTAGCACGCTCGCGCGGCGGTTACCTCGCACGTCTCGCGGCGAGAAGCGCGCAGGCAATCGCGAACGCCACGAGCGCAGCGGCGCTGGCGCGCTCGGGCAGATCCACGGGCGGCGGCCCTCCGAAAAGGTTGCGAAGGTGGCCGCGCGGCGTGAGCAGCGCAGCTGCGCCGTCGCCCGCGCCGAGCATCCAGTCGGCCACGAGGAGCGCCAGGCGCCCTCCGCCTTGCTTGCCGAAGCTCGCCCCGAGCATGAACCAAGCCCCGTACGCCGCTCCGCCCAGGCCCCCTGCATAGGCGCTCGCCATCGCGTCCCGCCCCAGGGGTGGATCGGCCGAGCCGTGCGCCAAGATGTCCACTGCCGCAGCAAGGCAAGCCCCGCCGACCGTGCACGCGACCACGGCGACGAGGACCGCAACGGCCGCCGCCCGAGTCGGCGATGCGCCGAACGCGACGAGCGGTGCGCCCGAGCGCGACAGCGAGCGTGCGCCGACGACGCCTCCCGCGATCGCGTAGGCGAGGAGGGGAAGAACCAGAGGACCGTACGCGTCGAGCAAGGCGCGATCGGCGGCATGGGACGAGCCGCGCCACCGGGACGCGATGGCGAACGCGACAGCGACCGCGGACCAGCCGACCATCGCCAGCCGTGCGCGCGGGTCGCGGAGCAGCCGGGCCATCGGCGCGCGTGCGAGCGTGGCGATCAAAGCTGCGGCTCCTCGCTCGCGTCCCGGTCGGATCGCACAGAGGCGCGCGTGCGCTCGAGAGCCGTCTCGTAGGTCGCGGCCGCGACGCCGGCAGCCGCCGCACGCGCCTCTTCGAGCGAAGGCGATTGCAGGCGCAGCTCCGTCACGTTCACCCCCGTCGCGAGGATGGCGCGTCCGGCCGCACGCGCCAGCTCCACCGCGTCGCGGCCGCGCGTGACCACCGCCGTGGCCCGCCGCGCGACCGCCTCTACCCCCGGCTCGCGGGCCAGCGCGGCCGCGAGCGCCCCGGGGTCGCTCACGAGGATCCGAAGAAAGGCCCCCTGGGGAGCGAACCCCGCCAGCGCGTCGAGCGATGTGGCGCGCCCGACGATGGCACCTGCCTTCAGCAAGACGTGATCGTCGGCGATCTCTCCGGCGTCGCGCACGGACGCGGTCGCGATGGCCACCGCCCAGCCCTCTTGCGACCGCGCGCGCAGGACTTCGGGCAGGCGGGTCACCGCGCGAGGGTCGAGCGCGACGAGCGGCTCTTCGATGAGCAGAACGCGAACACGCGACGACGTCACGGCCTCGGCGATCGCGACGGCGCGTCCTTCGCCCGGGGAGAGCGTGCCTACTGCGCGCCGTGCGAGAGCCTCCACCCCGAGCGTGCCCAGGCGTTCGGCGGCGTCCTTCTGCGGCTCGCCGCGGATTGCGGCCGCGAGCGCCAGGACCTCGGTCACGGTCATCGCTTCGGGCAGCGCTGGTTGCAGAGGCACGAGCGCCACCCGACCGCGGACGTCGAGATCGGTCGGCTCACCATCGAGCACCCGCACTCGTCCTGACCGCGGACGAGCGGCTCCGGCGACGAGCGCGAGGATCAGCGACCCGCCGTCGGAAGGGCCACCGAGCAGCGCGTGAATGCCGGGCCCCCAGGTCAGCGAAACGCTCGCGAGCGCCAGGGGGGCGCGGCGGGCGGCGACCCCATCGAGCGCGATCACTCGGCGAGCTCCGCGTCGGCGTGCGCCGTGCGGGCTCCTACGACGACGACCGAGACCGCGACGACCGCCGCCAAACCGGCGAGCGCCCGAGCACCGCGTGCCCACGCGTCGAGCGGCGAGGAGACGCCCGCGCGCACCGCTTCGAGGGCCGCCGGAACGGACGTGAGCTCGTGCCAGCCCTGCGGAAGGAGCGCGGACGTCCACGGAGAGACGAGCTCCGGAACCACAAGGACGGCGAGCAGCGCAAAGTACCCGCCCGCGCGGGTCCGCGCGCCGAGCGAAGCCATCGCGATAGGCCCGAGCGTGGCGGCAAACGCGATCGCGTACGCGAGCGCTCCGGCGCTGGAGCGAGCGGCGGCCGCGGGCGAACCGTTCGCCGCCGTCGCGGCGAGGCCGGCGACGAGCGTGGCTCCGCCGATCGCTGCCGCGAGGACAACGACCAGCCCGCCCACTCGTCCGCGGACATACGCCCCCAAGCTCAGGCCGCGGGCGCGCGCGAGGGCGAGGATGCCCTGCTGGCGATCGCGTTCGATCGCCCGAAGAGAAGCGCCAAACGCGATCGTGACCCCGGCGCCCCACGCGAGGCCCTCCGACGCGAGCGTGGGGATTGCCGCAACGCCTCGTCCGCCCTGCCGCGCCATCGTGAGCGCCGCGACGATCGCGACGGCCGCACCGACGGCCGCAAGGATGCACCCGAAGGCAGCCAGCCGGCTTCGGGTTGCGAGCCAGGCGCCGAGCGCGAGAGCTCCGGGTGGCCGTCGGGCCGGTCGGGCGGGAGGCGGCATACCGACCCACGAGACCATACGAGCGACGTCCGCTACAAGTCCGTTGGAACCGTGCAAGACTGGACCGCGCCCATGGACGACTCCGCGCATGCCGGCGAGCCGAGTTCGCTCCTCGGCCCGCAAACGCCATGGAGGCAGGCGCTGCTCCCGCTGTCCAGCATCGCCTGCGTCGCGGCGCTCGCCCTATGGATCGAACGGGGCCGCGAACCGAGCGCTTGGCTCGCGGGCGCTGCGTCGCTGGGCATCGGGTTCGTCACCGTCCGCAGAGCGAGCAAGGTCGCGCGGGCCGTGGGCTGGGGTGCGGCGATGGTTCTTGCGTCGTTCGGAGCTCACGGGGAAAACCTCGTCGTCGACGCGTGCGGCACCATCGGCGCGATGGCGTGCGCGGGCGCGGCGTGCACGGCGATCGCTGCCATTCCCGCATTGGGGGGCGTCGTTCGCCCGTCGCCTTCTTCGCCCGTCGCCTCCGTCGTCGCGGTCGGGGTGTTTTGGTGCGCCGCGCTCGTCGCGCGGGTGGCGCCGCCGCTCGCCGCCCTCGACTGGTTGACGGAGTATCCGGGCCCCTGGACGGTCGCCGCGGCGGGGGCCAGCGTGCTCGTGCTCGTGGCACAAGCCGAGCGGTCCCTGCGACGTCGCGGCCTGGAGTTGGGAATGGCGGAGCGAGTCGTGGCGATGCGCGGGCTCCTGGGGACGTCGATCGCGACGGTCGTCGTGGTCGGCGTGCTCGGGGGCGGGGCGGCAGACGCGCTTGCGCGGATCGTCGTTGCGCTGGCGAGCGCGGTCGTGGCGGCCGCAGCGCTGCATGCCGACGCCGTCGTCGTCGCGCGCGTGACGAGGCGCATCGTCGTGCTCACGATCACCGGGGGCGGCGTTGCGCTGCTGGGAGCATCCGCGGTGGCCGGCGGCGGAAGCGAAAGTTGGTGGGTGGTGCTCGTCGCCGCCGCCGCAGCGGTCGCGGTGGGGACGGTCGCGCCGGCGCTCGAGGCCCCGCTCCGCCCCGAGCGGGGCAAGTGGCTCGACGCGTTCGCGCGCGCAAGCGCCGAGACGTCCCGCGCTCGGCCCGACGACGTGGTTCGCGAAGTGCTGCGAGCGCTTCGCGCGCCCGGGGGGCTGTCGTCTCCTTCCCCCGAGCTATGGACGTTTTCGCCCCCGAGCGCGACGAAGGTCGACGCCGCCGGATATCTGCATGAGCGTACCGCCGAGCTGCCGGAGGCGCTGGTCGCAGCAGCGGCCGGCGAACCAGAAGGTACGTTGCGCGCGGACGTCCTCGACATGCTCGTCGTGCGTCGGCCGGATCTGCGGCCCTTCGCGAAGTGGATGGCGGATCGCAACGCGCTCCTGATCGTCGTCGTCGCTCACGACCGTGAAGTCGAGGGGCTCGTCCTCGTCCCGCGGGTCGACCGCGTCGAGGCGCCGACGCTCGAAGAAGTGCGCGCGCTGAAGGGCGTAGCCGATCGCCTCGCGGCGGCGTGCCGCGCGCGCGCCGCGCAAGCGAGCACCCTGGCGCGTGCAACCGAAGCCAACGAGCGGGCCGAAGCGGCGGAGCAGCGACTGGACCTTCTGCTGCACGAGCGCGCGCTCGACGCGGGGCGCGACGTGCTCGCGGCCGCCCGTCTCGCGCGGCCGGCGACGGTCGGGGGCTACGCGGCGGGGTCGCGCATGGCGCTCGAGGCGCTCGAGCGGCGCGCGTCGGTCAGCGCTCCCATCGCCGTCGTTGCACCGAGCGGGGTCGATCCGGTGCCCTATCTCGCCCGCGCGCACCTCGCCGGCGGGCGCCGCGCCGGGCCGCTCGTGCTGGTCGACGCGACGAGCGCCCGCGAGCACGATCTCGCGCGCTGGAGCGACCCGGGGGCATCGCCGATCGCGCTCGCGGACCGCGGCCTGCTCGTCCTTCTCGATGGGGCGGCGCTCCCGGCCGATGTGCAGCAGCTCCTCGCGCGCGCGCTCGCCGAGAAGCGCGCCCCCTGGCACCGCCCCGCGCCGCTCGACATCCAGCTGGCCTTCACGTCGGTCGCCAGTCCAGAGCAGCTGGCGGCGGACGGACGCCTCGACCCGACGCTTGCGCTTCGCCTTGCCGACGCGTGCGGTTCGCCCATCGTTTTGCCGCGGCTTCGCGACCGCGTCGAGGACCTTCGCGCCATCATCACCGACCGCCTTGCGCGCGAGGGTCTGCGCGTTCTCGGACGGCCTGTCGGTATCGAGCAAGCTGCGTACGCGCGCCTGGTCGAGCACCTCTTCCCGGGAGAGGAGGCCGAGCTCGGGCTCATCGTCCAACGCCTGGTGGTTCGATGCCGCGGCGACGTCGTACGCGCGGCAGACGTCGACGCATTGCGTCTATCGGCCGCGCTCGTGAGCGCTCCCGGAGCCGGTCGCAGCTCGACCGGCCGCCGGAAAAGTCCACTCTCCGCATGAATCGGCGCTCATGCGATAACTCGCGAGAAAAGCTCCTTGTCTCGCGCGTTTCGAGCGTGTTACTCGTGCGAGCGCCGCGTTGGTCCCGTTGGGAGGAGACGACGACACCATGCACAGGTCCGCCAAGTTCGTGCTGCCGACAATCGGCCTTGCCGCCTTATTTTCGGCCGCCGCATGCGGTGGGGACGACAACCCATACAAGCCCCAACCGGCGTGGTCGGGCAAGCACGCAAGCCTTCCGGCGCCGCTGTCGCCGCCCAATACGCCGATCAAGGCGGGCGACGCCTACACGGTCTACGGGGCCATCCACCAGCTTCGCAGCCTCATCCACGCCAAAGAGGTGACGCAGAGCGCGCAGCCGATCACGGTGCTCGGCTACGTCGTCGACTCGAACATTCCGCGGGCGCCGGATTGCGCGGTGCACAAGACCGGAAAGAAGGACCCCGACAACTGTACCCCGGAAGTGCCGAGCTTCTGGATTGCAGACAACAAGGGCGACACGAAGGGGCCCAAGATCCGGGTGGTGGGCTGGGCTCGGAATTTCGCCGTCATTTTCGACGCGATGACCGCCTACAAGAAGCTCAAGCCGGGTGAGCAGCCGAAGGATGGCGGCGTGTCGGACGACATGTTGAACGTCGTGCTGCCTTTCCCCCTGCCGGCGGTCGGTGAAAAGGTGCGAGTGACCGGGGCATACAACGTCGCGAAAGTCGTGGTCTCGGACATGGTGAGCGAGCCGGCCGGCGGGGTCATTGCCTATAGCAAGATCGAACAACTCGAACCGTCGCCCGAGCCCGCGGCGTTCGCGAAGAAGATCCCGTAGGGCCTGTTCTCCCAAACGCGCCTGTCGGGGGCGGCCACCCTTGCGCGCAATGCGCGTGCCTCCCGCGGGCTGCGTGCGGACACGGTCCAGGAAGCGCGCACGTGCGCCGCTCAATCACGTGCGAACGTCGCCCAATCGCGTGGCTGCGCCCCCGAGTCGCGTGCGCATGCCGAGGAAGCGCTCCATGGCGTCGAACAATCGACTGCTTACGTCGAACGTTCATGCGCGTATGACGAACAAGGCTTGACCTTTGCCGCTCAATCACACGCGAACGCCGAACGCTCGCGTGCGTACGCCGGGCAAGCGCCAGCGTACGTCGAATGTTCGCGTGCGTACGCCGAGCAATCGCGTGCGTACGCCGGGCAAGCGCCAGCGTACGCCGGGCAATCGCCAGCCTACGCCGGGCAATCGCCAACGTACGTCGAATGTTCGCGTGCGTACGTCGAATGTTCGCGTGCGTACGCCGAGCAATCGCGTGCGTACGCCGGGCAATCGCGTGCGTACGCCGGGCAAGCGCCAGCGTACGTCGAATGTTCGCGTGCCTACGCCGAGCGAACGCGTGCGTACGCCGAGCAAACGCCTGCGTACGTCGAATGCTCGCGTGCGTACGCCCGCCACTCGCGTGCCTACGCCGAGCAATCGCCTGCGTATGTCGAATACTCGCATGCGCACGCCGAATGATCGCACGCGATCCTTTCCGCTTAGCCGACCGACGAGACGCCGTGCCCCGGCGCCCGAGCGGCCGACCGCTCCCCCAAGAGCTCCTGCGCCGCCCTGGCGTTGCCTGGCGTCTGGGCGAGCGCGTGGGTCGCACGGCCCAACGTGGTGTCGACCTCTTCGGCCGGAAGGCGTGCCAGCGCCCGCATCGCGAGTGTTCGCCCCACGCGCGACGCGATGAGCCCGAGTGCTGCCTCGCTCCAAGCGAACGGCGGCGTAGCCCGCGTGCACGTCGCGAGATCGGTCAGCGGCGTCTGCGCCAGAAGCTCGGAGAGCGCTGCGACGAAGAGTGCGCGATCGATCGCCAGAGGCGCGAGATCCGACAGGCGCCGCTCCGTTCGCAGCACCCGGACGCGGCGCAGCCCGGGCCAACGCTGAACGCGCGCCGGCGGATCGACGCCGAGAAAAACGCGTGTCTCGCTCCACCACGAGACCGTCGTGTCGGTCCTCGCGATCTCGAGCATCCTCGCCAGCCAGGCGTGCCGCGACACGGCGTCGTACACGCTCCGCGGCGCGCCGGCGCGCTCGATCGTGTCGCGTGCGAGCCCGATGAGGCGCCTTGCCCCGTCTCGCCGCATCGGCGCGTTCAGTCGCGGGCTTGCGGACTGAATGACATCGTGCAGGGCGGCGGCGAGCGCCCACTCCGCTCCAGTCGGCGGACCCAAGTCGTCGATCGGCACGAGCAGGCGGGCGCGGCGCACGCGGGCGTCTCGCACGCGAGCCAGGAGCGCGGGGTCGGCGAACGACGCGCGCGGCCCTTCGGCGAGGGCTCGTGCCGCCCGGGCTCCGATCGCCGGACCGGGTCGCATGCTTCCACCGAGGACCAGGGGAGCCATGACTCCCTCGAAGAGCTGCGCCGCGATCATGTCGAGCGTTCGGGCCATGCTTCACTCGCCTTTGGTCTCGTCCCGCCCCGCGTTGGGCCCCGGCACGGGTCCCACCGGCGTCACTCTCAGGTCGATGAGCGCCTCGGAAAGCGTGCGCACGATCGCGTCGGCCGTCGCCGCTTCCCACGGCGTTGCCTCGAGCAGAGCCGTCTCGAGCGAAACGAAGGATTGCTCGTCGACCGCCCACGCCCGCCCGTCTGTTCCGAGGAACGTGGCGTGCGACAACTGCGCGCCGATCGTGCGCGCGATCACGTCCGGCGCGACAGCCGGCGTCACTCGGTGTCCCGCCGGCACGTACAGGTTCGGGTGAATCTCGACGAAGAACGTTCCAAGCGGGATCGACTGGACGCCGGCCTTCCAGCGGAGCACCGCCCCGCGGGAGGTGATGGCGATGCGCGCCTGCGCCAGCGTCGCCGGGGGAAGGACATACGCCAGGCGACGAAGGAGCGGCAGCTGCTCGGGAGGAATGCAGGTGGCCGTTGCATCGCGCCACCGCGCGGTCGAAGGCACGACGCGCAGGGGTACCTGGACGGCCTCTGGCGGCATGGTTCGCACTGCCACAGTCGCACCGCCGTCCTCCGCTCGCATCGCGATGGGGCCGAAGGCCGAGAGCGGAGCCATCGGCGGCAGCCGATCGATGATCCAAGGACTACCGCCGCCGCCGCGCAAGAGAACGAGGCCTGCGGCCTCGAACACGGGGCAGGCCCGGAGCTCGATCGGATGCTGGTATCCCGCTTCGACCGCGACGCCCGGCGCCACCGGCAGGAAGCACGCGATTCCCGGTGTTGCGTGCACGAGCGGACGCATCCGCCCGGGCAGCTCCGGGACTCGCATCACCCATCGTCGCACCGGGGCGTCGTCGAGAGGACTTGGCGGCGCCCACTCGGCTACGCAAACATCGCCGTCGACCCGCGATCGCACGAAGTAGCGCGCGATCGCCGGCCCCAGCCCCTCTTCGACCACCACGATGCGCGGCCCCGGTTCGACCTTCGTCGACGGGTCGACCCGGGGCATGAGCCGCAGCAGGAGCGCGCGCAGATCGATTCGCCGCTCGACGTCATAGGTCTGCGAAAAGCGATCGTGGTAGAGCGCGAACGCCGCGTCGGTGGAAATCAAGTCCGGCGCGTCGTAGCCGAAAGGCGCCGCCGAGTCGCGGTACTGCACGAAGTGGCGCGACGTTCCGGTGAACGCAAAGCCCCCCACGAGTCGCGCTGTTTCCGCCATGCGGTCCATGCGGTCACTGGATTCGGCCGCGAACTCGAACGTGATCTCCCGCGTGCCGAGCTTCGATCGGACGACGCTCATCGTCAGCGTACGGGCAAAATCTTCCAGCGAGTGCTCGCGCGCATGGGCGGCGAGAAACATCACCAACCGATCGATCGACGAAAACAGGATGAGGCCCTTGGTGCCGAGGGCGACACCCTTGGCGTCCAGGCCGAGGCCGGGCGTGTGCACTCGCGTTTGGTGCAGAGCGATGCGTTCGATCATCGTCGGGGCCAAACCATCTTCATGGTTCGAACGCTCTCGCGAAGACGCACACGGCGCCGAGCACTGCGGCTGCGACAGTCTCGGTGCGCAAGACGAGTCCCCCCAGGGACGCAATCGCCCACCCGCGCGAGGACGCTTCCTCGACTTCGCCTGCCTCGAGCCCGCCTTCGGGGCCGCACGCGAACGCGAGCGGAGCTCCGCTCGCCAGCGCCCCGAAGAGCGCCGGTCCGAGGGGCATGGTTGCCCGTTCCCACAGGCAAAACCGCACGGCGTCGGCCGGTGCTCGGGCGAGGGCGTCGGCCCATGGGGACGGCCCGTCGACGGGCGGTGCCTCACTGCGCCCGCACTGGCGCGCTGCCTCTTGCGCGATGCGCGCCCAGCGGGCTTGGCGGTCCGATGCGCGCGCCGCATCGAGCCGTACGACGCTGCGCGAGGTGGTCGCGATCGTGATCCGATTCGCGCCGAGCTCCGTCGCGTCGCGCACGATGCCGTCGCATTTTTCGCCCTTGGCCAGTCCCTGGATCCACGCGACCACACGGAGCGGACGAGCTGTCCCATCACGTAGGGCTCCGAAGAGCACAGTGATCGCGTCAGGCTCGGTCTTCAGCACGACGCCCGGTGCTTCGCGCCCGCTCGCGGGGTCGAAGGCGACGAATGCATCGTCTGCGCGCAGGCGTAGAACGCGCCCTAGATAGTGCGCGACGGCGCCTTCCAGCCGCCGCTCGCCGGGGGCGAGGCCGGCCATGGGAGCGCGGATCGTCATTCGAGGCCCCAGGGGCAAGGCGTTCGACGTAGCGTGGCGCGAGCGGCCATTGGGCGCTTATGATGACATCGTTGAGGACACGGTCGCGACTTCCCGAATTGTGGCCGCGGCCCGCCACGGCCGGGGACTCTGCCCGGTATCTGGCTCTCGGCGGTGTCTGCGTCGCTCTGATCGGCGCATGCGGTCAAGCGAGTCCGGCCAAGCCCGACCCCGCGGCTCAGGTCGTCCGACAGTATGCGGTCAACCTCGACGCCAACTACAAGGACGCCCTGACGCAGATCGGAGCCCTCAAGTCCGCGGTCGACGCTTTCGTCGGCACGCCGAGCGCCGACGGCCTGGCCGCGTGCCAGCAAGCGTGGCTGAGCGCGCATCAATGGTTCGGCCAATCGGAGTACAGCCGCTTTTACGGTGGGCCCATCGACCAAGCGCAGGGCGGCATGAACGAATGGCCGATCGACGAAGCTTTTATCGATTACACAGTCGGCAATCCGCAGGAAGGCATCATCAACGACCTCACCACGTATCCTCTGATCACCCAGCAAGTGCTTGCCTCGGCGGACGAAAAGGGCGGCCTCGAAAACCTCTCGACGGGCTTTCATGCCATCGAGTTCCTGCTGTGGGGACAGCGCGCCGATCAGACCCAGGGGCCGGGCACACGTCCTTATACCGATTACGTCGACGGCGGCACGAGCGCAAACCAGGATCGCCGGCGGACCTACCTGCAGGTCGTGACGTCGATGTTGCTCGACGATATGCGCGGCCTGGAGGCCGAGTGGGATCTGACGAGCAAGACGAGCTACGGGTCCCAACTCTTGGCCGGCAGCCCGGAAGATGGGCTCACGAAGATGTATCGTGGTTTCTCGCAGATGGCGATTTCGGAGCTCTTCTACGAGCGGATGTACGACCCCATCGTTTCGCAGGACCAGAAGGACGAGGAGTCTTGCTTCAGCGAGAGCACGCTCGGCGACCTGATCGCGAACGCGCTCGGCGACGAGGACGTGTACCTCGGGCGCTACCAGACACTGCTCGGGTCGACGCTACAGGGGCCGTCGATCTCCGACCTCGTCCGGGCGAAGAGCCCCGCGCAAGACGCCCAGGTGCGACAGCAGCTCGCGGCGGTGCGCGCGGCCATCGAGGCCATACCCCCGCCGTTCGATCACTCGGTCCTGGCGTCGCCGACGTCGCCCGAGAACATGGCGGTGCAGGCGGCGGTCGCCGCATACCAGCCGGTTCAAGCGACGCTCGACGCGGTCGCGAAAACGCTCGGAATCGCAAACAATCTCTAGGCCACGATGGGGCCATCTTCGACCCGTTGGCCGCTTCTCGGTGCAGCCGCAGTGGCCGCTCTCGCGGCGGTGGCAGCGTGTTCCTCCAACGGGTCTGGAGCGGGGTCCGACGCGAGCGCGGGCGCGTGCCAGGCCTACACCTCGGCCGCGAGCCTCACCCATCCGCAAGTGTCGCTGCGGGCGGACGTCCTGCCGCTGTTTCAGGGGGCTTGCTCGGCGCAGGCGCGCCCTTGCCATGGCGATCCCGTCGTCACTCTGGAGGGAAGGCCGTTCCTCGGCCTTTCCGACGGCGGCACCGACGCAGGGCTCGTCGTCCAGCAGCTCGTCGGGGTGCCCTCCAACGAGGACCCGTCGATGAACCTGGTGACCGCCGGTGATCCCGCGCAGAGCTACCTGATGCACAAGCTCGACGACGACCAGTGCACGCTGGCGCCGGAATGCATGAAAGGCGTCAGCCCCTCCACCGATTGCGGATGGTTCATGCCGTATCGCGCCGACGCCCCGCTGCCGCCCGCTGTCCGTGACGCCGTTCGCCGCTGGATCGCGCAAGGCGCCCTGAACAATTAGCGAGAAGAAAGAGGTGGGCGCATGCGTAACAACACAAGTGGCCCCTGCAACACGCCCCTGGCGTGGTCGGTTGCCTGCGCGACGCTGGTCACGTGCGGTGGGAACCGGTCCCCCGCGGCCGGGTCCGATCCGAGCGCCGCTCTCCTCGGCGGAGACGGCACCGTCTTCGACCAGGGCGACGAGGCCTTCGCCTATCCCGCGAGCAACCTCCGGACCGTCAATCGGGGCCCCTTCCAACTGGGGGACGGCATCTTCAACCGCAATTGGGTAGCGGCTCCAGCGAGTCCCCAGGGCAACGATGGCCTCGGTCCCACCTACAACGCATTCTCGTGTTCGGGCTGCCATAGCAACAACGGCCGCGGAGCTCCGCCGCAGAGCGCCGGCGACCCGTTTCTCGGGCTTCTCTTGCGCCTGAGCATTCAGGGCACGGACGCACACGGCGGACCTGCACCCGACCCCGTCTACGGCGGTCAGCTCCAGCCCAACGGCATCCTGGGCGTTCCGGGCGAAGGCACGCCCTCGGTCTCCTACGTGGAAATGCCGGGCATGTATGCCGATGGGGAAGGGTACTCGCTTCGCAAGCCCACCTACTCGATCGACAACCTGAGCTTCGGTCCCTTGGATCCCGACGAAATGGTCTCTCCTCGCCTGGCGCCACAAACCGTGGGCCTCGGACTTCTCGAAGCCGTCGACGCGGGCACCATCGTGGCCTTTGCCGCGCAGAACGGCGGCAAGGCCAACCTTGTCTGGGACGATCGACTGCAGCAGAGCGTGCTCGGCCGCTTCGGCTGGAAGGCCAACCAGCCGAGCCTCGAGCAGCAAGTGCTGGGGGCGGCGCGCAACGACCTGGGCATCACCAACAGCCTGTACGCCACGCAGAACTGCCCTCCCGCGCAGACCGCGTGTGCCAACGCGCCGCTCTCGATGGATCAGCCCGAGCTCGAGCCTTTGCGGGAGAACGCGGTCGTCGTGCATGCGCTCGGGCTGGCGGTGCCGGCGCGGCGCAATCTCGATGATCCCGTCGCCTTGCGCGGCGAGCAGGTGTTCACCCAGGCTGGTTGCGCGGCGTGCCATATCCCGAAGATGACGACCGGTATGCTTTCGGGCTGGCCCGAGCTATCGAACCAGACCATTCGGCCCTTCACGGATTTGCTTCTGCACGACATGGGCCCCGACCTGTCCGATGGCCGTCCCGACTTCGAGGCCAGCGGGAGCGAGTGGCGCACTCCGCCGTTGTGGGGCTTGGGGCTCGTCCAACCGATCGACGGCTACCTATTTCTGATGCATGACGGGCGCGCGCGCGGTTTCGCAGAAGCGATCTTGTGGCATGGCGGCCAGGCCAATACCGCGAAAGAGTCGTTTCGCACGATGTCGAAGAGCGATCGCGAGGCGCTGATCTCGTTTCTCTCGTCGCTGTAGGGGTCAATGCGCCAACAGCACGGCGTTCTCCGACGCTGCGAGCAACTCTCCCGACGGCGTTAGGGCGAGCGCATACGGCTGCGAAATTTGGGCGGGCAGCGCCCCGGTCCGAACGCCTGCGGCGCCGACGACGCCAATGACGGTGGTGACCGCGCCCGTCGACGCGTCGACGCGTCGTACGACGTTGTTGAAGGTGTCCGAGACGAACACGTCGCCGGCGCAGTCCGCAGAAACGCCGAACGGATAGTGGAAGCGCGCCGCGGAGCCGACGCCGTCGCCATATCCCGGGGTGGCCGGCTGCCCCGCCAGCGTGGAGACCGTGCCCGTGGCGATGATGATCTTGCGGACGGTCTCGTTAAGGTCGTCGGCGACGTAGAGGTTGCCGCGTCCGTCTGCGGCGACGCCAAGCGGGCCATAGAACGCCGCGCCGGGCCCGGCGCCGTCGGCACGGCCGGGGGTGCCGGCGGTGCCCGCCAGGGTCGAAATCTGGCCCTTCGCGAGATCGATCGCCAACACGCGATCGTCGCTGTAGTCGGTCACGAACAAGCGGTCTTGATCGAGCGCCAAGCCGGACGGCGCGTTGAAGCCGCCGAACGTTTCACCGGGTGCGGGGGCGAAGGTCAGCGTCGTCACCGTGCCCGCCGCGAGGTCGATGCGTCGAATGCGCCGGTTCCCGGTGTCGGCCACGTAGAGCGTCTGGTGGAGACTGTCGAGCGCCAGTCCCTGCGGCTGGTTGAAACGAGCGTCGCCGAGCGTGCCGTCGACGATGTCCGGCTTTCCTGTTCCGCCGGCGATTGCCATCACCTCGCCCGTGGCGAGCGCGACGCTACGAATGGTGTCGTTCTTTGTGTCGGCGACGTACGCGGTGTGGTCATCCGCCGCGAGACCCTGCGGCGAGTTGAATCGAGCCGCCACGCCGATACCGTCCGCGCTCCCCATGGAGTCGGCCCCGGCGTACGTGGTTGCCGTCGCGGTGGCGACCGCGATGGCGCGCACGACGTAGTTGCCGTTGTCGGCGACATACACGGTGCCTGCGCCGTCGTTCCACAGGCCCGCAGGCCCATTGAAGCGAGCGTCCGCTCCGACCCCGTCGATGAAGCCCGGCATGCCCATCCCGCCGACGAAGGGCATCACCGTCCCGTCCGGAGCGACGCGGACGACGCCGTTGTCGGCGACGGCGCCACCGACGACCGACACCAGTGCGTCCACGCCGTCGACCGTCACGCCCTGGGGAACCGGGCCTTGCGTCGGCGATCCGAACGTCGTCAGGGTCGACACCGTTCCGGTCGCCAGCTCCACTTTGCGGATGCTCTGGTTGAGGGAGTCGACGACGAAGAGATTGCCCGCTCCGTCGTAAGCGACCGCCTTTGGCTTGTTGAACAGCGCAGCCGCTCCCACGCCGTCCGCGGTCCCCGCCTGGCCGGCGCTCCCCGCCACCGTGGTGACTGTGCCGGTGCCGAGCGCGACCATCCGTATGGTGTTGTTGTCCGTGTCCCCGACGTACAGATTGCCGTTGCTGTCGAGGGCGAGTCCTTCGGGCTCGCGAAAGCGCGCATCGGTGCCGACGGCGTCCACGGCGCCGGGCTGTCCGGATGCGCCAGCCACAGTGGTGACGGTGGCGCTCAGGACGTCTATTTTTCGGATCGTGTGGTTCTCGGTGTCCGTCAGGTAAAGCTGACCGTTGGTGAACGCCAGACCGCTGGGGCTGTTGAACGTTGCCTGCGCACCGACTCCGTCGGTGGCGCCGACGCGTGCGTAGGCGCCGGCGAGCGTCGTGACCATTCCGGCGGCGACGTCGATGGCGCGGATCGTCATCCCGTCGGCGATGTAGAGATGCCCGCCCCCGTCGCCCGTGATGGTCCACGGATCGGCGAAGTGAGCGGCGACGAGCGTGCCGTCGACCCATCCGGGCCCACCGGGTTGCCCCACGAGGAGGTCGAGCTTGGTCAGCGTCGACGAGTTGCAGACGGCGCCGATACCGACTGGCGCAGCGGGCCCGGAATGCCCGCAGCCCGCGACGCACAAGCACACGCAGAGCGTCCGTAGACCGGGCATCACCATCATTGTGTACCAGGTCCGGGATCGCCCCATCGCGAAGGCACTAGCTTGCCGCAGCCTCCAAGCCCACGGCGTTCTCGCCCGTAAACGTGCCCGTGCCCGTGAACGTGCCCGAGGTCCTTTGGCCTGGTGCGTCCGCTAGGCGCAATCGAGCGGGCACGGGCACGGGCACGGGCACGGGCACGGGCAGTCTAGTTCGGCACCTGGATGCACGTCCCGGTGGCGGTGCACACGAGACTCTGCCCCGAGCAGCACGGACAGCCGCCGTTCGCCGGGCCGCACGCCCCATTGAGCATGCCGCACGTGCACGCCGGGGGCTGGGGCGCCTGCTGCGTCCACTGGGCGGTATGATTGTGCGACGTGATGTCCTGGTAGGGCACCCAGAAGGCGACGCCCGACGGATCGGCGGTGACCGCCTGCCCCCCGGCAAACATGATGGGCGCCATCCAGAGCTGCGGCACCTGGCACGCGGTGGCAAACGTCGACTTGTGCGCGCCCCCGGGTGTCTCGGCCGCGTCGGCCGGGTAGCACTGAACCATGCCCGTCTTGTGGTTGAGAACGCGAAGGCCGTAGTCGCGCGTCGACGAGAACGTGAACCATAGAATCTTGTTGCCGTGGTAGTTCTGCACGAAGGGCGCCCACCGCGGATACGAGTTCGACCACGGATCGATCGCGCCATTGGCTTTTTGCAGGTCGACTGGCATCGGCGTCGGGTTGGCCGCGCTGGGCGCCTGCATCAGCCACAGGCGGGCGGCCGGGTTCGAGAAGCTGTCGTCGGGGCAGAAGCCGCCGGTGCACGTCGCCGCCGCGCCCATGCTGGCGACGCGGTTGAAGATGATGAACGACATCGGCTGGTCCGGAGAGAAGCTCGGGTAATAGTTGTTCTCGCCGGCAGACGTCAGAATCGCCTGCGGGGTGCCGAAGGTGCCATTGCCCGCATAAGGAACCGTGTAGAGGCTCCCGCCGTAGACGTGAGCGTCGTCTTGCTTCCACGTCGTGAACTCGCCCTGCGGCTGGACGTAGACGATGGTCGTTCCGTCGATCGACCAGTCGGGCATCGTGGGGCGTGTTCCCGTCGGGCCGATGGCCACGCCGTTCACGAAGGCGCCGGTGGCGGCGTTCCAGACCGACCACCCGTTGGTCGGGACCGCGGTCGCGTAGCCGCCGCCGCAGCCTTGTCCGCCACGTCCTCCGCCCGCTCCAGCCACGGTCGTGCACGCGGAGCCGTTCGAGGTCACGTACGTCGTGGCCTGGGGATTGATCGTCGTGAATCCCGGCGGCTGGCCTCCGCCTCCGCCGCCGCCTTGCGTGATGCCCCCCGCAAACTCGACCGCGACGCCCGCGGGAAGAGGGGTCATGTCGAGCTCCGACCCGGCGACGTCGTTGTACTCGTCGTCCGAATCGTTGTCGTCCGAGTAAACGACCATGCGCGAACCGTCGCGGGAGAGCGAGTGGCAGCCGTTGCACGTCGAGTTCAGTGGTTTCGGGTTGGGCGTCACGTTCACTTCGGGATTGGCGAGATCACCGAAGGCCTTCGCCCAGATGAAGCCGCCGACGCCTTGCCCCGCCGTGATCGTCGACTTCCAGTAGTAGTACGTCCCGGTCAGGTCCTCCTCGGCGATCGACATGTGAATGGTGTTCGACGAGGTCGACGCGCACATTCCGTCGGTCGTGCCCCGCACGGTGATCGATATCGGGCTATTGAGACCGCGGTTCGCCCCGACGATCTTGCTCCAGGACGCTGGATCGACCACGAGCTCGCAGCCCCCGGACGGGGTCGGGGGAGTGGTCTGCATGTCGGTGGTTTGCGCCATGCACGACGTGATGATGCGCCAGTCGGTGGCGGGGGTCTGCGACGATTGGCTGAAGTCGACTTCGAAGTTGGTGAAGGGAGGACCGAACGGAGTCCAGTGAACAGAAATGACGTTGAGGTTCGGCGGCACGACGACGGTGTCGTTGGGATAGACGATCTTGATAGCCGGTGCGGTCGCGCAGGCAGGCGCGTTCGGGGGGGGAAACGTGCAGCCCGTGCAGTCGGACGCGGTCGCGACGCCCATGGCGGGGACCAGTGCCACGGGCGTCGTCGCGTCGCCGGCATTGGTCTTGGGGCTCGAGGCGTCCGGGATGACGAACGGGCCGCCCCCGGTGCCGTTGCCGCCGCCGCTGCTCGTGCCCCCGCTGCTTCCGGTGCCGGGGTGGGCGCTGCTTCCGCCGCTGCTTCCGCCGCTGCTTCCAGCGCCGGTGACGGGGCCGAAACCGTTGTCCGGGGGCGATGATCCGCACGCGTACACGACCGCAAGCGCCGCGCAGAAGGCGACGATGGCGGACAGGCCCCCCGTTCTGCCCAGGCGCTGATTCGACGTACTCATCACAAGCCTCCGAGCGGCGCGCGCCGCGTCACGTGCGTCACGTGCGTGACGTCATAGTCTCCAGGAAATCTGAACACGATTGAATCGTTTAGGAGCGACAGTGCGCTCTGCGCGACCTCTCCTATGGCCGGCGTCTCCCTCATCCGTCGGCTTCGGTCGGTGGCAGAGATCGGTGCGCCGTTACCTGCTCATCACGACCGCGATCCACTCCCCCTTGCGGGGCACGCTCTCGACCACCAGCGCGGAGTACGCACTGCGCACGCTCGTGAGCTGCGTGGGCGCGACATCGGGCGCGAGGATGCCGGAGAGCACCAGCAGCCCGCCAGGAGCCATCCGCGCCATCAGCGCGGGCGCGAGCTCGACCAACGTCGTCGCCTCGATGTTCGCGACGACGGCAGCGTACTGCCCTGCGAGGGTCTCGACGGGGCTTCGATCGGCATGCACGCGCTCGGCCAGGCCGTTTCGCAGCGCGTTTTCGCGCGTGACGAGCACCGCGTCGGGATCGACGTCGATTGCGCGCGCGGTTGACGCGCCGAGCGCGAGCGACACCAGCGACAAGACACCGCTTCCGCAGCCGACGTCGAGCACCGCCCGCGCTCGGAACCGTTCGGCCTGATCACCCAGCACTTGCGCAACGAGGCTCGTGGTCTCGTGAAGCCCTGTGCCGAACGCACGGCCCGGCTCCAGCACCACGACGCGCTCGCCGGCCGTCGCCGCGTAATCCTTCCACGGAGGGCACACGACGACCCCAGTCGCGATGGGGAACGGTTCGAAGTGCTTCTTCCACTCGTCGCGCCACGCATCTCCGACCACCACTTCGACCCGTGGCGACCACCGCGGCGGTAGCTCGCGCATCGCCGACCGCGCGTCCTCTTCGCGCTCGAAGCTGCCGATGAGCGTCACTTTTCCGGCGGCGCCGCGCGCCAGGGTGGTTTCGTCGCGCGTCTCCACGCCTCCTGCGCCGAGCTCGAATAGGTGCGAGGCCGCATCGTCCGCGTCGTCCGCGTCGACGTCGATCGCGACATAGGGGTAGCGCGCGATCATGGCAGCGGCGACCCCGCCCGTCCCTGGCTGTACTTGCGTCGCGCCTTCACGCTCCGCAGCACCGCGCGCGCGGCCTCCCCAGGCGGCATCGGCTCTCCTTGTGCAAGCACCACCGCGGTCAGGCGACCGCCGTATACGCACCCCGTGTCGATCCCGGTCGCCCAGGTGTGCAGCTGCGGCTCGGCGCCCGCGTTGTGCCCGAAGACCACGTGGGGCGGCCCGGCGTACCGCGAGCCCCACAGCGGACCGGCGTCGGGCTCGTCGCTCCATCGGTTTCGCGAGTCGACGGTGCGAATTTTCATCAGAGCTTCCTGCGGCGTACGCTTCGGCGCGGCGCCCGGCACGACCCCCGCGTGGACCACACGCACGCCGTGCTCGGGAAGGTCGACCCAGAGGGGCGTCGCTTCGAGCATCCGCCACTCGTCCTCCGAAAGGGCTCGCGCCAAGCGCTCGTGCTCCGGGCCCAAGGACTTGAGGCCGTGGCGGTACGCCAGGAGCTTCTCCTCATGGTTGCCGCGCACTACGAGCGCGCCCAGCCGGCGCGCGAGCGCGAGAGCGCCGTGGGAGTCGGGCCCGCGAACGACGACATCCCCCACCAAGACGAGGCGGTCCCGCCCTTCGGCGAACCGAATCTGCTCGAGGAGATCTTCGAGCTCTGCGGTGCACCCGTGCACGTCGCCGACGATCGCCGTGAGGGTCATTCGCGCGCTATGTGCCGTCGAGCTTCGCGCGCTTGGGGATGACCACGGTTCCCGACTCGGTCACGACGAAACGAGCGCGATCGGCCTCGCGGTCGAAGCCGATGATGGTGCCGGACGGGATCTCCACGTCCTTGTCGATGATCGCCCGGCGGATCTTCGCGTGCCGCCCGACCCGCACGCGCTCGAAGAGCACGCTCTCTTCGACTTCGCTGAACGAGTTTACGCGGCATCCGATGCCGAGCACACTGCGGTGGATGCGCCCTCCCGAGATGATGCATCCGTGGCTCACCATCGAGTCGGTCGCGATGCCGACGCGCGCCTGCGCCTCGTCGCGAAAGACGAACTTGGCGGGCGGATCGTGGGTCGCTCCCGTGCGAATCGGCCATCTGAAGTTGTAGAGGTTGAACTGCGGGTGGATCTCGATGAGATCCATCTGCGCTTCCAAGTACGCGTCGATCGTCCCGATGTCGCGCCAGTAGCCGCGGTTGTGCCCCTCCTCCCCCGGCACCGCGTTCGTTGCGAAGTCGTACGCGAATACGTCGGCCCCCTTCTTGACCAAGCGCGGCAAGACGTCGTGCCCGAAATCGTGACGGCTCTCCTCGAGGTTCTCGTCTTCCCCGAGCTCGCGAAGGAGCACGTCGGGGCGAAAGACATAGTTTCCCATCGAAGCGAGGCACATCCGGTCGTTGCCGGGCACCGTCGGGGGATTGTCGACCTTCTCGTGAAACGCCAAGATGCGGCCCCCGCGACCGACCTCGATGATGCCGTATTCCTTCGCGGTTTCGCGCGGCACCGGGATGGCCGCGACGGTTGCGTCGGCGCGCGCGCTCTCGTGGAACGCCAGCATCTGCCGAACGTCCATCTTGTAGACGTGGTCGGCGCCGAAGATGCAAATCAAGTCGGGCCGCTCGTCGTTGATGACGTGCTGGCACTGCCACACCGCGTCGGCGGAGCCGCGGTACCAGGCCTTACCGGTGCGCTGCTGCGCCGGGATCGCCTCGATGAACTGATCGAGGATCGGGGCGAGCCGCCAATTTCGCGCGATGTGCTCCTCGAGCGATGCGCTCTTGTACTGCGTGAGCACCTTGATGCGCGATAGGCCGGAGTTGACGAAGTTCGACAGAACGATGTCGATGATGCGGTAGCGCCCGCCGAAGGGCACCGCGGGCTTTGCTCGATCGAGCGTCAGCGGGAACAGGCGCTTGCCTTCGCCGCCGGCGAGCACCATCACGAGCACCTGGTTCGTGTCCACGTTGAATGCCGTGCCGTTCATGGGTGGTCCGGGGGGTGTCGGCGGACATATAGCAGGGCTCTCGGCGGGGCGGAGGCTGCACTAGGCCAACGCGTCGGCCTCGAGCCGGCGAAAGAGGGTCCCCAGCTCGGGACGGCCACGCAGGGGCTCGCAAAAGCTCGTGGCCAGCTCGAGGAGACGCGACTCGATGACCTCGGCGCGCGCGTTTCGCTCTACGAGGCGCCGATGCGCCGTTTCGCGCTCTCGGTCGACCGCCTGCTCTTGACTCGCCAGGGCGGCGCGCAACTCGGCGAGCTGGTAGTCGAGATCGGTGACCGTGCGCCCTTTGTCGTCCAGCGTGGCCTGCGCGGAACGCTCGATGCGGCGGGCGGCGATCCAGGCGTCGACCGCCTGGGCACATTGGCGATACCCTTCGGCGAGCTGGGCGTGTGGCTCCTCGAGGCCGGCGCGTCCCTCCCATGTGACGACCTCGCGCAAGGCGCCCGCGTAAGCCCCCGCCGCGCGCTTCGAGTGGTGCGCCAGTCGATCGAAGTCGATGCGCGCCGCGCGAAGCTCGTCGCGCGCCCTCGACGCGTCCAGCCCGAGCGCGTCGACCGCGGCGCCGAAGCGCTGTCGTCCCTCCCGGCCCCGCGCGTCGATTTCTTCGAGCTCCCGCTGCTCGTGCTCGCGGGAAGCGCGGGCCTCGGCGAGCTCCACCACGAGCTGGCGGATCTCGGACAGCGCCTTTTCGGGCTTCGCCCCGCGGGACTGCGAGAGCATTTGCTGGAACACGTCGAGTCGACGAGTCCACTCTCCGGGGCGGTCCGGGGCCGCTGTCGGCGGCGGGAGCACGACGGGGTGCGAGCTCGCCGGGTCTTTCTCGGGATCCGGCGGCACCGGTGCGTGGAGCGCGCCGGCCAGGGCGAGGAGGTCCTGTTCGACGCGATGGGCATCCACAGGACGTGCGCGCGGATCCTTCTCGAGCAGCTGCATGACCAGCGCGTCGAGCTTCGCCGGCACCTGTGGCTCGACCGAGCGAGGAGGCAGCGGGCGCTCGTTCAGGTGCTTGACCAAGAACGTCGCGGGATCGCTCGCCTCGAAGGGAAGCTTGCCCGTCGTGACTTCGTAAAAGATGACGCCGAGCGCGTAGAGATCGACGCTCGGACCGGCGTCCCCGCTGCTCACGCGTTCGGGCGCAATGTACTGGGGTGTTCCGAAGAGCTCTCCGACGCCCGTCAAGCGCGGGTCGGTGCGCGAGCGTGCGATGCCGAAGTCGAGGATCTTGACCAGGTCGCTCCCGTCGGCGCGCTGGCAGATGAATACGTTTTCAGGCTTCAGATCCCTGTGCACGACGCCCAGGTCGTGCGCGCGTGCGATGCCGCGTGCGAGCTGGATCAGGATTGGGATGGCGCGCGCGAGCGGGAGCACGCCGCCGGTGAGGAGCTCGGCGAGCGTCCGCCCGTTCAGGAGCTCCATGACCATGTACGGGATCCCGTCGGTCGTTTCGCCGTGGTCGAAAATCTCGATGACGTTCGGGTGGGCGAGGATCTGCGTGCTCTTGGCCTCGCGGCGAAACCGCTCGCGCACCGTGTCGTCGGCGGCCAACGTGCGGTTCATGACTTTGACGGCGCAGGGACGGTCGACGAGCTTGTGTCGTGCGCGATAGACTGTCGCCATCCCTCCCTCGCCGATCACTTCCTCGATGAGGTAACGCCCCGCGATGGTTGTCCCGATCCGCGGGTCGCGGATAGACGCAAGCTCCGCGCCGTCGACGAAGCAGTAGAGGGCGTCCCCCGGATAACGCAGATGGCACTGGACGCAAGCCTTCATAGAGTCTCGACCATGGGGGCAGCGAGAGGCACTGCGCGCCGATGATCGTCGCGACCCTCCTGATTTTCTCGTGAATCATCCATAGGGTGCAAGCGGGCGATGCGTACCTCAACGGGTGATGCTAGCGTGCGGCGGGCCGCCCGGGGATGCGGGCGATCACCGCTCGCGCGCGCTTTCGCGTTGGGAGACACGCCTTGAGCCGCACTGCCTGGCGACTTGTCATCATCGGGCTCCTCTCACTCGGGGCGGGCCTGTGGGTGCGAGGGGCTTGTCTGCGATGGTGGCCGCTCCTTTTGACGGATCGTGGCCGAGCCCTGCCTGGGCTCCGGGTCGACGGGGTGCCGCTCGTCCGGGGTGCGGCGCTGCGTCCTCAGGTCGAGGCCCGCGTGCGCGTCTTGCAAAGCCGGCGCTTGCGGCTCCTCGTGCAAGACGGCGCCGACGTGCGCGTGATCGCGGAGACGACGTTGGGTGCCCTCGGCGTCGACGTGGACGTCGATTCCGTGACGGCGCGGGCCCTGCGTCTCGGCCGCCTCGGTGACATGGCCACCCGCGCTCGGCTGGCGGATCGGGCGCGTACCGGGGCGCTCGACGTGCCGCTGCAGCCGGGTGTCGACACGCGCGTCGCCCTCGATCGCCTTCTGCCGCTGAAAGAGGACCTCGACGTCGCGGCTGTCGCCGCACGGCTCGATGTGGAGCGCCACTCGGGCGTTCCCGAGCGCGATGGTCGCGCGCTCGACGTCGACGCCGCGATCGGAGCGATTGCCCGCGCCGCCGTCGACCCCACCACCACGGACGTGATCCTTCCGTTCGCCGTCGTCTCTCCACACGTCACCACGGCGTCGCTCGCGAGCGTCGACGTCTCGCACCAACTTGCGTCTTTCGTCACCTACTTCTCGCGGCGCGGCGACCAGGGGCTGCGCGCCCAGAACATCGAGGTGGCCGCGGGGCACCTGGACGGGCTGGTCATCGAACCGGGCGAGCTAGTCAGCTTCAACGACGTGGTGGGCGCGCGCAGCGGGGACAACGGCTTTCAGAAGGCTTTCGAGATCTACAAGGGCGAGATGGTCGAGGGAACCGGCGGCGGAACCTGCCAGGTCGCTTCGACGCTTCACGCGATCGCGTTCTTCGGCGGGCTCGACATCGTGCAGCGCTTGCCGCACTCCCGGCCCAGCGCCTACCTGCCCGTCGGCCTCGATGCGACGGTCGTTTATCCCGTCGTCGACCTCAAGCTCCGCAACCCGTACGCGTTCCCCGTGGTCGTGCACGCTACGGTGGGACCGAACGACGTGACGATGCAGCTCCTCGGCGCCGACAAACCGGTGCGTGTCGCGCTCATGCGGACCGTACTGTCGAAGACGCCGTTCGAGCGCAAAGTGATCGCCGATCCGACCATCGGCAAGCCGAGGCGGAAGCAGAAGGGGCTCGACGGCATCAAGCTCCTTCGCAAGCGTCTCATCGTGCCGCGTGGCGGACCGAGCCGCGTGGAGACCTCGCGCGACACGTATCCCCCGACGACCGAAATCTGGAAAGTGCCGCCCGGGTACGACGAAACCGATTTGCCTCCCCTCGGCGAGGACTTCCCGAATCCCGATAATGCCGGCTCCGCTCCTGCGCCTCGGACTAGCGACCCCGAGCAGACGATATGGGGGGGATGAGTCTGCCCGAATTTGACCACACCCGTTGCGCGTGCGACCGTTTTTCGGTGAATGCGATGATTCGGCGGCGGCTCCTGCCCGGGGCGCTCGGTTTCGCGGTGCTCACCTCTCTCTCGGTGGCGCATGCGGCGGATCCGGCTCGCGTGGCCAAACCGGGAAAGGCGGCGGGCAGCTCGAAGCCCGCCCCCCGGGGAAGGGGCTCGCGCGCTGGCGATGCAGGCGCCCGGCGAGCCATCGCGGGAGGTCCGCTGGTCGACGACACGTGGCTCGGGGCGGAGAGCCCGGAGCTCGCCGCGCTTCGGGAGGCCGAGCGCGAGCTCTTCGCGCCCGCGGCGCCTGCGCCGGGCAGCGCCTGGCCAGCCGATCTCCCGCTGGTGTTGCCTCGTGACGTCGGGCCTCAGGTCCACGCATCGGGGGTGCCGCCCAGCGGCCCCACGGTGCCGCCGCCGAGCGACAGCACGAGCGACGTGGCGTGGCTCGCCCACCTCGACATGCCCGACTTGCCCGTGCGCTGGGACGAGCGTGTCGTGCGCTATCTCCGTTTTTTCCGCGAAGACCCGCGCGGGCACGCCACGTTCGCAAACCTGTTCCGCCATTCGGGCCGCTTTCGCGACAGCATGCGCCGCGCCCTTCGCCTCAAATCGCTCCCCGAGGATCTGGTCTGGGTCTCAATGATCGAGAGCGGCTTCGACCCGAGCGCGCGATCGGCATCGGGGGCGGCCGGCCTCTGGCAGTTGATGCCCGAAACGGCGAAGATCTACGGCCTGTTGATGGACCGATGGGTCGATCAGCGTTACAGCCCGGACCTGGCGACGGTGGCCGCCTGCGACTTGCTCGGCGATTTGCATCGACGCTTCGGGAGCTGGGAGCTCGTTCTGGCCGCCTACAACATGGGCCACGCGGGTCTCGCGTCGGTCGTGCGGCGCTACAACACGAACGACTTCTGGACCTTGGCGCGAACCGAGGGAACGCTCCCGTGGGAAACGACGCTGTACGTTCCGAAGATCCTCGCTGCCTCCGTGGTGGCCCACAACTTGGCGGCGTTCGGCTTCGGGGACCTTGCCGTCGATCCGGCCATCGAGACCGATGAGGTCGAGGCTCCGCCGGGTATGTCCCTGGGGCTGGCCGCGCAAGCGGCAGGCTGTGACCCCAAGGACATCGAGGTCCTCAACCCGGAGTTGCGCGCGGCGCGGACCCCTCCCGCGGGCGACGGCGACTCGCGCTACCGGCTCCGAGTGCCCCGGGGCAAAGGCCCGACGTTCGTGCAGATGATCGCCCGAACACGAAAGGATCTGCCGCCGCTCGACCGATACGTGGTGCGCTTCGGGGAGAGCCTCGACCAAGTCGCCGCTGCGCACATGACGACGACGCAGCGGCTCGTCGACCTCAACACGATCGGGCCTGGTGAGGCAATCCGTGGCGGAACGGTGTTGCTCGTTCCGAAGGTCGACGGACCGTCGCCGACGCCGACCGACGTGGTCCCGGTCGCGGGACCGAAGCAGAGCGTCGTCGTGCCGTCCGACGAGTTCGTCTACCCGAATCGTCGGCGGGTCTTCTACCGCGTCCTCGCGGGCGACACGCTGAGCGAAGTCGCGAGCGCGACCCATGTGTCGGTGGACGACTTGTGTCGCTGGAACGACCTCGACGCGAGCGCTCGCCTTCAGGAAGGGATGACCTTGCAGGTGTTCGTGGCTCCGGACGCGGATCTATCCCGCGTCGTCGTCGCCAAGGAGGAAGACGTGCACGTGGTCGCCGTCGGAACCGACGAATTTTTCGCCTCGCTCGACCAGGGCAAAGGGCACAAGCGCGTGACCGTCGCCGCCAAGGCGGGCGACACGATCGGTTCGATCGGCAAGCGCTTCGAGGTGGGTGCGCGCACGATGGAGCGAGTCAACCGGCGAGGCCGCACCGACCCGCTCAAGGCAGGGGAGACGGTCGTCGTCTACGTACCGAGCTCCGTCACACTCCCCGCCGCGAACGGCGCGACGGCGTCCAACAACGCGCCGATCCCCGTGGGACCGGCGCCGGCCCCGCCTCTTCCCGACCTCTTGCCCTGACACCCGCGCATGCAAACGACGATCGCCATCGTTCTCGCGGCAGGGCAGGGGACGCGCATGAAGAGCGCTCTCCCCAAGGTGATGCATACCGTGTGCGGCCTGCCGATCGTGCACTTCGGCGTCCAGGCGGCGCTCGACGCCGGATGCGGCGAAGTCGTCGTCGTCGTGGGCCACGGGCGGCGGCTCGTCGAAGAGTACCTCGCGCGCGCGTTTGGGGTCGAGCGCGTACGCATCGCGGTGCAAGAACAGCAGCGCGGGACGGGAGACGCCGCGCGCGCCGGTCTGGCGGCCTCCGGATCGCGGGCGTCGCGCGTGCTCGTGCTCTACGGCGACGTGCCGCTCGTCACTGCGGACGACGTTCGAGCGGTCCTCGCGCCCCTCGATGCAGGCCCTGTTTCCGCCGGTTTGTCGCTCGCGACGTGCATCGTCGACGATCCCGCGGGCTATGGCCGCGTGCTTCGCAAGGGGGGCGTGGCGGTCGATGTCCGCGAAGAGCGCGACTTGCACGGGGAGGACGAGCGCGCGGTCCGCGAGATCAACGCGGGTGTCTACGCGGGGCGGGTTTCGCTGCTCCGCGAAGCGCTGGCCACCCTCGTCCCCAACAACGCGCAAGGGGAGCTCTACTTGACCGACGTGGTCTCGTTCGCCAGCCGCGCGGGAGAGCGCATCGAGACGGTCAATCGTCCGGCGGACGTGCTCGCGGGTGTGAACGACCGCGAGCAGCTCGTGCGGGTCGAGGCCGTGATGCGTGCCCGAATCGCACGCCGATGGCGCCTCGCCGGCGCGACCGTGCGCGACGGAGCGCAAATCGACGCCGGAGTCGTGCTCGAGCCGGATGCGACTGTGGAGGTCGGCGCCGTCCTCCGCGGTCGCACGCGCGTCGCCAGCGGGGCGATCGTCGACGTGGGCTGCGTCCTCACGAACGTGGAAGTGGGCGAGGGGGCCGTCGTGAAGCCCTACTCGGTCGCCACCGACTCGACCATCGGCGCGCGCGCGCACGTGGGTCCGTTCGCTCACCTGCGTCCGGAGAGCGACATCGGCGAAGAGGCCCATGTCGGCAACTTCGTCGAAACGAAGAAGACACGCATGCGTCGCGGCGCAAAGGCGAACCACCTCGCGTACCTCGGGGACGGGATCATCGGCGAGCGAGCCAACGTTGGCGCTGGGACGATTTTCTGCAATTACGATGGCTTTCAGAAGCACACGACCGTCATCGAGGAGGGGGCCTTCATCGGGAGCGACTCGCAGATCGTTGCTCCCGTCACGATCGGCGCGAACGCGTACGTCGCGACCGGGACGACCGTGACCAGGGACGTCCCCGCGGACGCCCTGGCCATCGGGCGCGCGAAGCAAGACAACAAGGAAGGCTATGCCGCGAGGCTGCGAGCCCGTTTGAGGGCCGCGAAAGCTTCGAGCAAGTAGGGCTTCGTTTCGGAGGGCGCTTTTTTGGCGCGCCCGTGGCGAATTGCCACGACGAGGATGGCCGCGTTGCGCACATGAGCGTGGCGGTATTGCGTGGCGGGCTCGGCCCGGTGGGGAGGGCGGTTGCCGTGCGATGCGCGAACTGCCGGCACGGGTACGGCGGCACGACCGCTGCACTCGGCTCGGCTCGTCTCATGAGGCACCGGAGGTGTGGTGCGCGAAGCAGGAGGAGCATGATGTCGATTCATCGCAGCCGTGCCGCCAAAGTGGCCGTTTCGTTCTCTCTCGCCGGGATGATCGCGGCGTGCGGCGGCGGAAATGCCGCGACGAAGGCCCCGGCAACCCCGGCCGCAGCGCCGGCCGCGCATGCGGCAACGTCCGCCCCCCAGGTCGCGTCCGCCTCGGTGCCTCCTAAGTCGCCGAAGGCGGCCGTCGCACGGGAGAGGGGTTCCGACCCACGCAGCACGGACGAGACGGACGAAGACGACGCCGAGCTCGTCGTGGCGCGCGAGGTCGTCGCAAGCTGCCCTACGTTGCGCCTCGTCCGCCAGCACATTGGCGAGCTCGATCAGGACACGATCTGGCTCGCGGTCCTCGAGTCGATCGCCGATTGCATGAGCCAGGGAGGGGCCATGGCGCAGCAAGCAATCGGCGTGTCCGGAGACGAGGAGCACCGGCACGTCGTGCGCGAAATTCTCGGGTCGCGTGGGGTGGCACCCACGCGCGTGATAGCGAAAGTCGCGCAAGGAGCTGCGGAATGCCAGGGCGGCACGAATTGTAGCAAGCGAGTCGAGATCACGATCGTCGCGCCATGACGGCACCGCGATTTTGCCGGACCGAAACTCGTAAATGAGAAGGAGACGATCAAAAGCGATGGACGCCACCCTTGCCCTTGTCGCGCAACATCGGGTCATCGAGCAGCTGTTCGACGAAATCGCGTACGCGGCGCGTCGACGCGCGCGGTCGTCCTTCGTGTCACGGCTCGCCGAGGAGCTCATCGCCCATCTGGCCGCCGAGGAGGCCGTGTTCTATCCGGCGGTGCGGTGCGTTCTCGACGAGCTGCCCGATGAGGGCGGTCGAGGTGGTGACGAGCACCTCTTCCTCCGAGCCGAGCTGCGGAACGTTCTCAAGACCAACGTGGGCGACCCTTCGTTCAGGGAGCGAATCGCCGTGCTTCGTGCACTCTTTGGCGAGCATGTACGCAGCGAGGAGGCGGACCTGTTCCCCCGCGTCGTGCGCGCCGTGTCGCAGGCCGAGCGGGACGCGCTTGGCGCCGAAATCCTGGCGTCACGCCCCCACGTGTGGATCGTCACCACGGAGGGCAAGATGCCGGTCGACGCCGGTGGGGAGTTGCGCAGCCGACTGACCTTGCTGCTGAGCGCGGCCTCCGCCGAGGCTCGCGACAGTGCGCAGCGCCGTCTGCAGCACTAGTGTCCCGTCTCTGAAGTAGGGTTAATTGTGGCTGCGCCATGGTCTTCCAGG
>CAZHED010000006.1:178748-183717 GCA_964531095.1 uncultured Polyangiaceae bacterium | reverse complement strand
CCGGAGGAGGGAGAACGTCATGCAAAGTACCTATGGCTCTAGTCCGAGAGGGCCGCTGCCGTAGAGGCGTACCTGCGCGTTTCACCGCCTCAACAAGAGGTCGCGTGGCGCGCGGGTGGCTCGGGCGGAAGGAAACGGAGCCGCAAACGGAGCAGCTTGCCGATCACCGGCTCCCAATGCACGTGGCCATCGCCTTGTTCGAGGCGTGACGTGTCTTCCGTCCGTATGACGAGCCCTTTCACTGGGCCTGTTTTCAGGGAAAGCGGCCCGGGTGGACCGAAAGCGCCACCCGGGCCGTCGTTTGTGGCGCGCATCGGTTGACACGCCGGTGCCGAGAGCGCTTAGCTCCGGGTTGTCGCGGGACTAGCTCAGTTGGTAGAGCGTCGGCTTCCCAAGCCGAAGGTCACGAGTTCGAACCTCGTGTCCCGCTCCGGCGAAATCGTTGGGATTTCGCCCGAGGCCGCCGAAAGCGTGGGACGGGCGTGGGTCTCCGGATCGGCGCAGCAGCGGAATCCGATCGAGTAATCGGCGTAGTCGAACGGGTGCGCGATCGTCCGGTACGCGCAGCCCTCGCCGTGCAGCGAGGTGTCGAGCCAGTAGCCGCCCTGAAACGTGCCGTTCGGGTCGGCCGTCCACTCGTGCAGGTTGCCAACCATGTCGTAGAGGCCAAAGTCGTTGACGCAGTCGGGGAACGCGCCGGTCTTCGCGAGCGTCCCGTCGAGCTCGATGTTGCGCGGGTCGTTGAGCTCGAGGGGGCCCCAGCCGCGGGCCTGCGCATCGGCGTGGTACGTGAGCATCGGGTTCACCCCGGTGTCGTGGCAGCGCCCTGCCACGCGGTCAGGGCCGTAGGGGAACGCGTAGCCCTCGCTGCCGCCACACGCGGCGCGCCACTCCACGGGCGCGCATAGACGCTTGCCAGCATGGTGGCAGGCCGCGAGAGCCTGGGCTCCGCTCACGTATGCCTGCGGGACCACGCCTGGGGCGCTCCGCGCGACGTAAAAGGGATCGGGCGCGAGTGACCGGTTAGGCGCGTGAGGTACGAGCATGCCGTCCGGCGCGCGCTCGAGGACGGACGCTTCGTATCGATCGACGCACACGACCCCGAATGCGAGCCCCATGTCCGGCGGACACCGCGCACCGCGCTTCGCCGGCGCCAGCGCGCCCTCCTGGACCGGACGGTAGACGCCGGGCGCATACGCGGCAATCGCCCGCTCGATGGAACCCGGTGCGCCGCTCGCGAGGCGCCGTTCGTGTCCCCTGAACCAGGCGGCGAGGGCTTCCAGCGCTGCCGCGACTTGTGCGCGCGACGCGGCCGGCGCCTGGTCCGGCGTCGCCGCGTGCAGCTCTCCCCCGCCCACACACCAGCCGATGAGCGCCACAGCGAGGAGCACACCTGAGGCGCGGAGGGGTCCGCCGAACGATGGGGATGCCATCGAGAACGAAGGTGGATCGTCGCGGACGCGGGCGCAAGCGCGCGACGGGACCGATTGCTTCTGCGAAGATAGAACGCGTCCAACAGCCTGACTGCCGCAGCTCGGCGCGCGTCCGCGCATTCGCGGAACCCAGCCTCTCGTGAAGGGCACGCGCGACTCCTGGGCGTGCCAGGTCAGCTACCTCACGGAGTCGCCGAGCTCTGGAACCAGCCGGATTTCTCGTTGATCCGGGAATTGTATTCGCTCCCGGTGCTGATGGACTCGGAGGCGGAGCGTCGTAGCGGCCCGGCGCACACGCCGAAGAAGAAGTCGGCGCGGTTGTTTGCGGCGCTGCGCGGCGGACCGTGAGCGCGCCGCCCGTCACTTGAGCGGATAGCCCTGCCACACCCACAGAAGGGTGTCCGCCATCGTGAGATTCTGCACCCTGCCATCGCAGTGGCTGGCGCCGAGGCCCTCGACGTATCGGTAGTGATAGCTTTGAGCCTTCAGCGCGGCCGCCATATCCTGGTTGGCCAGCAGCCAGTTGTGGTGGCCGCTGTCCGGCGTGGTGTATCCGTTGTCCATTTCGTTTGAGTTGACGAACACGCGCAGCGGTTTCGCGGGCGTTGTCGTGCCGATGAGGTCGAGGTCCGAGTGGTATTCCCACGAGCCGAAGGGATACATCGCCCGTTCGGGCGCGGTGGCGGTCATCAGGTCCACGAACGACCCGGAGTACGTCACGATTCGATGAAACCATTCGGGATGAAACCATCCCATGCTCATCGCCGCGGGGCTGCCCGAGCTGCATCCGAGGGCGCCCCGTCCGTCGGGGTCCGCGGTGAGGGCGAAGTTGGGGTACGCGGCCTTGATGGTTGCGTCGGCGAGCACCGCGGGCAGTACCTCGGTTTGTATGAAGCGCCCGTAGCGGTCCGACACCGTGTCGTATTCGAATCCGCGCTCGCTTCCGGGGCCGTCGCCGCCGCCATTGGCCACGGCGATGGCGATGAAGACCGGCAGGCGCCGGGTGGGATCGGTGCTTTGCGTAAGGTTGTCGAGAGCGAGCTTGGTGTTGGAGAGCAATCCCGTTTGCTGGACCTGGACCGTCCCGGGCCCGTCTTGAATCACCATGAACGGCGCGGCCGTGCCATCGACGTATTTCGCGGGGACGTACACGGTCACCTGGCGGGTGAAGGAGTGCTGATTGGCCGCGAGAAGGTTGGGGTCCATCCCCGTAAAGATTTGGCTGCTCGTCGAATTCATCGTGAGCTGAAAGGTCTTGCCCGCGGGCGCTCCCTTGGACATCAAGTCCGGGCTCGTCGTGTAGGTGGGCCCGACGGTGTAGTCGCCATCTCCGGTGCTGTTGGTGGTCGCGGCGGTCGCGGCGTCCGTTCCCGGCCCCGGAGCCGCGTCGGCACTGCTCGTCGCTCCGCTGCTCGAGGATCCGGCGCTGCCGCCGCTGGACCCGCCGCCGCTGCTCGACGATCCTCCGCCGCCCGACGAAGTCGGAGGCGTGCCGCCGCTCGACGATCCGCCGGCCGACGCGCTGGAGCTGGCCCCGTTTCCGCTCGACGTCCCTCCCGATGCGCCCGACCCACTCCCTGTGCCGGCGGGCGGCATCGTCCCGCCTTCGGTTCCGATGCCGCCCGCGCTGCCTGCTCCCATACCGCCGGCATTGCCGGTCGCCGGAGCATTCGATTGGGACGAGCACGCCGACAAGAGAAGGCTGGCGAAGACGAACCTAAGATGAGACGAGCGAGCCATGAGACCTCCAGCCATGATGGGTCCTCATGGCCAAGCAGTTGCGGCTTGGTCGAAATCGGGTCCACAAAGTGCGATCCAGGCTCGTCGCTCCCGTTCCAAGTGGAATGATCCGGGCTCGCGAGAATGTGGCGAGCCGGCGACGGCCTCGGCGATATTAATGCGCTTGCGGCGTGCGGGCGGCAAGCACCGGGTCGCCGGCGCTTCTTAAAGACTCTTGCCGTCGAAGTGCCTGATCTCGAGCGTCGCGATGTCGACCCCCTCGAGGCAGCGCACGTTCACGGCAACGAGCGGTGCCCCGTCACTGGGCCGCTTGCCGCGCGCGAACGAGGTCACGCCGCAGGTCGAGCAGAAGTTGTGATTGATGACTCTCTTGTTGAATCGGTACGAAGTGAGCGCCTCCTCGCCAGACAGCAGCCTGAAGGCTTCCGCCGGTGCGAAGGTGAGCAGCGTGCCCTTTTTGCCGCACATCGAGCAATTGCACGCCGTGACCTTATCGAGGTCGAGCGTGACCTCGTAGCGAACCTTGCCGCAGTGACAACTGCCCGCAAACGTCTTGGGGTCCGACATGCCGCGATCCTAGACGCCGACGATCGGCGTGTCACGATGTGGTGAGCCCTACCCGCCGTGTCTGGCGAGGAAGTCGCCCGGTCACGCGCACCCGTCGGGACCGCAGACCACCCTCTCCTCAGCTACCGTCTCAGGCTCCGGCAGGCTCGCCCACGCCTGCTCGAGCGCGCGGAGGATCACCTCGGCGGACTGGGCGCCGGAGATCCCGTACTTGTCGCCGAGGACGAAAAACGGGACCCCGTTGATCCCGAGCCTTCGCGCGGTCTCCTCCTCCTCCCGAACTTCGCTCGCGTACCGATTGGTCGAGAGGACCGCGCGGACTTCCTCCGCGTCGAGCCCCGCCTCCGAGGCGAGCCGCACGAGGACCTCGTGCTCGCCGATCGCTTGGCCTTCGCTCATGTACCCGCCGAAGAACCGGTCCTTCACCGCGTCCTGAAGCCCCCTCTCCGCGGCCAGATGCAGCACGCGGTGCCCGTCGAACGTGTTCCCGGATCGGGCACGTGACAGGTGGAAATCGAGACCGTCCTTGGCGGCTGTGTCGGCCACGCTCTGGATCATTGCCTCGGCCTGGGCTTTCGTGCGGCCGTATTTCTCTGCGAGCCGCTCCGCGTTGTCCCCCTCCTGCACCCGGGGGGCCGAAGGGTCGAGCTCGAATGCGCGCCAGACGACCCGAACGTCGCCTCGATGCGGGAACCGGGAGAGCGCGACTTCGAGCCGGCGTTTGCCGATGGCGCACCAGGGGCAAACGATGTCGGACCAGACCTCGACTTTGAGGGTCTTCTTCATAAGGCCCACAGGTTAAGGCGGCGCCTGCGACTCGGCGAGGGGGGGCCCGCCATCGTAACGATGGACAGATGGTCCGCGGAGCCGTCGATGGCGACACCGTTCGCCCAGTGCGAGCCGCCAGCGAATCGCGCTATGGTCGAGCGCTCCCCAGCACGAGCCCGAACCTGTGGGTATAGAACCTTTTCCTGCTTTCAGAGGTCCTCCACCCGTGGGCAGAGGACCTTTGCGTGTCGGCAGAGGACCTTTTCCTTCTGTTAGAGGACCTTTGCGTGTCGGCAGAAAACCTTTTCCTGCTTTCAGAGGTCCTTTGCCCGTTGGCATAGGGCCTTTTCCTACTGTCAGAGGACCTTTGCGTGTCGGCAAAGGACCTTTGCGTGTCGGTAAAGGACCTTTTCCTACTGTCAGAGGACCTTTGCGTGTCGGCAAAGGACCTTTGCGTGTCG
>CAZHED010000006.1:155156-178648 GCA_964531095.1 uncultured Polyangiaceae bacterium | reverse complement strand
CCTTTTCCTACTGTCAGAGGACCTTTGCGTGTCGGCAAAGGACCTTTGCGTGTCGGTAAAGGACCTTTTCCTACTGTCAGAGGACCTTTGCGTGTCGGCAAAGGACGATTTCCTTCTGTTAGAGGACCTTTTCCTACTGTCAGAGGACCTTTGCGTGTCGGCAAAGGACGATTTCCTTCTGTTAGAGGACCTTTTCCTTCTGTTAGAGGACCTTTGCGTGTCGGCAGAGGACCTTTTCCTGCTTTCAGAGGTCCTCCACCCGTTGGCAGAGGACCTTTTCATCTTCGAAAGAGCCGCTTTCCAAGACGGCGAAGTGACGTGCATTGCGTTGCCTTCATCTTCCTAATCGGGAAGGGGCCAGTTCATCTGACGGACGAGACGAATTGTTCGATTCGCGGGGTTTGCCTGCGTCCGGCTGCGGGTCCCGCTCATCGTGACCGCCCATTCCGATCCATCGTGATCGGCCGTTTCGCTCGTCGTGATCGCCGATGCGAGCACCAGGGACGGAGCGAAGCGACGCGGGAGTAGCATGCGCCTCATTACCGTGATCGCCCTCTTCGGCAGGTCAAGGTCTATGGTTGTGACGAGTGGATCTGCTTCACCGGCTCCGGAAGACCCAAGAGCCTCTCGTTCAGCCAACCTTCCCGCGCGAAAAGCATGATCGAAAGCCCGGAGGAGTCGTCCGCAAGGCCCAGCGAAAAGATAGACCCGCCCACGACGAATGCATATCGCGAGTCGTGCCCTTTCTCGTAATACCGACCGGCAACATTGAAGAGGACGTTGTCTAGAGGCTCGAGTACGATGTCCGTGACCGTGTCAGTCTTGCGAAACTCGCCCGATCCTCGTAGGTCATTCAGCGAAGTCAGGGCCGGGATCAAGCTGGTGATTTTTCCCTTGGCGGCGAGGGTTTTCAGCAGAGGCTCGGCGCTCTTCGCACGGAGAGCGATCTGCCCATCCCAGCGCGCCGGAGGAAAGCCGTGGGCAATCAGGCGAGGTACTTCGATATTCGCCCACCAGCCTTCCATATTCTGGTCGCCGACGTGGAGCCCGACCTCGCTGAGGTCAAGAGATGCGCCCTTCAACATGGACACCTTGTGGTCTAGATCGACGTGGATTCCGCAGGACGCTTCGCCTCGACCCTGAATGATCAAGCCCGCCGTGGAGAACCGAATTCCCCGGAGGCTGGCCTGAAAGGGTCCAGTCATCACATGGTGATGATCGATGTCGAGAGCGAGCGAAGCCCGCCCTGTTCCTCCCGACGCAATCGAGGACTGCGCACCAGTGAAACCGCCCAGGTCTTGAAAATCGTTCGTGTAGATCGTGGGAAACCGGATGCGCGCGTGATCGATGTCCGTCATGCGCCCAAGCTGGTTGGAATCGAGGACAACGGTGTGCTCGTGGCCAAGAAGCTGAAATTTGAAGATGTTGCCCTCGTTCCTCAACGAGACGAGCGTCGATGCCGACTTCGAACTCAGGCGAGGCAACACCTCGTCGTCAGAAGGCAGTCCCTTGACCGCCTTCGGGTCCGCTTTCCCGAAGCTGGCATCAAAGGTCCAGTCCGTGTCGGCGGCGAACCCGGCACGACGAACACCCACGTTCTTCGTCGTGAACGTGGCGTATGTCGGCGTCAAAATCCGACCTTTCGACAGAAGGATCCGCGCTTCAAAAGGGCCCGCTCCGGCTTCGACGCGCGTCCCCGGCATATAGGCTCCGAGATGCGCCAGGGTTTGCACGTCGCCCTTCAAGAATACGTCCGCCGTGAGGAGTTCGAGGAAGCTCTCGTCCGCGTGCTCCATCGGATTCAGGTCTGGAATGGTGGCCGACATGCGGCCGCTGAGCGACGTGGCAATGACCTGCGCGTCGCCGAATCGGAGCTCGCCGGGGCCCAGATCCTCGACCGAAGCATTGACGCGCATGCGCAGGGGCCCAATGAGAAACCCGCCCCGGAGCGTGGCAGGTCCCACGTAGTGGTATTCCATCAGCCAGAGCTCTGACACGTGCGCATCGAGTCCCTCGAGCTCGATCGTGAAGTCGCTGCTCGGTTGGTCGCGCGGAGTCGCGTTCTTTTCGACGAGATCGGGTGCGCCGGGCAGATCAGGGAGGGGAGGATACGCCGCGAGCCGTTGCTCAATGCCCCGAGTATCTCCAACTTTTACCCGCAGCCGCAAACGAATGTCATCCCCCGACAGATGCGTCACCTTCAAGTGCCTCTTGAAAAGGCCGAACAGGTTCACGTGCAAGAGCAAGTTCTTCGCCTGAAGCTCGAATTGGGTTTCTCCGTTCACCGACACGGTGGCCCCGCGCACGTGGATGTGTCCGGGCCATAGCGTCCATGAAGGATGCTCGATGTGAAAGCTGAGATGGTCCGAGCGCATCGCTCGCTCGAACAGGCCCGTCCACAAGAACAACGTGCCGAGCACCGGATATGCGAGAAGAACCGGGACCACTACGACCGCCCAGCGGCGGTATCGAAATTGCCTCGGTCCACGCCGTTCGCCCTCCGAAGCGCCGACACCTACCATCCGCTGCCCCCCTGGCCAACCTTCGCCCAGAGCTCCGCGAACCAGTCGCACGTGGTTCGCGACCCACGCGCGAAGTGTCCAGCGGTGGTACGGCGGGACCGATGGGAATTTGGTGGTCACGTTCGGACCGATGCATGGCCCGGACCAGTTCTCGAAGGCGTTTGGATTCGTGCAGCGGTCCTACGTCGCGCGGCTTCGTTGTCCTCCTCTAGAAGCGGGCCCCGGATAGAAGCGGGCCCCGGACCGTGCGGTGCGCGCCAGCCGAATCAGCGGAACCGTACTTCGTCATCGGGCCGCGCGCGAGCCGCATCTCCAAATTCGGTGCAGGCGCCGTCGTTGATTCCCGTTTGTCCGAACAGGCGCGATGGGTTCATTCGCGCGATGCGAAGGTTGGCTTTGGAAGCCTGCGAAGAGCGAAGAAAGCGGCTGCGCTGGAGGCGAAAGTGGCGGACATTGCGCTCCGTCCGACCTGAGCGCACGGTGGATCGGCCGTGAGCTTCATAGTACGACCGGACGACAAAAAAGGAGTGGCCCATGAAGCTCGACGGAAACACGATTCTCATCACTGGTGGCACCAGCGGAATTGGCCTCGAATTGGCGAAGGAGCTCTTGAAGCGGAACAACACCGTCATCGTCACGGGGCGTAACAAGGAAAGGCTCGAGCGGGCACAAAAGCAGCTCCCGAACCTCCACGCCATCCAGAGCGACGCGAGCCGGATCGAAGATGTCGATTCTCTTTTTGCGCGCGTAACCAACGAGTTTCCGGCGCTGAACATTCTCGTGAACAACGCGGGCGTGATGCGGACCATCAACCTCAACACCGAAGAGCAGGGCCTCGAAGAGCTCACCCGCGAAGTCGACACCAACTTCAAAGGGCCCGTGTGGATGGTCATGCGCTTTCTGCCGCTGCTGAAGAAGTTGCCCAGCGCGGCGATTGTCATGGTCTCCTCCGGTCTGGCCTTCGTGCCGTTGCCAAGCGCGCCCGTTTACTGTGCGACGAAGGCAGCTATGAACTCGTTCTCGCGGTCGCTGCGCGTCCAGCTCAAGAAGACTTCGGTGAAAGTCTTCGAGCTTGCGCCGCCCGCCACCGAGACCGAGCTCTTCGACCCGAAATCGCCCGACATGAAGGGGGTGGCCATCATGAAGGTAAGCGAGCTTGTTCGCCAATTCCTAGACGGGTTCGCGAAGGATCACCTGGAGATCCGGCCCGGTCAGGCCAATTCGCTCAAGTTCATGAACCGCGTAGCGCCTGAGTTTATCCTGGCGCAGCTGAGCAAACCGATGGAGCGAATGCTCGCGAAGCCCGATTGAGGCGATGGGCGCGCGCCCGGTCCGCCGACGGATCTCGGCGCGACCGACGCCATCTCGTCCGCCGCACAACCCGCCGCGCGAATGCGGGCAGGCGCCGCCCCCCCGAGCGGCTCGACCCGCAGCGCCGTTCGGGCCGGGCGCGGTCCCTAACGCGTCTCCGCGATCGGCAGCTCCGACGCCGTGGCGATCTGCCGAACGGAGGTCGCCACCGCGCGTGCCCTGTCGGAGCTGGGCACTGCGCGTGCGGGCGTTGCTCCAGGAAGGATTTCCCGTCCGTACGCGCCGCTGGAGGCCTCCGATTCGCCTCCGGGGGGGCGGCGCAAGGAAAACGGGCAGCCTTGACCGGCGTCCTCGCTCCGGTGTGATATGCGCGGACGTAGCATCCGACCTCTTCGAAGGAGTGATCCGACATGATCAAGTATTTCTTGCAAGGCGATTACACGGTCGAAGGCCTGAAGGGGCTCTTGAAGGATGGGGGCTCGGGCCGCGAGCAAGCCGTGAAAAAGCTCGTTGCGTCGCTCGGCGGCACCCTGGATTCGATGTATTTTGCTCCGCCGACGTACTTCATTGTCGTCAACCTACCGGACCCCGTGAGCGTCGCAGCGCTCTCGGCTACCGTCTTCGCCTCGGGCGCTGTCACCGCCGGCAAGTCTTTCGAAATCCTCACCCCGACCGAAATGGATGAAGCGGCCAAAAAGCGCCCAACGTACCGCGCTCCCGGAACCTGAACCTAGCGCCGGTACGCTTGCGGGGATGCACACGGTCCTCGATCGCCGCCGTTTCCTCGGAGTCACGCTCGCCGCGGGCGCGTTCGGGCCTGAGGCCTGTCACCCGAGTGCCATCGCGAGCCACGGGGCCGCCGTCGCACCCGCCTCGGACGAATGGTCGCTCATTCGCGATCTGTTTCCTCTCGCGCGGGACCGGATCCACATGACCGGTCTGCTGCTCGCGTCGCACCCTGCCCCCGTGCGTGAGGCGATCGAACGGCATCGCGGCGGCCTCGACGAGGACCCCGTCACCTACCTGGAGGAGAACGGAGGCCGACTCGAGCTAGAAACGCGCATCGCGGCGGCGCGGTACGTAGGCGGCGATCCGGACGAGATCGCGCTGACCGACAGCACCACCATGGGCCTCGCGCTCCTCTATACGGCGCTCGATCTCCGCGCTGGCGACGAGATTCTCACGACCGAGCACGATCACTATTCGACGAAGACTTCGCTGGAAAACGCTGCTGCGCGGACTGGCGCGACCGTGAAGCGCATCGCGCTCTACGCGCGATCCGAGAGTGCCTCGGAGGAGGAGATTGTCGGCGCCGTGTCGGCAGCGATGACTCTGCGCACGCGCGTGGTCGCGTTGACCTGGGTTCATTCGGGAACGGGCGTGCGCCTTCCGGTCGCGCACATCGCCGCCGCCGTGGCGCGAGCGAACGCCGGACGTGACGAGAAGGATCGCGCCCTTCTCTGCGTCGACGGGGTCCACGGCTTCGGATCGACGGAGAACGCCGTCTCCGAGCTGGGCTGCGACTTCTTCGTCGCCGGTTGTCACAAGTGGATCTTCGGCCCGCGCGGCACCGGCCTGGTCTGGGGACGCGCGAGCGCCTGGCCCGCCGTGCGCCCCACGATCCCGCCATTCGATATGGTACCCGGTAAGATTCCCGGGCGCGACAGGGGGGGGCCGCCGGTGCTCGCGCGACGTATCACGCCCGGCGGGTTTCACTCGTTCGAGCATCGATGGGCGCTCGCAGAGGCGTTCCGTCTGCACGAGCGGATCGGGCGAGCGCGCGTCGCCTCGCGCATTCACGCGCTCAATCGGCAGCTTAAAGAGGGCTTGGCGCGCATGCCGAATCTCAAGGTCTACACGCCAAGCGCCGATGCGCTGTCGGCCGGGCTCGTCTGCTTCGACGTCGCCGGGCTTTCGCCCGATGCGGTCGTCGCCAAACTCGGGCAGAAGCGCATCATCGCAAGTCAGACGCCCTATGAGAAGTCGTACGCGCGGCTCACGCCCGGCCTGCTCAATTCGCCGCAAGAGATCGACGTGGCGTTGCGCGCCGTTCGTGAGCTCACGTAAAGCGTCGTGCCGGAGGTGGAACGGGATGGTCGAAAGCCGCCGGCGCCGCGAGAAACGATCGCGCAGAGACGGTGTTTCGAGACAACATCATGGGGATGACCCTGTCCGCCATTCGCTTCGGCTGATTCCCTCCGCCATGACTCGGCCGCATCCCTCGCGGTGCGACCGACGCTGCGGCCGGCGGCGTCACTGCGACCCTTGGCGAGCGCAAGCACGGAGGCTGGGCGACCGCGCGGACCTTGAGCCCTCGCGGGCGCGCCCGTACGTTGTCTCGCGAGGGCCCGCAGATGGCGCAAAGAGTCGACCCGCAACCTCATGTCGTGGTCATCGGCGGCGGATTCGGTGGGCTGACGGCGACCCAAGCGCTCGCCCGGTCGCCGGTTCGCGTCACGCTGATCGACAAGACCAACCATCACACCTTTCAGCCGCTCCTCTACCAGGTCGCGATGGCGGGACTGTCCCCCGCGGACATTGCTCAGCCCATTCGCTCGATTGTGCACCGGCAGTCGAACGCGACCGTGCTCATGGCGGAAGTGTCGAGCGTCGACCTCGCCGCGCGCACGGTGCGCATCGACGACGGCGGCGTTCTGCCTTGGGACTTCGTCATTCTCGCCTGCGGGGCCGACACGTCGTACTTCGGGCACGACGATTGGGCGAAAGCGGCCCCGGGGTTGAAGTCGCTCGAAGACGCCGTGGACATCCGCCGGCGGGTGCTTCTCGCGTTCGAGCTCGCGGAGCGCGAACCAGACCCGAAACGGCGCGAGGAACTCCTTAGCTTCGTCGTTATCGGTGGCGGTCCCACGGGCGTGGAGCTCGCCGGCGCCCTGGCAGAACTGGCGAGGTTCGCGCTCGACCGCGACTTCCGCAGCATCGATCCTTCCGCGACGAGAGTGAGGCTACTCGAGGCCGGTCCGAGAATTCTCGCGTCCTTCCCGGAGGACTTGTCCGAGCGCGCCGTCGCTCAGCTTCACGAGCTCGGTGTGGAGGTTCGCACCGGCGCTCGGGTGTCATCGATCGAACCAGGTGGCGTACGGTTGGGCGAGGAACGCATCGCGTGCTCTGTCGTTCTCTGGGCGGCGGGCGTACGGGCGAACCCGCTCACGAAGACGCTTGGCGTGCCCCTCGATCGCTCCGATCGCGTGCCCGTGAATGAAGACCTGAGCGTGCCCGGGCACCCCCGCGCATTTGTCATCGGCGACGCGGCGCTGGTTCGCGGCAAAGACGGCAAACCGCTTCCGGGCGTGAGCCCAGTGGCCATGCAAGAGGCTCGCGCGGTCGCCCAGTCGATTGGGCGGGCCATCGACGGCCAGGAGGCGAAGGCGTTCCACTACACGGACAAGGGCTCGATGGCGACGATCGGACGAAGCCGCGCAGTGGCGATGATGCGCCGAATCCATCTGTCCGGCTGGATCGCATGGCTGGCGTGGCTCCTCGTGCACATCTGGTATCTCATCGGCTTCAAGAACCGGCTCGTCGTCATGATCAACTGGGCTTGGTCGTACGTGACCTACCGGCGCGGCGCACGCCTGATCACGGGCTACGCGGTGCCCGACGCGGTTCAGGCGCTGCGACTCCAGCGCAAGGCCCGCGTTCCGACGGACGACGTCCACGAGGTCAAGCGCCCAAGCCCGACCTCGGAGGCTTGAATGGACGATACGCTCGACCGTTACCAGGCGACGACAGGCGTTTGGCAAGCGTCGACGATTTCTATCTCGGCGACATACATTTCGCTCGCACCGCCGCTCCCAGCCACACCGGCCGGCCAGGGGATCGTCGCGCCGTCAGCCACGTACTTGGCATTGGGCGTGAGAGGATCCACTACTCGACCCCGAGGCCGTCTGGGCGTCGGGCGATGCGTCAACCGCGCCTTGGGGACCACCTGAACTCGAAGAGGAGCCACTACTCGACCCCGAGGCCGTCTGGGCGTCGGGTGGCATGGCTTGCATGCGGTCGCCTTTGGACACGCCCCCACCACACGCCGCGAGAAGGCTCAGCGCGCACACCGCGCTGCGCATTCGCAATGTTTGGGGCCCCGTCATCATCAACGTTTCCACGCTCCCCGCACGAACCGCAGTGGACGGCAGCGTAGCACCGCACCTGCCCGAGTCGATGAGGAAGCCGGTTGGCCGTGCGATCGCGGTCGCGTATCGCGGCGGCCACTTCGAGCGCGCGAAGCACCGAGCAGCTCCAAAGGAATTCCACTCGGCTGCCGCCGCCTCCCTTCGCGCGTCGCGGACACCGTGGTGATCTCGCAGACTTCATGATTGTACCCGCCGATACGTCAGGGTGGGGACCACGGGGATCGACAGCTTGGGGCTGCTCAGCGTGGCCCTCATCACGAGGAGGGCGCCGTCGGGGCTCAACGTGAGCTCGTTCGTTCGCGTCCCGCCCTCGTCGGCGCGGAACACTTGCACGAGGCGCTGCCCTTCGAAGCGTTGCGACAGAACGATGGCATCGTCGTCGACACGGTAGGGCGCGGGTGCCCCGCTCTCGGGGCTGACCGCGATGGCGTAACCAGGTACCGTCGAGCGGATGATTCCCCCGCTGAACTCGAATTTGCAGGTCGGCATGATCCGCGTTCGTTCCGCGACCTTTGCGCGTACCATCCCGCGCAGGGCGAAGAAGAACCCCTCCACGCTTCGATCGATCGCCTCCGCGCGTGCCTTCTGTTCGGCCTCGGTTCCTGCGTATCGGTAGAAACCCGCAAAACGCGCTCGAAGATCGACGACCGACGCGCGCGGCTCGGCAGACCGGTCGCCCGCCCCGTTCGCGGTGCCCGGGTCCGCGCGCCCCACGTCGGCGATGAAGCATGTCGACGCGATCAGGCACGCGGCAACCATGATGCGCGGGGCCCCGATCCGTCGGCGGAGCCAGAACAGCGTCGGGAGCACGAGAGACCACGCCGCGCCGATCGTCACGAGTGCATCGAGTCGGCTCTGCGCGAGGCCGATCGCACCGAGACGCGCGCCCGCGTCGTAGGCCAAGGGCCCGCCGAATACGCCGGGCAGCGCTCCTGGGATCGGGCGCCGGTCGAGCGACCCCAGACTTCCGCCACGCGCGGTCGCCGCGGCCAGGTTCGGCCAGAGGGCGACGAGCCAAGGCGGAGAGACGGCAGTGCCCGCGATGGTCATGACACCGACTCGCAGAAGCGCGCTGTCCGCGAGCAATCCGATCACCGCCGCGAGGACCAGGACCCAGACCTCTCTCGCGCGCTCCGCCTTCGGCTGGGTCCGAACGTGAATGCCGAGACCGGCGAAAACCACCGTGGGCCCGAACCATGCGAATCCGCGCACGGCGCCGAGGACGCAGGCGAACCATCCCGCCTGCATGAACGCGAACGACAGTACGCTGCGCGGGGTCATGTTCAATTAACCTCCCTTTTCTGCGCACCGATGTCCGAGCCAAAAGCGGGCCCAGTTGCCGCGGCTTCTGAGGAGCGCGATGAGGACGTAGAGCGACGCGAACACATTCCCGAGGGTCATCACCAACGCCACGAAAGCCATGGCCTTCAGCACACTGGCTTCGCGGAAGACGACCCAGCCGGAGAAGAGCGCGAAGCCGACATAGAGATCGGCCAAGGTCACTTTGCCCCACGCCAGCGCCAGGAGGGCGCCACCTTCGTTCCAGAAGTCCCCCACGACGAACGCGCAACCAAGGAGCGCGAGCATCACGGCAGCGAAGAGCGCAGAGAGAAGGATGGCTACCCGCACCGCTCAGGTCCCCTCTTCGCAGGTCTTCTCGAACGTCACGCCGCTGAGCTTCTCGCACAACGCCAGGAGCTCCCGGCGCGCGACCGGGCTCTCGCGCGTCCAAGAAAGCGGATACTCGGGCGCCACGCGGCGATCGAACCAGAACGATCCATGCGTCCCCTTTGCGCGGTCGCTCACCGCAAGCCAGACGACCGTGTCGGCGCCCTCGTCCGCGCTTCGGAGCAAATACCGCATGACCGAGTGGAACCTCGGGAGCGACGTGCGCAGGGCGGTCGTGTCCGCCCACCCGGGATGCATGCTCGAGAAGGTGATGGGTGGCCCGTTCGAGAACCGCTGCGCGAGGATGTGCGCAAGGACGACTTGCGCCCGCTTGGCGTTGGCGTACGCGCGCGTGCCGTCGAACCGCGACGCATCGACGGCGACCAGCGAGAGATCGAGGCGCTGCAGGTAAAGACCGCCCGAGGCGACGAAGATGACGCGGGCATCGGTCGACGGCGAGAGTCGATCCAAGAGGAGCGCCGTCAGAGCGAAAGGGCCGACCACGTTGGTCGCAAACGTCAGCTCGACGCCATCGCCCGTGACGTGCTTGTCCTGCGGAAGCACGCCGGCGTTGTGCACGAGCACGTCGACGCGGTTCGGCGGAAACTCCCGAACGAAGCGTCGAATCGAGGCGAGGCTCGACATGTCGACGACGGCAAGGTGCACACGATCCTCGCGACACTCGCGCGCGATCGCGTCACGCGCCTCGGCGCCTCGACCGGGATCACGGCAGAGCATCCACACGTCAAAGCCGCGTCGCGCAAGCGCCCGCGATGTCGCGCGACCGATGCCGGAGTTCGCGCCGGTCACGAGGGCAATGCGCCCCCCGGCGTCCCGGGGCGAGTCGTCGGGGTCGAACCCGCGTCGATTCCAGGCGAACCCAATGCGGTTGAACGAAAAGAGCGCGAGGGGATCGATCGCAGGCCGAGCGAATCGAACGAGGGATGCGATCCCGCTCATTGCCGGCTCACGGGAGCCTGCGAGGCATCATCGGCGGTCGGGCCTCGGGCTTGGTGAAGAGCATATGCACGCAGCCGAGGTAGCGCTCTTCGAAGCCCCCCTCGCAGTAGGCGAGGTAATACTCCCACATCCGGACGAACTCCTCGTCGAACCCGAGGCGACGCACCTGTTTTCTCCTTCCTAGAAACCGCTCACGCCAATAGCGCAATGTGCGCGCATAGTGCGGAGTCAGATCCTCGAGGTGAGACAGGCGAAGGTCCGTGGCGCGGGTCGTCGCCGTGACCATCGAAGTGACCGACGGAATGCAGCTGCCGGGGAAGATGTGCTCTTTGATGAAATCGACGCTCCGCCTGTGCTGTTCGTAGTGCTGGTCGGCGATGGTGATCGCCTGAAGAAGCATCATGCCGCTCGGCACCAAGCGCTCGCTGCACGCTCGGAAGTAGTCGCCCAGGTACTCGTGCCCGACCGCTTCGATCATCTCGATCGAGACGAGCTTGTCGTATTGCCCCTCCAGGTCTCGGTAGTCGCGGAGGAGAACTTCGACCTTGTCCTCCAGGCCCGCTTCTCGCGCTCGCTTGGACGCAAGGCGGTGCTGCTCTTCCGATACCGTGGTCGTCGTGACATGGCAGCCGTAAGCACGCGCTGCGTGGATCGCCAGGGCGCCCCATCCCGTACCGATCTCGAGCAGGCGATCGCCGGGCTTCAGCTCGAGCCTCTGGCAGATGCGCTCGAGCTTTGCCATCTGCGCCTCACCGAGGGTGGCATCGTCCCGCTCGAAGATGGCGCTCGAGTACATCATCGAGTCGTCGAGAAACAGGCTGAAGAGGTCGTTCGAGAGGTCGTAATGACGAGCGATGTTCCGGCGACTCCCGCTTCGCGTATTGCGCCGGGTCGCCGCAATGAAAAGTTCGCGCACGTGACGAAGGAGCCGCATCACGCCGGTATCCATCGTCTCCAGAATTTCCAGGTTTCGCGCAAAGATCCGCGCCAGGGTCGGCAGGTCATCGCACGTCCACTGGCCCTTCACATAGGCCTCGCCCGCGCCCACGCTGCCGCCCGAGAGGATCGCGCGGTAGGTCGCGGGGTCGCGCACGGTGACCGTTGCGCACGGCGCGTCGCCGGGCCCCCCGAACGCGAAGCGCTCGTCGCCGTCGACCACGAGGATGGTCCCGCGCTCGAGCCTCTCGAAAAGCGCGAAGGCGGTCTTGCGAGCACATGCGTCGACGACCGACTGCTTGGTGCCCTCGATGGCGCGACCTTCTCGAGGTCGGACCGCCAGGGTGTTGGATTCAGCTCTCATGGCGCCTCGCTTGTTCGGTTCGGGGGTGCGCGTAGAACGTTGCGCCGCGCAGCCAGAGGCGAAGCGCCTGGAAGTAGATGGCGGCGACGATCTTCCATGTCATTGTGGGACGAAGCAGCAGGCTGCGGCCCAGCTCCATCGACGTCATCGGCCGGCGTTCGAGGGACAGCGTCGCCTCGAAGACGCGCTCACCCTCTCTTCTGTTCTCCATGTGCACCCAGAGCCGGTCGCCCGGGGTGCCAAAGCGCCAGCCGTACTCCATATCCATCGCCAAGAAGGGCGAGACGTGGAACCGCTTCTGAAACGCGTATTGCTTGTCGCTCACGGTCCCGAGATTCGACGCCTCGGGCAGGAGATACATGTGGCGCTCTTGCCAGGGCGTGTTGCTCACCTCGGCGACGATCGTTTGGACCGTGCGGCCATCCGTCCCGAAGCAGTAGTAGAACGACACGGGATTGAAGCAGTGCCCCAGGTACCGCAAGTGCGTGAGCAGGCGGATCGGGCCCTCGGGGCGCGTTCCCGTGCGCTCGGCAACGAGGTCGCGAACGGCGATGTCGAGCGGGACATTCGCATCGCCGTAGTGGTCGGCGCGACGAAACCACGCCAGGTTCGGAGCCTTGGCGCTCCAGAGCCAGCGGCCCGCGAACACCGAGTCGAGCTCGCCGAGATCGAGGTACACCATGAATAGCGAGTATTCGAAGTCGCGACTCGGAGCGGTGAAGCGCCGATGGCGCAGCGTCCCTTCGTAGAGGAAGCTTTCCATCTCAGAGGCCCTTGCCGAAATGGCGCGCCACCGCGATCGCGCTGTTGACGCCGTCCTCGTGGAAGCCGAAGCCCCAGTACGCGCCGCAGAAGTGCGTGCGGTTCTTTCCGCTGATGACGGAGTGCTCCTTCTGCGCGGCCACCCCGTCTCGGGAGAAGACGGGGTGCTGATATCGAATCGTGCGAAGGATCTTCGTCGGGTCGATGTCGTCCCCCCGGTTCAACGTGACGAGATACTCCTCACGGCACGTGAGACTCTGGAGGAGGTTCATGTCGTAGGTCAGGGCGACCCTGCCCGTGGGATGCCGCGGCACGTAGGCGTTCCAGGCCGCCCATGTCCTCCGATGCCGAGGCATGAGGCGCTTGTCGGTGTGGAGGACGGCGACGTTTTCCTGGAAGCGGAAGCTGCCGAGGATCCGGCGCTCCTCCGGTGTCGCGTCTTTCAGCATCGCGAGGGCTTCATCTCCGTGAGCGGCGATGACGACTTCGTCGAACCTCTCGGCGGGCCCGTTGCGGGGAATCACGAGCACGTGGTCGCCCGCGCGTTGGATCGACGCGACCGGCGCACCCGTGCGGATGCGGTCACGGAAACCAGCCGTCAGCTTCTCGACGTACCTCTTCGAGCCGCCGCGAATGACCCGCCACTCCGGCTGCCCGAAGATGTCGAGGAATCGATGGTTCGTGAAGAACTGCGCGAAGAAGCGCGCCGGGAGCTCCCGCATGCCGACCGGATCGGCCGACCAGATCGCGGCACCCATCGGATAGAGGAAGTGCTCGACGAACGCGCGTGAGTAACCGTTCTCGTCGAGGAACGGCCCGAGGAGAACGCTGTCCTCGGCCTCGAGAAGCTGGCGCGAGCTCTTCTTGAATCGCAGGATGTCCGCCAGCATTCGCCAGTGGCCGCGGCGCAGGATGTTCCGAGGCTGCGCGAAAAGAGACCGGTTGGAGTACTCGAAGCCGTCCGCCTCTACGTTCACGCTGAAGCTCATCGTCGACGGCTGCGACGCAACGTCGAGCTTGCGTAGCAACTTGACGAAGTTCGGGTAGCGCTCTTCGTTGAAGACGATGAAGCCCGTATCGACGTCGTGGGGACCGTCCGCGGCATCGATGCGAATGGTGTTCGTGTGTCCTCCGGCATATGCGTTCCGCTCGAAGACCGTGAGATCGTGGTCGCCAGCCAGGAGGTAGGCGGCAACGTTGCCGGCGATTCCCGTTCCGACGACTGCGATCTTCATGGTCCGTCTTTTGGGCCAGCGTCCTGGGCCGCTTCCGCGGCCGCCAGCACCTCGTCGGCGTGCACGCCGGGATCGACCTCGCGCCACACCCGAACGATCGTGCCGTCCGTGCCGACCAGGAACGTCACACGCGATGTCATGCCCAGGGTGCTGGACACGCCGTACGCGTTCGCGATGCTTCCGTCTTCGTCCGAAACCAGTGGAAACGGCAAGGCGTGCTTCGCCCGGAACTTCTCGTGACTCTCCTCGGAGTCGCGCGACACGCCGAAGATCGCCACGTGCTGCGCTTCGTACCTGGCGAACACGTTTCGGAAGGCACAGGCCTCCCTGGTACAGCCAGGAGTTTCGTCCTTCGGATAGAAGTAGACGACCGCGGCGTGACCTCGCGCTGCGGAAAGCGGCGTTGACCTCCCGTCACTCGTCGTCCCGCTCACGTCTGGCGCAAGGGCGCCGATGGGCAGGAGTCCCCTGCCGCCGTCGGGGCGAAGCGCAGGCTTGCACGCTCCGAAGAGCAGGGACAGCCCAAGGCAGAGGGTCGAGCTTCGGACCATGGGGTTCTCGCTGAAAGGGTGCCGTCCCATGTTTAGCGAGTGTCCATGTATTGTCAAGGCACGGCCGGGTGCGAAGAAGCTTGTTCTGGCGCTTATGCAGGCGCACGGAGCGACTGACCCACGTTTGTCCAATCATGGCTCGAGCCTGCGACTGCCCCCCGGACAGCGCGGCCGGGATGGACTTCTCTCCCCCCTCGGGCATCATCCCGGGATGATCCTCGAACGGCGACCGACGCGGCTTTTCGCGCTCGCCGCCCTCGCGCTCGCCGTGGTCAGCGCCGCGTCCACGGCGGGGTGCGCGTTTCTGCAAAGAAATCCGGCGGCGGTCTCTTCCCGCGGTCTTCGGAGCGCGATGCGCCGGTGGAACGAGCCCGCCGACCCGGTTCGGGTCGTGGGCAACATCTACTTCGTCGGTACCAACGAGCTCGCGATGTTCCTCATCGTGACCCCGTCGGGCAACATTCTCATCGACAGCGGCTTCGAAGACAGCGTGCCGCTCATCCAGCGGAGCGTGCAGCGCCTCGGCTTCCGATTCGAGGACATCAAGATCCTCCTGTCGAGCCACGCACACCCCGATCACGTCGGCGGACACGCCCGGGTGAAAGAGCTTACCGGCGCGCGCTTGCTCGCGACCGCGCCGGACGCGGCCCTCATCCGATCCGGCGGCGGCGGCCCGCTCGCTCTCGACATGACGTGGCGGCCGGCGACCGTCGACGCATTGCTCGCGGACGGCGACAAAGTCGAGCTCGGCGGCACGGTGCTCTACGCCCACCTGACCGCTGGCCACACGCCCGGCGCGACGACGTGGACGACGACGGTCGACGACGACGGCAAGCCCCTGCAGGTGGTCTTCTTCTCGAGCTCCACGCTCTTCGATGAGACACCCTTGCGCGGCAACAAGGACTATCCGGGCATCGTCGAAGACTTCGAGCGAAGCTACGCGTTTTGGCGGTCAGTGCCGTGCGACGTGTTTCTCGCACCGCACGGCGATTTCTTCCAATTGGACGACAAGCGTGAGCGGGCCCTGCGCGGCGAGCGTCCCAACCCTTTCATCGACCCCGAGGGCTGGAAGCGGCTCATCGCCGTCCAAGAGAGCAATTTCCGCCGGCGCCTCGCGGCCGACTGAGTGGGCGGCTTCGCTGCTCGCGTACGTAGTGGGCCGTCCCACCCCGGACCACGGAATAGCTCACGTGCCCCAAGCGAAGGACGGCACTTGGTAGAACGGCCGGCGGAGCGATGCCTTGACACCCGGAACGGCAATCACACGGTCGGTTTACAAAGACAGCACCAAGCCTGACGAGAACTGAGCCATTCTCCACCAAGGCGCCACTGAGCCGACACCACTCGAGGAGAACGGATGACCATTGGCTCCCCCCTCACACGCGGCCCCGACCGAGCAATCGCCCGTGGTTTGGCCTGCGTCGCGTTGGTGGCCTGCAGCGGCGCCGCGTCATCGCCCGGACCGGACGCCGGCCCGATCGAGCAGAGCGGTTCGTCGAGCGGTGGCGCCGTGGCGGTGACGACACAGGTTGGTTCGTCTTCAAGTAGCGGCGGCAACGCCGGAGCGGATAGCGGCAGCGGCCGCGGCGGCGCCAGCGGCGGCTCGTCGGGCGGGAACGGCAGCGGCGTCATCACGGGCGGGTCCAGCGGCTCGGGCGGCGGAATGATGATGTCGATGGGAGACGCGGGTGGAAGCGCCGATAGTGGGGGCACCGACAGCGGAAGTGGGTCGGGCGACGCGTCGTCCGGCGACGGCGGAGGGGGTTGCCCCGCCGCGGCGGTGTTCTGTGACGGCTTCGAAAGCGGCATGACCCTGGGATCGGCGTGGACGGTCGACAATTCGGTCGCAGCAAATACCGTGACCGTCGTGTCCACCATGTCGCACTCGGGCGCGAGCTCGGTGCACATGACCTTCACCGCGCCGGTCGGCACGACGTTCATCGACGAGAAGATGGGCGTCACTGCGAAGGGCACCGTCTGGGGCCGAGTCTGGATGTACCCGAACACGGAAGCGGACAACGGGATCGGCCCCGATCCGCACGTCGTCTATATCGAGGGCGAACCCGCGGGCTTCACGGGACACTCGGCCACGGGCGTCCGTCCACTGAACACCCAGAGTGGCCAGATTGCGATCAACATCGCCCCGCCGGACAACGGGCCGAGCGCGAACATGGCGCTACCCAGGGGCGCGTGGCACTGCTTCGAATGGGAGATCAGCGGTATCGGCGGTATCGGCAGCGTGGCCTTGTACATGGACGGCACGTCGCTGGCCACCGACACGGGGACGGCGATAGCGGCCATCGGGGAAATGCGCATCGGCTATGAGCATTACAACGCGGGAACGACAACCGGCGACCTGTACATCGACGACTACGCGATCGGCCCCACGCGGATGGGGTGCAACTAACACGACGGAGCGTTCGAAGGAGGTTCACCTTCTCTTCACGGCCTCCACGGACTACCTGTCTCGCAGTCGATGTGGCGTACCGAGACGCCCGTGGCGCTCACGTCGATCACCCCGAGCACGATCGGCAGTCCAAATCGGCGCGGTCCGACCGAGCCGGGGTTGAACACGGTGATGCCGCCTTCCTGGGCGGCGAACGGAACATGCGAGTGGCCGCACACGACGAGCGATGCGTCCTCCGCGCGCGCGACGCGCGCCACGTCCGCGCGAAGCTTCGGCCCGTACACCGCGATGTGCGTCAAAAGAATCCTGACCAGCGTGGCGTCACCGTCGCGCACGTCGATCGTCACGAAATCGGGCATGTCACGGCCATCGATGTTGCCCCGCACCGCGATCACTCGTGCGTGCGCCTCCAGACCGCACAACACCGCGCGGTCGCCGACGTCGCCCGCGTGCACGATGCACGCCGGGCCGATCTCGCCGATGCGCGCGCCGAGATCAGGGTGGGGACGCCCGTGCGTGTCCGCGACGGCGACGATCGTCAGCCCGCGGCGTTCGATGTGGAGCTCTGCGCGCGCGTGCACGACTTTGGGTGCGGACGCGAGTCGAAGCGGTTTCGCCACTCGCGGGTCTTATCGTGATTCGCCGGAGTTCGATACCGTGGCGCCGGCAGAGAGCCGCCCGGGCTATGTGGCGAAGTACGTGGTGGCGCGCTTTTGCCCCTTCGACTTGAAGGCCTTCTTCGTCAGGCCTTCCTTGAGCACGCGCGGCATTTCCTTCGCTTGCATCCCGAGCTCCTCGCGTATCTGTTCGGCGCGCAAGCCGGCCCTGTTCTTCTTGAGGAGGGCCACGACCTGATCGAGCGCGTTGGCAATGTCCTCCGGCGAACGCCTCTTCAGTCGGCCGGGTCGGCCAGCGCGCGCGGGCTTGACGCTCGCGGGCTCCGTCGCCTTGGGGCGACCGGGTCCTTTGCGACCGCCGCCGCCAGTTTCGCTGAGAAGTTCGTGGAGAGAGCCGCCCCTCACCGCTTCGAGAACGGAGGTGGCGAAGGCGGAGGCGAGCTCTTGGAGTGTGCTGTGGAGTGTCGGCATGGCACGCGATGAAAGCTGGCACTCGGCGATTGGTCAAGTTCAGTGTCCAAAATCGTGCAATTGGAGCTGCCCTGGAGCGCTCGCCGCCGCACGTTGCCACGTTTTGGCACGTTTGCCGTTGGTCGGGGGGGGAGTGGGGGGCGCGCGCGCAATTTCACGACCGGAGGCTTTGCAAGGCACCGAAGACATCGACCAGAGTCCAGTGCTCGGCGACCCTCTCGCTCTTCAGGCGTTGAAAGTTGACGCCCCGGAGGGTGGCGCGGCGACCTGTCGCCGCCAGACCTGCGAAGGGGCCTGTGTGCGTGCCGGTCAAAGTCCAGCGCCAAGCGATGGCGTCGCCCTCCACGATCAGGTCCTCCACCACGATCTGGATATCGGCGAAGGCGGCGCGAACCGCGCCCACCCGGGCCTTGAAGGACTCGACGCCCTTCGCCGGAGTGGGTCCGCTCCTATCCAGGACGTCCGTCGAGAGAAGCTCGTCGAAGAGTTCGACTCGCCCGCCGGCGATGGCTTCCGTCCAGCGTCGCACCAGCGTCTCGATGTCCTGTCGGTCCATGACGAGCACCTCCGCCGGTTGGACATCGAGTAGAGCCGATCGGTTCCGAAGCGAGACGGGTACCGCGCGTCGGTCGATCACCCGGTGGACGCCGTCTGGGCCCGAGCTCGCTCCTGGCTCTTGCTCTCGAAGCTGCGTCGAAGATCCGGCAGATTCGCCGATAGGATGCCGAACTCCCGCTTTGGCAGCGCCAGCAGGTCCATCGGCTCGAGGCATCGCACCGTTGCGTTGCGCTGGGTCATCTGGAGCAACGCGGTCTCGCCGAAGAACTCGCCGCGCCCGAGGACCGCAACGCGCAGATCGTCGCGCACGACTTCCACGGTGCCGCTCACGATGATGTAGACGCGATCGCCGACGTCCCCTTGATGGAAGACCTCTTGTCCAGGTTCAAAGTGCTCCTGCGAGATGCCGGCGGAATCGGCGAGCTTGAGCTGCACGAGCTCGGGGGGAAGAAAGAGATCGAGTGTCCAGGACGCCGCGATCTTCACCCGACGGCCCCACCCGGGGATCTTCATCAGGTAAATCGTCCGCCAGAGAAACCATGCGACGAAACCAGAGACGGGGACTCCAAAGATCTCGGCGACGGCGGACTGGTGTCCCAGAGATCCCATCTTGCCGAGTCCGGCGAACGCGAACGTCGTCATGGGGCCGCCACGGATCTTCGCCACGATGTTCTCCGCGGCCGTCGCCGCTTGCCGTGTGGCGTGTTGCGCGGTCGGCGGAGCGAAGCCGCCACCGATCGCTGGCACGACCGCACAATCACCCAGCGCCCACACGTTCTCGATCCCTTTCACGGCGAGCATTCCATCGACTTCGATGCGGCCGTTCTTCGTCTTCGGCAGCAGGAGTGTCTCGATGAGCGGGTGCGGGGAAGCCGGCACCGTCGACACCAGCGTCTTCGTTTCAATCGCCGTCCCGTCAGCGAGAAGGGCGGCCTCCCCGGTTGCCGCCTTCAGGCGCGCGTTCAGAAGGATCTCGACGCCGCGCTGGCGAAGAATCCGCTCTGCAAAGAGCGCAAGGCTCTCCTTCATCTCCGGCAGAATGCGTTCTTGTGAATGCACCAGGACCACGCGAATTTCCCTCGGGTCGATCCCTCGGTAGTTGCGAGCCACTTCGCGTACGAAGTCGTTCAGCTCGGCACATACTTCGACCCCCGAGAATCCGCCGCCCGCCACGACGAATGTGAGAAGGCGCCGGCGGAGGGCGACGTCCTGCTGTTCGATCGCAGCCTCCTCGAGAGCTCGGATGACGTGATTGCGCAGCTTGATCGCGTCGCTCAGGTTCTTGAAGGGGAAGGCGTGCTCGGGTAGCCCACGCAGCCCACGAAAATCGGTGACCGTCCCGAGCGCGAGGACCAAGTGGTCGTAAGGCAAGACGTGCGGATGCGGATGAAAGCCGGTGCTCGTCGTGATCCTCCGCCCAATCAAGTCGATGGACTCCACCTCGCGGACGTGCAGCTCCGTCTTCGGAAGGAGGCGTCGGATCGGGCTCACGACGTCGAGCAACCCGATGGTCCCCGAAATGACCTCGGGCAGAAGCGGCTGGAAGACGAAGTGATTCTCCTTGCTGATGAGGACGATCTCGAAGTCGTCGCGCTGAAGCCTCTCGAGGGCGGCGGCGGTGTAGATCCCGGCGAACCCGCCACCCAGAACGACGATGCGCGGCTTGCCGCGGTCGGTCGACGGCATGGGCACCGGAGGAGATCCTGGGCGACCGAGCAGCAGGAGAGCAAATACGACCAGAGCGGACGCGACGACAATGAGGATCATGGGCGCTCCCGGAGGGGTGTTGGTTGACTACGCCAGGGACTGCGCGCGGTTACCGACCGCTGGACATGGTATCCGCCGACGCACGGAAGGGCTCTCGATGAAACGGCTTCCGAAACTCACACTGGTGCAACTCTTCGTGCTGACGACGCTGGCGATGGCCCTTGCGGTCGGCGCGACGTTTTACGGATTCCTCGAGTCTTCTCGTCGATCCATCGTGCAGCGGTCGGAGCGGCTCCGGGATTCGGAGGCGCTGCGCATCGGCGCTCGGCTGTCCGCCGAGCTGGGAATTGCCGCGACGGCGCTGGACGACATCGAGGCTGCCATGCATTTCGGCGCGCTGCGCGTGGATGACGAGGTCGCCGTCGAGACGCGCCTCTTCTCCGAGTTGCTGGCTCACCCGACGATCTCCGATGTCTCGCTGACGCACGCCGTCTTGCTCCGCTACCAGGCGGGAGAGGCGCAGATCGCGGCCCGCGATCGATGGCAGATGTCGCTGTTTCGGGCCTCGGCGGATCCGAAGAGCGCGATCCTCACGCGCCGAATTTCGCGGGACGAAGGGCGCTTCGTGGTCGACGTTCGGCCACGGGCCCCCGGCGCGCCCTTGTTCGGCGCGCCCTTCGAGCGTCACGCGGATGCGAGTGATCCAACCTCCCATCCGACGTTCGAGACCACCATATCGCAGCGGGTATACGGTCGCGCCATCTGGAGCGACCTGTCGTTCGCGGAGATCGACTCCGGGCTTCCGCAGGGCGAGCGCCGCGTCGTCGTCACGGTGCAGAAGGCCGTGGAAGACGCCCCCGGCCACTTCGCCGGCGTCCTCCGGGTGGGCTTGCTGACGGGGCAAATCGACGCTCTGCCCCGGCTGGACACGACGGACTCCCAGCGGGTGTTTCTTTGCGACCTCGGGGGACGCCTCGTGGCCCGGCTCACTCCAGCCGATCACATCGAGGTCGACGGTGACGACCTTCGGGTCAAGTCGGCGCAAGCCCGCCCCGAGGTCGCCGCCGCCCTCGCGAGCCCGAGCCTCGGTGCGCTTTCGAAGGCATTCCCCGAACGATCGGAACGGCTGGTCGTCGGCGGCCTGTCCTACCTCGCGACGTTCCGGGCTCTCGAGAACTCGCAGGGATGGGTCGTCGGCGTCGTTGTCCCCGAGGACTACTACACGGGCGACCTCCGCGCGCTCCAGCATCGATTCTTCGTCGCGATCCTGATCGTGACCGGAATCGTGCTCATCGCCGGCGGCTTCGTCCTCCAGCAGCTGCGTCGGTCGCTCGGACGCGTGGTCTCGGCCACGGTGCGCATGCGCCGCTTTGACTTTTCCGCGTCTCCCGTGGACGCCCCGCTCCGGGAGATGTGCGACGTGATGGAGGGGGTCGAGCGCGCTAAGACTTCGATGCGGGCACTCGCAAAGTACGTTCCGATAGACCTCGTGCGCGAGCTTTACGAATCGAACCGAGAGCCCGAGCTCGGCGGGAAGCCCGTTGAGATTTCTCTCCTGTTCAGCGACATCGAAGGCTTCACCAGTCTCTCGGAACGATTGGCGCCCGATTCGCTGGCGAAGGCGCTCGGCCGGTATCTCGAGGCGATGACCCATGGCGTGCGCTCGACGAATGGCACGGTCGACAAATTCATCGGCGACTCGGTCATGGCGTTCTGGAATGCCCCGACTCCGTGCCTCGACCACGCTCGTCGGGCCTGCCTTGCGGCGCTCGCTTGCATGCGGGCCACGCGGGAGCTCTATGCGTCGCCCGCGTGGGCAGGTCTCCCGCCGCTGTTCACCCGCTTCGGCCTGCACCGCGCGAACGTGATGGTGGGGCACTTCGGGGCGCCCGAGCGCCTCAGCTACACGGCGCTCGGCGATGGTGTCAACCTCGCGTCCCGCCTCGAAGGGCTGTGCAAGCAGTATGGCGTGGCCGCCCTCGCGAGCGAGGCCATCGTCGGCCAAGTGGGCGAAGAGTTCGCATTTCGTTTCATCGACAAGGTCGCCGTCAAGGGCAAGACGGAGGCGGTTCGGGTGTACGAGCTTCTGGGCCTTCGCGTCGATTGCGCCGACGAGCTGGCGCGCGCACAGACGTACGAGCAAGCGCTCGAAGCGTATTTCGCGCGCGACTTCTCACGAGCACTCTCGCTCCTCGGCGCGTCGGGCGATGACGCCGCGAGCCGGGTGCTCGCCGATCGGTGCCGCGCGATGCTCGCCCATCCGCCGCCCCCGGACTGGAACGGCGTCTACGTGGCCACCGCCAAGTGAAACGGCGAGTGAGACTGCTGAACAAAGCAAAAAAGCCGAGAAAGCCGCCAGGATCGCCAGGATCGCCAAGAGAGAATTATTGACGATTCTCCAACTCTCGCATCGCGTCCCTGGCGTTCCGGCGGTTCATCTCTCCTGGAGAGCGGGCTAGTTGCAGTTCAGTCGCATCGGGCCGACGGCGTAGTCGTCGATATACATATCGCCGGCGACGGTGCCCGTTCCGTAGCGCTCGTACCCGATGCGCTGCTCCCCGAGCGCAGGAATCGGCTTGCCCGTGGCGGCCATCAGCTGCGTGCCATTCATGTACATGGTGATGCCGCCCGTGCCGCCGATCCCGGTCGTATTCCATTCAAAGCACGTCCACGTCCCTCGGGGCAGCGCCATCGTGGAGTTCGCTCCGTTGTCGGGGGGGGCGATGTTGATCGACATGTTTCCCTGCGTGTTCAGCGCGCGAACGCCGGTCTGCGAGACCCCACCCTTGAAGGTCGACGGCTCGGCCTCGAAGTAGACGTCGTGGCCATTGTCCATGGCGGTGTTCGCAAGAATCCAGACACGGGCCCAGTACGACCCCGTCGCCGGAACCCCCATCGTCTCATCGATGAACGTGGCACAGCTCGCCGTCGTGAACGTCATGTGCACGGCGTTGTTGCCGCTGTGCGCCTTGGTCTTGTCGCTCACCACCGTGACGGTGTTGGCCATGACCGAATTGTCGACCGTCCAGCCCGCGCCCAGCATCGTGCTGCTCTCGAAGTCGTCGCAGAACACGGCTCCCGCGGGGCAAGCGCCTCCCCCGTCTCCGGAACCGCTACTGCCCGACCCCGTTCCGCCGTCCTTTCCGCCGCCGCTTCCTCCGTCGCCGGTGGCGATGGTCCCGCTGCTGGATCCGCCGCTGCTGCTCGAGCTACCGGCCCCGCTGCTGCTGCCAAACCCGCTGCTGCTGCCGCCGCTCGACGAGCTGCTCGATCCG
>CAZHED010000006.1:153508-155056 GCA_964531095.1 uncultured Polyangiaceae bacterium | reverse complement strand
GCTGCTGCTGCCAAACCCGCTGCTGCTGCCGCCGCTCGACGAGCTGCTCGATCCGGCGAATCCGCTGCTGCTGCCGCCCGAGCTGCTCGACGAGCTGCTCGACCCGAGATCGCTACCGCTGCTCGATGAGCTGCTGCTCGACCCTCCCGAAGAGCCACCCTGCTCCAAGCCACCGTCAGGCGTTGGAGTGGCCGCGGTGCTGCTGCATGCCGGCAGGACGAAGCATGCCACGCCGAGTGAAATCGTTAGGCCGTAGCCGCGTGCGAACGTAGCGCTCATGGTCATCCGCTCTCCTCGGTGGTGTTCCTGCAGTGGCAACTCGTCACGGAATGGCTCACCTTTGGGCTCTTTGGTGTTGCTCCTGTAAATTGACGGCGTAGCGGCGATCACCACTCGCGTTCCTTCGACGAACGGCACAGACGCGCCAGCGGACCGGGAGCCGAGGCGCTCTCGCGGGAGGCCGCCGGCTCGTTGCTTGGCGAAATGCCCCCACACCCGAATCACCATTCGGGTAGGGGCGCACACGAGACGACGACAATGGTGGCGGGGAGTGGTCTAGTTGCACCCGAGGCGCGCACTGCCGATGGCGAAGTCGTCGATCCACAGATTGCCGGCTGTACCGGCATTGTAGCGCTCGTAGCCGACGCGCTGCTCCGTCAGCCCGGTGACGAACGTGCCGGCTGCCGCCGGAACATTGAGCGTGCCCGTCGCCGTACCGACGTACGTGACGATCTTCGTCGACGTGACGTTCCATTCGAAGCACGTCCATGCCCCTCGCGGGACCGCCCCGGGCGTGATGTTCGCGCTGGTTTCGGCGTTGCTGGGCGGGTAGTCGATGTTGAGCGTCATCATGCCGCCCTGCGTGTTCAGCGCGCGAGCGCCGTTGTTTCCGAGGTTCGTACCGTTCGAGCCTTCGATGAGGACACAGTGCCCGTTGTCCATGGGGGTCTCGAGGTAGATCCAAGCGCGGGCCCAGTAGCCCATGGCGAATGGAAAGCCCATTTTCTCGACGAGCATCCCGTAACCGGTTCCCGTGGTGAAGCTGATTTGAACGGCGTTCGTTCCCGAGTGAGCCATCGCCGGTCCCGGCATCGTCGTAAAGGTATTTACGACCTTGATGGTGGCGCCGAGCGTGTTGTCGGTCGTCCAGCCGGCGCCCAGCATCATGCTGGCTTCGAAGTCGTCGCAGAACGCGGCTCCCGCGGGGCAGCCGGCTCCCCCGCCGCTGCTCGACCCGCCGTCTTTGCCGCCGCCTCCACTTCCTCCGTCGCCCGCGGCCATCATCGTCCCGCTGCTGGATCCGCTGCCGCTGCCCGAGCTCCCGGCCCCGCTGCTGCTGCTGCCGCCGCTCGACGAGCTACTCGAGCCACTGCTCGACCCGCTCAGCATGCCGCTGCTGCTTCCGCCCGAGCTGCTCGACGAGCTGCTCGACCCGAGATCGCTGCCGCTGCTCGATGAGCTGCTGCTAGAGCCTCCCGAAGAAGATCCGCCCTGCTCCGAGCCCGCGTCGAGGGTGGGAGACGCGGCGGTGCTGCTGCATGCCGGCAG
>CAZHED010000006.1:139010-153408 GCA_964531095.1 uncultured Polyangiaceae bacterium | reverse complement strand
GCTCCGAGCCCGCGTCGAGGGTGGGAGACGCGGCGGTGCTGCTGCATGCCGGCAGGACGATGCACGCCACGCCGAGTGAAATCGTTAGCCCGTAGCCGCGTGCGGACGTAGCGCTCATGGTCATCAGTTCTCCTCGGGTGGTGTTCTTTCTCTAGCAACTCATCACAGAATGGCTCGCTTTTACACGCTTTGATGCTGTCTCTGGAAATTGACGGCGCGGGTGTGCCGTCGGATAGACTCGGGCGCCATGCACCTCGGTCGCAGAGTGGCCGTCATCCTAGCCGGCGCCGTGGCGAAAGGCGCTTTCGAAGCGGGCGCCCTCCACGTACTCGCCCAGAAGCTCGCGGAGAGCGACGGCCGCATCGTCCGGATCGTCGCGGCAAGCTCCGGCGCGCTCAACGGTACGCTGCTCGCGTCGGCGGTGCACAGCGGCGACCTGCCCAAGGCCGCGAAGGAGCTCGCGAGCCTTTGGGTGCGCGAGGGCGGCCTCTTTCACGCGTTCCACCTGAGCGTGGGAGACGTCTTCGCGCGCAAAGGGATTTCCGATCAGCAAAATCTGCTACGCCTCCTATCGTCCCACGTGAAGCCGCGCCCGTCGGGCGAAGAGATCGACCTGCGGATCGTCGTCGCGTCGCTCCGGGGAGTCGCGGGCAAGATCGGAGACGCCGACGCGACCACCTATGAAAAAGTGCTGCGGTTCACGAAAGGCCACTTCGAAACGCAGGAGGGTCTCGACGAGGTCTTTCGGGCAGCCGCGGCTTCGTCCTCGTTTCCGGGCGCCTTCGCCCCCTTCGACCTCGGCCCCCAGGTCGGTCTCTGCATCGACGGCGGTGCCGTGAACAACACCCCCGTGAAGCATGCGCTCGAGAACGCGGCCGTTGACTCGATCGTCGTCATCGGCACGACCGTCGAAAACGTCCAGCCCGGAGCGTTCGACGGCCTTTCCGGCATGAACCTCGCTGGACATGTCGCCGACATCCTGATCAACGAGCGCCTGTACGGGGATCTGCGCGAGGCCGAGAGCGTGAACACAGCGCTGCGAAACCTCCACGAGCTCGAGCTTGCCCCCGAGGCGCTCGCCCGGGTGAAGGCCGCCCTCGGTTGGAGCAATCGGCGGCACGTCTCGATCGTGAGGGTAAGGCCGCTCACGCCGCTCGCCGGTAGCTCGTTCTCGGGCTTTTTCAGCCCTTCGCTTCGGGAGCAATACGTTGCCCTCGGCGAAGAGCGCGCCCGCGAAGTGCTGTGAACGAGAAGGCCGTTCTCGTCGCGGTTCACCTGCCCGGTGTCTCCGACGCCGACCACGCCGCGGACCTGGCCGAGCTCGGGCGCCTCGTGCGCACGCTGGGCTACGACGTCGTGGCCACGGTCACGCAGCGCCGCGACGCCCTCGCAGCGGCCGCCGTGCTCGGCGAAGGCAAGCTCAAAGAGCTCGCGGATTGCACCGGGGGAAAAGGCGTCGTTCCCTCGGGCGCGCCGGAGGTCAAGACGAAAGTGCGTGCCAAATGGGCCGCGGCTTCCGGAGGTCGGAACAAGGACGAGGCGGCCGACGAACCCGCCGATGGCGATGGCCTCGGCGACGCCCTCGGCAACGCCACCGTCGTCGTCGTCGATCACGAGATCACCCCGAGCCAAGCTCGCAACCTGGAGCGCGCGACGGGCGCTCAAGTGCTCGACCGCACGAGCGTGATCGTCGAGATCTTCCATCGCCACGCTCGAAGCCGCGAGGCGCGACTGCAAGTCGAGATCGCGCGGCTCCACTACGTGGCGCCCCGGATGCGCGAGTCGAGCGGCGGCAAAGAGCGCCAGCGCGGAAAAGGCGCGGGCGAAACGGCGATCGAGCTCGACCGGCGCAAGATCCGCGACCGCATCGCCGAGCTGCGCGAGCAGCTCGAGGCCATCCACAAGGAACAGGACAATCGGCGGCACGCGCGGCAAGACCAGCTGCGCGTCGCGCTGGTCGGCTACACGAACGCCGGCAAATCCTCGCTCATGCGCGCGCTGACCGGCAGCGATGTCCTCGTCGAAGACAAGCTCTTCGCCACGCTCGATACGACCGTGCGCGCGCTCCAACCCGAAACGAAACCGCGGATTCTGGTGTCGGACACCGTGGGCTTCATCAAGAAGCTCCCGCACGACTTGGTGGCTTCGTTCCGTTCGACGCTCGACGAAGCGCTCGAAGCCTCGCTCCTCCTTCACGTCGTCGACGCGTCCGATCCCACCCACGATGCCCAAATCGAGGTCACCCGCAGCGTTCTCCGCGAGATCGGAGCGGACATCGTGCCGGCGAAGCTTCTCTTCAACAAGGCCGACCGCATCGACGCCGACGCGCGCAGGGAGCTCGTTCGACGGCACGGCGCGGATGGCGCGATCGTCCTCTCCGCGCACGATCCGGGCGACGTTGCCGCGCTGTCGCGGGCGATCGTCGGCTTCTTCGAGGCTTCGATGGTAGAGGAGGAGCTCGTCGTTCCGTACGGCAAAGAGGCGCTCCTCGGCGACGTGTACGCGAACGCGCGCGTCGTGAACGAGAGCTACGACGAAAGCGGGGCCAGGCTCACTGTGCGCGCTCTCCCGGCGGCGATCGGCCGACTGCGGGCTGCGCTCGGACGTTGAAGGCGTGTCCGTCGTCAGGGTCGCGGAGTGCAGCGGGCCGTCGGCGTGGCCATCACCTGGCAGAGTTTCTGCCGGACGGCACTAGCCGCGCTCCTGCACGAGCTTCTCGAAGCCTCTCCGCAGCGGTTCGCCCATCTCTCCCTCGAGCACGTTCCTCGCGACGTATCCAATTCCGGCCGCGATCGCGATCTGCCCCAGCCTCGACCCGAACAGGCTTCCCGCGACGAAGCCGACGCCGGCGGCGGCACCGATCATCGCGTACGGGCGTTTGCGCGCTTGCGCCTGCAGCTGGCCTCCGAGAGTCCGTGCCACCTGGCGCATGCGTGCCGAGTCGAACGTTTGCGCTCGTTGGGGGTGGCGCATCCGCTCGGCGGCGCTCACTCCGTTGCCTTCGTCCTGCTGCGGGCGCTGCTGCGACTGCTGGTCGTCGTCGATCCTGGTCGGGCTCATTCTCGAATCCCTCGTACCGTTTCGATTGATTGCCTTCCCGCCGGCTGTGCAAGACGAGTGCGCGCGGCGTACGGACTAGCCAGAGCGGGGGCACGCGCTTCGCTTGAGCCGGCGCGGGAGGCGGGCCATGGCGCGCATGCTCAATGATGTCATCGCTCTTCTCAACCGGCTCATCCAGATCGACAAGGGGGCCATCGAGACCTTCAAGACCGCGAAGACGCGGCTGGGCGACGCCCTCGACCGAGCCGAATTCGGAGCGTTCCTCGCCGACCATCGGCGTCACGTCGACGCGCTCACGATGGTCGTGCGAAATCTGGGCGGAGAGCCGCTCAGCCACGGCGACCTTCGCCAGGGCGTCCTTCGTCCAACGGTCGACTTGCGCGGAGTCATCGAAGAAGGCCTGCTGATCGAGGCGATGCGCACCAACGAGGCGGAGGCCACGGCCGTTTACGAGAACGCGGCGTCCCAGCCGGGCATCCCCGTCGACGTCGTCGCCGTGCTCAAGCAAAATCTGGTGGACGAACGACGGCATCAGGCGTGGATCGTGGCGCGGCTGGAGGCAGCCCGCGGAACCGGACCGCCGCGCACCAAGTGACCCGGCGATCGCCGAAGCGAAACGCCACAGCGTGGCCAATTGCCGTTGCCCGGCCCGCTCGCTCGGGCCCCTTCCGCCCGAGTCGTGCTACACGAACGACCTCGAATGGACCGCGACGCGGAGCTCACCGCCGCGCTCGATGCCGCGCTCGTGCGCGAGCTTCGTACGACATTTTGGCAGATCAACGACTCGTTCTTCCGGGGCGCGCTGACCGCCCCCACGCTCGAGCTCGTCGGAACGCGGGCCACCTTGGGGCGGTGGATACCGGCGACCCGAACGATCGAAATCTCGCGGGCGCTCGTGGTCGAGAACCCGTGGGGCGCCGTGGTGGAAGTGCTCAAGCACGAGGCCGCCCACCAGTACGTGTACGAAGTGCTGGGCGAGAGAGAGCAGACACCGCACGGACCCGCGTTTCGCGAAGTGTGCTCGAAGCTGGGGATCGACGCCCACGCCACGGGGCTGCCGCGAGCGGACCCCGCAGAGCCGGCGAACCGGATCGTGGATCGGGTGGCGCGTCTCCTTGCGCTTGCCGAGAGCCCGAACCGCAACGAGGCGGAGGCCGCGATGGCCGCGGCCCACCGGCTGATGCTCAAGCACAACCTCGACGCCGCCCGCGCCGCGGCTGCGCGCGCATACGGCTTCGCGCACCTCGGGCGGCCGTCCGGGCGGGTGCTCGAGCACGAGCGAATCGTCGCGATGATCCTCGGCAAGCATTTCTTCGTCGAGGCCATCTGGGTGCCGGTGTACCGGCCACTCGAAGCCAAGCGCGGCAGCGTGCTCGAGATTTGCGGCACCCGCCCGAACCTCGCGATCGCCGAGTACGTTCACGGCTTCCTGCGCGAAACCGCGGATCGCCTCTGGAGCGAACACCGGCGGGCGACCGCCATCTCTTCGAACCGCGAGAGGCGAGCGTTCCTCGCCGGCGTCATGACCGGCTTCGCCGACACGCTCTCCCGCCAGTCCGCAAAGAGCCGGAGCGAAGGGCTCGTGTGGGTCGGCGACGGCGACCTCGTTCGCTACTTCCGCCGGCGCCACCCCCACGTTCGGCATGTTCGGCACGCCGGGCAGCAGCGCACCGACGCTTGGGTCCACGGGCGCGAAGCAGGTCGCAAGATCGTCCTGCACAGGCCGGTACAGGGCGTGACGGTGTCACGCGGCCGTCTTCTCCCTGCGAAGGCGTAGAGTGCAGCGATGCGTTTCTCGCTCCTGCCGGTTCTCACGGCCGCTCTCCTCGCCTGCCCCGCCGCCCGGGCGGACGAAGGGATGTGGCCTTTCGACATGGTGCCGCGCCAGCGCATCGAGCAGGCACACCACGTGGTGCTCACCGACGCCTGGCTCGATCGCGTTCGCCTCGCCAGCGTCCGCTTCAACGTGGGAGGTTCGGGGTCGTTCGTGTCGCCGCACGGCCTCGTGCTCACCAACCACCACGTAGCGGGCGACTGCATCGCGAAGCTGGCCAGCCCTTCGCGCGACTACCTCGCCACCGGGTACCTGGCCGGCCGAGACGGTCCCGAGGCGGCGTGCCCGGATCTCGAGGTCGACGATCTCGTTTCGACCGAGGACGTTTCGCGGCGCGTGCACGACGCCCGCACCGCCGGAATGTCCGACGCCGAGGGCAATCGCGCCATGAAGGGCGTGATGAGCGCGATCGAAAAAGAGTGCCACGAGGCCACCAAGCTGCGCTGCGACGTCGTGACTCTGTACGCCGGCGCGATGTATCACCTGTATCGGTACCGCCGGTACACGGACGTGCGCCTGGTCTTCGCGCCCGAAGGTGACGTCGCATTCTTCGGCGGCGACCCCGACAACTTCACCTTTCCTCGCTACGACCTCGACCTCGCTATTTTCCGTGTCTACGAAGAGGGTAAGCCGCTCGCCCCCAAGGATTGGCTGCGCTGGAGTCCGAGCGGGCCGAAGGACGGTGACGTGGTCTTCACGAGCGGCCACCCCGGTCGAACCAGCCGCAACGCGACCGTCGCCGAGCTCGAGGCGCTGCGAGACGTCATCTATCCGCGCACGATCGCGCGCATGGGCGCTTGGCGCGAGGGACTCCTGCGGTGGGCAGCGACGGGACCCGAGGGCAAGCGCCAGGCTCGCGAGGCGATGTTCGGGGTCGAGAACTCGTTGAAGGCTCTCGGCGGCTTCGAGCGAGGGCTGCGCGACTCTGCGCTCATGCGGAAGAAGTCGGACATGGAGCAACGGCTGCGCACCGCGGTCGACGGCGACCCGTCTCTCAAGTCGAAGTTCGGCGGCGCCTGGGACGACATCGCGCGCGTCCAGCGGGTCTACGCCGAAATGTACCCGCGCTACGAGGCGCTCGAGGCCGGCCTCGGCGGGCCGCTCCTGCGCTTCGCGCGCACTCTCGTGCGCCTTCCCGAGGAGCGATCGTTGCCCAACGATCAGCGCCTTCCCGAGTACCGCGACACGGCGCTCGAAGAGCTGTCGCTCCACGTGCTGTCCGCCGCCCCGCTCTACCCTGGGGTCGAAGAGTCGTACGTGGCGCAGTGGCTGCGCGGGTTGAAGGACGCGTTCGGCCCCGGTGAGCCGCTCGTAGAGAGAGTGCTCGCGGGGCGTTCGCCGGAGCAAGCCGCGCGAGAGATCATCGCCAACAGCCGCCTCTACGACGTCTACGCGCGTCGCGCCCTCTGGGACGGCGGCCGGGCGGCGGTCGATGCGTCGACCGATCCGCTGATGGCCGCGATGCGCGCGATCGAGCCTGAGGCGCGCGCGACGCGCAAGCGGTACGACGACGAGATCGAGGCGCCGATGCGCGCGCTCGGGCGCAAGGTGGCCGAGGCAACGTTCGCCGTCGACGGCACCAGCCGCGCCCCGGATGCGACGTTCACCCTTCGGCTCTCCGTCGGCGTCGTCAAAGGGTACACGGAGCGAGGCAAGCCGGTGCCTTACGCGACCGACTTCGGCGGCATGTTCCGGCACGCGACCGGCGCCGACCCATACCTGCTGCCCGCGCGCTGGACGCAAGCACGAGGCAGGCTCTCGGCGACGACGCCGCTCAACTTCGTGTCCACCAACGACATCATCGGCGGCAACAGCGGGAGCCCCGTCGTGGACCCGGCGGGCGACCTGGTTGGTCTGATCTTCGACGGCAACCTGTCGAGCATGCCGAATCGGTTCGTGTACGACGAGACGACCGCGCGGGCGATCAGCGTCGACACGGCCGCGATGCTCGAAGCGCTCCGCAAGGTGTACGGGGCCGACGCGCTCGCCGAAGAGCTGTCGTCGCAGTGAGCTGCTACAACGCCCTTCGTGAACGAGAAGAAGCCCTCGGTCGCTGACGTCGCGTCGAAGTACAAGCAGTACCTCTTTCCGAGCGTGGCCACGTACTACGCGGAGCCCGTTGCGATCGAAAGCGGCAAGGGCTGCCAGGTCCGCGATTTCGACGGCAAGACGTACCTCGATTTTTTCGGCGGCATCCTGACGGTCAGCGTGGGTCACGCCAACGAGCGCGTGAACGCGGCGGTTCGCGCGCAGATGGATCGTCTCGGTCACGTATCGACGGTGTACCCGACGCTCCCGCTCGCCAGCCTCGCCGAGAAGCTCGTGAAGCTGGCGCCCGGCGCGCTCGAGAAGGCGTTTTTCTGCGCGAGCGGCAGCGAGGCGGACGAGACCGCGGTCGCGCTCGCGCAAGCGCACACCGGGCGGCAGGAGGTCATCGCCCTTCGCCATGGATACTCGGGGCGCACGATGCTCGGACAGGCGCTCACCGGTCATTCGAGCTACCGGCAGTCGACATCGCAGGTCGCCGCGGCGAAGCACGCCCACGCCCCCTATTGCTACCGGTGCCCCTTCGGCCTCGCGTACCCGAGCTGCGAGCTCCGCTGCGCGCAAGACGTGGAAGAGCTGATTCGAACCACCACCACGGGGCAGGTCGCAGGAGTGGTCATCGAGCCAATCTTGGGTGTCGGCGGCGTGATCGCCCCGCCGCCCGGCTGGATGCAGCTCGTCGTCGACATCGTCCGGCGCTACGGCGGCGTCTTCGTGTGCGACGAGGTGCAGACCGGCTTCGGCCGCACCGGCACGATGTGGGGCGTCGACCACGAGGGGGTCGAGCCGGACATCGTGACGATGGCCAAGGGAATCGCCAACGGATACCCGATCAGCGCCGTGGTCACGACGGCGCCTATCGCCGGCGCCTGGCGCGCGGGGAACATCGCGACGTTCGGAGGCAATCCGATCGCGTGTGCGGCGGCGAACGCCACCATCGATACGATCGTCGAGGAGCGCCTGGCGGACAACGCCGGGGCAATGGGGAAGATCCTGCGCGAGGGGCTCGAGTCGTTGAAGGCGAAGTACACGGTCATCGGCGATGTGCGGGGCCGCGGTCTCATGCAAGGAGTCGAGATCGTGCGCGACGAAAAGGCCGGCGACCGCACGCCGGCCGTGGAGACGACCGTCGCGGCCTTCGAGGAGGCCAGGCGGCGGGGGCTCCTCGTCGGACGCGGAGGGCTCTACAGCAATGTATTGCGCATCGCTCCGCCGCTCGTCGTGACCGCGCGCGAGGTCGACGATGCGCTTGGCATTCTCGATGAATCGTTTGCCGCGATTTCAGAAAGACGATGACGCCGGTGGGATCGTTGCTCGCGTCGTCATCGGTCTGAACGCGAGTGGGTCGATGTCAGCCGATGGGGGAACGTAGAGAAATCGCGAACCGCGATCTTCGACGCGTAGAATGCTTGAATGCGCGCTCGGGTCATCGTCCCGTCCCTCCTTTTGCTTGGTTGCGGCAGCGGCTCGACGGCGGGCTCCCCGGGTGGGTCCAGCGATGGATCGGTCGGAGCCGATGGTGCGAGCGTCGGTACGGAGGACAGCGGCGCGGATAACGGCGGCGCAGGTGACGACGGCGGCGCCGTCGACGACAGCGGTCTCGACGACGCCGCGGATGGCGGATCGATGCCAGGATCGGACGCAGCTCCCGAGGCGAGCTCCGGCATCTTGGTCACCGCGAACATCCAATGGGACAACATCCCGCAGATGCACGTCGGCAACGCGATGGTGATCGTTCAAGACCCGATGAGAAACCAGCTCGACGGCGCGACGGTCGTGGTCACGCCCCTCGGCGGCGCGCCGTTGACCGCGGTGTCGACGACGCAGCCGGGGGTCTACAACGTCGCGCTAACGAGCCTGTCCGCGGCGTACGACGTGTCGGTCACGCAAACCCTGGGATCGCGCGCCGGCCTGCGTGTGGTCTCGCCCGCAGAGCACACCGTCACGCTGACGGCCGCGCCCACCGCTGCGACTGCCCTTCCCATCACATGGGCGCCGAGCGGCGATCCCCACGTGGCCGTCGATGTCCGCGTCCAGTGCAGCACGCCCTTCGTCGACTGGATCGCGCAGACCGATTTGCCGAGCTTCGATAGCCACGACACCGGCGCGTACACCATCCCGGCGGGCGTATTTCCGGCCTCGGGAAGCTGCACCGTTTTCGTCACGCGAACGACGTCGACGAACGTGCCTGCAGGCTTCATCGGACTCGTCACCATCACCACCGGGGTCGCGGCGACGCTTTGATCCGCTCGGCTTTGCGCGCGAGCCGCGCGGAGCGCCGCTCGGTGCGCTCGGCGGTTTCGCCCGTTCCGCGCACGACCCACTCGAGGGCGCGCGTCGGCTCCTTGACCCAGTGTTCGTAGAGCTTGGCGAGCTCGAGGCGAACGGTAGCGTCGTCGATCGCGGCCGCGAGCGCCTCGAAATCGGCGAGCGCGCACGCTCGATCGCCGCGCGCCTTGGCGACGTATGCCCGGGCGCGGAGCGACTCCGGCGAGCCGTCCTGCTCCACGGCGGCCTGCGCGGCGATTTGGGCTCGATCGAGCGCCCCTGCGCGCACGAACGTCCGCGCCACGCCCGCGAGGTCGTCCGACGCGAGCGACGCGTGAAGCGGTTCGCCGTAGAGCGCGACCAGCGACGCCATCGCGACGACATCCCACGCGTTGTGCTCGACGACACCGAGGAGCGCGCCTGCTTCGCCCGTTCGCAAGAAGTGCAGGTAACACGCGCTCACGTCGCTCGATTCGACGTCGTCGCTTCGCTCGAACCCGAGCACGTCCCGCTCGATCGCGACGAGCCGGCACCCCTGCTTCATGCGCTTTCCGTGCACGCGACGCGCGACGTGCAAGAGATCGAGGTGTGGCGGCTCGACAGGGGCGTCGAGCCTCGCCATCACGAAGCGCGTGCGAAGGAGGGGCACGTCGAAGCTCTTGCCGTTGAAGGTCACGAGCATCGACGCACGCTGGATGCGCTCCGCCACGCGCTCGAGCATGGGAGCTTCCTCCCCGAGGGCGCGCACGAGCAGCTGTTCGAGCACGAGGCTTCCCGCGTCCCACCAAGCCAACCCCACGAGGAAGGCGACGGTGCCCGCGCCGCCCGAGAGCCCCGTGGTCTCTGTGTCCAGAAACAGCGCGCGGGCCGGTTCGCAGCGGGCAAGGCCCGGGTCGAGCGCCAGCAGCGCGAGGACGTCGGCGCTCGCGTCGCGGGCGCCGGCAACTGGGACACGCCCCGTTCGGTGGGCGGGCGAGAGTCGTTGCGTGCGGACGTGGAGTGGACCCGAGCGCGTATCCAAGGTGGCGAACGGCAGATCGACGGTGTCGACGGGCGGAGGCGGCGAGGGCGCCCGGCGCGCCGTGCGTTCGAGGGTCGATTGGATGCGAGCGCGCAGGTCGTCGAGCACCCCCGCGCGGCGGGCCGTTTCGGCGTTGGCCGGCCTCGGGCGGTCATCCGCGGGCCCTGCAGAGTCGAGCCGAGAGAGCTTGCTTCGGAGCGACACGGCTCATGGAGCAGTACATTAGTTCAGTGCCGACGCCTAGCGGATGCTGAACAGGGGGCGGAGGAGAGAAAACCGCCAGGAGCGCCAGGGTCGCCAAGGGAAGAGTCTTCGAGGATCCGGCTCATGCCATCCTGGCGTGCCTGGCGCCCCTGGCGGTCGTCTTCCTCTCCATCACCTGCTGGGGCGGCGGTATCGGCGCGGGAAGGCCGGTCCTCGCGTTGAAGAGCGCGTCCCCCATGTGGGGAACGCGAAGCTTCACGGTTGGGAGGCGGCCCCTCACGATGTGGCGCCGTCTCCTCACCACGTGGCGGTGCCTCCTCACCATGAGGCGCCGCCTCCTCCACGCGCGGCGCGGTCGCCTCGTTCGTGGGCGGGGCCGCCTCGTCGCGGGGCGGCGGCGCCAAAGTGCCAGAAAGGACGTTTTCGCGGCGAGGGAGGTCCGCCTTGACGAGATCCGGCCCTTCCCCACGTCGGGGCGCCGCCTTCCGGTCTCGTGGCGGCGCCGCCTCACGATGAGGAGGCGGCGCCTCATGATGAGGAGCCGCCGCCACGGCGTGAGAGCGCGGCCTTTCAACGAAAGAAATCAACGGCCTGCGGAGAAACGACCTCGCCCGCGTCGATTCGGATGCCCCCCGCGGCAAAACGGCCCCGTCGCGACCTACCGCGGACTCGAACCGCGGCGCAGACCCTACTCGACCACCGGATTCGCCCCGACGATCGCCGCGTCGAGCATGTCCCGCATTCCCATCGCGAGCGTGCGGGGGAGCCCCTCGGTGGAGAAGAACGCCACTTCGGTGATCTCGACGGGGTTCGAGGGTGGACGCACGGGAGGGTCGACGCGGCACTCGACGACGACGGTGACGGCGTGGAATCGACGGTCGCGGTCCGGGCGTGAAAACACTCCGACCAGCCGAACGACTTCGCACCGGTCGATCCCCGCCTCTTCGGCGATCTCGCGCGTGACACACGCGCGGACCGTCTCGCCCCACTCGAGCGTTCCGCCGGCGAGCGCCCACTCGCCCACGTCCGCGCGCCGCACGAGCAGCCATCGTCCGTCCGGGGTACGGGCCGCCGCGACGACCCCGACGACCGGGCGCCGCAAAACGTGCCGAGCGATCTCCTTGACGACCACGAAGGCCCCCTTCGGGATGGCTAAGCGCATGAGGTGCAGGCTATACCAGGCTTCCGACCGCATGTCGGACGCACACGGTGGCGCGCACCATCGCGCGTTCCCCCTCACCCTCCTCACGCGTCGATCACCCGAGACTTCCGCATGCCCATTCTACGGCGCTTCACCGTCGTCCCGCGCCTTCCCCCCGGACTCGAGCGCCTCCGCGAAATCGCTTACAACCTTTGGTGGGCGTGGGCTCCGGTCGCGCACGAGCTCTTCGTTCGAATCGATCCCGATCTCTGGGATACGGTGCACGGCAACCCGATCGAGCTCCTCGCGCTCGTGGAGCAAGCGCGCCTCGACGAGCTCGCCGGGGACGACGCATTCACCAGTCACCTCGAGGCGGCCTGGCAGACGCTCCAGCGCTACATGCAGCGCGAGGGCTGGTTCAGCAAGACCTTCCCCGACGCGGGCGGCGCGCGCATCGCCTACTTCTCGATGGAGTACGGCCTTCACGAGTGTCTGCCCATCTACTCCGGGGGCCTCGGCGTGCTCGCGGGCGATCACCTGAAGACCGCCAGCGACCTCGGATTGCCGCTGGTCGGCGTCGGCCTCGCGTACGCCGAGGGCTACTTCCGCCAGGTGCTCAACACCGACGGCTGGCAAGGGGAGAGCTACCCGATCAACGACTGGCACCGCTTGCCGGTCCTGCCCGTTCCCGACGGGACGGGCAAACGCCTGGTCATCCGCGTTCAGTACCCGCACGGCGTGGTGCTCGCGCAGCTGTGGCGCGTTCAGGTCGGGCGCGTGCCGCTTCTCTTGCTCGACTCGAACGTCGACGAGAACACGCCGGCCGACCGGTCCATCACGGGGCCACTCTACGGCGGCGACCAAGAATTCCGGGTCCGCCAAGAGATCATGCTGGGCATCGGCGGGATCCACGCCCTCGAGGCGATGGGGCTGTCGCCGACGGTGTGCCACATGAACGAGGGGCACTCCGCGTTTCTGACGATCGAACGGATTCGCCGGACGATGCGCGACCGCGGCGTCTCGTTCGCGGTGGCGAGCGAGGCCAACAGCGCTGGCAGCATCTTCACGACGCACACTCCCGTCCCCGCCGGCAACGACACGTTCGATGCGGGGCTCGTGCGCCGATACCTCGAGCCCTACCGAGCCGCGCTCGACATCAACGAAAACGAGCTTCTCGGGCTCGGACGGGTCAATCCGCAAGAACACAGCGCGCCGTTCTCGATGCCGGTGCTCGCGATGCGCGTCGCCGATCACTACAACGGCGTCAGCGAGCTTCACGGCCAGGTATCGCGCTCGATGTGGAGCGGCCTGTGGCCCGACCTGCCTACGCACGAAATCCCGATCGACTACGTCACCAACGGCGTGCACATGGCCTCTTGGGTGGCCTCGGAAATGGGCGCGCTCTTCACGCGCTACCTCGGCCCGCGCTGGACCGAGCATTGCGACGATCCGGAGCTCTGGGAGCGCGCGCACGAGATTCCGGACGCGGAGCTCTGGCACGTGCACGAGCACCGCCGCCATCGCCTCGTGCAGCACGCTCGGCGTTGGCTCCGGCGCGGCGCAGAGCGGCGCGGCGCAGGGCTCGAGGAGCTCACGCTGTGCGACGAAGTGCTCGACCCCCAGTCGCTCACGATCGGCTTCGCGCGCCGATTCGCCACGTACAAGCGAGCGACGCTTCTCTTCACGGACCTCGCGCGGGTCAAGAAGCTCCTGGCCGATCCCGAGCGGCCGGTACAGCTCGTCTTCGCGGGAAAAGCGCATCCCCAGGACAAGGGCGGCAAGGAGCTGATCCGCTCGATCATCCACGCCAGCCGCGACATCGGTCTGCGCGGGCGCGTCGTTTTCCTCGAGGATTACGACATGCGCATCGCCCGCGCCCTGGTGAGCGGCGTCGACGTGTGGCTCAATACGCCGCGCAGGCCGCACGAGGCGAGCGGAACGAGCGGCATGAAGGCGGCGGCGCACGGGGCTCTCAACGTGAGCGTGCTCGACGGCTGGTTCGCCGAGGCGTGGAACGATCACGGCTGGGAGATCGGGTGGGCCATCGGGCGCGGCGAGGAGTACCCGGACGCGAGCGGCGACGCGCGCGAGGCCGAGCTGCTCTACGACGTGCTCGAGCACGAAGTGGTGCCGCTGTTCTATGCCCGCGACGGGATGGGGCGGCTGCCGCGCGGCTGGATTCACCGAATGAAGAACGCGATCGCCAAGCTCGTTCCCCGGTTCAACACCGCGCGCATGGTTCGCGAGTACTCGTCGCGGTTCTACGTACCGGCGATCCAGCTCACCCACAAGCTGGCGGAAGGCGAGCTCGCGGCGGCCAAGGCGCTGACCGCGTGGAAGGATCGCGTGAGAGCCGCGTGGCAATCGGTCGCGGTGAAGGAGGTCCGCGTCGAGTCGGCGGACGAATTGGCCGTGGGAGAGCCGGTTCGCGTATCGGCGACGGTGCAGCTCGGCGCGCTCGCGCCCGACGACGTGGCGGTGGAGCTGTACCACGGGCCGACCAACGGCGGCCACGAGATCGAGCGCGGGAGCATCGTGCGAATGCGGCCGCTCGAGCGGGTCGGCGACGGTGCGTGGCAATTCACCGGGGAGATCCCGACCCAACAAAGCGGCGCCCACGCGTTCGCCGCTCGCGTCGTGCCGTACAACGATGCGATGAGCCACCCGTACGAAACGTCGCTCATTCGCTGGGCGTAGGCTGGCCCATCGAAGGCCGTCGTGGGCGGGGGAGGTTCGTCCGCCGGCACGACACCGGTAGGAGCCCGTGCCCCGAGAACTTCCTGAACGGGGGCAGATAGGGCATTTGGCGTACATACACAATGAA
>CAZHED010000006.1:17200-139000 GCA_964531095.1 uncultured Polyangiaceae bacterium | reverse complement strand
CTCGGCTCCGCCCCCCCGCAGCCCCCGGGCGCGCGGGGGGGGGGGGCCGGCGCCCCCCCCCCCGGCGCGGGGGGCGGGGGCCGCCCCCCCCCCCCCCACGACTCGATTCGGAGCCTGTCCCTCGATCAGTACGTGACCGTGACGTGATCGGACTTGGGGCTGACGTCCCATTGCAAGTCGCGAACGGCCCGCTCGACGCATGACGCAACCGCGGGGTTGGGCGGCTGGGTCGTCACGGCGACACTGGCCGCACGTCCCATCTTCACGGCAATGTCGACCGTGACCTTCATGGCGTCGGGGGCGCCGCAGGCTCCGACGAACGTGCCGTGAACCAGGGGGGCTCCGAGCTGCGCGCTCGAAAGGGGGGCCGTTTGGCGATGCACGGGGGCGCGCGCGTCGGCGCTTGGAGTACGGACGCTCGCGTCGGTCGGCGGCGAGGGCGATGTCGCCAGAGCGGACGACGCCCAGTCCGCCAAGTCCGAGACGGAGGATGGGAGAGGTCCCCACGCGCGAGTCAGGAGCGGCAGCTTGCCGGTGGCGGAGGCGAGCAGAGCGACGCTCGCGATCACGAAGACCGCCGCGAGGATGATGCGACCGCTTCGACGCTTCGGCATCGACCAGCCGACTTCATAGCAGCGATCGGGACCGCGTACGTTCGGTCCCTGCAGGGGGCGTGGGGTCTCGACGCCATCCGAGCAACGAGCGTTCGCTGGTGAGTGAACGTGGGTGAGGCCCGCCCGCGCGCATGCTACGAAAGCCGTTACGCATCCATGCGCGGGTTCGTCGATCTCCACTGCCATTGGGTCGCGGCGATCGACGACGGCGCACGCACGCCCGAAGAGGGCCTCTCGATGCTCAAGAGGCTGCACGAGATCGGCTTCGACGAAGTCATCGCGACGCCCCACATGCGCCCCGGCCTCTTCGACAACGACAAGGCGGGCCTCGAACGTGCCTTCGTCGCCATGCAACAGACCCTCTCGGCAGCCTCGACGCGCCTTCCTACCGTGCATCTCGCCAGCGAGCACTTCTTCGACGACATCGTCTTCGGTCGCCTGATGCGCGGCGAGGTGCTCCCCTACCCCGGAGGCAAGAGCGTGCTCGTCGAGTTCGGCGCGACGGCATTTCCGCTACGCGCGCAGCACAGGATGTTCGACCTTCGCCGCGCCGGGCTCGTCCCGGTCATCGCCCACCCGGAACGCTACCAGCCGGTCTGGAGCGACGACGCGTGTCTTGACCCGCTGCTGGACGCCGGCGCGATGCTCCTCCTCGACGTTTGCGCCCTGGTGGGCAAGTACGGGCGGGCGCCCCAGCGCGCGGCCGAAAAGCTTCTGGAGGAAGACGCCTACGACGCCGCGTGCTCCGACGCGCACCGGCCGCATGACGTCGACGACGTGGCGGAAGCGATCGATCGGCTGGTCGCGCTCGTCGGCGAAGGGCAGGCCAAGCGTCTGCTCGCCGACGGACCTCGAACCATCGCGGGTGCATCATGAGCGAACGAATCGGAATCATCGGCCTCGGTTACGTCGGACTCCCGGTCGCCCTCGCGTTTGCGCGCAAGTTTCCCGGCGCGGTTGGGTTCGACCTGCACCGCGAGAAGGTCGACGAGCTGAAGCGCGGGTTCGATCGCAACCACGAGCAGCCCGAGGACGTGCTCCGGGCGACCAGCCTCAAGATGACCAGCGATCCGGCCGATCTGAAGGGCTGCACGTTCTTCGTCGTCGCCGTGCCCACGCCCGTCGACGGCAACAACGTGCCCGACCTCACCCCCGTCGAGCGGGCGAGCGAAACCGTCGGGCGCGTGCTCTCCCCCGGAGCGATCGTCGTGTACGAGTCGACCGTCTACCCGGGCGTCACCGAAGACGTGTGCGGGCCGATTCTCGAGAAGGTCAGCGGGCTGCGGCGTGGAGTCGACTTCAAGCTCGGCTATTCCCCCGAGCGCATCAACCCCGGCGACAAGGAGCACTCGCTCGAGAAGATCACGAAAGTCGTGAGCGGCGAGGACGCCGAGTCGCTCGAACGCGTGGCCGCGGCGTACAGCGCGATCGTCGACGCGGGCGTGCACCGCGCGCCGAGCATCAAGGTCGCCGAAGCCGCGAAGGTCATCGAGAACACGCAGCGCGACCTCAACATCGCGCTCATGAACGAGCTCGCGATCATCTTCGACCGGATGGGTATCCGCACGAGCGACGTGCTCGCCGCCGCCGGGACGAAGTGGAACTTCCTCCGGTTCAAGCCAGGGCTGGTCGGTGGTCACTGCATCGGCGTCGACCCGTACTACCTGACGATGAAGGCGCAGCAGCTTGGGTACCAGCCGGAGGTGATCCTCGCGGGACGGCGCATCAACAACAACATGGGGGCGTACATCGCCGCCCGCGTCGTCAAGCTGCTCATCGACGCGGACACCACGGTCAAGAACGCGCGCGTCGGGGTGCTGGGTTTGTCGTTCAAAGAGGACTGCAGCGACATCCGAAACAGCAAGGTGCCCGACATCTTGCGCGAGCTCCGGCAGTTCGGCATCGACGCGATGGTCCACGACCCGGTCGCGAGCCCCGCCGAGGCTCTGCGGGAATACGGCACCAAGCTCGTGCCCATCGAGGAGCTGGCCGGCCTCGACGCGCTGATCCTCGCGGTGAGCCACAAATGGTACCTCAGCCTGGGACAGCCGCGCCTCCTCGCGGCCGTGCGGGATGGCGGTATCGTCGTCGACGTCAAGAGCGTCCTCGACCCCGCCCGCGTTGATCGACGGATCCGATACTGGAGCCTTTAGGACGCTCCCTCGCGTGCTATACGCTCGCGGGCGGTGACTTCGCGACCCCACCCCGGCTCTTCCTTGTCTCCGGCTTCCCCCTCGGCCCGCCCTCGCGGCTTCTTGCGCCGTCACGCGGTGCCTCTCGCGGCCTCCGTCGTCATCACGGCGATTCTTTATTACACCATCCGCAAAGGGGGCCTGAAGTTCGTGCCGGAAGGCGGGGACTTCAAGAACGTGCACTGGTGGCTGCTCCCGCTCTACGTTCCGCTCTACTTCGGGACGGGCTGGTTCCGGAGCGTGCGCTGGCGCTTTCTCCTGCGCTCGATCGCCCAGGTCCCCAATCGGCGCCTCTTCGCCGTGTCGAGCATCGGATTCGCGGCGATCCTGCTCTTGCCGTTTCGCATCGGCGAGATCGTCCGCCCCTACCTGATTCGGACGAAGCCCGGCCAGCGGCGGGCGGGATCGCGAGAAATCACGATGACGGCCGCAACGAGCTCGGTGTTCGCCGAGCGCGTCATCGACGGGCTGTACCTGAGCATCGTCCTGGCGCTGGCGCTCTTGTTCGTCCCCACGGTGCAACCATTGCCCGACACGGTCGTGGGAATTCCGGTCACCGTCGCGCACGTACGCATGAGCGGCTACGTGATGCTCGGCCTTTTCTGCGTCCTCTTTGCGACCATCGCGGTGTTTTACTTTGCGCGATCATGGGCCCATCGAACGACCCTCATGGTCGTCGGCAGGGTCTCGAGCAAGCTTGCGAACAAACTTGCGACCATGTTCGAGAAGGCCGCGGATGGACTGCATGTTTTCGGGCGTGGCAAAGACGCCTTCGGCTTCTTCGTCGAGACGACCCTGTACTGGGGGTTCAACGCCCTCGGCATGTGGGGTCTCGCGTGGGCCTGCGGTGTGGTGCACGGCGATGGCTCGTCCCCGACATTCGGCGAGGCGTGTGGGCTCATGGGCATGCTCGGCTGCGCGATCCTCATCCCAGGTCCGCCGGGGCTGCTGGGTGTCTTCCAGGCGGGGCTCTATGCCGGCATGACGATGTACTACCCGACCCACGTCGTGGTCGGGCCAGGGGCGGCGTTCGTGTTCCTGCTGTACGCGCTCCAGGTGGTCCTGCAGCTCGTCTTCGCCGTCTGGGGCCTTTACGACCAGGGCGAAGGGCGCGGCCTGCGCGGCGGCCTTCAGGCGCTCGAAGAGGCCGAAGGGATCGTCGCGTCGCCGGCCGACGCGCTGTGAACTTGGCCCAGGTGCCCGTGCTTCGATAAGCGAGGGGCATGGTCGGGCTGCCATCCAGGACCGCGACGGCCGCGAGCGCGGGGATTGCGGCGTTGACCGTGCTTGCGTTCGCAGCGCTCGCCGCCCAGGCGAAGGCGACGTACGAGTCGCCCTACGGTTACGACCGGACGTGGAACGCGGCGCTCCGCCTCGTGCGGGTGGACAACGGGTGGAAGGTGACCGAAAAGGACGACGCGAGCGGTTACATCCTCTTCGAGTACAGGTCGCCGCAGAGCACGAAGGCCACGCCCGGATCGATGGAGCTCGTGCGCCGCCCGGACGCGGACGGACCCGTGAGCGTTCTCGCTCAATTGCCGCAAATGCCGCAATACCACGAGCAGGTGCTGCTGGACGCGCTCGCCGCCAAAATGCGTCGCGAGTACGGCGATGCCCCTGCGCACAAGAAATCACCGCCGCCCGAGCCCGACGGTGGCCGCGACGGACCGGAAAACTAGAAAATCGCAGGGCCTCTAGGTCTTGGGACCCGCGCGCACCAGAGATACCTTATCGCTGCACGAGGGGCTCTTCGCCGACGTCGACGTCCTGCGCTGCACCGCAGCACCGAAAGCCAATCTGGTAGTAGCGGAAGCTTTCTTCGTGCGCCGTGGTCATCGGGCGGCAACGGGTGCGGACCGGCCCCCAATACCCCCCCTTCAGACCGCTCCGGTAGGGTTTGCCGAGTTGGGATTCGTTGACCACCCACTCGTCGACATTGCCGACCATGTCGTGCACGCCGTAGGGGCTGACGCACGTGGTCCGTGAGCCGCTCGGCTCGCGTTGGTCGAGGCGCGCGAGCTCGTCGCCCTGGGTCTTCGGTTCGAAGATCTTCTCCGGATGGGGCCAGATGTACGGCTTGTCGATGTTGCAGGCGCGGTCGCTCCGGACGTAGCCGTCGCCGTACGGGTAGGGCTGGCGATCCGGTCCCTCGCAAGCGAGCGTCCACTCCGTATCGGAGCACAGCCGCTTGCCCATGCTCTCGCACGAGGCCTTCGCGTCGTTCCAGCTCGCCATGTAGCGAGGTAAGGCGCCCACTTGGTTCGGCCATTCGTAGCGATCGACGCAAAAGCGCTTGTGCTGCGTTTGCATGGGGCATTTGCCGGCGGCCGGTGTTCGTTCGAACTCCGCGCATTGCAGCCTGGTCTCTGCGTCGAGCCACCGGAGGCACTTCTGCGCGACGAGCGGACAGTAGTCCCCGTCGACGGCGACCATGTCCGGCGGGCAGGCTTGGTCGCTGGGCAGGGCGGCAGGCGACGGAGTGGGCGCGACGAAGCTGCCAAGAAGCTCGGCCGCTGCGCGCCCGGCGAGGACGGGGGTCGGCTCGGCCCCCGATCTCGACTCGGCCGGCGAGAAGCTCCAGCCCGGCGCGACCCGCGTCGCGAAGGGCACGACGACCTGCCGGATATCCGACTGCACGCGACGACCCGCCGCGTGCGAGTGGGCGGTGACCGTGCCAACCGCCAAGACCGTGAGAAGAACTCCGAAACCGACCAACGCCCGACTGCGACGCATGACACTACCCGCCCATCGCGCGCGCCATGTGGCACGCGCTTCCCGTTCGACCCGCGTCTTGCCCGCACCTTCGACTCGGCGCGTCGGGACGTTTGGGTCGCTGTTTGTCTCTTCGATGGGCTCCTGAAGCGAGCCCGCAATACGTGAAAGCAAACTACGAGCCGTGGAGCAACGGCCGCGCGCCAGACGCAACGACAGCCTACCAGCAGCGAATTGCGCCGGTTGATTGGCCCACAGAAAGCGTATATGGCCGTCCCATCGACGGTCACATTTGTTGTTGTGAATGTGTGGTGTCGCGCGCGCGACGTTGCGAGCACAGCGCCAATACCGACGCGGATGTCAGAGAAACGACGTATGCGTCAGCGCGAACATAAAATGGCGAAGGCGGCTTCGCGGCGAACGGGTTCGTCACGGTCGCCCTCGTCGATGGCTGCTCCTTCGGCGAAGCAACCTCGCGAGCACGAAGCCGCGACCAGGTGCGCAGCGCAGTCGACAACGACCCCGCCGGCGCAGCGGTAGAGCTGCCCCACGTCGCACCCGGCGGGCGGCTCCGTCGTCGGGCCTACGACCACCGGTCCCTTCCACGACGGTCGCGACGGTGGACCGGTTTCCGGGGCGCACAACTGGGTGGCGGCGAGCGAACGCTCGATGATGACCTCGAGCCCGTCGGCGACACAGCCGTGCGCGCACGTCGCCACCGGCTCCCACGGGCAGGTGCAGGCGCTCTCCGGGCCCCGGCAGGGCTGCGCGATACGGGCCAGGCGAGAGGCCTCCACCTCTCCGTCGGCGCATCGCGCGAGTCCGTCAGGGCAGTCCAGCCCATCCGTCGGAAGCGCGCTCGATCCCCTCGCCCGCGGCGCCCCTGCTACTCCGTGCTCCCGCAGCCAACCCCACCCACATCCCCGCTCGCACCCGATCGATCCAAGCGAGATTGAAAGAAGGAGAAAGCTCACTGTCCCATGCGGGCTTCTCATGCCGTGCCCGTGCCCGTGCCCGTGCCCGTGCCCGTCGGTCATGCGCGTGCGCGAAGGCTCGGCCGTCCACACTGGCCGACTGCCGAAAAAGGGCGGACGAGAGAAAACCGCCAGGGGCGCCAGGATCGCCAAGGGAAGATCCTCGAGGATTGGGCTCACGCAATCCTGGCGTCCCTGGCGTCTGCGGTCGAATCCCCTGACCTGGATCCTGAAGGCTTCGGGCACGCGACACGCGGACGTGCACGGCAAGAAGACGCTTTCAGCTCTCGATGAAACTCTTCAGCTGCTTGCTCCGCGACGGATGGCGGAGCTTGCGCAGCGCTTTGGCCTCGATCTGCCGGATACGCTCGCGGGTCACTTCGAAGTCTTGTCCCACCTCTTCCAGGGTGTGGTCGCTCTTCTCGCCGATTCCAAAGCGCATCCGGAGCACCTTCTCTTCGCGCGGGGTGAGCGTTTTGAGCACCTTTCGCGTCTGCTCGGCGAGGTTCATATTGATGACGGCCTCGGACGGAGACACGACGCTCTTGTCCTCGATGAAATCACCGAGGTGCGAGTCTTCCTCCTCCCCGATGGGGGTCTCGAGACTGATCGGCTCCTTGGCGATCTTGAGCACCTTCCTGACCTTGTCGAGCGGAAGCTCCATCTTTTCGGCGATCTCCTCGGGGGTCGGCTCGCGGCCGTACTCCTGCACGAGGTAGCGGCTCGTCCGGATAAGCTTGTTGATCGTCTCGATCATGTGCACAGGGATTCGAATGGTGCGCGCCTGATCGGCGATCGCTCGCGTGATGGCCTGCCGGATCCACCACGTGGCATACGTCGAAAACTTGTAGCCGCGCTTGTACTCGAACTTGTCGACCGCCTTCATGAGGCCGATGTTCCCCTCCTGGATCAAGTCGAGAAACTGAAGGCCCCGGTTCGTGTACTTCTTCGCGATGCTCACGACCAGCCGCAGATTCGCTTCGACGAGCTCCGCCTTCGCCTTGTCGGCGATTCGCTCGCCCTCGCGGATGTCTTCGTAGCTGCCGCGCAGCTCTTTGACGTCGAGCTGCAGTTCCTCCTCCACCTTCTTCAGGTTCTTCTGCGCCGCCGAGTGCGCGCCCAGAACGTCATCGGGGGAGATGCTGTACTTTCGAAGATACTTCCGCGCCTCTTTGACGTCGGCGCGCGACTGGCGGGCTTCCTTACGGAGCTGATCGACCTCGACCCCCGCGCGCTTCGCCAGGTCGAGGATGCTGCTCTCGGCGCGCTCGATCTTTTGAATCAGCGATCGGAGCTTCACGACGACCTTGTCGATCGTCTTCTTGTTCAACCGCATCTCCTCGAGGGTCTCGACCATCTTCTGGCGGTTCGCCTCGATCTCCGCGTCCACCGCTTTCCTGCGGGACTGCGCGCACGTGGCCAAATTCTCTTTGAGATCCTGCGCCACCTTCTCGAGGTGTTTTACCTTGTCGATGAGGCGAAGGACCCGACGATCCGCCTCCTCTTCGTCGAACTCCGCGTTCTCGTCGTCGGCGTCGCGGATGATGTCTTTGACGCGGATCTTGTGCTTTCGGAGCTTGTCGCCGAGGTCGATGATCTCGCGCACTGCCACCGGCGAGTTGAGGATCGCCGAGAGCACCATGTGCTCGCCCGTCTCGATGCGCTTGGCGATCTCGACTTCGCCCTCGCGCGTGAGGAGCGACACGCTCCCCATCTTGCGCAGGTACATCCGGACCGGGTCGTTGCTCTTCGAGTAGTAGCCGTCGAGCTCCTCTTCGTTTTTCGACGGCGGCGAAGACGCGTCACGCTCGCGCGGCGCCTTCTGCTCGGCCTGCTCGTCGGCGATGCGCTTGGGGGCGATCTTTACCTGGGTCGCCGCGTCGACGATCTCGATGTCTTCGTCACCGAGGACGCCCAACACGTCGTCCATTTGATCGGCCACGATATCGGCCGGCAAGGCATCGTTGACCTCATCGTAGGTGAGGAAACCTTTCGATTTGCCCATCTCGATGAGCTGCTGGACTTCCTTCCGATCACGATTCTTCGTCGCCATCGCTCCCTCGGTGCTTCTGCCCCAATCGTGCTTGGCCGCCTAGCGATGCGCCCAAGACCCTCGTCCCCATCAAGCCCTGTCGCCCGCGAACGATCGAGTCCGCATGCCTCGCGAGCTCCAGCTCCGTGTCCCAGTCGCCGACCACTCGATGCTGCTCACGGACAATCTCGTTCGCCTCTCGCGCAATGTTGCTATCTCGGAGCTTTTTCTCGTTCACGCTCACGGTTGCACGCGCTTCGTCGATCGTGTCGTGTGCGGGTGCGGCCAAACGCGCAGACGCGAAGGCTTGGATCGCCGGAGGCATTTGCGCAAGGAATTCGGAGCTGTCCAGGACTTTTTCGCCCGCCGCGTTGACGCGCATCGACGGCCGGATGGCCGCCACGATCCGTGCCGACTCCCCTTCCAGGAGCGGCAGAACGCCCTGCAGTTCCGAATCGTCCAGAAGCACCGGAAAATCGAGGATCGCCCCGATGATGGCCTTGCGCTCGTCTTGACCCGGGCGGCGGGGTTGGACGCGAGCCTCGGACGGCCTCGGCCCGGCGTGCACTCGCGCGGCCCTTGCCGGGGCCCTGAACCTTCGCCGGAGCGCGAGCCACGCATTGGGCGCGGAGCGTACCAGATCGAGGCGGCTCGCTGCGTAATCCGCGTACGCTTCGAGCATCGCCCGCCTCATGGGGTCCTTTTGCCGGTCGATGATGGCCACGACGCGCTCGACCCGCGCGGCCACTTCGATTGCATCGGCGGCATTGAACGACGGATCGAGATCGACGTCGATCAGGTACTCGAAGAGCCCGCGCGCCTGTCCGACCACGTGCCGTAGCGCCTTGTCGCCCTTGCTGCGCACAAACTCGTCGGGATCCATCCGGTCGGGCAAGAGGGCCACCCTTGCGTCCAGCCCCGCCTGATCGCATGGCCCCTCGGCCGCACGCGCCGCTTTGCGGCCCGCAGCGTCCGCATCGAAGAGCAGCGTCACTTGAACGGCGTAGCGCCGCAGGAGCCGCGCCTGCTCGACGGTGAAAGCGGTGCCCAGCGGCGCGACGACGTTCTCGATGCCACGGGCGTGCAGGCTCACGACATCGAAGTTGCCTTCGACCACGATCGCGTGCTCCGCGCGGCGGATCGCGTGGCGCGCTTGCCAGAGGCCGAAGATGTGGCTTCCCTTGATGTAGACCGGGCTCTCGGGCGAGTTGATGTACTTGGGCGGGGGGTCGCGGGGAGCCGCGGCCGGCTTGTCTCGAGGGGCTCCGGAGTCCGCGGGCTCCGTGTCTTCGATGGGCACGAGGGCACGGCCGCTGAATGCGACGACGCGCCCTTGGACGTCGAGGACCGCGAACATCAGCCGGTGCCGGAAGCGGTCGTAATACCCGGATGCCCCCGTGCGCGGGACCAGCAGCCCAACGCTCTCGGCCACCGCAGGCGACACGCCCTGAGCCTTCAGAAAGCACGTAAGTCCGTCCCAGCCCGGGGGGGCGTACCCGATGCGAAATGCCTGCACGGCGTCCGTCGTCGGTGGAAGGCCCCGCCGTTCCAGCTCGGCCACGGCGTAGTCACGCTGCGGGTGCTCCCGAAGCTGCTGCTCGTACCAGGTGGCCGCCATCTGAAGGACGCTGAAGAGCGCGTCACGCTCTCTCTTCAGGCGATCCGCGTCCGTCGGCGCGCTCACCTTTTCCTCGAGGATCGGGATCCCCGCGCGCTCGGCGAGGGACTTCACCGCCTCGACGAACGTGTATCCCTCCATGCGCTCGAGAAAGCGGAACACGTCGCCGGTCTCTTTGCATCCAAAGCAGTAATAGAGCCCCGAGTCGGGGTTGACGTGGAAGCTTGGCGTCTTTTCCTGGTGGAACGGGCACAAGCCGAGGAAGCGTCGCCCCCGCTTCTTGAGGGAAGGAACGCTCTCCGAGACGACCGCCACGAGATCGGTTCGGTCGCGCACGAGCGAGATCGTGTCCTTCGAGATCATCGCGAATGCGCCACCGATGACTTTGATACATGCGCGCTCGCGGGGGTCAAGGCGAGGGGCGTCCTCAAAGCGACCGGTGGGGGGCTCGGGAGGCGCGAACGCTCGCCGAAACGTTCGTTCTGTTTCGGCAGCGGGTCGGTCCGCTGCCCGCCAACGTTCTGCGCGTCCCGTTCGGTCCGTCGAAGCGGGGCGCGAAGCGCGTGCAACGAGGCCACGGCGGCAGGGGCAGCGCGAGGCTGCACCAGACGGAAAGTCGCGCGCCCTGTACCCCGCTGGTACGATTCGGTGCGCGGCCAACCGATGCCGACCCGCCCCATCCCTCCCCGGGCGCCAGCTTCTCTGGTTTCCCAAGCCCCGCGCAAGGGGAGAGTCGCGCCGAAACGCGGTCGAAACCAGGGCGAGGTAGTGTTACGCCTCGCCATCGGGCGGGACGGCGTGGGCATCGAGCTGGCGGAACCCGTGGTGATCGGGGGCCTCGCGGTGACCGAGCTGACGGCGACGTTGCCCGGGATTCGCTTCCCGGTCGACGTTTCCGGCGGCGTTCCCAGGTTCCGCCATCGGCGCGGAGAGCTGCAGACCATCCAGGTGGAGGCCTCGGCGCGTGCCGTCGAGCGGTGGGCGGCACCGCGCTTGCGGGGCTTGGTCGGGTCGCGAGTGCCCGAGGTGTGGATCGGCGTTCGCGCCGCGGGGGCGAGCGTGTGCGTGACGCAGACGGTCGACGCGGAAGACGACCGAACGGATCTCCCCCACGCGCCCGTCGTCTCGTTCGACGTGGACGTCGTGGCCGAGGCGAGCGATCTCGTCTTCGTCGTGAGGCGCGCCCGAGGAACGGACCTGCCGGCCTCTGCGACGGCGATCGCGATCGCATGCGCGGAGGCCATTCTCGGTGACCTCGCGAGCCGCGAGGGAGCTGTGTTCATCGTCCGCCGTGGGGCGCTGGCGCTGGCCCGGGCGCTGCTGCCCGAGGCCGGTGCCCGCGTGCCGGCAGCCGAGGGCGTGGGCTGGGCGACCGTCGCCGCACATGCCGAGTCGTGGATCCTTCGCGCTGCGCGCGGAGCGCTCTCCGCGGCCCCGCTCGAGGAGGCAGTACGGGGGCGCGAGATCGCGGCGATGCTCCGCGAGGGGGACGACGCGCTCGCCGGCGGTGCCCCGGAGGAGGCCCGTGCGCTCTACCTCGGTGTCCTCGAGCGCGCTCCGCGCCACATCGAAATCGCGCGGCGCATCCTCGAAATCGACGCGCGCACCCCCGGGCGAGCGGAGGCGGCATTGGCGACGCTCGCCGAGGCGACGCACACGAGCGGCGGGCAAACGCCCGACACACACTTCGGGACGACGCCGGGCGAGCTCCTTGCGGCGATTGGAGATGTCGACGCAGCGGTGGCGAGCTTCGAACGCGCCGGTACGACCGATCCGGCTCCGGCGATCGCGGCGCGTGCGTTCGAGCTCGCGGCTCGGCTGACGGCAGATGCCGAGGAAGCGTCGCGCTGGCTGGATCGGGCGCTGGCACGCGCCCCGCGGTCGACCCCGGCCCGATGGCTGCGGGTCGTGCGACGACTGGAGCTCGGTCGGTTGGAAGACGCGACGGCGGATGTAGAGCACCTCGACGCGCAGGCCCGGGGCGGCCGGGCGAAGTACGCGGTGTGGATGCGAGCCGGACGCGCGTGGCGGTCTGCCGGCCTCGGCGACCGGGCCGCAGCGCTCTTCGAGCGGGCGCTCCGTCACGCGCCCGACGAGCCCGAAGCGCTTGCGGGGCTCGGCGCAGCGCTGGTCACCGAGGGTCTCAAGGCGCGGGGTGTGGCGGTGATCGTTCGCGCCGTCGAGATCGCGGAGTCGCAACACGCGCCGGCCGCCCGGACGGCCCCCATTCTCATGGACCTCGCGCGCGCTCTTGCGGAGCGCCTCGACGATCTCCCGACGGCGATTGCGCGGGTCGCTGCCATCGGCGCGGACACATTCGAGGGCCCGATCGCCCGCGGACTCGAAGGGCGGTGGCGCGCACGACTGGGCGACGTGGCGGGCGCGGCCCTCGCCTTTGCCCGCCTGCGGGAGCTCGCGACCTCGCTCGTTGCGCCCGATGCATCCAGCGCTCTGTCGGCGCACACGCGCGGCCCCGGGGAAGGCCCGTCGGTGCGAACGGCCGCCATCGTAGGCCTCCTCGTCGAGGCCAGCGACCTGCACAGATCACGGTTGCACGACCCCCTGGGAGCGCAGCGCTACCTGGCAGCCGCTCTCAGGCTGAGTCCGCACGACGTCGATCTTCGCCGCGCCTATCGCGATGTCGGCGCGCTCGTGGCGCGCGTCGAGCCCGACGCGCCGGCGCCGTCGACGCCGAACGAAAGCGCCACGTTCGCCGAAGTCGAAGAGGGCTCGGCGGTTCACGCGTCGAACGCCAATGAGCGCCCTTTTGCCGTCGATCTCGCGCTGGCTGCGGAGGCGCCGAGCACGGAGGAAGAAGTGCGCGCCGGGTCGCGGGCCGAGGAGCTCACACGCCGCCTCCACGCGAACCCCGGGGACGATGCAGCTGCCGACGAGCTCGGGTCGCTGCTGGAGTTGCTCGGCCGTGGGCACGAGCTTCTGGCTCTTTTGAGCGCGCGCCTGGAGGACGCGACCCCCGAGCGGCGTGCGATCCTTGCCCCACGGGCGCGGGCCGTTCTCGCGCGTCTGGCGGAACAGGCCGAGATCGCCGGGAGGCTGGACGAAGCCGCGCTGTATCGAGGAGCGATGGAGACTCTCCCGGGTTAGCCCCAAGTGGAGGCGGGCGCGGTTGCCGGTCGCGGTCGTCAACGCCGCCGCGCCTACTGGGCACCTGGGTCGATGTACATGTCGAAGCGTCCCGTGGCATCGGTGATCGCGCGTCCCAATTCGACGGCCGGACCGTCCGCCGGCACGGCGAACATGCGCACGATGGCGTTCGCGACGGCGATCCCGTCCTGCCCGAAAAGCTGCGCCTCCCGGTGGACCGGCGCCGGAACGCGAAAGGTCAGCGCGCCGGACGCCGGCACAGAGACGACCTGGGCGACCCAGGGCAGACGGGTTCCCTCGGCGGGCTCCACGCGAGCGACGTACTCGCCCGGATCGAGCGCCAGGGCGAACGAACCGTCGGAGTCGGCGGTCACCGTCTGCGCATAGCGCGGCATGCAAGCCGGAGAGTCTTGAGGAGGCGGGCCGCCGTCATTTCGCGTCGACCGGGCACAGTGAATCGGGAGAGCCTCGACGGTCGCGCCGGCGAGCGGGCGCCCATCCGCGACGAGCGCCGCTCCAGAAACGATCGGCGCCGGCTTGATTGTGACGTCCGGACCCGCAATCGGGTCGCCGCTCTGGCCGGTGTCGAACCTTTCCAACACCCGCATCGCGTGCGAGAGCGGCGAGCCGTCCACGAGTGGCGGCGTCCCGTCGACGGGGCGTACCGCGACGCGGTATTCGCCGCGCGGCAATAGGATCGAGTAGGTGGAAGTACCCGTCGCGAGATCCGGCTGCGCACTCGCGTGAGCGGCGTACTCGAAGCCCTGCGTCTGCAGCGGAAGCGTTGCCCCCGCGTCAGCGCCCTCTGCGGCGTCGCCGCCCTCTCCCGATCCGCCGGCGTCGCCGGGGTCTGCGACGGGCGATCGCGGAACGGCGTAGACGCCGGTCGCCTCGAAGACGATGTCCGCCGAGACCGGATTCCCGTCGGACCACGCGACGCTGCCTTGCACTGTCACAGGGTGCGGCACGAACGCATAGGTCTCCGCGCGCGGGAGTACGGCGACCGCCGGGAAAATGGCCGTGGGCATCGTCGCCCCAGCCGGAGGTGCCATCACGAGCTCGGCGTTGGTGAGCGCATCGGCCGCGCTGTTGCCCACCGGCGGGGGATGATGGCTGGTCGGCAATAGCAACCCGCCATCGGGTGTCGCCGTCCCGCTGAGCGGCTTCACGGGTGAAATCGGTCGCTTCGTCGTCGCGTCCCGCAAGTACGCCGTCCAGCCGTCGATAGGGAGCCCGTCGGCGCGCGATAGATCGAAGGTGGGGACGGTCGTCGTCAGCTCCGTCTTGTTCGTGTTGTCCGGGCCATGCTCGTCGTCCATGTACGCCTCCGGCGGTTGCCTCGGCGAAAACTCGAGGCGGTTGACGTCGGGCGGGAACGTCCGATCGAACGGCGGGTCGGGCGCGAGGGTCCGCTCGTAGACGACGCCGGCTTGAACGTAGGTGGCAAAGGCCATGTCCGGCCCTCCCGACGGCCCCGCGAGAATCCCGTTGCGCGCTGGGACGGCGTCCACTTCCACCGGGTAGAGCGCCAGCCCGACACCCACGGCGTCTACGAGGGGCAGCCCGGAATCCGGCGGCACCGTGGGTAAGGCCGACCCGGCGGGCCAGAGGGGCCGATACGTCACGTGCACCGGCAGCGACGTGATTCCCGTCCCGAGACTGGTGTCGCCCTGAACGGCGAGAATGATCGACGGAGTGACCAGATACCTTCCGAAGTTCAGCGCGGTCGGGAGAAACGTGGGGCCAGCGTCGAGCGCCACATCGGAAAGGGGGATGGCAAACGTCAGTCCGGGTGCGGATTGCGCGTCAACCGGAACGGCAACCAAGAGAACGAGATGGGCTGGGGGAGCCGGCGACGGGTCGATGCACACTCCATCTTTGCAGGCCACCCCGCCCTCCTCGACGTATGCGCCGCAAGGGTGATCCGGGCACGCGTTCGCTGGCGCGATCGGCACGGGTGGCGGGGCGATTCGCGTGCACGCCACGGCGACGCCGATCCCGACCGCCATCCCTCCTGTCCAGCGCTGCGTCGGCCCGAGTTTCACAGCTCGCCACCCTCCGACGCAGGCGGAATGGGCAGCACGTCGGGCGACCCGTCGATGGACGCCGCCGCCGCTCCGGCCTCTTGCACTGTGCAAGTGTACGGATCGCTGGACGGGTAGTACGGCCAGAAGACGCTGTCGCCGCCGAGCGAATCGGGCGTGGCGTTGTTCTGCAACGGCAAGAAACTGTGAGCCACGACGACTTTGATTTCGTGGCACGCGCCGAGATCGATCACGCGATTCGGCTGTTGGGGGTTGATCGAAATCGACAGGATCACCCCTCCGTCCGCGGCGGGCATGAGCGACGGCGTGGGGCTCACGGGCTCCTGCCACTGCGCGTAGTCGACGAAAACGCGGTAGTCGTATGTCCGGCTGGGGTCGTCGACCACGACGGGCACGAGGAGCGCATTCGGCGCGATTGGCCAGGCCGGAAGCGGCACGCCCTGCGGCGGAACCACCGAGTCGTGCAAGATGCGCGGCGGGAGCTGGACGAGCGGAGGCAACTCGGCCGGCGGCGCAACGACGCATCCCCCGCCCCCCAGAGCCAGCCCCGTGCACGAGCATCCGGCCAGGGCGAGGACGATGGATCGAAAACCGAGAAGCATTGGCTCAAAAGAGGCTGAACCGTCCCGACGATGCCGTTCGGCGAGGCGAGGCAGACCCGAGGGAGTGCCAGCGCGCATCGGCGTACTCGGAGCCCACGGCAAGGCGTAGCAGATCCGCGAGGGCCGGCACGGCCAAGCACAGCTCGCGCAGAGTCTCGAGCGACGGAGGCGCGGCCAGCAGCTCGCGAGTGGCCTCGTCGTGCGCGGTAGACTCGGCAAGCAGGTTTCGCGCGGCACACGCAAAGTCGCCCGCCAGAAACATCCCGACGCGCCGGCCGCTCTGCAGCGCTGCCTCGACGAGCTGCCCGTGATCCGCAAGCGCCGCCGTACGAAGCAGGTCTTGGAGCCGTCGCTGCGCGCTCGCCGGGATGATCTGCCAGAACGACTCCGCGAGACGCGCAACGCGAGCGTCCACCTGTCGTCCGAGCTCGGGCGGCCCGAACGCGGTGCGTAGAGCCTCGATCACGGCACGCCCTTCCACCTCGGTGAGGGCCTGCCGCAGCACGTTGTGCGGGAGCGCCGCCGTCAACCCGCGCCCGAGCTCGAAGCGCAGCTCGGCCGTCTCGTGCTGCACGTCGCCGTTGAGAATGACCGAAGGCGGCGACAGCAACGCGATCCGCGAACCGAGAGGGCTGCCTGCGGTTCGTATGACGAAGAGCGGGACGCGCGGGAAGTCGAGCACGCGCACCGCCACTTCGTAGAGGCGCGATACCGCCGACGACGGACCCGGCTCCACGCGTTCGACCCCCGTGATGCCGTAGCTCGCCGCGTCGCGTACGAAGAGCTGCATCGCGCCTTCCCAGAGCAGGGCGAGCGCCTCCCCCGCCGCATCCATCGACGGGCGCGAGAGGAGCGCCAGAATTCCGGGCTGTTCGGGCTGCGCCGCCAGCGGCGGCGGGGGGAGCGAGCCGGCGCCCGCGTCGAACGCCCGCAGCACGTGCTCGATGGCGCGCGCGTGCGACCGATCGTCCGCAGCCAGCGCGGCAGCCCGCAGCGAACGGAGCCGCTCGATATCCCCGGGCTCGAGAGCCACCTGTTGCCAGCGCACGCGCACGAGCTCCGGCGCACGGTCGGGCGCGGACGCGATCATCGGTGCGAGCACGTCACCCGCCTCGACGAGTCCATCTGCGAGCGCCTCCCAGAGCAGCGGCTCGGCGCCCCGTGCGTCGCCGAGATCGAGTCGCCCGCGCGCCAGCGCCAGACGGGCTTGCGCCCGCTCGCTCGCGTCCTTCGCCCTGTGCACCGCCGCCTCCAGGTCGTAGAGCCGGACGTCGGCCGCGGGCTCGATGGATACCGGCAAGGCCTCCACCCGCTCCCGAAGCGCCGCCGCCGCCGCGCGCGCTTCCTCGTGCTCCTCGGCAACGTCGATGAAATAGGCGGCGTCCGCCCAGCTGCCCGAGCGAATGGCGACCTCCGCGCCGGCCAAGGCGACAGCGGCCGGTCGGCGTAGCCCGAGCAAGGGGCCGCGCAGCGCCGCGCGGTACGCTTCGATGGCCACGTCGTATTGGCCCTGTGCGGCGCGCCGATCGGCGATGCCGAGCGCGACGAGCGCATGGTCGCCGACGGCCGCGCGGGTCGCCTCGAGCTCGCTCAGCCCCGCGCCCCCGCCCTGGACCACGTCGAGCGACTCTGCGAGCAAGAAGGCTCGCAACGCGGCGTCGTCGGGCCCGAGGGGCTGGCCGATCCGGCTGAGCTCCGCGATCGTCGAACGCGCTTCGTCCGGAGCGCCGGCGCCGCGGAGTCGATACTCGAGCCCGCGCGCGAAGAGCTGCGGACCCGCGACATCTTGTGCGGCCTCGACGGCTCGCCTGGCACGGCCGAGCGCACGCGAAAGGTCACCGGCGCGAAGAGCGGCCACGGCAGACTGAAGGAGCAGATCGGCGCGCGTGGGCGCGTCGTTCGAAGGCCTGGACGCCGCCGCATCGAGGGCGTCGCCGAGGTCGGCGTCGGCGCCGAGCGCCCGTGCAGCGTCGATCCGAAGATCCAGCGCTTCGTCGATCCGTTGATCGCGACCCGGCGGCGCGGGAGCCGCGCCTTCGTCGTTCGGAAAGCGCGCGAGCACCCGACTCGCATGCTGGTGCGCGGCCACCAGATCGCCTGCGGCGCGCGCGGCGCGGGCAGCCCGTAGCTCGAGGTCCTCGCTGTCGGGTTGGCTGTCCTCGAGCGCTGCCGCTTGCCGCCACAGCGGCATGGAGCGCGCGAAGTTCGCCTGACGGTCGTAGAGGTCGGCGAGGTAGCGGAGGGCGACGACACTGTCCGGCCACTCGCGAAGGAGCAGCTCCAGCTCTTCGCAGGCGTCCGCGGTGCGCCCCAGACGCTGCTCCAAGATCGCCGCCCGGCGAAGCCGCACCGCGCGCAAAAGCTCGCGGCTGTCGGGGCGGGCGCTCAGGCGCTCGGCTCTCTGCGCCAGGTGGCCCACGAGCTCGTCGTAGTTGCCGCGCGCCACGATCAGCGATTGGATGGCCTGGTCGACTTTCTCGTCCTCCACGTCGAGCGTCATGACGCGACGCCACGTTCGCTCCGCCGCTTCGAGATCGCCGCGCCGCTCCTGCGCGCGCGCCAGCCGCTTGAGGACAGTGGCGCGCCCGTCGTCCCCCACCCGCTCCAGGATCCGTTCCAGCGCCTCGATGCGTGCGTCGTCGTCGCCCGCCGCTTCCGCGACGCGTTCGACGGCGCTCCATCGAGCCAGCGGCTCCGGATCGAGGCGGCACGCCTCGCGAAGTGCGCGCGCCGCTCCGTCGGCATTCCCGCTGCGCTCGCGCAGTTCGGCGACCTGGGTCCACGCGTCGGCGCGGGCCAGCGGCGTCGCGTCTTCGGCGGTCGCCTCCCGCAGCGCCCGGGCTTCGATCTCGCTACCCCTTCCGGCGGCCTCCAACGCGAGTCGCAGTTCGCGCTCCACTTCGGCGCGCGCCGGTGCGCCGAGCAGGTCGACGGCCCGCTCGAACCACGTCGCCGCTTCTCCGTGGGCGCCTTCGGTCACGCGCGACCTAGCAGCAGCGAGGAGCGCCGCGGCTCGTCGCTCGCGTGGGATGCAAAGAGCGATGCGGTCGGCCTCCTCGGACGACGTTCCGGGCCGAGAACGGAACGCGTGAATTGCTTCGTCGGCTTCGATGATTAGCGCGTCGTCGTCGGGTGCACGAAGAGCGGCCGCCGCAGAGGCGCGAGCCCGCAAACCTGCGTCGCCCGCTGCCGCTGCAACCGCCGCGAACAGGCGCAGCGCCGAGACCCCCACGTTCGCGTGCCGATCATCGGCTGTCGCGACCATCGCCGCGATCCTGCCCGTCGCCCCCTGCGCCCGCGCGATCGCCGCCGCCCGGGGAGCGAGCGTGCCGTACTCCTCGACGTCCGGGTCGCACGCGAAGGCTCGCTCCAACGATGCCAGAGCACCGTCGGCGTCTCCGAACAGATCCGACAGGGTCAGGGCGATCGCAATGGCAACGCGCGACCCCTCGGGTCCCTGGAGAAGCGGGCTGCTCGAACGCACGGCATGACCAACGCGAAGCTCGAGCCCGTCGCGCTCTTCGGGGCCGAAGCACAAGAGCTGCCGTGCCACCTCCCCCAGGATGCCGGCGGTCGTCAAGCTCGGCGACGCTACGAACGCTTGCAGGAGCACATCGACCTTCCGCCTGACTCCTTGTTCGCCGTCGCCAGCGAGGCTCGCCGCACGGAGCAGCCACGCGGCGCGTACGTCCGCGCGGTCCTCGCGCTCGGCCACGTGCTCGACGGTGCGCACGGCCAAGAGGCGATCGCCGGCACGCTCCGCCGTGCGCGCGAGCGAGTGGAGGGTCGACCCCTCGGAAGGAACGGCCACGAATGCCTGGGCGGCGTGCTTGAGCGCCAGGCCGTGCATGCCGGTTCGTTCGAACGAGCGGGCGCCGCGGTAGTGCGCCGCCCGTCGTCCGAACCGGCCCAGGGCCTTCGACGCCACGAGGTCGTAGAGGGTCGACAGCCGGCTCGCCTCACCGGCGAGCAGCCCCGCGATCTCGGCCGCCTCGAGAGCTTCGGCGGAGGAAGGATGGCGCACCACGCCGCGCGCGGCGAGGTCGAACGCGGAGCGCGCCTCGCTCGCGCCGAGGGCGGCGCGCGAGGCTTCGGTTGCAATGACCGCAGCGATCGTGTCGTCGGGCTCTGTGTCGACGATGCGACCGAGATAGTCGAACGCGAACGCCGCGCCGCCAAACGCCGCTAGGTCGAGCGCGAGGGTCATGTGGCCGCCCGGCCTGAGCCGAGCCGCGCGGAGCCAGGCGTCGATGGCCCCTACCCGGTCATCGGCCAAGTCCCACATTGCCGCGCCCAGCTCGCGCCACGCTCGAGCGGCAGACGCGCCGTCGTCACCTGCCGCGAGGCGCTGGGCGCTCGCGCGCAAGCTCCAAAGGTCCGCGTCCGGGCTCGCAGCTGCGACGGACACGATCGCAACGGGCTCGTCGATCTGCGGTTCGTGCATCCCCTCGGACGCGGCTCGGGCGATGATGCGTGCCACGCCCTCGTCGTCGCCGAGCCGCCGCCGAAGTTGCGCGAGCCGATGGAGAACGGCTCGCCGATCCAATCCCTCGGCGTCGCTGCACGAGAGCGACCGCTCGAGGATGGCCACCGCGAACCGGTCGTCGGACGTCTCTTCGGCGACGCCTAGCATTGCCTGTCGCAGAGCGACCGACTTGGGGCCGAAGACGTCCAGTGCCCGGCGCGCAACGACGGAGGCGCGGCCGGCGTCGAGCCGCGTGAGCTCGGACAGCGCACGCGCGAACTGCGGTGCGGCCCGCGCGACGGGTCGCGGCTGTCCGAGCAACCACGCGAGTGCGTCTCGCAGGCGGCTCGCGTCGCCGGTCCGCACCAGCCGGTCCAGGAGCAACTGTTCAGCCTCGTCGTTCCCAGGCCGAAGCGCGACGCACCGTTGGCTCCAGCCCGCAGCGAGATCCGTCTCGCCGAGCCCGTCAAGCGCGTCGGCCAGGGCGGAGCACCACGCAGCGCGCGCGCCGATGACGCCGATCGCGCGCTCGAGGGCCGCCGCGGCACCGCGGTCGCGGGGTTGGGCCGTCGCCGCGTCGGCGAGAGCGGCCACGCACCGAGCGCTCGAGGGATCGGTTCGGGTCGCGAGCTCGGCGTCGGTGCGCGCGGCGGTGGCGTTGCCGGCGGCGAGGTGACATCCGGATGCCGCGGCGAACAACACAGCTCGAACCGCGGGGGGCTGAGACGCCGCCATGCGCTCGAGGACCGACGCCTGCGCCCGCCCCCCTCCCCCGATCGACTCTCTCACCCAAGTCGTCGCCACCGGCTCGTCGCCCTCTTCGATCGGAAGCGCGCCACGGAGCGCGGCGGTCAGCAGGGCGTGCCGCTGGCCTTCGTCACCGGCGGCGGCGGCCGATGCCAAGAGACCGCCGAGCGAGTCGCCTCCCAATCCGCCGTGATCCCCGAGGAGCTCGTGCCCGACGAGGACACCTCGGAGGGCGGCAATCGCATCGGCGGAGGTCGGGTCGGCGGCGAGCGCGGATATGCAGGCCCGCACCGCCCGCGCCCGGTTGGCGAGAGGACCCGCGTGCAGGCGCGCGAGCTGGACGAGCTGGACGGCGCGCTCCAACGGATCAAGCTGGCGCGCCGCGCGAAGCTCCAGGCGAGCGGCCACGGCGTCGAGCATCCCGAGCTCGAACAGCAGCGCATCGAACCATTCGCTGTCCTCGCCGTCGACTTGCGCTGCGAGCCCCTCGTCGAGGGCCGCCACCAGAGCCCGCACGGGCTCACGCGCCGAAATGGCCGCAGCCCGCCGCTGCGAATGCACGCGAGCCGCCCCGAGGGGGTCGGCTGGCGTCAGTGCCTGCGCGTGAACCCGCAGCACTTCGTCGGCGGCGGACGCGCGACCGCGTCGGCCGAGGGCCGCGGCGACTTCTCGCGCGACGACGTCGCTCGACGGATCGGCCGCGAACGCTCGCCAAAGGTCGAGCAGCTCCGCGTCGTCTTGTTTGAGCGCACGGCGTCGGCGCGCCGACTCGACATAGGCCGCCGCGGCCACGGCCGGGACGATGGCTGGCTGCCCTGCGGAAAGCGCTCCCAGGAGCTCGCCGGGCACCGCGTCGACGTCATCGATTGACAGCGCCGCCTCGAACGCGGCCGCCGCGGCCGCCGCAGCGCCGGCACGCGCCCGGAGAATGCCCACGCGCACGAGCACCCCCGTCGCGTCGGCCGATTCGACATCGGGCAGCGACGCGATTGGCTTGAGCACCGCCGCAGCGCGCGCGTGTTCGCCCAGGCTCTCCAACCAAGCCGACAGCTCGCGTCGTAGCTCGACGTCGGGCCCGACCTGCAGCGCGGCCGTCGCGAGCTCCACGGCCTCGTCGAGGTCACGGTCGCGCGCCGCGAGCCATCGCGCCAGGTTCGCGCACGCGTCGCGCAATGCGGCGGCGTCTGCGGCCGCGCGCGCTTCGGTCACACGCGCGCGCAGCCACGCTTCATCGGCACGCACTCCGATGCGACGCGCCAGGGCTCTCGGCGCCACCGTCGCCGGCGACTGCCCGGCCGCCTTCGGTGCCGTCCACTCGGGCGGCGGCAGGGTGTCGTACCCGGACCGCGCCTTCGGCGACGCCTCGGTTCCCGAGGGGCGATTGGACGGGATCATCGCGCGGCGATCGTATCAGGTCTCCGGTGCTGGCAACGGCTCTTGCGGGATCCGTGGGCCCCGCTGCAGAGACCCTTCGACGACCGGAATGCGCGACCTGGGTGTTATGGGTTGTACTTCGACCGGCGAGCTCTCCGGTCACCTCACCGTCAACGCGAACGGCAGCGCGCAGAGCGCCACTTCGCGCGCAGCCATCGGCGCGATGCTCGCCACGAAGGGCACGAGCTCTGGAGCCAACTGCGCGATCGACGACGTCACGACGCCCACGGGTGCTCGCCCTTGCGCCTCGTCCGGAAGAAGGTCTTGAAAGATGCCGCTCGACTCCTTCGCGACACCCACACGGGCGTCTGCCGGTAGTTCGGCGAGCGATCGCGCGCGGGCGATCGCGTCGAAGAGACCTCCGAGCTCGTCGACCAACCCGCGCGCCTTGCCCTCGACCCCGTCGAAAATGCGTCCTTCGGCCGAGGCGGCCACGCGCTCCGTCGACATCGCGCGGCCCTCCGCGACGCGAGATAGAAAAAGGTCGTAGATCTCGGTCATGGTCTCGAGCAAACGCTGGCGTGTCGCGTCGTCCCACGGCACGAGCAACGACTCGTAGCCGGCGCGCGCCGCGGCGTGCGGATCGCCGCCATTCGCGGCGACGCTGTCGGTATGGATCCCGATTCGCTCGAGGGCGCGCGCCCCGGCGATCTTGCCCCCCACGACGCCAATCGACCCGACGATGCTGGTCGGGTCGGCGAAGATGGCCGATCCGGCCGACGCGAGATAGTAGCCACCGCTCGCAGCCATCTCGCCAATGCTCACGACGAGCGGCTTCTTGGCTCGCAGGGTCATCAACGCGTGCCAGAGAAGATCGCTGGCGAGCGCGCTCCCCCCGGGCGAGTCGATCCGAAGCACGACCGCCTTGACGTCGTCGTCCTTCTCCACGCGAAGCAATGTCGACCGCAGGCGCCGCTCGATGATCCCCCCGCCTTGACCGAGGACTCCGCCCCCGTCGATCGAAATGGCGCCCACCGCCCGTACGACCACGACCGGCGGCATCGACTCGCCCACGACCGCGTGCATCACGTCGGAAAGAACGTCTCCCGACGCGGACTCCGATCCGGGGCCGAGGCGCACCTCAGCGTGCGTCGCGTGCGTCTCCTTCTCGAGTGCGCTCCGAGCGTCGTCGAAGTAACCCACGTCGTCGATCAGGCCGCGCTGCTTCGCCCCGGACGCGCTGTACGGTCCGTCTTCGGGGACGGCCCCTTCGAGGCCCGGACGGCCCGCGCGGATGCCGTCGAGCCACGCCGCTCGCATCCCGGACAGGCACTCCTGCAAGGAAGCGCGCGCCTCCAAGCTCGGACCATCCCGGGTGAAGGGCTCTTGCGCCCCCTTGTATTTACCGACCTGCAGAAAGTCCACGTCGAGCCCCAGATCGTCGGCCAGGAGCTTGTGGAAGTACACCATCTGCGCGGCGATCCCGATGGCGTCCACGCTGCCGCCGGGAGACGCCCAGACTCGCTTGCAGCCGTGGGCGGCCAGGTACATCGTTCCGTTTCCGAAGTCGTCGGCGTGGCACCATACGGGAAGCTTGCCCGCTAGCCGCGCGAGCATCGCGCCGACCTCGTGAGCCTGCGCCAACCCCACGTGCGTCGCGCCCAGCCGCACGAGCACCCCGCGCACGTGCCGCTCGCGCCCGAGCTCTTCGACCTCGCCGACCAGGTCCGCAAAAGACGCGCTCCTCGCCGCGAGCCCGAGAAAGCCCGGCGGCGGCTGCTCGGGCAACCCCTCGGACAAATCGAGGACGGCGATGGACGGGCCGCTGCGAGACTCTTCACGCGAAGCGGAGCCACCCGACCCAGCGCGCGGCCGCCCGTCGCACCCGATCGGCGCACACGCCAAGACCGCCAAGAGGAGGAGCTGCGGGAGGGCACGTGCTCGCGACACTCGGGCGGTCGACCGTCGCATCAAATTCCGTCGCCGGGATCGTACGGCTTCGCGCTTGCGCTTGCAGCTGGCGTCGTGGCCGCCGCCGCCGAAGGCTCGGCGCGTGTCTTCACGTGCGACGGATAGGTCCCTTCCGGAAGGCGGTCGGTGATATCCTTGTAAGCGCGCTGAGCGCTCGATCGGTCGCCGTTCGCCCACTCGGTGTCAGCCACGCCCAAGAGCGCCGGTAGGTACGACGGGTTGACGGCGAGCGCCCGCTTGTAGGCGGCGATCGCACCCGTGGCGTCCCCCTGGGCGCGCGCGACGTCGCCGATTCCGGCCAATGCCTCGGAGTCGCTCGGATTGCGCACGACAAGCGCCTCGTAGATCCGCCGGGCGCGACTGAAGTCGGCTCTCTTGAACGCCTGCGAGGCCGCTTGCATCGCGGTGGCTTGCTCGCCGGAGATGCCGTCGCCCGAACCGGGCGTCCACGCCGCCGCGGGCGCGGCGGGCTGCGACGGAGGCCCGTTGGGGTTCCCGCGCGGAGCGACGGGAGCGGCCGCCCGTTCAGCCGAGGCCTTCGGAGGCGCTAGATCGACGAGCGCGTGCAGGTTCGGCGAGCAGGGGTAGGACCGCGTCAGCGCGTCGAGCTTTGCAAGCTCCGCCCTTGCCCCCGCGACGTCCCCGGACTTTGCCAGCGCGTACACGAGCGCGGCGCGGGCGCGGCCCGCGTTGCCCTCGCCCGCCGCCGCCGAGCGCAGCCGATCGATGGCGGCGGCCCAGAGCGGGGCGGGCTCGGCGACATCGAGCGCCGCCAGCACGTATGCGGTCTCGGCCTGATCCGCGAGCGCGGTCACTCGGGAGACGTACGTGCGTGCGGCGTCGCGATCGTCGGCGAGGCGGAGGGCATCGATCTTCGCGCGGGCGGCGGCTGGGTCGTCGGGTGCCGTGGCGAGGGCCTCATCGGCCGATCGTCGCGCGCGCGCAAGGCGCTCGTCGAGCTGGGCTTTCGTCGTGCGCACTTCCGCGGTCGCATCCGGAGGAAGCAGCCGCAGCTTCAGCCAGGGGACGTCCGCTTTGGCCGCGGCGACGCGCGCCTCATCGAGAAGCACACGCGGATCGCGCTCCGCGAGGGCGCTCGCTTTGTCGAAGGATTGCTGCGCGGTCTCGAGGTCTCCGTCGGCCATGGCCTTCTCGCCTTCGCCCAGGAATGTCCGCGCGCGCGTGTCGAGCTGCGGAGCACCGGAGGCGTTTCGTGCGATGAGGTAAGGCTTGGCCACTACCCAGCCGACGACGCCCACGGCCAGAAGCAAAACGAACGCCACCACCCAGCCACCCACCCGCCGCCGCCCGGGAATGTCGTACCCCTCGTCGCCGGACGGCGGAGACACGTCCTCGAGCGGAATGTCGTCGAACGACTCGCGGCGCACGGGATCGGTTGGCGGCGGGAGTATCGACGGCACTCGGCCGAGAGCCGACGGAGGGGGCAGAGCGGCTGGCACCGCGTAACCGGGCGGCGGGGGCTGACTTCGTGCCATCGGAGCCGGCGGCGGTGCGCCATCCGCACCGGCCGCGGGCCCGTGGTCGAAACGGTCGGCGGCTCGTGCGGCGAAGGACTCGCGAGGGGGCGGAGGAGGAGGTGGGCTCGGACGCGCGACGATGATGGGCGCCTCGGGCGGGGCCCCGAACGATTGGGTGCGCCGGGCCGGGGCGGGAGGCGCTGTGGGGGGATGGTACGCGACGCTGTTGGCCGCCGCCGGCGGAGGGCGGCTCGATGCTCGCCCGTCGAAGAATGGCTCGAGCTCCGTGATCTCCCGCAGCGGCCTCGGCGGAGCATCGCCCAAGATCAACATGTCGTGCCGCGCCACCTGCTTGGCGAGGATCGCGCGCTGAAGCTCGCGAAGCGTCAGAAAGGTGAGGTGATGCCCGGTTGCCGTCTGCACCACCCATCGGTCGCCGGCAGCGTCGCCCGCCTCCGAGCGACGCACCTTGAACTGATGCCCGCAATGGGTACACCGCACCGTCGTGCCGCGCCCGCTGACCAGCGCGTCATCGAATTCGTATTCGGTCTTGCAGCGCTCGCACTGAACGTCCATCGATCCGTCGCTGTGTGCTCGGGGAGCTCGGCACACTCACACCCACACTCCACGCGCGAGCCGCCGCCCGAGCTCGTCCGCGCCGCCCGCGTTGGACAGAGCGAGGGGCACGCTACCACGCACCGTCGCGATCTGTCGATCCCGCGAGTCGAATCGGGCCGATGGGGCAAATAGGACAAGTGGCGACCGCTCGTCGACGGGTGGTGGCACGGGGGCGGGCGTTCGTCGGCGAGCATGTGCTTCGGCCAGGACTGGTTGCTAAGGTTTCGGCAGCCGTCGGGGAGTTCGCCTCGACGGCGGCTCGAAGGGAGCGGTGGAGTCATGAAGCGACTTTTGCTTGGCGCGGCGATCGTCTGCGTCGCCGCCCTCCTCGGTGGGTGCCCGATTTACTCGACCACGAGCGACTACCCCGCGTGCGGCGCGAACGGGCCGTGCTTCGACTGCCCGAGCGGCGGCACCCCTTCGGACGGCACATGCATCCCCTGGCAGTGCAGCTCGTCGGGGGACTGTCCTCCGGGCTATGCATGCAGCGCGAGTACGTGCGTCGCCGCCGCCGACGCGGGCGATTGCAGCGGAGGATGTCCCAGCAATTTTATTTGCAAGCTCGCGGGCGGAGTCGCGCAATGCGTCCCCGCGAGCGGCTTTACAAGCGATGCCGGTAGCGCATCGACCGACAGCGGACAAAGCGCCGACGCGACGGCGCCGCCGGTCGAAGCGGGGCGGGCCGACGGCGGCTCCATCGCCGCTACGGACGGATCCGCGGACGCTCCGGACGTTTCCTCCCCTCCAGGCGTCGTCGACGTAGCCAACGGGGTCGATTCGTCCGCCGCTTCCGACGTAACCATCGGTTCGGATGCAGTCGCCTCGGACGCGTCGGACGCGCCGCTGACTTCGGACGCGTCGGATGGCTCGCCCCCCGCCAGTTGCAATGCCAACGCCGATTGCGGCGGCGCCGCCAAATGCATCAACGGGCAGTGCACGCCTCAAAGTCGCCTGTGCTCCGACACCACCCAGTGCGTCGTGTCGGACGAATCGTGCGTCGACGGTGTGTGCGAGCCGCATTGCGGCCTCACCGCCCCCTGCCCCGGGGGCTATTCCTGCGACTTCACTCGCGGCGTTTGCAACGTCAACTCCGGTCCGTGCGCAGGCTCAGGCGCGTCCACGTGCCAGGGCGGCAGCACTTGCGTCGAAGGGCATTGCGTGCCCCCGTGCGCCGCGGGGGATGCTGGTACCGCGTGCCCCAGCGGGCAGCTCTGCGTCAACGGCGGGTGCATCCCTGACGAAGGCGCTCGCTTCGATTGCAAGAACGACGGTCGGCGCGGAGAGCTCGCCACGGTCTGCGCGGCGACGGCGATCTGCCTGCACCACGACTGCTACGCCGGATGCGATCCAGACGCCGGCGCGTCGGCGTGCTCCGACCCGGCGGCGGCCTGCAAAGAGGTGACCGTTACGGCGGGAACCTTCTTGGTGTGCGCCGTGGCAGCCACGCTCGGCGGTGACTGCGATCCGGCCGTAGGCAGGTACTGCTCGGGCGCCGTCTGCGTCGACGGCTACTGTCGCTGAGCGGGTCCAGCGGTGCGACGGCCGGTTACGCAGCCGATGTGGACGGTGAGCTCGAACGTTCCCTCACTCCAGTACTTGTCGATCGCCCCTCGCACGTAGGTAAGGGCGTTCTCCGCGTGTTCCAGCCGGTGGTGGAGCTTCACCTCAGGGAGGATGAGAAAGCGCGCGACGGGATCTTCGAAGAAGTCCCGTCCGCTCCGAAAGCGCAGAACCGCTTGGCGCTCCCCGACGTCTACGAACTCGAAGCCCGCCTGTTCGACCTCCTCCGTGAGCCCCTCCGCAGTTGGCCGCGCCTCGGTCGCGCGCGCGACGGCCTGCTCCACTTCCGCGTCGTCGTACTTGAGCGCGTACTCCTGCAACAAGTCGCCCAGCTCCTGGAAGCTGCCCCGGAGCGGCATGGCGATGAGCGCCTGGCCGTGGGGGGCCAACAGCCGGGCGCACTCGGCGAACAATTCGTCTCGATCTTCCTGGCTCGCCAGCGGGTGGATCGCGACCGCATGGGAGAAGGCCGAGGCGGGGAGCGTCGTCGGCAGACCATCGAGCACGCGGTATTCGGCGACCATATTGGGCATGGTGGCAGCCTTCGCCCGCGCGAGCTGCAGCGCGGCCGGCGAAGGATCGGCCCCCAGGATGTGAGCGCCCTCGAGCTTCAAGGACAGGCCCCGGTCCGGGTAACCGGTCCGGCAGTGCAAGTGCGCGACCCGAGCCTGCTCGCTTTCAACGACCATATCGATCAAGAGCTCACCGAAGAGCGACAGGTACCGTGGAACGACGAACGTCTCGAAGATCGCCGCTTCCGCCGGGCCCATGCGCACCGGATCGGGCGCGCCCTGCGCGGTCGTGGACCGCCGGCCCCCCGGCTCGGGGGTCACGGTGCTGCCTTGCCCAATAGGGAGAGCGCTTCTGCGACCAGCTCACCGATCGTCGCTTCTCCCAGGGTGCCCGTTTCATCCTCGAGCTGGACCTTGCGGGCGTCGTTCTCCAGAGGCTTGAGGATCGCGATGGCGCTCACGTCTCCGGCCTCGACGAGGGCTTCGACCGCCGCGGCCACGGCGTCCGGATCGCGGTGCGCGAGGAAGCGCGCGAGGAGCTTCATGGCGCCGGGCTCCGGCAACTCCGCGAGCAGGTAGGGCAGCTCCGAGAGCGCGGGGGTTCCGTCCGGCAAGCGGTCGAGAGCCCGCTCGACGCCGAGCGCGACCTCCTTGAATCGATCCCAAGCCAGCCCGGCCAGCGCTTCACCTGCCGCGCGCCGTGCCTCCGGCTCGTCGCAGCCCAGGATGTCGATGAGCAAGTCGACCACCGCTGCGCCTTGCATCTCGCCTAGCACCGCAGAGATGCGAACGAGCCGCAGAGACGATTCGTCCTCGTCGAGCTGATCGAGATCGAGCGCTTCGCGCGTGGCGCGCTCGAGCAGCGGCAGCACCCCGGCGGGTTCGGCGTCGATGAGCTGGTCATGTGCCGCTCGCACGGCGCGCTCTGCGTCGAAAAGCGCCTTCAGCGTGGCGGGCAGGTCGCGCGGCGACATCGGGACGACGGATACCCGGGGCGCGCCGGCTTCGCAAGCAGCGGGAGCGGCGCTCCCCGCCCGGCATTCCATTACACTGGGACGTCCCCGGTGGTTTTCCCTTCCCCGCTTGCTCCGATGGGCACCGCGCCCCGTCGTCCGCCGATCGCCATCGCCGCGGCGCTGGTCGCGGTCGCCGCGTTGTCCGCCGGGGCCGGCTCGCCGCGGACGCAGCCGGTTCGCGCCGCACCCGAACCCGAGATGGCTGGCGCCCTGGGCCCAGCTCTCTGTCCGGCCCACATGCTGCCCGACGGCGACGCGTGCGTTCGCCTCCCGGACGACGAGCCTGGAGCCCCCGAAGCGGAGCCCGCGGCCAACGGGCACCACGACAAGGGCGGGCGCTGGACCGCGTACGACGAAATCCCTCGTCGCCCGGAGCGTCCGGCCGATTACGACTCGTATCGCTATCCGGTCCCGTGCGATCACGAATGTGTCGTCAGCGGCTTCGATCTCGATCGTCCCGACAGCGCGCAGCGTCGCGGGAGCCGACTGCGACAGGTGGGTCACGGGGCCGTCGACTTGCCGCAGAAGAAGGGAACGCCCATCCGCATGCTCGCGTTGGAGCATCAGCAGGGCGATGCCGAGGTCGTCTCCGTGGGCCCGCTCTTCGGTACCACCGTCATCACGCGCCACGCCTTGCGGGAGGCGGGCCAGCTCCACGATTACCTCCTTATCTTCGGTCACCTCGATGCCACGGCCCCCGGGGTGCGGGCAGGTGTGCATCTGAAGGATGGAGACTTGGTTGGGTTCGTAGGCGATACGGGCTCGCCCGAGCTCGTCCACCTGCACCTCGAAGCTCGCCGGATGCGGCCGGGGGTGGATGTCATGAAACTGGCGCCTTCCGCCGGGATCGCCAATGAGAGTAGCGTCGTATGCGACCCTAGAAACGTCCTCCCCCTACGGTGATTTGAGGCGGCTCCGCCCGAAAGGGCCCCTGACCGCGGGGACGCGGTGGTAAGGACCTGGACCGGAATTGGCTCACTTGGCTTGCGCGTGCCCCCCGCGCGCGCGAACATGACGAAGTCCTTGTCGTCCTTGTCCCACCCGGCCGCTGCACGTCGGTCCGACGAGTCGGCGCCCAAAGAGCGCGCTGTAACGGGATTTGTGTGCCCTCGGTGCCAGCGTCGCTTCGACGAAGAGCCGGGGCTTCAGACCTGTCCGGACGACCGTGCTCCGCTCTTGCGGGCCGCCGATCTGCACGCCGCCGCGGGCGACACGATGCTCGGCCGCGTTCTGGCGGGCCGATTCACGATCCTTGCGCGCCTCGGGGCCGGATCGATGGGCACGGTTTACCGCGCAAAACAAGCGCCCATCGGTCGCGACGTGGCCATCAAGATCCTACGAAGCGATCGCGCGATCGACGAGGTGAGTCGCGCTCGGTTCTTGCGCGAGGCTCGGGCCAATAGCCTGCTCACTTCGCCGAACACGGTCACGGTGTTCGATTTCGGCCAGAGCGAAACGGGGGACTTTTACTTGGCCATGGAGTTGCTCCAAGGCGAGTCCCTCGGGCAGCGCATCAAGCGTGTCGGTCGCATCGCCGTGGAAGACGCGATCGAGACCGCGAAGCAGGCCCTGCGATCGCTCACCGAGGCGCACGCGAAGGGCATCGTCCACCGCGATCTAAAGCCGGACAATCTGTTTTACGCACGGGTGCAGACGCACGAAAAGTTCGAAGAGATCGTCAAGGTTCTCGACTTCGGAATCGCCAAGATGCTGCAGGCCGACGGCGACCTGGCGATGAACGCCATCGAGACCCAGGCCGGCACGGTGTTCGGAACTCCGCGCTACATGTCTCCGGAGCAGGCGCAGGGCAAACCGCTCGACGCGCGTAGCGATCTCTACTCGCTCGGGGTCATCCTCTATCACATGCTGACTGGGCGTCCTCCGTTCACGGACGACGATGCGATCGTCGTGATGGCGCGCCACATCAAGACACCGCCCCGTCCCATGAGCGAGGTCGCGCCCGACGCGCGAATTCCGCACGAGGTCGAGAGTCTCGTGATGCGGATCCTGTCGAAGGAACCGGAGAAGCGGCCCCAGACCGCGGACGCGCTGATGGCGGAGCTCACGCGCGTGAAGGAAGCGGCAATCCAAGCGAGCGGCGTGCGCGCTTCGCTCGAGAGTGGGCCCGAGGCCGTGGCCGACAGCCGAAGGTCCGTTCCCCCCGCGTCACCTCCGCCGAGCGCTCTGACCTATGACACGCTCAGCGTTCCTGCAGGTATCCCCACGTCGTCACGGCGCTGGGTGGTCGTCGCGGGGGCGGTCGGGATCGTCTCGCTGCTCGGAACGATCGTCGTCGCGTCCGTTGTGCATCGGGCACCGCAGGCGACCGTGGCGACGCCGGCGGCGGCCACGCCGAGACTCGCGATCACGGCGGCCGCGCAGCCCGTATCGATCGTGCCGACACAACCCGCGCAAGCGCCTGTCCCAAAGCCCGCACCCACGCCGACGGCGGCACAACCCGGGACGGCGCCAAGCACTCCCGTCCGGCCGGATATTTCTCGCACGGATCGTCGCGCGCCGCATCCTCGCCCAGTGAGCGCGCAGCCGAAGCCGGCGAGCACGTCGTCGGTTGGGTACGGTTACTTCGAATAAGCGCGCTCTGACTCAAGCGTGCACGGCGCACCATCAATTGATGGCAAAAACGAGAAGGTGCTAGCCTCCGTCCCGGATGGAGCCCACCCAAGTGGATTCGCTCGTGCAGCGGCTCGTTGCCAACCCACACGACGAGGAAGCGCTTTCGAACGCACACCAAGCGGGCGCATCGGATCCGCGCTCGTACGCCCTTCTCCTCGAAAGAGTCGGCGCGGAGACACGTGACCCCGGGTACGCCTCGCACTGGCTGAGCGAAGCCGCCAACGTGTGGTCGACGACTCTCGGTGATGCGCATCGCGCGGCGCGCGTCTTGATGCAGGCAATCGACCGCGATCCCACCCAGCGAACGGCCTCTGACCGCCTGGGGCAGCTCTATCGCGAGAAGGGCGACGTCAAGGCGCTGGTTGCGCTGCTCGAACGCCGAGCGAAGGCGCTCGCCCCTCTATCCGGCCAGAACGGCGACATCCGCAGCGAGCTCGCCGAGATGCACGAAGAGCTGGGACGGCTTTGGGGGGAGAGCCTTCAGCAGCCGAAGAAAGCGGCCGAAAACTTCCGCCGCGCCTCCGACCTGGATCCATCTCGCGCACGTTCGCCTCAAGCCGCCGCTTCCCAACCCGTGCTCGGGCAGCGCAGCGCCGCTGTCCCCGGGGAAGAGCCGGAGCAGTCGCTCGAGCGCGATCCGCAACGCCAGCTCGCCCTTTTGCGCGATAAGGCAGCGTCCCTTCGAACCGCCGGGGACATGACCGGTGCATCGCAAGCCCTGGCACGCGCAAGACAGCTCGACGAGCGGGACGCGACGCTCCAGCAGGAGTACGGCGCGCTGATTGTCGAGCGGCTCGCGGCGGGAGAAGACGTGCCGGCGAAGGAGCGAACCTTGGGCGCCGAGCTCCTGGTCGGCCTGGCCGAAATGTACGACGGCGAACACGGCCTCGCGTACTCCGCGGGCGCGCTGGAGATCGATCCCGGCCACGATCGCGCGCTCCAGCTCTACGCGTTCTACGCGCGCGCGCTGCAGCGAGAAGACGACGTGGCCACGCGGTACCTCGCGTACCTCCAGGTCAATCCCGCAGGAGCCATGGCGTCCGACGCTCGCTGGCTGCTCGCCGCGAGCTACGAAGCCGCGGGGCAAGCCACCCACGCCATCCAGATCCTCGAGCCCCTGCGCGCATTGGGCGATCCCCAGGCAACCGCGAAGCTGCGCGACCTCTACGCCCAGGCCGGCCAGCGCATGCCCTCGGTTCCTCCGCCGCCCCCTGTTGCGGCCGGCGACCTGCGCGGCGGCGGGCCTGCGGACCACGTGCAGAGTCTGCTGAGCGCCGCGCAAGCCTTGGCCGCCCGAGGTGCGCGCGGAGAGGCCGCGAAGAAGTATCGCGAAGTGCTCGAAACCGATCCCGCGCATCCCGAGGCGCTCTCGTGGGTCGAGGACTATCTGCGCACAAAGCGGGACTACGCTGGGTTGCGCGACGTGCTCCTGGCAGCCGTGCGAGCCAGCGGTCAGTCGGTCGAAGAGCGCACGAAGCGCCTGCGCGAAGTGGCGGGACTCTGCGAGAGCACGTTGCGTGACGCCGAGGGCGCGATGAACGCTTGGCGCCAGCTCCTGGCCATCGACCACGGCGATGAGGTCGCGCGCCAGTCGCTGACGCGGCTGCTCGAGAAGACCCAACGGTGGGACGACCTCGCGAACCTGATCGAGCAGGAGGCCACCGTCGAGCAGGACGTCGAGAAGAAGATCGCGCTCGAAAAAAAGCTCGCGACCCTGCACGAGAACAAGCGTCGCGATCATGGCGCTGCGGCGGAGGCATGGGCCCGCATCGCGTACCTGACGCCGGAGGACGACCACGCGGTCTCGACGGCATCCAAGCTCTTCGAGCATTCGCGCGCCCTCGATCGCGCGGCGCAAGTCATCGCCGACAACATCGCGACGATCCAAGACCCATTCGCCCGCGGCGCGCTCCAGGAGCGTCTCGGTCGCCTACGCGAGCAACTCAAAGACCCGGGCGCTGCGGGGGAGGCATACGCGGCGGCCGCCGAGCTCCAGAAGTCCGACAAGTTGTGGGAGGCTGCGGAACGGTGCTTCGTTGCGGCCGGCCGGTGGGATCGCGCGGCACAGGCTGCGGTCGAGCGCGCCCATGCGGCGGCGAACCCGAAGGTCCAGGCGCAACATTTTGCGCGCGGCGCCGAGCATTTTGCGCGCGCCGGCGACGAGGCCGGCGTGCTCGCCGCACTCGAGCGAGCAACCGATCTGGATCCGACGAGCGACGAGCATGCGCAGCAGTTGACCGAACGATATACGGCGCTCGGCAAATGGACCGAGCTCGTGCAGCTCCTCGTCACTCGCGGAGACCGGTTGACCGACAAGGCGAAGCGCACCGCCGTGCGGCGACAGGCGGCCAAGCTGTACCAGGGGCAACTCGGCGACGTGGAATCCGCGCGGGAGACGTGGTGGAAGGTCATCGAAGACGGGGACGACAAAGAGGCCATCGAGCACCTCGTCGAGGACGCGGTCGCCCGCGAGGACTCCGTCGAGGCGACCACGCTCCTCCGACGTCTGGGCAAATTGGCGACCGACAATCCCGAGCGTGTGCGGATTGCCCTGCGCGAAGCGGAGCTGCTCGCCGAAGGGGTGGGCGACGTGGAAGCGGCGATCGCTCGCTACGAGAGCGTGCTCTCGGAGATCGACGCGACATGCCGGCCCGCGCTCCAAGCGGTCGCCGACCTGCAAGAGGCCCGCGAGAACCCAGCGGCAGCGGTCGGGGCGCTCGAGCGCGAGCTCAAGCTCGTAACCGACCCGAGCGAGCGCGTCCAAATCGCATGGCGAATGGCTCGTCTGTATGAGCAACTCGACGACGGAAAGAACGCCATCCGCTCGCTTGAGCTCGTCCGCGAGCTCGACCGCGAGGACTTCGACGCCCTCACGCGCCTGTGCGAGCTCTGTGAGAAAGGCGAAGACTGGGGGAAGACGGCGGAGCTGTTGGCCCAACGGATCGAGGTCGAAGCGGACGAAGCCGAAACGAGCCGACTCACCCTAAAGCTTGCCACGGTGCTGGCGGACAAACTCGATCGCGGCGACGAGGCGCTCGCAGCCCTCAGCGAATTGGCCGACATGGGCTTCGACGCGATTCGCACGGCCTACGTCGATCTGGGCGACCGCCTCGGGTGGCGCGGAATCGTGGCCACGAAGCTCGTCGAGTGGTGGTTCGAAGCCGAGCAGAGCCCTAAGCGCACGGCGAGCCTCCGGGGCGCATTCGAGCGCTTCGTCGAAGTGGGTCGAGAAGAGGAGGCGGTCCGCGTCGCCTGTGAGATCGCGCGGAGCAAAGGCGCGGATCGTGTCCTCGCCGAGCACCTCGAACAGCTCTCGGTCAAAACGCACGATCTCGACGCGCTCTCCGTCGCGCACGACCTGCTCGTGCGAGACATGACGGGGATGGAGCGCGCGAGAGAGCTGGCGCGCCAGGCAGAGGCGCGGGTGGCCGCTGGAGCGGCACCGCTCGAGGCGCTGCAGCACGGCGAAACGGGGCTGTCGGGGGTTCCGCCGGAGGATGCCGAGGAGTTGCTCGCGCGGCTCGCTGCGCTTGCCGAAGAGCCGACCGCCATCGTTGATCTCTACGAGCGTCAGATCACCCGGTGCAAGGCGCCAGCCGATCGGGTCCACGCGCTCGCTCGCGCCGCCCAGGTGGCCGCATCGAAGGGGCAGATCGACCGGGCGCGGCGGTTCTTCGACCTTTCGCTCAGCGGCGCGCCTACCGAGGAGACCCTGGCGACGCTCGAGCAGGCGGCGGCGGACGGTGACTTGCAGACCGATGGGGAGGTGCTGCGTCGAACGCTGTGCGAGGCGATGGCCTCGGGCGGACAAGGGGCGCGCGACGGCGGGCGCACCCGCGGGGCCCTGATGCGGCGGGCCGCATCGATCGTGTATCGCGGCCTGCGAGACGTCGATCAGGCGTTCACCTGGCTGGGCGACTCGCTGATCGCCCACGTCGAGTCGACGACGCTCGATACTCTCGAGGAGCTCGCGCTCGATGTCGGAGGACAGCAGCGGGCGGAGGACACGCTCTCGCGTGCGCTCGGCGAGGTGTTCGACGGGCCGCTGGTGCGGCTGCTGCTCTCGAGGCGGTCGAAGCTCCGGCGCGAAAAGCTCGGCGACAAGGTTGGCGCCGCGGCCGACTTGAAGAAGTTGCACGAGCTCTCGCCGGGTGACCAAGTCGTGACCGAAGAGCTGACCTCGCTGCTCACGGACCTCGGCGACCATCGCGGTATGGTGCAGCTCTACGAGGACCTCATCTTGCGCGGCAAAGACATGGGCGTACGGGCCGAGCTCGCACGCAAGGTCGCGCGCATGTGGGAGGATCTGCTCGCCGATCCGCGCGAGGCGGCGGACGCTTGGCGGCGCGTGCTCCGCATGAAGGCGGGGGACCCCGAGGCCACCGAGGGGCTCGATCGCGCGAAGGCGAACATGCTTCGAAGGCCGGAGCCGAGCGGTGAGTCCGAGGCAGACGCCGAGCCCCCGCCCCCGCCGCACGAAGCGCCGCCGGTGCTGGCCCAAGCCATTGCTGCGCCAACGCCGGGCCCGGACTCTTCGCGCGACCAGCGTGCCCTTGGCGATGGCGGCGACAAAACGGACGAAGTCGCGGCGATCGCAACCACGTCGAGCGCCTCGGCCGCCTCGGCGATGGTGGACGCCGAAGGCGACACGGCTGAGACGCAAATCCAGTCGCCCGACACGCAGCCATCGCCGACCGAGGCGAAGGCCAAGAAGCGCAAGTCGAAGAAGCATTTCGACGAGGCGCGAGAGTCGACGGCGGGGGCCGGCCTTTCGCCGGAAACGCACAAGAGGGATGTGGCGATCGACCCGGGCGAGCCTCTGTCGCTCGATCTCGATTCTCCGGAAGGGCCCGCGGGGGTCGAGGGAGAAATCGTCATTGCCGATGACCTCGGGGAGATGATCGACGTCGAAGATGCGCCGCCTGAACAACCGGAGTCGCCGCAACGCGAAAACGGGAAGCGTTCGCTTCCTCCGCCACTTCGTCGCGGGTGACGCGCTCGGTGCTCAGTCGCGGCCGGGCTGCCAGGTCGCCGTGTCGCCCTGAACCTGCACCTCGGCGCCGAGAACGAACGCGTCGTTGCGCGCGCCGTGTCCGAATGGAGCGCCGGCGAAAACCGGGATACCCAGCGGGTGGGTGCAGTCGTAAAGGACATCGTCCACCGTCTGCCCGTCGGCGCCAGTCGTGCAGCGCTCGAACCCGCCGAACAAGATTGCCGACACCCGGGAGAGGTACCCTCCGATCGCCAGCGACGTGAGCATGCGATCGATGCGATAGGGCGCTTCGGTCACGTCTTCCAGTGCCAGAACGGATCCCTCGGGGATCGCCAGGCGCCCGGCGGCGGCCATGGCGTGCACGAGGGCGAGGTTGCCCCCCACGATCGGGCCCCGAGCCTCGCCTCCGCGAATGGCCCGGAGCGCTGGCCACGTGCGAGTCGCGGTCGGACGCTCGAGCGCGGCCAGCCACGCTGCGCGCACGCCCGGCGAGGCGTCGCGTCCAAGGCCCGTGACGTTCGGAGCGTGGACGGAAGCGACACCAGCGCGCCAGGCGAACGCGTGGAGCGCGGTCACGTCGCTAAAACCGGCGATCCATTTCGGCCGCTCGACGAGGGCATCCCAGGGCAGCGAGTCGACGACACGCATCACGCCGTAGCCGCCACGGGCGACGACGATCGCCTTCACCTCATGGTCGAGCATGGCGCTCGCGAGCTCGTCTCTGCGCCGCGCATCGTCTCCCGCAAGGTACCCGCGGCGCGCGAGCGCGCCGGTCCGCATGCGAATTCGGTAGCGGCCGCGGAGCCAGGCGAGGCCCCGCCAGAGTTCGTCGCGCGGCACCGGACCGGACGGTGCCACCACCGCGATCACGTCTCCGGGCTCGAGCGGCGGTGGAACGACGAACGCCACAGCCCGAGCATAACGCCATTGAACGTCGCCGCCCGGGGACCATAATGGCTGCCCTGTGTCCTCCGCGATCACTCCAGCGCTTAGGCCGTCGCGATCCCGCGCGCTCGCACGCATCGGCGCAGGAGAACCCGAGTCACGAGGACTGCTCCGGCGGTTGCTCGGCTCCGCCGAGCAGACGGTCGAAGATGCGCTCGAGCGGTTGCTCGGAGAGAGCTACGACGCTCGGCTGTCGCGTGTGCCGCTGACCTTGGGGCCGGCCGGCGTCGATCCGTTCGGACTGGACCCGCAGTGGGCCAAGTATGCGCTCCTCACGATCGCAGCGCTTCACCGGCGGTACTTCCGAACCGAAGTGCACGGCATCGCAAATGCGCCGTCCGGGCGCGTTCTTCTCGTCGCCAACCACTCGGGGCAGCTCCCGATCGACGGCGCACTGATCGGCGCCGCGATGTTCATGGATGCCGAGCCGCCGCGCATCATCCGCGCGATGGTCGAGAAGTGGGCGGTCAGTCTGCCATTCGTGTCGCTCCTCTTCACCCGGGTGGGTCAGGTGGTCGGCGTTCCGGAGAACGCGAAGCGGCTATTGTCTCAGGGCGAGGCGCTGCTCGTGTTTCCCGAAGGTGCGCGCGGCATCGCGAAGACGTTCGACCGGCGCTACAAGCTCGCCGAGTTCGGCCTCGGCTTCATGCGGATGGCGATCGAGACGGACACCCCGGTGGTGCCGGTGGCCGTGATTGGCGGCGAGGAGCAATACATTTCGGTGGCAAACATCGAGGGCCTCGCAAGACTCTTGCACGTGCCTGCTTTCCCCATCATCCCGCAGCTGCTCGTGCCGGGAGGGCAGCTTCCGCTGCCCACCAAATATCGCATGTGGTTCGGCGAGCCCATGCGATTCACCGGAGACCCGGACGACGACGACTCGGTCATCGACGAGAAGGTCTGGCTCGTCAAGCAAACGATCCAGTCGATGCTCAACCGCGGTCTGAAAGAACGAAAGCACATCTTCTGGTGACCAAGATGACCGAGAACCCCGCCCTTCAGACGCCGAAGCTATCGATGCCGTCGCGTGCGACGCCCGTCGCGACGGCTCCGGCGTCTGGAGCGATCTTGGTCACTGGCATCTGCGGCCGCCTTGGCAAACACCTCGCTCGGATTCTGCACCGCGAACGGCGCGTCGTCGGCGTCGATCGGCGGCCCTTTCTCGACAAGCCGAAGGACATCGCCCATGCGCAGGTCGACATCCGCCGCACGAAGCTCAAGGACGTTTTTCGAGCGGGTGACATCGAGGCAGTCGTTCATTTGGGAGTCATGCACGATCCACGCGCCTCGGCGAGCGACCACCATTCGTGGAACGTGGCCGGCTTCAGCAAGCTGCTCGAATACGTCGTCCAGTTTCAGATCCCCAAGCTGGTCGTCCTCTCGAGCGCGAACGTATACGGGCCGCAGCCGAGCAATCCGCAGTTTCTCACGGAAGACGCGCCGCTTCTCGGCGGGCAGAACTTCAGCGACATCCGCGACCTCGTCGAGGTCGACATGCTGGCGCAGAGCTTTTTTTGGAAGCTACCCGAGACCGAGACGGTCATTTTGCGCCCGGTCCACATCTTGGGCACCGTCCGCAATGCGGCGTCGAACTTCCTGCGCCTCAACCCCGTGCCGACGGTCATGGGGTTCGACCCGATGGCGCAGGTCATTCACGAGTCGGACGTCGTCGGGGCGATACAGCTCGCGCTACGCCCGGGGATCCGGGGGATCTTCAACGTCGCGGGTCCGGAGCCGGCTCCGTTGTCTCGGATCATCAAGATTCTGGGACGCCAGCGGCTGAGTGTGCCGTACTCGGTGGGGCGGGTCGTGCTTCGCCGGATGTGGTCTCTGCGACTGACCACGTTTCCGCCGCCGGAGCTCGATCACATCCGGTACGTGTGCATGGTCGACGACCGACGCGCGCGGCAGGTGCTCGGCTTCGCTCCGGGGAAGACGCTCGACGAGACGGTGCTGTCTGTGGAGGAAGGGCGATGGTGAGCGGCGCTCAGACTCCCCACGCCCGCCGCACCAGCCCGAGTAGATCCGCGGACGCCGACCGAGCCACCACGAGGGCCGACGCGGTATAGGCCGTCGCGCCGACGGCGATCTCGGCGATAACCGCCACCGCGCTGGAGTGGATCCCCGCACCCGCCAGCGCCAGCCGCGTCGCCGCGACCGATGCAACCATCGGGACACAGGCCGCGAGCGGAGGCCAGCACCTGGCTGCAAGCGCTGCGACGGCCACGCCGTCGATGGCTTGCAGCACCGCCATACTCGCGGCCGCGTGTACGGCGAACGCGAGGCCCACGGCGACGCACGCCCAGAGCGGGCCCCTTCGGCCCAGTGTCAAGAGCAGCGCGATGAGCGAGACGAGCTTCAGAACCTCGAGGGCCGCATCCAGCCGCGGGTTGTCGCGCGCGAGCAAGTACGACGAGATCGTCCAACCCACGGGGCGCACGACGCTCATCGCCGAGAGCAGAGCCACCATCGGCGCGACGTCGCTCCACTCCGGCCGCAGGATCGCCTTGACGAGCGATGGTGCCACCGCACCAAGGCCGACGGCCAACGGGAACGTAACGAGCGCCAAGAGCGCGGTCGACCGCAGCAGCGCTTCTTTTCGCTCCCCGGGGTTCATGACCGAAAACGAAGGCAGGAGCACGTCGCCGATTTGCTCGCCCACTTGTACCGCCGGTGCGTCTGCGACGTTGTACGCGAGGTTGTACGCGCCCACCACGTGCGCTCCGAACAGGCTCGACACAATCGCGTTGTCGACGCGCCGGGACGCGAACCCCGCCCCCATTCCGACCGACATCGGGAGCCCGAAGCGCAGCATCGCTCGGATCGTCTTGCCGGATAGCGGCGAACGCGAAAGCCACTCGGCGCGGGGAACGCACGACGCCATCGCCGCGAACCGGATCACGCTTCGCACGACGTTGCCGATGACGATCGACATTCCACCCCACCCGAAGAGCGCGAACGTGACCGACGCCACCGTGTACGCAATTTCACCGGCTGTGCGGCAAAGTCCGACGACGCGAAAGCGCATCTCGCGCGCGAGGACGCGCTCTGGCATGTACGCAAGCCGCTCGAGCAGGCCGGAGAACAGGAGGCCCGGCAAGAAGCGGCCGAGCGATGGGGCCCTCATCCATACGGAGAGGGGATGCGCGAGAACCAGCACCGCGAGCAGCGCTGCGAACCCGAGCGAAACGTGTAGGACCGTCGCGTGCCAGGCGACCTCACGACCCGCGGTGGGGCGTGAGATGTAATACTGCCCCGCGCCGACGGTGGAGAACTGATTGGCCAAGAGGACAGCGATGGCCGCGTCGGAGACTTCGCCGAGCTCGTCGCGCGCGACCAGATAGGTCAGCACCAGGGTTCCGACCAAACCGAGGCCGCGCGATCCGACTCCCGTCGCAATCGTCCAGGCGGCGCCGCTCGTGGCCTTCGCGGCGACGGATCGACCGCGGGCAACGCTTGCTCCGCTCACTCCTGCGCCCGCTCATGTCCCAGGTCCGCCTCTCCCGCCCCACGCACCCGAGCGATCGCGCGATCCGCCAGCATGCGCGCCGCTTCGACCGCGCGAGCGCGAAGACCGGGGGCGACGGCGCGGAGAGTCACGAGCGGGCGGAGGGCGAGGGCGAGGTCGCACTTGTAGCGCGAAGCCCCGCCCAGGAAGTCGTATTCTCGACGTCCGGCCTCGATGCTCGCGCGGATGGCGAGCGCGTGCATCGCGATACCGGGGCGCACGGCCTTGGGGACGTCGACACGGCGGCCGCTTTGGTAGAAGTGCACTTTGCCGGCGTATGCGAAGTTGTAGATCGCGGCGACGGGTTCGCCGCGCACAAGGAGCCATTGGAGCTCGAGTGAAACGCCGTCTTGGCCGGCGAGCAGCCGGGGCATGACCTCGTCGTGAAACCGCGCGAAGCGCTCGCTCGCGAAGACGCCGCTTCGGCCCGACGACTTCCACCGCTGGGCGTGCAGCGCCCACAGGACGCGCTTGCCTTCCACAAGCTCGGCGGGCGTTCGCGCCTGGCGCAGCTCCCACTTCTGCGCGCCGGCCCACTTGTCGAGCTCGCGCAGGCTTCGCGTCACGACGTAACGCCGCGCTGAGCCGAGGGCACTGAGGTACTGATCCCAATTGCGCGGCAGAGGCACGTACGGACATTCACCGCTCGGATGGCTGAGCGCGGCGACGCCGTCCGACCGCAGCGCCGCGACGAGCCTCGGCACGAGAGTGTCCTCGCCGCTCATCGACGTCATACGAAGCTCGTCCCAATCTCCCAGCGCGCCGTCAAGCAACGCTCGGCTCAGAGCGCGCGCGACATTGTCCTCCTGGCCGCGCGCCACTAGCGCGCCCACGTACTCCGAGCAGATTTCGTCCGCCTCCTCTTCGCCTGTGGCGAGAAGCTCGAGGCGACGTACGGGAATGGCAGCCCGGTGCTTCGTTCTTCGCCACGCCAGAGGCACCAGACCGACGAGCTCTCCGTCTTCTTCGACAGTCACCACCCGCATCGCTCTCCCATCGCTCGTACCGAACTCCCGCCACCACGCGAGAAGCCAGACCGGCGTGAGCACGGGCTGCGCGTGCGCGGCGCGCTGCATCAGGCGACGCCACTCAGGCGCGAGGCGCTCGAGGCCGGACATGTCGTCGATGATGCGGGTCGGCATCCGTTCAATACCCCAACCATGGAAGCGCCAGGGCGGCGCGAAAGAACCGATCACCCAGCGTTACGTCCATCGAGATTCGCCGTATGTCGAGCCGATCGAACGCGCGCACGAGATTGACTCCCGTGCCGTTCGAGAATCCCAATTCGTAGCCCGCCTCCTGCACCGCGCGCCGGATATGGGGCGTGCCGCGCAACGGCCTGCCAACAGGGTACGAAACCGCGCGTATCCGCTCGCCGAGCGCAGCCTGCAGGGCGTCGCGCGATCCGCGCAGCTCTTCGGCGAGCTCGCTACCGTCTAGAGTCTGAAGGACTCGGTGGGTTCGCGTGTGGGACTGCACGTCCATGCCCGCGCGGCGCAGCGCGACGACGTTCTCCCAGGTCATCACCGTCTCGTCTGCAAGCCGCCGCTCCTCGTCTCGCCCCAGCGGGGCGCCCGCGGCTCGCTCGAGCTCGTCGAGGAAGCGGTCGAGGTCGAGGCGCGGGGTATCCTTGACGAACCGCTGCAGCCTCCGGTTGGCGATCCGCCGTGCGCGCGCGTCGCTCAGCGGAAGGGCCAATGACTCCGGATAGTCGATCTCGATTCGGTCGCGAGCCGACCGTTTGGTCGCCAGGGCCACGCGGTCCCACCAGAACAGTCGGCGTCGCTCGACGTAATCGGTGGCCACGAAGAACGTCGCGCGAACGCCGTGCTTCGCCAGAATGGGCAGCGCGATGTCGTGATTGTCTCGGTAGCCGTCGTCGAACGTCACCAAGAGCGGGTTGGCTGGCAGCCCCGCCCGCCCCTCGCCGAACGCGAGCAGATCGTCCATTGCGATGGGTTGAAACCACCGGCGAACGAACGACAGCTGCTTTTCGAGCAAGTCGGGAGTCGCGTCGACGACCCCGTCGTCGAGCTCGGATGCAGCGCCGAAGCTCGAGACCCGATGATAGGTGAGCACGGTGAGCCAGAGCGGCGCCTTTCGCCGCAGCGACATCACGAGCTCTGGAACGCTCAGTCGATCCAGAGCAGCCGCGAGCCCCGTTCGGTTCATGTCCTCATCGTTTCCGAGAGCCGGTATGGGATCCGCAGGCGGCAAGAGCTCATGATCGTGCTGGCTCGCGAAGTCTTTCTTTGCAAGTGCTCTACCGACGTGGACGACGACCTCGACGGCGTCGACTCGCTTCGCTTCGTCGATGGCGCGGAACACCACCTGCGGCTACTCGACCCCGTCCATCACGGCGACGATCACCTGGCCGACTTTCGCTCGCGGCTCGCGCGCGGAGAGCGCTGGCTTCTGGGCCTCCTGGGCGATCGCCTGGCGACGTACACCTGGATGCACACGCGCTCGCGGTGCGAATACCCGTATCTTCCGGGCTGCGCGTTCCTCCTCCCCGAAGACTTCGGTTACGGATACGACGCATGGACCCCGCCTGATCTTCGTGGACTCGGACTCCGCCGACGCGCCTTCGCGGAGGAGCTCCGCCGCCTGCGCGCGCTCGGCAAGTCGTCGGAGGCCAGCTTCTTCGTCGCCCACCAGCTCGAGGGGGCCCGGCGCTCCCTCGCCGTGGCCGGCATCGGAATCGTCCCACTGTGGCGCGTTGCCCTAGGGTGTAGTTCGAGGCCGGTCTCCGAGCGACTCACCGATGAGTCCGACGGGATTCGCCCCGCGTGAGCGCTGCGACGCATCATGCCGCGCGGCGGATGACGCGCGCAGGAACGCCCATGGCAATCGCCCCGTCGGGCACGTCGCTCGCGACGACCGAGCCAGATGCGACGATCGCGCCCGCACCGATCGTCACTCCCTTGAGCACGTGCGCGTCGCGACCAATCCACGCGTAGTCGTGAATGGTGACCGGCGCGATATCGTCGCCGCTGAGTGACTCACCGCGCATGCGACGGCCGAGATCGGACGGGTGACCATCCGAGTCTTGAACAGCCACGCGCTGTGAGATGCCGACATGATCGCCGACGGTGACGCGGTCGTTCACCGAGAAGAGCGCATCGTAGCCCACGTGGCAACTGTTGCCGATGCGCAGCTCGGGCCGATCGCGGAACCGCCCCGATTGCACGGAAAAGCTGGAGAAGAAGCAATCGTCGCCGATCGTGATGCTGACGTGACCGCGCACGTAGGGCGCGCTGGTGAGGTGAACGTACCGGCCGATCGAATGGCATCGAGCCCGAAGCATCGGCTCCCACAGCAGCTTTGCCAGCGCGATTTCGCGCCCGTCGATCCACGTATCGTACGCGACGCCCAGCACACGGTACGTAGCGCGCGTCAAACGAACGTCGGGAATGTTGAGCCGGCGGACGCTCAGATAGGCGTCGTGGGCCATTCGCGCAGCCGGTGTCTCGCGCCGTTTCACCGCGAGAAGCCACCGGTCGAAGCCGCTCACTGGAACAGGCGATTGCCGAGCCATTGCGGCCAGTTCCTAGGGTCGAATCCATGCCGAGCGAAGCAAGCGAGCATCCAGCGCTCCATCCCCCAGCCAACGCAGCCGGTCGTCGCCGGTGCGCCGTCGTGGGATATCGCGAAGGTCGATCCGAAGACGCGATCATGCAGGTTGAGGCTCGCGCAGGCGACCGTCTTCGGGCCCGCCGCGACCGGCATGCGTAGCTCGATTTTGCGCTCGCCACTTCGCTGCCAATGCGCGCCTCGCGGCCGCACCGCCGCGAAAAATGGGTCGTTGGCGGTCTCGAAGGTGCCGTCGAGATCCCAGCGCTCGAGCTGTTCGAGCACGGCGTCGAGCGCTCGCCGCCGAGCGGAGGCGACTGCGTCGGGATCCCCGAGAAAGACGATCTCGCGCATACCGAATTCCCACAGCCGCTCGACACCGGCGAGATTTCGCGATTCGTAGCGAAAGCATCGCCCGGCGCAGGTCACCACGGTCAAACCGGACGGCAGGTAGGTCGCCTCGCGCGCCGCGTAGACCGAGTAGCACAGGGCCGGGAGAAGGCACGCGTCGAACGGCGCGAGAGTGCCCGGCGCGGGCTGCACGAGCTCGCTCGCGTGCGCGTTCGCTCGCCGGAACGCGTCGATCGCGTCGTAGTCCTCGGCGAAGTGCGCCACGAGCGAAGCGGCATGCGGGAACGAGGCGAACCACCCGCAGCGAGCCAGCAGCGACGTGGACGCCAGTGACGGGTGCGCCTCGTCGACGGCGCCGAACACGTCCCGCGCGACGCGCGCGCAGTCCTCGTCAAGCGCACGCACGACCGACAGCGCTGGTCCGCGAAGCGCGGCACGTCCTCGGGCCGTCTCCACGACCCAGCCTCGGTGGACCAGCTCCGTAAAGACATCCGACTGAATCGCACGCTCAGGGCCGGCGCGCCTCGCCACCACGGCGCTGGGCAGGGGGCGATGGCGCTCGGTCATGTCCGCCACGAAGCGCGCGACTTTGGCGTGCTCTGCCTCGAGGTCGGAGTCGCCATCGATCGAGAATCGGACGCAGCTCCCGCCGGCGTCGACGCGGATGTCGCGTACGTGAGACGAAACCCATGCCCCGAGCTTTTCCATCTCCGCGGCGAGCTCCGGATCGATCCGCCACGCCGTCACAAGGGTGCAGACCCGGGCGGTCACCGAAGACCCTCGACGAGCGACACGAGCGCTCCGAGCGAGCGTGCCTCACCGAACGCCTTGTCGGCGATCGAAACGCCGAACTCCTCTTCGAGCGATAGAAGAAGGTCGAGGGCGGCCATCGACTTGACGCCGAGGTCCCGAAACAGATCCGCGCTTTTGCCATAGGGTCCGTCGAGGTGCGCAACGCGATGCAGAATGCCCCGAATCCTCGCCTCAGTGTTCGCTGGTTCTGTCATGGGTCACTCCATCAGCTCGCTCACGGTCACCAGCTCCCACCCGTCCTTCCGCAGCGTGTGGACCACGAGCGGGAGCGCCTGCAATGTCCATGGCTGGAGCTCGTGCATGAGCACGATGTCGCCGGGGGCGACGGCGCCCGGTACGACGCGACGTTCGATGATTCGCGGATCGCGTCCCCGACAGTCGTCGGAGTCGACCGACCAAAGCACCGTGGTGAACCCGGCCGCGGCGAGCCCGAGCAGCGCGCCGATGGACATGGCTCCCTTGGGAGGGCGCACGAGACGGGGGAGGCCCTCCGATGCCCCCAACACGGCCTCCGTGCGCGCGAGTTCGTCGCGCAGGCGCTGCCCCGTCATTGTCGAAAAGGGGTGGTGAGACCAGCCGTGGCCGCCGACCTCGTGTCCGTCGCGTCGGTATTGGCGAACCAGGCCGGGCTCGCGGGCGGCGTTCTCGCCGATAAGGAAGAATGTGGCACGCACGCCCAGCCGCGCGAGAGCGCCCAGGTAGTCCGGGGTCATCGAGTCGGGCCCGTCGTCGAACGTGAGCGCCACCCGCTTGCGAGATCGATCGCGCCTTCCTCGCGCGCACAAGAGGGAGCGCGGCAGCGTCCGACCGACGACTTCACGCGCCAGTTGCGACCGCGCGCGCGTGAACGACGAGGGCCGGGGCGCGAGTGGTGCGTTCCACGGCTCGCGCGCGAACCCTTCCGGCGTCGGTGGCGGCGACATGCATCCGTGGCCCAAGCAATCGGGAGGCCAGAAGAGTGGCCCTGACGTCGCCTGCGGGGCTCTTCGGGGGGAGCGTTCGCGCTCGCCCCGGACCGGGTCGTGGAATCGCGATTTCGCTGGCGCACCGGCGCCGTGGCAGCCTCGACGGTACCTACACCGACAGTATCTCTTTGGCGCGGGCAAGGTCCTTTGGTTCCACTTGTACGCGCACGCCCCCGCTTATGTTCGTCAGGTAAGGCATCACTCCCGCGGTCTGACCGCCGATGACGAAGGCCCGGATCCCCTCGAGGGAGAGTCGTTCTTTCGCGAGCTCCGCCTCGGCGACATCGCCGAATGACGCGACTGTGACCAATTCGTCCATGCGATGCCCAACACTACACCTCTTTCACGGACCGCGGTGGCCCTCTTGCAGCAGGAGAACGCCCCCGGCCGGCGGCAGCGCGCTCGTACCGAAGGCGCATTTGGCGAGCGCGGCGGTCACTCGACTTCGAAGGCGGCCCCCAGGCTGGCGCGCGAATCGCAGCCAACGAAAACATCGAACGCGCCCGGCTCGACGGTGGGATGCATGTCTCGTCCCCAAAAGGCGACGTCGTGCGTCGCGATCGCAAAGTCGATCGTCTTCGATTCGCCAGGGGCGAGCGATACGCGCGCGAACCTCTTGAGCTCGCGGACCGGTCGCGTGACCGTGGCCACCCTGTCTCGCACGTAGAGCTGCACGACCTCCACGCCCGCGGTAGCTCCCGCGTTCCTGACTTGAACGGCGACCGCTACGGAGTCCCCACGTTTCACGCGCGAAGGCGTCACGACGAGCCTCTCGTATTCGAAGCTCGTATAAGAAAGCCCGAAGCCGAAGGGAAATTCCGGGGTGACGTCGACGTCGATATAGCTCGACTCGAAGCCCTCCGGGTCGAGGGGCGTTCCGATCGGGATGCCGCGCGATCGAGAGGTCGCCGGGCGCCCCGTGTTCTTCGCGTTGTAGTAGATCGGGACTTGACCGACCGTTCGCGGGAAAGAGACCGGGAGCTTTCCAGAGGGTGCCGCGTCTCCCGTCAGCAGGTCCACGATCGCGGCCCCGCCCATCGTGCCCGGGTGCCAGGCGTATAGAACCGACTGCGCCAGCGCGCACGTCCGTCCGATCGTGAGCGGACGGCCCGCCGATACGGTCACCACGACGGGACGGCCCGTTTGCGCCAGGCACTCGACCAGCTCGTGCTGAACCCCGGGCAGGTCCAAGAACGCGCGGCTTCGGCACTCTCCGCTGAGGTTGGCGGGCTCTCCCACGAATGCAAGCACGACGTCGGCTTTGCGCGCGGCTTCGACCGCTGCGCCAAAGCCGCTCCGATCGTGCGAACGGCAGTCGGACACCCCCCGTGCGTAATGGATCGCGACCTCGCGGCCAAAGCGCTCCCGAAGCGCTGCGAGCACCGTCGACGACGCGGTGGCGTCGCCATCGAACGACCAGCATCCGAGTTGGTCGCGGGGGTCGTCCGCTTGCGGACCGACGACCGCGATCGACTTGACGTGGGCACCAAGGGGAAGAATCTGTCCCTCGTTTTTGAGCAAAACGATGCTCTCGCGAGCCAGTTCCCGAGCGAGAGCGCGATGCTCCTTCGACAAAGTGACGCTGGCTTTAGGACGCTCCGCGTACGGACGATCGAACAGGCCGAGTCGATGCTTGACGATCAGCACGCGGCGGACGGCGTCGTCGAGAGTCGCCGGAGCGACCCGTCCTTCATCCACGAGCTTGGGAAGGTTGGTGTATGCGCCGCTGCCCATCTCCATGTCGACCCCGGCCCGCGATGCCACCACGGCCGCTTGCGGTTCGTCCTCGACGAACCCATGCCGAACCATCTCGACGATGGACGCCCAGTCGCTCACGACGAAGCCGGTGAACCCCCATTCGCCTCGGAGAACTCGCTCCAGAAGAAAATCGTTGCCGGAGGCGGGGACGCCATTGAGATCGTTGAAGCCGGTCATCAACGTGAGTACCCCAGCCTCGACGCACGCTTTGAACGGCGCGAGGTACACCTCGCGCAGGAGCTGCTCCGGGATCGACGTCGTATTGTATTCCCTGCCCGCTTCGGCGGCCCCGTAGCCGGCAAAGTGCTTTGCGCACGCGGCGACGCGCCCCGGCGTCCCCGCCTCGGTCCCTTGGAAACCTCGGACCATCGCCGCTCCCATCACGGAAGCCAGATAGGGGTCTTCGCCGCAGCTCTCGGCGACCCGCCCCCACCGGGGATCACGAGCGATGTCCACCATCGGCGCGAACACCCAGTCGATTCCCGCTTCGCGCGCCTCCCCGGCGGCTGCGGCGGCCGCCCGCTCCACGAGGGCGGGATCGAATGTTGCGCTCTGTCCGAGCGGAATGGGGAACACGGTCTTGTAGCCGTGAATCACGTCCCGACCAAAAATCAGAGGAATCTTCAGACGGCTCTCTTCGACCGCCACTCGCTGGAGGAGGTTGCGTTGCTCGAGGCTCTGCGCATTCAAGAACGACCCGACCCTGCCATCGCGGACGGCGTCGACCGTCTGCGAGGGGGTCTCCGCCTGAAAGATCGGCAGTTGGCTCATCTGCCCGGCCTTCTCGACGAGCGTCATCCGAGCCAGCAGCTCTTCGACGAGCGGAATGGCGGCGCGTGCGCTTCGAACGTCCGATCGGTTCATTGTCCGTCCTTTGGTCGATCGCTTGACTCAGATTACCGAAATCGTCCGGCGGAGCACGATGCTCGCCGACGACCCCCCCACCATGATTTCGACCGCCCCAGGCTCCACAGCAAAGCGCCGTCGTCGGGTGTCCCAGTAGGCGAGGTCGGCCGCGCGGAGACTCATTTGCACGGCCTTCGTTTCACCCGGCTCGATGAGAGTCCGCCGGAAGCCTCGGAGAGCGAGGCGCGGTCTCTCGACACGCGACTGCAGGTGCCTCACGTACATTTGAACGACTTCCTCGCCGGCCCGGGCGCCGGTATTGGTCACGCTGACCGTCACGACGGCCGTCTCGTCCGCCGCGATCGACTCGGCGCTCAGGGCGAGACCTCGATACTCGAACTTCGTGTAGCTCAGGCCGTACCCGAACGGGTAAAGAGGCTTTCCCTCGAAGTACATGTACGTGCGCCCGCGACGGACGTCGTAGTCCATCATCGGCGGAAGCTGGTCGATCGCTCGCGGCCACGTCTGCACCAGCCGGCCGGCCGGGTTGTAGTCTCCGAAGAGCACGTCGGCCAGCGCGGTCCCTAGCTCTTGGCTGTTGTGAGTCGAGTGAACGATGGCGGGTACGTTTTCGTCGCTCCACACGATGGAATACGGAAAGCTCGCGATCAGGGCGACGACCGTCCGTCGATTCGCCTCCCAGACCCGCTTGACGAGCGCCTCGTCTTCCAGCTCGAGCGATTGCCGGTCGACGGCTTCGCGGCCGTAGCTTCGCCGTGTGACTTCGGCCCAGCCGGCGTCACCGGTCGGGTGGTTGCCGACGCACACGACGCACACGTCCGATTCGCGGGCGATGCGGATGGCGTCGCTCACATCGTTGTTCGTGACGGCCCGGACCACCAGCCGGCCAGCGACTTTCGCGCGGATGCCTTCGAGCGGAGAGACCGCGTACGGCGGGGTGCCGCTGTACCAGTCGACGAGGACGCGATCGGCCAGCGGGCCGATGACCGCGATGGACTGGATTGACTCCTTGTCGAGAGGCAGGAGCCCACCGTCGTTCTTCAGGAGCACGATCGACTTGCGCGTCGCGCGGCGGACTGCGGATCGATGCTCCTCGGATTGCCATGGTTCGTCGTCCGAGTCTCCGATCGTCGAGTACGGCACCATCGCGGGGGGGTCGAGCAGTCCCAGGCGAACTATCACCCGGAAGTTTCGGCGGACGGCGTCGTCGATGTCTTCTTCGCTCAAAAGACCGCGCTCGAGCGCGCCGAGGACGCTTTTCCGATAGTCGTCCAGGAATTGCGTGATTCCGGCTCGAATGGCGGCAGCCGCGCCTTCGACGAGGTCCGGATACGCCCGGTGGGCCTCTACGAGCAAGCGCAAGGCCCCGCCGTCCGTGCAGATGATGCCGTCTTGCTTCCACTCGGCCACCGTCACGTCGACCAGCATCGGGTGCGTCGTGCACGGAACGCCGTTGTGCGCATTGTAAGCGGCCATGTACGCTCGGGCGCCGCCCTCTTCGATGGCCGCGCGAAACGGCGCCGCGTAGTACTCGCGGAAGGCGCGCTGGTCGAAGTCGGACGACGAGCGCTCGCGCGCGTTCTCGTTGCTGTTCGCGAGGAAGTGCTTGAGAAGGGCGGCCGCGCGCCAGTACCGCGGATGGTCTCCCTGCAGACCGCGCACGAACGCGACCGCCATGACGCCGTTGAAATACGGGTCCTCGCCGTAACACTCTTCCGTGCGGCCCCAGCGGGGGTCTCTCCCCAAGTCGGCATTCGGCGCGCGTACGACCAGGCCTCCCGTTCGGTACCGCCGGTTCTGGAACGCGTAGCGCGCCTCCAGGGCCTCGATCGTCGCGACTTCGCGCAGTACGTCCGGGTCCCAGGTCTCCGCCAGGCCAATCGCTTGCGGAAACGTGGTCGTGGGAACCGGATGATCCCGCCCCCAGAGGCCAGGGCCTCCCAGCGCCAGGCCGTGGAGCCCTTCGACGTGCCCGCTGCCCCGGATCCCCAGGCGCGGCACGCTCGGGTCGGTGCCGAGGCAATCGAGCTTTTCGTCCAATGTCAGGAGCGAAATGATGTCGCCGATTCGCTCCTCGGTCCCGAGGTCAGGATTTCGGAAGGGATGGTCTCGATCCATCTCGGCACCGAGAAGTCGACGTGTCTACTTCTCGGCCGCGATGTCATCCACGTAGATCGTGAACTCGCGCGGCGTGGCGCTCCATGCGCTCAACCGAAATTCCCAGGCCGTTCCGGGGTCGAAAACGGAACCCGCACCGGAAAGGAGGTCAGCGATGGGAATGGCGACCTTGTGCCACTGCCCGTCAGCAAAGTCCGCCGTGTACTTCTGGACCGCGGCGTCGGCGGAGCTCTTCTTTCCTTTGCTGCACCCGAGCAGCGCGGTCACGGCGGCGGGATCCACCGCCGTTTCGGGAGACTTGCTTTCGACTCGGATCTGGAATGTCAAATTCGCGTACCGGCTGATGTCCGTCCCGGCCGTCTCGGGGTACCAGCCGAACCAGTTCCAGCCCATCCCCAACCACCCGGGCCCCTCCCCGTGGAACTTGAGCCCGGCGCTGCCCTTCATGCCGGCGCCCGAGGCCTTGACGACGGTCGACTTGCAGCCGGGCTTCTTGTCGCAATCGGCCCAGCCCTGCCCCGACCCTACTTTGTCGCCGTCCCAGATCGAGAGGCGGTCCGGAACGGGTCCGGACGATGCCGTCCGCGTGGTGGAGGAGTCCGAGCCCGCCGAGGGCGACGCTGCACCCCCGGCTGCTGGACACGGGGGACAAAGGCAACCGGTGGGCGCGAGGGCGAGCACGCAGGCGAGCGGCGCGAGTCGGATCGACATGGGGGAGTCCTCGGTATGGCAAGCCGCCGCGGCAAGCCCTATTGCGTGACGAACTGCACGTTCTGAATGGTGACGTTGACCGGGTAGGGCGTGCCGTTGGTGCAGGGCCACGGCAGGTCCCATTCAATCCCGGACAGCGTCGACGGATCGCTGAGGGTCGGGTCGGGCACGCCTCCGGTGAGGTCCGTCCAGTGAATCGTCATCGTCGTGGGGGTGGCCGGCACCGCGAACGAGATCGACGGCGGGTTGCATGCGCTTCCCATCGTGCACGTCCCGGGAGGAACAGTTGGAACCCCGACCGGGCGGTCGGCGGCTTCGAACGCCTTGAACGTGATCTGGCTGGTCGACGCATCTGGACTGGCTGAGCCGACGGTTCCCGAAATAGTGAAGCTCACGCCCTTGTATGCCGAAGCGTCGACGCACAGAACGGGAGCGCTTTGGATGTAAAACCCGACCCCGGAGAACCCAGCAACCATGCCCGAGAGCACCCAGCTCTTGCTCGCGGGGGTCACCGTGGCAAGAAACGAGTTCTGGCTCAGCGGCTGGGTGCAGTAGTTCCCCGCGTCCGGGTTTGCTGCCTGGTCCGTACCCGGCAGTCCCGCCCCGGCGACCGTCGGAGAAGCCGGGTAGAAGTACGTTCCGCCGAAATACCCAGGATAAGTGCCGAAGGTCGTCGGAGCCGTCCCCGCATCATTGGCCGTGACGCTCGAGAAGTCGGAGATGAGGAATGCGCCGGCGTCCGGCGCGGGCACTTTCGCGCTGCACGTGATGGGACCGGCGTCCACGAGCGCAACCCCGCTGCTACTTCCGCCGCTGCTGCTGCTTCCACCGCTGCTGCTCCCCCCGCTGCTTCCGCTGCTGCTGCTGCTGCTTCCGCCGCTGCTGCTGCTTCCCGACCCCCCAGCGTCCGGAGTCCCGTTGACCGCGGTCGTGGAGCACCCGTAGTCGGCAATTGTCGCCCCCAGAGCCAGCGACACGATCGAATAAGAAACGGTTCGAGCTCGAAGAATTGTTTTCATGTTTGAATCACTCCCATTCTGTCCGGAACACGTGGTCCCCACCGCGCATCGCTGCTTTTGAGTACCGACCCGGAGTCGACGAGGACTCATGGGCCCGCCTCGCTCCCCGCCTCGATCCCGGCGTCGGCTTGTTTGTGCCGATACAACCCGAGCTTGGCCATCCACAGCGCCAGTCGCGCCTCTTTCGGGCCTATGATCAAGAACTGGAAGAGAGTCGACGGATCGAAGCCGGTCGGAATTCGGTTCGGCATCGCGGCCTGGTGAAAGGAGCTCCACGGAATCGTGTAGAGGTGCCACTGCTCGGTCGTGATCATCGGGTATACGAAATTGTTGCCGCACGCGTCCGGCGGAGGCTGCGCGCTCACCGTGGCGCCCCCGGCGGGTCCCATGCCGCTCACGTTCGTGTAGGCCGCCGAACCGTTGCCGAGAACTCCCGCGTCGTACGTGATGCACACGCCGGAGTCGGTATAGCCAGTGGCCGTGGACGCATCCGGGACGTAGCCGCCGTGGGAGTTCTTGTCGTTGATGGACAGCGTGAACCCGTTGGTCGTGGGCGCGCCGGTCGGGTCGTAACTCCGCGCCCAGAAGGCCACCCCCTCGTAGGCCGAAGCGTCGATGGGACAAATCGTACTGCCGCCATCACCGGGGTTCGTGCACGTCTGGCCGCCCATGTAGCCGCCGACGACGCCGATGTTGTAGGTGCCCCATCCGGTTCCGTAGTCTTGGTAGCCGTGCGCCTGGAGAAAGAGCGCGCGGTGGACTCCGCATAGACCGCCGTTTTCGATCGCGGCGGTGAACGAGTAGTTGATGCCGCCGTCGGGCTCGACCGTGGTTGCTCCGCCGGCCATTCCCGTCGTCTCGATCGCGCCCGGCGTCGTGTCACCGTACGAGTACCAGCCGTAGTTGCCGTTGTCGTAGTCATCGAGCATGACGAGGTCGTACGGAGCCTCTTCGCTGCAGTCGATCCCCGGCGCCGGACGAAGCGGTCGCGAGCTGCACCCGCCCGCCGACAGCGACGAAGCCACCGCGACCGAGAGCAGCCCCGCCACGACGAGCGACGCCGCGAGCGTCCTGCGTTCGCTGCGCCGCCCGTGGGTGCCTGTCGATGACGAGGGTGCCATGAGTCGCCTCACCACCAGATGCTTCCGATCAACGAGAATACGTGGAGGTCCGGATTGTAGCTCGGGTCTACGATCGGCGGGTACCCCGTTCGTGCGTACACGTTCACGCCGTCGGAGAAGTACGTGTACTGGAGCGCAATCTCGTTTCGCGCCTTCCAGCCCGTGTGAAAGAGAAGGCGGGACGACAGCATCGAGAACGCCTGCTTGTCGTCGCTGCTATTCAGGCGCACGTGGTCGAACCGCTCGGAGACGCCCAGCCAGGACAAGAAATCGTACGTCGCCTCGGCGCCGATCTTCAGCTTGAAGACGCCGTCGAACATCGGATCGCTGCTGCTGACCGACGTTCCGATGCCGAACAGGCTGATCAAAACGTCGGGGCTCTCGCCGACGTATGCCGGGCCGAACAGAAGGCGAGACAGGCTGAGGTCGTACTGGAAGCCGAACGTCGTCAGCCCGCCGTTTCCGTTGCTGTGAGGCCCGAGGTACCCCTCGATCAGATCGGGTCCCCCGCCACGCGCGTTCAGGACCTCCAGCGCGCCTGCCACGGTGGCCGCATTGATCAACTGGGTGTGCGCAACACCGAGAAACAAATGACCGAACTGGCCGCTGACGTGGGCGTCTGCCCCGACCACGGTGATTCGACCATCGGGAATGAGAGCATTGGCCCTCTGGTCGTCTTGGGACCACGCCGTCAGATAGTGCAGGCCGAGCTGAAGGACTTTGCCGTACGCGAGTCCGCCGTGCACGTGGTTGACGAACGTCGACCCCAGGGACGGGTTGACGAATCCGTTCCACCCCGCAGGCACGATGTTGATGGGCGGGCTTGCGAGTTGACCTCCGAATCCTTGCTCGAGCACGAATCGGAATTTGCCGGCCGGATAGGCCGCGGTGAGCATCTCGCCCACCATGTTCGTCCGCGCGATGAGCGGCGTTCCGTATCGCCCGGCGTCGTAAGCGCCCATCGCGCCGTAGCGGCCGGTGAGCGCGCCCACGTTCGCTTCGAACGGAATGCCGATGGCCTTGGATAGGTTGACGGTCAGGAACGCGTCGTACACCCCGAGCTGGTTGACGGTGTCGTACCAGCTCTGGACGCTCGAGAACGTGCCGGTACCCAAGATCGTCGTCGCCGAGATGATCGAGTTTCCGTAGGTCAAGTTGAGCTGTCCCCAGGGATTCGGTATGACCCCCGTGTACTCGAACCCACGGGGATACTGAGGGATAACCGGCGGCGTATGAAGCACGGTGCCGCTTTGTCCGACCACCGGGTTGAGGCGCTCGTGGACACCCATCTCCATCGGCAAGAGCAGATAGCCGTGAAAGTCGAGCACGAGCTCTTTGGATTCGGCCGGGTGGATGCCGAAGGGCAGTGACGGGGCTGCGCTCGGCACCAGCGGCTCGCCCGGCAAAAGACCGAGTCGAGGCAAAGACTGGTCGGGGGCTTCGTCCTCGGCAAGAGCCGAGGCGGAGGTCGCGATCGACGCCAGGACCATGGCGACTTGGAGGCCGCGTTTCATCGGACCCACCTTCCTGGATTCGACCGGGATCGGGCGAGAGGGCCCCGACCGCGCTCGGGCGGCCGCTTGGAGGAGATCGGGAGCATCGTGCTTCGCTTTCACGGCTAGAAGGTGAAGTAGCCGCCCAGCACCACGTAGTCGCGGTCGAGAGGCATGGCGGAGTTGTTGTCGACGGCTTGACTGTAAAAGCGGCGGCTGTAGATGAGCTGGATGCTGTCGGTGCTGAGCCAATCCGAGTGGAACCGGATACCGGGGTTCAGACTGAAGATCTCGTAGCGACCGAGATTCGAGTCGCGGCTCTCGCCGTAGGTTTGGAACGTGGCGCTGAACCACGACAGCATTTTGTACTCGAGCTCCGCGCCGACGTAATACCCAGTTGCGTGCTTGTAGGTCGGATCGTCGCTCGCCAGGGTCCATACGTTCGTCGCCGCGACGCGCACGCTGAGGTCGGGCGCACGACCGTCGAAGCCGCGCGGATACCAGAGAATCCTGGCGACGCTCGTGTCGTATTCCCAACTTACGGCAAAGACCTTTCCGTTGCCGTTGCTGAGCGGCCCGATGAACTTGTTGATCATGTCCTTGGCGCCCTGCGTGTAGTCGATCCCCCACCAGATCCCATCGCCCACCGAAGCGGCATGATCGAAGTTCCAGAAACCAGCGGTCACCCCGAGCTGGCCGTGTCCGTACGGCTCCTCGGTCATTCTCGCCTCGGCGAGAACGGCATCGAATCGGCCATCCCTGGGTGGGGTGGTCAGAAACGTCTGGAGGTACTTGCGGTCGTCGGTGCCGTAGGCGCTCGCGTAGTGCAACCGGAGCGTGTAGAGATTCTTGTATACGAAGCCAGCGTGCGCGTGGTGCACGATGTCCGATACGCCGGTTTCCGACCAGGTGTTGTAGTCGCCGCGCACGAAGTTCTCGGCAACGCCCGGGTTCGCCAGGATGCCGTGGTTGAACTGCAGCCGCCAGTCGGGCGTGAGATCGTAGTCGGCGCTTAGGGTCTCCCCGTAGCCGCGAAGCCCGAGGAACGGCCCGAAGATTCCCCACCCCCACTGGCCGGGGCCCGCATAGACATCGACGAACGCGCCGACCTTCCACGATAGGCGCCAGGAGCCGATCGGCTCGGGCGTGATGGTGATGTAGCCCTGGCCGAAGGAGGGGCCGGTGCTGGGATTGTAGTAGCCTTGATACTGGGAGGGCGAGATGTTCGCGTAAAATGCCGCGAACGCGGTAACTACGGAGTTGCCATACTGCAAGAAGAGGCCGCCCCCAGCGCCCGCCCAAAATGGCAGGCGTCCCTGCACGACAGGCGGGATATGAAGGGGCGTTCCCTCGTAGCCTGCGGGTGGATTTGCCGGGGGCCGCCCGATGCCGAAGCCCTCCGCCCCGGAAATTCGTCCGGAGATCCGAAACGACCAGTCCCCGTCGCTCACCGGGGCGCCGAACGACGGTGCCCTGCCCCCAGGAGCCGGAGGTACCGGGGGCGCCTCGGGAGCCATTCCGAGCCCCGCGGGTCTCGGAGCGCCTGGAACCGTATCGGGCGTGCCGGGGGCCGGCTCGTCGGCCCTGGCGCCGCGAGAGCCCACTGCGAGCGCCAGGAGCAACGAACCTGCCGCGACGCGTCTTCGCGCTAGCAAATGCAATGGAGTGCTCGCGCTGGCTTCGAGTCGAACTGCCCCTGCCGACGAGGAGCGTGCGCGTCTTGCCCGTACCGCTGGCCCATAAGCTCCTCCAAACCGGCGGGACCTCGCGATCGCCGTGCCCACGCAAACACCCGCGCCGGAATGCGCCGGCTACTTAAGTCACCTTGCCAACGCTGCGCAAGTCAAAATGCGGACGCAGTGCGTTACCCTCCGACAACCAAGGCCCGCCCCATTCGGCGGCGGGCCCCCTCCCCCGGTCCGTCCAACGAGCGGACGCCCCTGCCCTGGCGCGGGTGCAGCATCTCTGCGAAAGTCGGCCCGATGGCAGAACCCATGAGGCCGACGGGGCAGTCTCTGCGAGCGCTGGGCCGGTCCGCCGCGCGCTCATTCGAGGACCGCTTCGCCATGCCGCCCATGTGGCTCGTCGCCGCGCCTGGCCGGGTCAATCTCATCGGAGAGCACACCGACTACAATGGCGGTTTCGTGCTGCCGATGGCGATCGATCGGCACACCGTCATTGCCGCTGCCACGGACAGCTCGAGTCCGCGCGCTCGCCTGAAGCTGCAAAGCGCGATGACGAATTCTCCGGTCGAAATCCCGCTGGACGAGCCGCAGCGCCGCGGGGAGCCGTCTTGGTCGAACTACGTGCGCGGAGTCGTTGCCGGGGTCGAGCGGCGGGGCGGTCGGGTCCCTTCTCTGTGCGCCCTGATCGCGTCCGACGTACCCCTCGGGGCCGGATTGTCGAGCAGCGCCGCGCTCGAAGTGGCGATGGCAACCTTGCTCGAGGCGGTGACCGGGATGCATCTCGACCCGATCGACAAAGCTCGACTCTGCCAGACCGCCGAGCACGAATTTGCCGGCGTACCGTGCGGGCTCATGGATCAGTTGGTTTGTGTCCTGGGCGAAGACCGAGGGCCGCTTCTCATCGATTGCCGCGCAGAAGTCGCTCGAACGGTGCCTCTGGCCGATCCGACAGTGAGCATCCTCATCGCCAATACGAACGTGCGGCACTCCCTCGGCGACGGCGCCTACGCCCGCCGGCGCGCCGAGTGCGAGAGCGCGGCGCGCCAGCTCGGCGTCGCGAGCCTCCGCGACGCCACGGTGGAAGCCGTGGACGGCGCTCGGGGCGCGCTCGGTCCCGTGCTTCACAAGCGAGCGCGCCACGTGGTGACGGAGAACGCTCGAACCCTGGAGGCCGCGCGGAGGTTCGAGGCAGGCGCCGTTCGGGACGCCGGCTCGCTCTTTTACGACAGCCACAGATCGCTGCGCGACGACTTCGAGGTGAGCTGCGCGGAGCTCGACGTACTGGTCGACGTGGCGCGCGAGCTCGGCGAAGGGGCCGGCGTCTACGGCGCTCGAATGACGGGCGGGGGCTTCGGAGGCTGCACGGTGACGCTCGTGAAGACCGAGCAGGTCGAAGCCGTCACGCGAGAGTTGCGGCGGCAGTACGAGCTTCGCTGCGGACGGGCGCTCGACGCGTTCGTCTCACGGCCCGTGCGGGGCGCGCGTGAGCTCGATGCGAAGGAGCGCGCGTGAGCGACATTCCCATCGACGCCTTCGATCCCGAACGGCATCCTCATCGGCGACTCAACCCGCTGACCGGGGACTGGGTCCTCGTCTCGCCGCACCGAACCGAACGTCCCTGGTTGGGGCAGGTCGAGTCGCCGGCGCCGGGGCCTCGTCCGTCGTACGACGCGACATGTTACTTGTGTCCCGGAAACCGGCGCGCGCAAGGCGCGGTCAATCCGGCGTACGAGGGAACCTACGCCTTCGACAACGACTTCAGCGCGCTCCTGCCCGACGCGCCGGCCAGGTTCGAGTCGCCGGACCCGCTCTTCCAGTCGGAAGCCGTGCGCGGCGTCTGTCGAGTGATGTGCTTCTCGCCAAGGCACGATCGCACGCTCGCCGACATGGACCAAGCGGCCATCGTCACTGTCGTCGACATGTGGGCCGCGGAGTCCGCTTCGCTCGGCGCCCGGTACCGGTGGGTCCAAGTGTTCGAGAACAAGGGGGCGGCCATGGGCTGCTCGAACCCGCATCCCCACGGTCAGATCTGGGCCTCGAATTTCTTGCCGAACGAGGCGGTGAAGGAGGAAAGGACACAGCGCGAGTACTTCGTCCGAAATCAGGCGAGCCTCCTCGTCGATTATGCCCGCCGCGAGGGGGACCTTGGCGCCCGGACGCTGGCCTCCAATGCCGACTGGCTCGCCGTGATTCCGTACTGGGCGGTCTGGCCTTACGAAGTCATGGTTCTGCCACGGCGACGCGTGGGTCGTCTTTCCGAGCTCGAGCCCGGCGAGCGAGCGACTCTGGCGGCGCTACTCCGCGCCGTCCTCGGCGGTTACGATCGCCTTTTCGGGGTGTCGGTTCCCTACTCCATGGGGTGGCACGGCGCACCCTACGCCGGCGCGTCCGCTGGCCTCGCGCGATCCTCGCTGCCAGCCGACAGAAGCGAGCACTGGCAGCTTCATGCGCACTTGTATCCGCCGCTCCTGCGCTCGGCCACTGTCCGGAAATACATGGTCGGCTACGAGATGCTCGCCGAGCCCCAGCGCGACTTAACGCCCGAGCGAGCCGCCGATCGGCTGAGGGGCGCTATCCTTCGTTAGTTCTCGCTTCGTGGAAAGGAACGATGTCTCGATTCTCTCTTTCTTCTGGGTGTTTGGCCGGTGCGACCCTCGTCTCCCTGATTGCGGCTTGCGTCGACTCGTCTTCTTTGCCGCACGGAACCGGGCCCATGGGACCCGGCGTCGCCTCCGGATCGTCGGGCTCGTCCGGGTCTACGGGCTCGTCCGGGCCTTCGGGACCGCCGGCGCCGCCGCCGCCATCGATTGACGCCTCGGCCGGTCCCGATCCCTGCGTGGACCCGCCGGCGAGCGGGAGTCTGACCGGCAACGGCTACGGCTGGCAAAACGCGCCCATCCTCGGCGGCGGCTTCGTCAGCGGCATCGAGTTCAGCCCGGCGCAGAGCGACGTCATCTACGCACGCACCGACGTGGGCGGGGCGTACCGGTGGGACGCGACCGCGCAGCGCTGGACAGCGATCACGGACTGGGTGGGTCGCGACAACTCGAACCTCACAGGGATCGAAAGCATCGCGCCCGACCCAGCGGATCCGAACGTCGTCTACCTGGCCGCCGGAGAGTACGTCACCGCGGGAACCGGCTCGATTCTGCGCTCGGCCGACATGGGGTCGACATGGACACGGAGCGATCTTGCCGCCCCGATGGGAGGCAACGTCGACGGGCGAAACATGGGCGAACGACTCGCCGTCGACCCGAACCTCCCGAGCACGTTGTACTTCGGATCCCGCACCACGGGGCTCTGGACGAGCCCGGACTCCGCCACCACATGGAGCTCGGTCACCAGCTTTCCAGTCATGGGGACGGCGCCGTACGGACTTACTTTCGTGTTCTTCGACAAGCGCAGCGGCTCGCCGGGACAGGCGTCGACGACGATTTACGTCGGCGTGACGACGAGCTCGCCGAACCCCGCTGGAGGCGTCGTGACGTCGAGCGCGCCGAGCCTCTACCGGTCGATCGACCGCGGTTCGACCTGGCAGCCCGTTCCGGGTCAGCCCACGAACGTGTTTCCGCATCATGCCGCGATGGATTACGCCGCGGGCGCTCTTTATTTCACATTCAACAATTCGTGGGGGCCCAACAACGTCACGGCAGGCGCCGTGTGGAAGCTCGAACCGTCGAGCGACACGTGGACGAACGTCAGCCCACCGGGTGGCAAGGGGGGATTCGGAGGCGTCTCGGTCGACGCGAGCCATTCGGGCACCGTCGTCGTCTCCACGCTGGACCGGTGGCCGGACGAGATCTACCGGACCACCAACGGCGGCGGAACGAACGGCGGGACGAACTGGACCGCCATCGGGTCCCCGGCCAGCCGCGATGTGGGAGGCGCGGAGTGGCTTTACTGGGGAGGCACGACGCTTAGCTCGACCGCATGGAACGGGTGGATGGGGGACATCGAGATCGACCCGCACCATCCCGGGCGCGTCCTCTACAACACGGGGCAGGGCGTCTGGTGGAGCGACGATGCCACCGGCCCTTCGGGGCATTGGAGATTCCAGAACCAGGGGCTCGAAGAAACGGTCGCGATCGCCCTCATCAGCCCCTCGGGTGGAAGCCACCTGCTCAGCGCCGTCGGCGACATCGGCGGTTTCTTGCACGCCGATCTCAACGCGCCGCCCGCGACGGGGATGTTCAGCAACCCGGTGTTCGGCAACACGTCGAGCTTCGATTTTGCCGAACAACATCCCGCGGTCATCGCGCGGGTGGGCACGACGTCGGCGTCCACGCCGACGTCTCGCCACGGGGCTTACTCCACGGACGGGGGCGTCACTTGGACGCCGTTCCGCGCCGAGCCGAACACGAGCGCGAGCGCCGGCTCGGTCGCCGTCTCGGCCGACGGGGCGACCTTCGTATGGGCTCCGCAGGGAGCTCGCGGCGCGGCGGCACCGCCCGCGTACTCCCTGGACCGGGGCACGACCTGGACGCCGTGCAACGGATTGCCGAGCGGCACGAGAGTCGCGTCCGACCGCGTCAATCCGAACCGGTTCTACGCGGCCGGCGGCGGAATGCTGTACGCGAGCGTGGACGGCGGCGCCAACTTCACGGTCTTGGCGAACCTGCCGTCGGGCGGGACTGCGCGACCAACTCCGGGCATCGAAGGCGACCTCTGGCTCGCGGCGGGCGGCGGCGGGCTTTACCATCGGAGCGATTCGGCGCCGACTCTGACGTCGATCGGAGCGGTTCAGAACGCCACCGCCGTTGGCTTCGGGCGTGCGGCCACGTGCGCGGCCCCCTACCCCGTCCTGTACCTGTCGGGGATGGCGAACGGCGTCTCTGGCGTCCATCGGTCCGACGACCAAGGCGTGACCTGGCAGCGCATCGACGACCCGCAGCACCAATACGGCTTCATCAACGCCGTGACGGGCGACCCCCGCGTGTACGGGCGCGTGTATCTCGGTTCGGGCGGCCGCGGCATCCTCTACGGCGATCCGCGATGAGGCATCCCTGCCTACCAGCGAATCCGCAGCGCGTGTCGCGCCTTGTCGGGGAGTGACACCCGGAGCGCCCCCGCCCGAGCGTCGTAATCAAAGCTCGTCTGCCGGCCGTCGACCTCCACGCGCGCCGGCGGGTTCTCGACCCACGAGAGGAAGTCGCCACCGTCGCGCAACGCGACCTCACATTGGCGCGCGTCCAGCCACGCGATCCGCGACACGGCTGCCGCGCTGTTCATCTTGTTCGCGAGACCGATTGCCGCGAAGCCCCGTTCGATGGGCACGAACGTGAACAGCTCGAACTCGCGCTCCCCGAGGGTCACCGGCAGGCGTGCGTCACGTGCCACCACGTCGAGCGAGTTCGCCCGGTGGGCGTAGCAGGCAAACTTGGCTCCCACGAAGCCCGGCACGTCCGCCGGACTGACCTCGCCGCTCCGTACCGCGGGCGCCCGGCGGTCCGACGAAAATTGGGCGTTGAATGCCCCCACGACCGCAGCGGCTCCGTTGCGGTTCCATATCTTGAGAATGGCCTCGCCTCGCGTGGGATCGATGCACAGCGTGTCCAAGGTCGGCAGCCCGGGGCCGTCGCAGCGCAAGACGGTCCCGTCGAAGCAGACCAGCTTCTTCAGAAGCGCGAAATCGTGCTCCCCTGGCTTGTCGGACACGTAGACCGGCCCGCCCGAGATCGCCCGGCCGGCCGCATGAAATGCGCCCCACGCATGGCCGCTCTGAAACATGTCCCAATCGGGGTGCATGAACTCGCCGAACCAGAGTCCCACTTGGGCGTTCGTGTACAGGTGAAGACCGTGCGTCTCCGGCTCTTTCGGAAAGAAGTCGATGGAACTACGAAGAAGCGACGAGTGGGTCGACCCGTACCAAGTCTCCTGCGCATTCGACATGCAATTGATCAGTCGTCCTGCGAAGTGCTTCCCGGCGCTGCTCTCGAGCGCTTTGCGGTACGCGCGGCTGATGGCGATTCGACCGCCTTGCCGCTGAGCCACGCTCTCCAACACCGCCTGGCTGTCCACCTTCACTCCGTCGACCCCCTGGGCCGCGAGCGTGGCGTGATACTCGTCGTAGAATTGCGCGACGTGGTCGGCCGGAACGAGACCGACGACGTTGCCCCACCAGACTTCGTTGAACGACGGCGCGTGAGACAGCACACCCTCGCCGAATTGCCTGGTCTGCTCGACGACGCCATAGCCGGGAAGCGACGCGCCGTCGACACCGCCCCAGTATCCGACGATACCGTGCCAGACCATGAAGACCTCGACCCCGAACTCGTTCTTCGCCATCCGCACGGTCGGCCCGAGATCGCCGCCGAACTTCTCGTTGGCGGCAAACGCCGTCAGCCGTGGCTCCCCGGTTGGCATGAGGGTCGTCTTCTGCCAGCCGTCGTCGAGGATCAGCGTTCGCGGCGGAACGCCGCCGGCGGCGAACCGCTCGAGCCCCTCACGAACTTTGGCGGCGCTGACGTCCTGATAAAACGCGTCCCAGGTGCACCAGCCGAAGTAGTCGACGAAATCCGGCAACGCCTTGTCGCGCCGCAGGCGGCCCCATCGCAGACGCTCCGCGACGGACCGTGCTCCGTCGCGCACCAACGCGAACGGGTCGCTTCCGGCGGAAACGTACAGTGCGAGTCCTCCCCAGCCGGGAGCGAAGGCATCTCCCGTCTCCCCGAGGAGCTCCAGCGAATCGTCCTTCCTTCCGCGAAGCGAGAAGCGGAATAGCTCGCCGATGAGGGGGACCAGAAGAAGCCAATGGTCGTCGTGGAGTCGGCAAAGAAAGAACTGGGTCTCTTGGGGAACGTCCGAGAGCCGAGTCCCCGCTCTTGGCTTCATCCAATACGGCTCGTAACGATGACAAGCGGTAAACCGCTCCATATCCGGGATGGCCCCCAGGCTGAACACCTGGCGAGACGAGGGCAATTTCGCCCTCGCTACGAGGAAAAGCCCATGGCCGAGCGCGTCGGGCTCCGAGTGGATCTCGTCCGGAACCCGTACCAAGAAAGTGCGCTCGTTCGATGCGATGAAGCCAGCGTTCAGCGAAATTGACATAGCGACGAGCGCAACGATGGCAGCCTTGGTGGGGTCCGGCAAGCCGGGTCAATTCGAATTGACTCTACCCTCCGGGCTACCCTACCTTCGATGCGGCCTGGCCGAACCGAGCGCGCGCCGTGAGTCAACCACCCGCCGATGCCGCCACGAGCCGCAGAGGCTTTCTCACCGCGGTGGGCCTCGGCGCCGCGGCTGCGGTGGGCGGCGGCGCGGTCGCCGGGTGCGGCCGGCGAACCACCAGCCAGGGCGCAGCGACGAACGCCGATGAGGTGTTTGCCGTTCTGCCGAAATACACGGCCATCGAGCTCCTGAAGCCGGACATTCCAGGCGAAGGGGCGATCCCGAACGGCTACTTGAGGTACCCGGCGCAACTGGGCCAAGCGATTCCCACCAAGGCCGGCTCGAACGGAACAGTCGTCAAGACCATGTCGGCATACTGGGGCCCCACCCCGCCGGGGCTCGGTCGAAACTCCTTCCTCGATGCGATCAACGCTGAGCTCGGCGTGACGGTCAACCCCAGCGTTCAGGACGGAAACGGGTACGCCGACAAGCTCAGCGCGATCCTGGGCGCCAGAGACGTGCCGGATCTGCTGTCGGCTCCGAGCTGGGAGATCGACAAGATCCCTCGCTTCTCCCAAGCGGTGAAGGCGCTATTCGCCGATCTGACCTCGTTTCTCAAAGGGGACGCGATTGACGCCTATCCGATGCTGGGAACGCTGCCTACCGCGGCATGGCAGTACGCGGTCTGGGGCGGCCGCATCGCGGCCGTCCCGTTTCCGTCCGACGGTCCATTTCCATGGGCGCTTTTCTACCGCAAGGACCTCGCGGACAAGGCCGGCGTCGCCGCCCCGGCGACCATCGACGAGCTCTACCACTTCGGCAAGACCATGACCGACCCGGGCCGCGGCGTCTGGGCTTTCGGGAACGTCTTCGACATGGTGCAGATGTTCTTCAAGTGTCCTCACGCCAAGGGCGGCTGGCGAAAGAAGGCCGGCGGCGGGCTCGAGTTCAAATACGAGATCCCCGAATACCGACAGGCGCTCGAATTCACCGCGCGGCTCTATAGCGACGGGTTCGTCCACCCGGACATCGTGGCCAGCAAGGGAGGCGACGCCGCGCAGCTCTTCAACGCAGGCAAGATGATCGCGTACGAAGACGGCCTCGGCGCCTGGCGCGGCACCCAAAGCGAGCAGACCAAGGTGACGCCGGGCTTTAACATGCAACCAATGCCGATCTTCTCGGCAGTCGGCGGCCAACCGCTCGCCTGGGGCGGGGCCGAGCCGATCTTCTACACGTTCGTCAAGAGGGGACTCGGCAAAGACCGCACCGAGGAGCTCCTGCGGGTGCTCAACTGGTGCGCGGCGCCGTTCGGTTGCCGAGAGTACGAGCTAGGTAGCTACGGAGTCGAAGGCAAGCACTTCACGCGCGCCGCAGACAACAGCCCGATTCCGACGGACCTGGGGCGCAGGGAGGTGGCGGGGCAATACACATCGCTGGGCGGTCGCGTGCCCGCCGTCGTCGGCACCGCAGACGTCCCGACCTTCGTCCAAGACTTGCTCGGCTACCTCCGGACCACGATCAAGTTCCTCGAGCCGGACCTGTTCGCGGGCATCAAGCTGGAGCTCCCGGCGAACTACTCGAGAGTCCTCGTGCCCACCGAAGACAGGATCAACGACGTTCTCCGCGGACGCCGGCCGATCGGCGACCTCCAGCATATCGTGGATGAATGGCGAGCCACCGGGGGCGACGAGGGGCGGGCGTTTCTCGAAAAGACACTGGCCAACAACGGTCGATGAGCCCCCGACGCTCGCTGCGCGCGCGGCTACGCGCGGACTGGCCCCTGCTGGTCATGACCGCGCCGGCCGCGCTGATCCTGCTCGTATTTCACTACGTTCCCACCCTCGGCAACGTCATCGCGTTTCAAGATTACAACCCGTTCGAGGGCAACAACCCGCTCGAGGCATTCGTTCACAGTGACTGGATCGGGTTCGGCAACTTCGAGACCCTCTTCCAGGATTCGGCGTTCTGGGACGCCGTTCGAAACACGCTGTCGATCACTCTGTTTCAGCTGGTCTTCTTCTTCCCGTTGCCCATCGTCCTCGCGATCCTCCTGAACAGCGTGGCCTCGCCCAAGCTGCGCAGCTTCATCCAAGGAGTCGTCTACCTCCCCCACTTCTTCAGCTGGGTCCTCGTGATCACGTTCTTCGTCCAGATGCTCGGCGGAGCCGGCCTCCTGGCGCAGGAGATGCGCCGGCACAGCATCCACGAGTGGAACATCATGACGAACCCCCACGCGTTCCTCGTTCTGGTCACGAGCGAGGCCGTCTGGAAAGACGTCGGCTGGGGGACGATCGTCTTTTTGGCCGCGCTCGCCGCCATTGACCCCACGCTGTACGAGGCGGCCGCCGTCGACGGGGCAGGAAAGGGGCGTCGCCTGTGGCACATCACGCTTCCCGGGCTGCGGCCAGTGATCGTGCTCCTGCTCATCCTGCGCTTGGGGGACGCGCTCAGCGTCGGATTCGAGCAATACATTCTGCAGCGGGAGGCGGTCGGACGGCAGGCAGCCGAAGTGCTGGACACGTTCGTCTACTACCAGGCGATCATTCCTCAGCAGTGGGGCGTCGGCGCTGCGGCCGGTCTATTCAAGGCGGTCGTCGGGCTGGTGCTGGTGTTGACCGCCAACAAAGTCGCACACATGCTCGGCGAGCAGGGGGTCTACGCCAAAGGATGAGTGCCCGGAGCGACATCGCCCGGCGAGCCGTGACGGTTCGACCGGTATGGGAAGAGAGGCCGTCGATCGCCGGGGAGATCGGCAAGGGCGCCGTTCTGTGCCTCGTCGTGCTCGCGGTCCTCTTTCCGATGTGGTCAATCCTGGTCACCAGCCTCGCTTCACGCGAAACGATCAACGCGGCCGGCGGGATGGTCATCGTCCCGAAAGAGATTGACTTGTCGGCGTATGTGACGATCTTTTCGGGCGGGCAGATCACCCGAGCGGTTTGGGTGAGCGTCATGGTCACGGTCGCAGGAACGGCCTTCAGCCTTTGCCTGACCGTGCTCGCCGCGTACGGTCTGTCGCGGCCGGGGTCGTTTGCACACCGGCCGCTTCTCCTCTACTTCCTGCTCACATTCCTCGTGTACCCAGGCCTCGTTCCCAGTTACCTCGTCGTGACGGGGCTCGGTCTCAAAGACAGCCTCTGGGCGCTGATCATTCCGTCGGCGGTGAGCGTGTTCAATCTGGTCGTGGTGCGGGCTTTCTTCATGAGTATCCCGGCGGAGCTGATTGACAGCGCGCACATCGACGGTGCGAGCGAATGGCAGATTCTCGCGCTCGTCGTGCTACCGCTCTCCAAAGCCGTCATTGCGGTCGTGGGCCTGTTCTATGCGGTCGGTTACTGGAACGCATACTTCAACGCCGTGCTTTATATCGACGACAACGACAAGTGGCCCATTCAGCGGGTCCTGCAGAGCTACATTCTGGCAGGACAGTCCCCTCACCTGTCAGGCGCGCCGGTCAATCTCCCGGGGATCACCGCTTATCCCCCGACGCTCGCCGTCAAGATGGCCGTCGTGGTCGTCACCGTCATTCCGGCGATCCTCGTCTACCCGTTTGTACAACGGCACTTCACGAAGGGAATGATGATCGGCGCGGTGAAGGGCTGAAGCGGCGAAGCGGCCTGCGGTCACCACCCGCTCGGCTACTTGGGATCTCCGTACAGAATTCCGCGTCCACCGGTGCCCACGTACGCGCGGCCGTAGACCCTTGGGTCTCCCGTAATGACGCCTACGAACCCGAATTGATGCCGATTGTCGTTGATGCGTACCCAAGTCGCCGCCGCGTCATCCGATCGGAAAAAGCCGGGTGCGTCGTTGATTTTCCCGACCACGTACATGGCGGGGTATGTCTTTCCGGCAGCTGCTTTCCCGAACCCCATCGCGACGGATTCGGACACGGTCGCGATCGTTCGGTACGTCTTGCCGGAATCCGTCGAGCGATAGAGCTCTTTGCCGGTTGTGAGCCACACGTCCCCTTCTACTCCAGGCACTGCGTGGACCGAGCCGGCGCCGAGGTTGTACTCGGGGAGCGTCGGCAACGCCCCGGGGGCCACGGCGAAGTGAGCAGCGCCGTCGGTGCTCGCGTACCCGCGTCCCGTCATCACGTTGTACACGTAAAACTTGTTCGGATTGACCCGATCCGCGGCGAGTTTGATGTTGCTCGGGGCCCAGTCCGGAGTCTTCGCCGGATCGGGCAGGCCTTCGGCGCGCAGCCAGGTCGCACCCCGGTCGCGTGAATACACCGTGGGGCCGTCTTTGGGCGCCCACACGAATGTCGCGCCGTCCGGCGAGACGGCGATGATCCCGCTGCCCTTGCCCGACGGGTTCGAGGAAAAGGGCGTCCAGGCTGCGCCTCCGTCGACCGAGTACGCCCCGTTCTTTCCCTGTCCCCCTTGCCCCACGCGGGCGACGATCTCCGGTTTGGCCCAGGCGCAGTCGATGCTGCTGCCGCTTCCGAAGATTGGATTGTGGAACATCCCGAGGGCGGGAGCGACCTTCAAGTCGTCGTGCCGGAAACCTCCGAGATCGCCCACGGCGCTCAGCAACACCGGGCCCGCCGGAGGGCTCAAGAGGTCGCTGACGACGGTCTCTTCGAGGCCGTGATCGCGGAAGGTCCAGTGGGTCGGCTTGTCGGAGTCCGCCGCGTTGGCATCGTCGCTCCCCCAGACTCCCTGCCCCGTGACGTAGAACACGTGCCCGGCGTCGAACGGGTCGATGTCGATGTCGCCCATCCATCCAACGCTGCTCGGCTTGTCGTGATCCCAGTACAGGTACTTGGCGCCGGCCTCGTCTCTCACGGCCTTCGCGCCGAGCGCTTTCCAGCTCTTGCCGCCGTCGGTGGTGCGATAAATCTCGTCGCCTTTGGTCCAGCGATCGATCGTCGTCACCATCACCGTGCCCGGGTGCGCCGCGTCGACCGACAAGCCCCCGTAGCCGAATCGGTCGTTTGCCTTGTCGGGAGCCGCCGGCGTGATGTTCGTGAACGCGTTCTGTTCGGGCTCGTACTTCCACACGGCGCCGTCGACCACGTCGTTGGGCCCGGTGCCGCTTCCGTAGCTGGCGTACAGCGTGTGCTTGGAATCGAACGCCGCGTGGCTGGCCATCATGCCCATCGGCTGTTTGGGCACGAGCTTCCACGAAGCGCCGCCGTCGGTGCTCTCGTAAAGACTTCCGTCCGTACGGGCCACGCCCGCGTAGATCGCCGGCGTCGGCTTGCCTTTGCTACCGCTCGACTTGTCGAAGACGACGAAGACGATGCCCATGTTGTCCGGATCTTGCGCGGCAGGAAAGCTGGTCGACTTCCACGTCACCCCGGCATCCGTGCTTTTCCAGAGGCCCTTGGCTCGCGAGCCGAAGTAGAGAATGTGCGGCTCGTTCGGATCGACCGCCAGGCGCTCCCCGTTGGAACGCCCATTCTCGTTTCCTCCCATCTGAATCGGCATGTCGACTCGCGCCCACGTGCTCCCCCGGTCGTCGGACCTGAGAATGGCGCCGTTGCCCGCCCACGACTTGACGTATGTTCCCACAGCGGCATAGACGCGGTTCGCGTCGACGGGGTCGGCGGCGATGCTCTCGATGCCCATGAAGGCCGAGTCGCGCGGAAGGTCGTCGTTGAGAGGTATCCAGCTCTGGTCGGCGCCGTTCCAACGATAGGCGCCTCCGACGTCCGTTCGCGCGTAGACAAGTCCCTTTTCGACGGGGCTGAAGATCACCCCGCTCACGAACCCACCGCCGAGGATCGTCACGTTCTTCCAGTCGTACGCGACGTTCTGCAAAGTTCCGCCGCCTACCGCCGGGGCACCGGCCGACGGCACGCTCGCACCCCCCGGCGATTCCGGCGCCTGCACGCCCGCCAGCTGGCAGGGGCACACCTGGCATCCCAACGAGCCCACGGCCGCCAGCAGCACAGCCCGAGACACCGTCCAGAGACGCTGCGTCGAAATTTTCATCGGTGCCTTCTCTCACGGCCGCTCCCCGCGTACAAGGCCGGTTTGCCGTTGCCGCATGACCGCGCGCGCGACCGCAATTGAATGGGCTCGCGCGCGCGCGACCGGCGAAACCGCTACACGGAATCATTCAAACGGGATAGGACTGGCGGGCGAAAAAGGAGAGTCCGATGTCGTCTCGTATTGGCGCCGCACCGGCGCTCGTCGCGTGCCTCGCCGCCCTCGCGGCGCCGCTGTTGTCTGCGTGCGCGGCGACCAAACTCGGCGCCACGGAGGCAGACCTTGCCAAGGCGCGCGCCCAGACGAGTGTGGGCGCGAGCGTGTTTGCGCAAGAGTGCGCCCGTTGTCACGGTGAGCACGGCGAAGGACTGGCCGGCGCGTCGGCCATCCTCGGCCCCGGCGCGCTGCCCGAGTTTCCTCGCGAGAACTCCGGCCCGAGCGCCGCGATCCAGGATCCGCAGCAAATCCAGATCCAGATCCAGAGCCGGCCCGCCGGGGCCTCCTGGCGCGACCCGCTCCGGGACGCGCAAGACCTCGAAGACTTCACGAGCGCGCACATGCCCAAGTCGCGAGCAGCGGTGCTCAAAGCGGAAGACTACTGGGCGGTCGTGACGTTCATCATCGCAGCGCAAGGCGGGCAGGTTCCTCCGGAGGGAATCAATGCGAGCAATGCGAGGGCGACTCCTATCCCGAGGCGCTGACGCAGCGGCCATCTCGAAGACCCGCAGGTCGAAACGTGAGGTGAGGACATGTATCTCGGCATCGACGTGGGAACCTCCAGCGTGAAGGCCGTCCTCGTGAACGATGACCAGCACATCGTCGCCGAGGCAAGCTCGCCCCTGACGGTCGACCGTCCGCACCCGCTCTGGTCCGAGCAGTCCCCCGCCTCGTGGTGGAGCGCGACCTCGGATGCGCTCGCGACCGTGCGCGACGCGGCCCGCGACGCGTTCGCGGCCGTTCGCGGCATCGGCCTCTCCGGACAGATGCACGGCGCGACGCTACTCGACGCGAGTTTGCGCGTGCTGCGGCCTGCGATCTTGTGGAACGACGGGCGAAGCCACGCGGAGTGCGCGGAGCTCGAGGCTCGCGAGCCGCGCACGCGCGAGATCACCGGCAACGCGGCCATGCCGGGGTTCACTGCGCCGAAACTGCTTTGGGTCGAGCGACACGAGCCGGCCGTATTTGCGAAGACAGCCCACGTTCTTCTTCCGAAAGACTGGCTCAGGCTCGAGCTCTCGGGGGATCTCGCCAGCGACGCGTCCGACGCTTCGGGCACGCTCTGGCTCGACGTCGGGAAGCGTCGCTGGTCGAACGAGATGCTTGCGGCGTCCCGCCTGTCCTCCGCCGCGATGCCGCGTGTCCTCGAGGGCTCGCAGCCGACCGGTACGCTGCGGCGCCAGCTCGCGCAGGAATGGGGCTTCTCGACGCCGCCCGTGATCGCCGCGGGCGCCGGAGACAACGCCGGCGGCGCAGTCGGAGTCGGAGTCGTCCATTCGGGGCAAGCGCTGCTCTCGCTGGGGACCTCAGGCGTCGTTTTTCTCGTGACGGAACGATTCGCCCCCAACCCGGGGCGGGGGGTACACGCGTTCTGTCACTGCCTTCCGAACACGTGGCACCAGATGTCCGTGATGCTGAGCGCCGCGAGCTGCCTGTCGTGGATTGCGTCGGCGACCGGCGCACGCAGCGAAGGCGCGCTGCTCGCCGAGATCGACGAGCGTGGCGCAAAGCCCGGGTCCGTCCTCTTTCTGCCCTACCTGTCGGGCGAGCGCACGCCGCACAACGATCCGCGGGCGCAAGGCGTCCTCTTTGGACTCACGCACGACACGACGCGTGCCGACCTCGGTCGCAGCGTCCTCGAAGGGGTGGCTTTCGCTTTTGCCGACGGAGTCCAGGCGCTGCGCGACGCGGGCGGCGCGCCTCGTGAGATCACAGTCATCGGCGGTGGGTCGCGCAGCGCGCTCTGGACCCGCATTCTCGCGAGTGTGCTCGGCGAGGCATTGCTGGTTCGAGAGCGCGCCGACCTTGGCCCCGCGTTCGGAGCGGCGCGCTTGGCGCGCATCGCCGTCACCGGAGAGTCCGTCGAAACGGTTTGTCCTGCACCACGGATCGCGAGCCGCGTCGAACCGGACGACACCCTTCGAGGTCACTACCTTCGGCGCCTCGAGCAGTACCGGGACCTTTACCCGCGGCTTCGCACTGCGTTTGCCGCCACCGCAGCCTGAATCTCCGAGGCCATCCGATGCGATTTGGAAATGGCGCCTGGACGATGTTGCCCGGAGTCACTCCGAGCTATCTCACGAGTGTCGAAGACGTTCGCATCTCCGAGCGCGACGTGGTGTTCGACGTGTTCAGCCGCGCCGAGCGGGAGCGGTGGGCGACGTTGCAGGGAGACACGTTCACGGTTCGGGTGACCTCGCCCGCCGAAGGCGTCTTTCGGATCCAGGTGACGCACCATCGAGGCCGACGGCCGCGAGGACCTTGGTACGCCGTCAACGATACGCCGCAACCGCTCCGGGCGCACGACTCGCCGCACGAGACCGTATTGGTCGCGGGCAGGCTGCGGCTCGTCGTCACCAAGCGGCCGTGGGGTCTGCGCTTCGTCGATGACAAGAGCGACGAGCCCGTGACCTCGAGCCCTTACAAGGCCATGGGGTTGATGGATAAGGCGGGGGAAGGCCGCTTCTTGCGCGACCAGCTCACGTTGCGACCGGGCGAGCTGATCTACGGCCTGGGCGAGCGCTTTCAGGCCCTGGTCCGCAATGGGCAATCCGTCGACATGTGGAACGACGACTGCGGCACGTGCTCCGACAAGGGCTACAAGGACGTGCCATTCTTCTTGAGCAGCGCCGGTTACGGTGTGTTCGTCAATACGCCGAGTCGCGTTTCCTTCGAGATCGGCACCGAGCAAGTCATGCGCGCCCAGTTCGCCGTGCCGGGCGAAGACTTGGACTATTTCCTTATTCACGGTCCGGCCCCGAAGGATGTCCTCCGCCGATTCGGCGCGCTCACCGGGCGCCCAGCTCTACCGCCCGCGTGGTCGTTCGGCCTTTGGCTGACCACGTCGTTCGTCACCGATTACGACGAAAAAACGGTGATGGGGTTCGTCGACGGCATGATTGAGAGAAAGATTCCACTGCACGTCTTTCACTTCGACTGCTTCTGGATGAAGGCCCATCACTGGGTGGACTTCCGGTGGGACAAGGACGTCTTCCCGGATCCTGAAGGGATGCTCCGGCGCCTCAAAGCCAAGGGCCTGCGCATCTGCGTTTGGATCAACCCGTACGTCGGCGAACGGTCGCACTTGTTCGACGAGGGCCTCGCCCGCGGGTTCTTGCTGAAGCGCCCCAACGGCGACGTGTACCAGCGGCCCAAGTGGCAGGCCGGAATGGCATTCGTGGACTTCACCAATCCCGATGCCGTCGCCTGGTACCAAGAGGAGCTGCTACGCCTGCTCCGGATGGGGGTCGACGCCTTCAAGACGGACTTCGGCGAAGAGATCCCCACCGACGTGGCTTACTTCGACGGCTCCGATCCGGAGAAGATGCACAACTACTACACGCTGCTCTACAACAAGGCTGTCTTCGACGTGCTCACCGGCGAGCGGGGCGTCAACGACGCCCTCGTGTTCGCCCGCTCGGCGACGGCGACCAGCCAGCGGTTCCCGGTGCACTGGGGCGGCGACTCGTACGGCACGTTCGAATCGATGGCCGAGAGTCTACGCGGAGGGCTGTCGCTCGCGATGTCGGGCTTCGGCTTCTGGAGCCACGACATCGGGGGCTTCGAGAGCACGTCGCCCGCCGGCGTCTATAAACGATGGCTCGCGTTCGGGCTCTTGTCGTCCCACAGCCGCCTCCACGGCAACGCCTCGTATCGCGTTCCGTGGCTGTACGACGACGAGGCGGTCGACGTGCTGCGTTTCTTCACGCAGCTCAAGTGCAGCCTGATGCCCTATCTGATGAACGCCGCCGTCGAAGCCCACCGGACGGCGGTGCCGACGATGCGCGCGATGATGCTCGAATTCCCCGACGATCCGACGTGCCGCACGCTCGACCGGCAGTACATGCTGGGCGCCGCCCTGCTCGTGGCGCCCGTCTTTCACGACAGTCGAGCGGAGTACTACTTGCCCGACGGCGAGTGGGTGAACCTCTTGACCGGCGAAGTCCGGCGAGGTGGCCGGTGGTTCTTCGACGTTCTCGACTACTTCGCGCTGCCCCTCTGGATTCGACCGAACCTCGTGGTGCCCATGGGACCCGAGCGCGAGCGCGTCGAATACGACTACGCCGACCGGGTTCGGCTCGTGTGCGGCAAGCTGGACGGTGCCACGCCGTGCTTCATCGACCTGGTCGACACCCATGGAAGACCGTCGACGCGGTTCGACCTTGCCCAGGCGGGGAACGCGGTCGTCGTCGCAAATCTCGACGGTCGAAGCGATTTCCGTATCCACCTGCCCTGGGCGAACGGTGTCGACGACGTCGAAGGCGGGGTGCGCGCCGACGATGCGCGGGAAGCACGCCCGGTCATCGGTGCCGAGGTGGTGGCCCGGTCGCCCCGCGTCTCGTTCACGTGGCGGTAGCGCGCTCGCGTTTTGATTGAGGCCGCGCCAGCCCCCCCTTACGACGCGGCGGCCGGCTCAGTAGAAGAACACCTGTCCCTGCACGTTGAACTGGTTGTAGCCGTGGTCGGGGCCGGTCGGTTCGACGCGGGTGTAAAATGCCTTGAGGTTCGAGTTGTGCCCGTACGGCCAAAACGAGAGCCCACCCACGTATCGGGTCTCGTCCGGCGGTGCCCCGGGCGCAGTTGCGAACGACCGATTTTCGAAGCGCACGATCGGGCTCAGCTTGATCGCGTCGATCAGGTACCCGGCCTCCCCCATGATCGCGGTCTGCTTCGGCAGCGGAGCGGCTGTCGCCGGGGCTATAGGCGTGATGAACGTTCCACCGTCCCACTGCGCCACGTTCACTTGTGCCGTCGCGACCCCGGGGCCGACCGGCATATCTAGGAACGCGTCGACGGCCCAGTACTTGTAGTTGTCCTGAAAGTCGTAAGAACCGCCCACCGAGAGGACGCGCTTCGCGCCGAGATAAGTGCCGTTGTAAAAGAATCCTGTCTCCGGATCGAGGATGTTGATCTGAATGCGTGCGGCGACGCGGAAGAAGTTCTGTCCTCCCACTTGGGCCGCCGCGGGAGCCATCGCAGCCACCGGACCGTTGCGCAAGCCCTGGAACATGCCGACGCGGTACTCGACGTGGCCGTCCAGGAGAAGCCCGCGTGCCTGAATGCCAAGGTCGCGGCCGACGGGGCTGGGCAATGTATTGTGAAACACGTCCGAGTGACGAAACGAGTTGGCGAAGTAGTCCCAGGAGTAGAGCGTGGCTGCGCCCTGGACCGCGTTGTGGGCCAGCGGAGGAAGCATGAACCCGGCGTCGAGCTTGAACTGATCCTCGATCGGCTTGTACGTCGCGAAGGCGTCTTGGATGTTCAAACCGGGGCTGTTCTTTTCGCCGGCGGCAGCTTTGAATAGATTGGGATAATCAGTGTCGACGAAATATTCGAAATGCTTGAACAATACTCCGCCGATGAGAATACGCGCGCGCCGGAGGAAAAGATTGTTGGTCAATCCGTCGGCAACGGGGCTGCCCAGCGCTTCATACGCGGGCTGGAGGAGGAGCCCGAGCCGGATGCTTCCGTCTTTGCCCTCGATGCGTAAGGGGCTCGCCGCGGGCACCATGGGTGCTGGCGCAGGCGGCGATGCGACAGGCGGCGGCTCGGGCAAAGGGGCGGCGGCCGGGGGTGGCGGCGGGGCCGGCGGCGCTTCGGCGGCAGGTTGCTCCGCGGGAGCAGTCGCTTCAGGGCGGGGCGCGGGCGCCGGTTGGGCCCTCGCCGGAATAGGAGCTTGTAAGGCCAGCACGACTACCGCGCACCACGCGAATCGATTCGCCATCGTCCTTCGCCCTTTCACAGGAGCTCGACACCCCTTTGGGCCGAGCGGGCGCGAAGCTGTTGCATCCTGATGACTGTGTCAAGAACTTATTGTTTCCGGCGGGTGACGGATCGGTTGCTTGACCGAACGGAACGGGGTCCGGCGGCGCGAGGGAGCTTCTCGTGGGCGACGCGACTGCCGCCACATCACATCAAGTCCGCAACTGCTGCCCCCGAACGAGATCTCCGAAAAGGCCAGGGCAGGCTATCAATTCGTCGTACGTGCCGTCCTGCACGATGCGGCCCCCATCGAGGACCACGATGCGGTCGCAACTTTTCACGGTCGCCAGGCGATGGGCGATGAAAATGGCGGTACGACCCACGAGATTGGTTTCCAGAGACTTTTGAATGAGCGTTTCGCTGACGGTATCGAGCGCGCTCGTCGCCTCGTCGAAAATGAAGAAGTCCGGGTCGGCCAGAAGTGCCCTCGCGATGGCCAATCGTTGGCGCTGGCCTCCGGAAAGCGTAGAGCCGCCCTCGCCCACGCGCGCCTCGAGCTGCCCGGGCAGACTTTGCAAGAACTCCCAGGCATTCGCCAGCTCGCATGCACGTACGATCGCGGCGTCCGACGCCTCGGGGCGCGCCACGCGAACGTTGTCGCGAACCGACGCGCGAAAGATGAACGGATCTTGCGGCACCACGCCCACGCGCTTTCGCAGGTCCGCGCCCCTGAACTCGCGAACATCCGTTCCGCCGATCCGCACCTCGCCTCGAAGCGGATCGTAGAGGCGGAGCACCAGCTGCGCGATCGTGGTCTTCCCTGCCCCCGACGGGCCGACGAATGCCAGCTTCTGGCCGTACGGAATGACGAGCTGCAAGTCTCGCAGCACTGGTTGGTCGGGCTCGTACCCGAATGTGACATTCGCGAATTCGATGATTCCGCCCGTCGGCACTTGCTTGACGGGCCCGTCGGGGTCCGGAATCGTGCTGGACGTGTCGAGGACCTTCCCGATCCGATCGAGGGATGCAGCCGCGCCTCCCCAGAGCATGAAAGCCTGGAAAAGCTGCTGGATCGGCCCGTAGAGGCCCTGGAACGACGTGAAGCAGCTCACCACAACGCCGGTCGCGATCCGCCCCCGGTAGACTCGCCAGGTGCACATGGCCATCAGGGCCACGTAACACACGTAGCTGAAGCCCTCTTGCTTCATCCATTCGATGTGACTTCGCACGTCGCGTTCGTACGATTTGCGTCCGATGAAGAGAGCGTGCTCTTCGAAGTCCTCGAGAACCTGCGCTTCCATCGAGTAGAGCTTGACCGCTTTGTTGCCGCGCAGGAGATCGGCGACCCAGCCGCTTACGTTGCCTTCGATGCTCTGAAAATCGGTATGAATCCGCTGTATCCGACGGCGCGAGTGCGCCATGAGAAGGAGGCTGCAGAGCGACGTGAAGGTGAGCAGCGCGCCGATCGGGGGATCCCAAACCCACATGACGGCCAGCGTCCATATGACCGTGACGACCGAGCCCGGACCGAACACCGACGCGTGCTGAAAGAACTGCATCACGTTGGCGAGCGGCGTGCCGAAGAGATAGCTGAATAGCTCCCCAGAGGGATGTTGCCCGTGGAAGCGAAGGCAAAGGTGGTTGACGTGTCGAAAAAACTGCGCACGAAGGTTGAAGGCGATTCGCTCCCGAGCCCACGTGAAGAACCGATACCCCGCGTGCCAGAGGCCCATCCGCATCACGACCGATATGGCCAGGTAGAGAATGCCCAGCCGAGCGACCCGCCACCACCGTTCTGTCGTGTCGATTCCGGCGGGTTCAATCGCGTCCGCGAAGAACCACTTCGGGAAGAGGTTCTGCAGGGCCATCGCGCCGCCGTGAATCCCGCAGAGCGTAGATGCGGCGACGATGTGCCAGCGGTAGCGCCAGAGGAGCGGCCACAGGTGACGGCGAAACGAGTCGCTCGATTGAATCGTATCGATCGTCGGGAGGCGATTGCCCGCGAGGCGCGCGATGACCGGGTGGATGAGGGTGGCGGGCGGCCCGGGCTCGAAAGCGGCCGATTGCTTCCGCTGGGGCTGTGAAGTTGTCGGCTGGCTCACCGGGTGTAGAGTACCGCTCCAGCGCGAGCCCTACGAACGGCAAGCGTGCAAGCGTGCAAGCGCGCAAGCGCGCAAGCGGGAACACGGCGATGTGGAAAATGCGGCTGGACGAGGACCGTGGCCGCGCTGTAGAGAGCACCATGACGGAGCACGTCAGCACAGGGCAGCTGTGGGAAATCGCAGCCAACGCCTTCGGCGGGCTGGAGCGTTTTCGGGTCGAGCGCATCGAAAACGGGATGGCCTGTGGCACGATGGTCGCGAGCGGCCGGCCCGCATCGTTCCATGCGTCGACGTTGGCGCGTCATCTGCGGGGAGCCAGGGTCGTTCAGAACGCCGACGGCTCACCGGCGCACAAGCCGGCGGCCAGCAAAGCGCGCCCCGGTCGCGAGCCCACGGCCAGTGATTACCGGCGCATCACGGCTCCGCGTGGGTTGACGCCTGCGGAGCGGGAAGAGTGGATCCGCGGCGCCGAGGCCGACGCGCGAAAGGCGCGGTAACGGCGCTTGACTCCGCCCCCCGGAGAGTTACGGGGAAGAGCGCATGTCCGAGCCGGTCGCCCCCGCCACCCATTCCTTCCAGGCCGAGGTCAGCCAGGTCCTGCGCCTGGTCATCCACTCGCTCTACAGCCACAAGGAGATCTTTCTGCGGGAGATCGTCTCGAACGCATCCGACGCGCTCGACAAGCTTCGCTTCCGCGCCATCACCGCGCCCGACCTGTACGAGGGGGACACGACGCTCGCCGTCCGCATTCGCGTGGATCGCGACCGCGGCACACTGACGATCGAAGACACGGGCATTGGCATGTCCGACGAAGAGCTCGTGCGCGACCTCGGCACGGTCGCGCATTCGGGATCGCGCGCGTTCCTCGAGGAGCTCGCGAAGAGCGGGAACAAGGACGCGCGGCTCATCGGGCAGTTCGGCGTCGGGTTCTACAGCGCATTCCTGGTCGCCGATCGCGTGGAGGTCGTCTCGCGCCCGGCGGGAGCGGGAAGCCGGGCGCACCGGTGGGTATCGGAAGGGAAAGACACCTTCACCCTCGAGCCGGCGGAGCGGGCCACTCGCGGAACGGCGATCACGCTCCACCTGCGGGATGATCAGAAGGAGTTTCTGACCGACTGGCGCGTGCGCGAGCTCGTCAAGCGCTACTCGGACTACGTCAGCCACCCGATCCAGCTCGAGGTCTCGAAGGGGACCGGCGCCGGAGCGAAGACGGAGCTCGAGACGGTCAACCGGGCGAGCGCGCTCTGGCAGCGCCCCAGGGCAGAGATCTCCGAGGCCGAGTACGACGAGTTCTTTCATCACCTCTCGCACGGCGCCGACGACGAGAAGGCGATTGCGCGCACGCACTTCAAGATCGAAGGCGTGCAGGAGTTCGCCGGGCTTCTCTACGTTCCGCGCGCGCGTCCGCTCGAGCTCCGTTTCGGCATGAAGCATCGCGGAGTGCGGCTGTACGTCAGGCGTGTCTTCATCATGGACGACTGCGAGGAGCTGGTCCCCGAGTGGATGCGGTTCGTCGTCGGCGTGATCGACTCCGACGACCTTCCGCTGAACGTGTCGCGCGAGCTTCTCCAGGAGTCGTCCGTCGTTCGGACGATCCGAAAGCAGGTGGTCAAGCACACCCTCGACGCGCTCGAGTCGATGGCGAGCGAGCGCCCCGAAGACTACGCCACGTTTTGGAAGAGCTTCGGCGTCTTCGTCAAAGAGGGGGCGGCGCGCGACTTCGAGTACCGCGAGCGCCTCGCGAAGCTCCTTCGCTACGAGAGCACCAGCGGTGACGGCCTCGCGTCCCTCACCGAGTACGTCTCGCGGATGAAGGAAGGGCAGCCGGCCATTTACTACGCAATCGGAGAATCGAAGCGCGTGCTCGATGGCGCCCCGCACCTGGAAGGGCTCCGGCGGCGCGGCTACGAGGTCCTCTTCATGTGTGACCCGACCGACCAGTGGACGGTCGAGTCGCTCCGGACGTTCGAGGGGAAGGCGCTCGTCTCGGCAATGGGCGCCGACCTCAAGATCGAAGAGAAGGAAGAGGACAAGAAGGCGCGCGCGGTGGTCGAGAGCGCGTTGAAGGGCCTCCTCGAGCGAGCGCGCGCCGTGCTCGGTGGCCGCGTGAAAGAGGTTCGCTTCAGCGACAGGCTGACCGACTCGCCGTGCTGCCTCGTCATCGCCGGCGACGGGACCCACGGGTACGTCGAGCGGTTGCTTCGCGAGGCGGGGCGAGAGATCCCGAAGAGCGAGCGGATCTTCGAGCTGAACCCGCGCCACGCGGTCGTGCGCAACCTGGAAGCTCTCGTCGAGCGCTCGGACCCGCGGGTATCCGAGTGGCTCGAGCTCCTCTACGACCAGGCACTTCTGACCGACGGGGCGCCGATCGACGACCCAGGTGCGTTCTCGCGGCGGCTGACGGCGCTGCTCACCACCGCGACGGCGAGTGACCCGGCGGCGGGGTAAGCGCGTCGCGGATTCATGGAACCGATCCGGGGGTCGGGTCGTACGTTCGTCACAGGACCCATCGCCGGGGCGAGCAGTACCCGGGGTGCCACTCTCGGGTGACGCGAGTCGCTGAGCCGTCGCGACTCGCGAGCCCGACCACCTTGGCAGCGCTCAGCACCGAACGACCAAGATCTCGATGCACCGATGCAAAGGAGGCGCAATCTTCCGTTGCCATTGAGACGACGACAGAAATCAGGTACGGCTGACCTTGGGAGGCTCTGACCTACATGACGAATCGATGGTTGACATTGGGGGCGGCGGTATCCGTGGGAGCGTTCGCCGCTCTGGCAGCGTGTTCCGGCAACACGGGGCCCGCGGGGCCCGCCGGCCCGGCCGGTGATGCCGGAGCCGCGGGCCCTCAGGGCGCCCAGGGGGCAACGGGCGAAGCGGGGGCACCCGGAGCACCGGGCGTCCCGGGAGAGGCAGGGCCGCGAGGTCCGGCCGGAGAGGCAGGCCCCCCCGGCCCGGCCGTCATCGTCTCGGAAGCCGCGCGGCAGGGGCTCAGCGTCGCTCCGGTGCCCCTCAACTTGACGGGGCTCGCATCGAGTCAGGTCGAGCTCGTGGGCAACGGCAGCTACATCGTGAATGCGCTGGCCGATTGCCCGAGCTGTCACGGCGCCGCCCCGGCGTACCTCGGCGGCGGCTGCGCGGCCCCCGATGGGGGTCCCCCGGCCTGCACCGGGATCACGTTCGCGACGCCGGGCTTCACGGTCACCGCTCGCAACCTCACGCCGGATCCGACAACGGGGCTCCAGCTGACCGAGGCTCAGTTCATCAGCGCGATCCGCACCGGCGCGGACTACCACGGGGTCGTGGCCGGCGCTTCGCCGACCCAGTCCCTGCTCGTCATGCCTTGGGTCACGTTCCGCTGGATGTCGCTCCACGACCTCCGGTCGGTCTACGCCTACCTGCGCGCCATTCCCGCGGTGTCGAACGCCGTCCCCACCGACTCGAAGACGGCAATGGTGGCGCCGCCAACAGGCCTACCGGTCGAGCCAACGAGCTACACCTCGGGCGACCAGGCCGCGCCGGGCACACCGCTCCCGCCCGAGACGACCCCCACCGGGCCCGATTCGTCGGCCCCTGTGCCGGATCCGGGCTTCGTTCTCCGCGGGCTTGCGCTCAACCCGCTCACGGAGGTCCAGACGAGTGGGCTCGAGGCGACGACGCTCTCGCTCTTCGGACGGGGCTCGTACATCGTCAACGCGATTGGCGACTGCAGCGGATGCCACACCAACATCGACAACCCGGCGACGGGCGCGATCAAGACGGCCGCATACCTCACCGGCGGCCAGGTCTTCGACCTGGGCGTTCTCGGTGTGCCGCCGCCCGTGCAGCAGATCCTCGGGTACACCCGCGCCGCGTCCGCGGACCTGATCGGCGCCACCAACGGGTTCTTCAACAAGTCGAACGTCGACTTCGGCACCTTCGAGACCCTCATCACCGAGGGAATCCACGCGGAGGACCCTGCGCCCCAGCGGCGGGTCGCGTTCCCGATGCCCTGGACTTTCCTCAAGAACTTGACGCTGAGCGACATGGAGTCCGTCTACACCTACATGAACCAAGTCGCGACGCAGTACGGCCAGGTCACGCAGGTGGGCGCCAGCGACAAGCTGGTCCCGGACCCCGCGATCTACTGCGACCCGACCACCGCGTGCCCGACCGGCTGGAGCTGCAGCTCGAGCAACGCTCCGGGCGAATGCCTGCACCAGACCTGCGCGGCGGCGACCGTGCTCACCGATTGCGCCATCTGCCAGACCTGCTCGGCGACGACCGGCGGCGTTTGCCAGACGATGACCGGCGCGGCCCTCGCGGGCTGCGTCCAGGGCGGCCTGTAGCCGTCTCGTAGCGACAATGTTCCCTCCCCCGCGCGCGTCGGGGGGGGGAACTTGTCATGCGGGGCGCGATGGGTCGCCGACAAGACGCGGTTGTGAGCTTGCCTGGCGCGATAGGACGCGGACCAGCCGCAGTCGTGAGCTTGCCGGACACGATAGGTCGCGGACAACACGCGGTCGTGAGCTTGCCGGACGCGATTGGTCGCGGACAAGACATCACCCGGGCACCATGCGGTGGATTCGGCTCATCATGACGAGCGTCACGAGCGAGCCGGGACGTGTCCGAAAATTTGTGCAACTGGACTAGCGGCTCACGGGGCGACCGTTTCGGCGACGGAGCCCAAAGCGGGCGAAGTCACCTGTTCGACGTAGGACGGGGGCTTGTGGGAAAGCGTCATCGCTGTCTCGCCGGCGCGCTGGCTTCGCGCGAAGCCGGTCAGCCGTGTAGCGCCATAGCGCGGACGACGCCATCGCCGTCGTCTTTTCTGGCGCCTCATTGAAGCGACGCGATTAGCTCCTCAAGCTGTTCCAGCGTCGCACGCATGCCGCGCTCCATGCCCGAGTCGATCGCGCCGTCGAGCGCCTGCTTCGACGGATAGAGCTCGTGAGAGACGATCCGCGTCTTACCCTGTTGCTCGTCGAACGTGGCCGTGACGATCCCCTCGCCGGCGGCGCGCATCGGCTCGAATATCTGCGTGTATGCGAGCCGCGCGTGCGGCGCGACCTCGGTGTACGTTCCCGAAAACGCCATCGAGCGAGCTTCGTCGTGCCCAAAGACGAAGCGGTAGCGGCCGCCGACGCGGAGGTCGATGTCGCACGAGAACAAGGTCACGCCGAGGGACTTGGGCGCCCACCAGCGCTTGAGCAGCTCGGGTTTAGTCCACGCGTCGAAGACGATTCGCGCAGGCCCGTTGAAGGTGCGGGTGATCACCAGTTCGCGATCGGATCGGCGCTCGACGGTGGTGCGATTCATGAAGGGCTTACTTTCTCTTTTTGCTGCGTTCATGGGGTTTGTCCGCTTCTTTGAGCTCCTCGACGAGCTCGTCCAGTGCCTCGAATCGCGCGTCCCACACTTTTCGGTAGCGCTCGAGCCAGTCGTGGAATTGGCGAAGGGGTCGCGCCCGAAGCTCGTAAAGCCGGCGCTGGGCGTGCGGCTTCGCATCCACGAGCCCGGCCTCTTTCAGTACTCGCAGGTGCTTCGAGACCTGCGGCTGGTTGAGCCGAAGTCGCTCGCCGATCTCGTTTACGGCCCGAGGGCCGGAGCGCAGCAGCTCCACGATGCGGAAGCGGTTGGGTTCGGAGAGGGCGGCGAACGTCTCGATCACCGTCTGTATATGCCTACACAGGCATATGCCTGTCAAGACATAGGGCCTATGGTGGCGGCTGAAACCGGTGCGCCAAGGATGTCGGGCGTGGCGCTCCGTTGAGCGCTTGTCGAGCGAGCTGGTCCGAAACATTTCTTCGCTCCCGCGAGCCGTTGGCGGATGGCGCGCTATCTCATGGTTGCCCGCTTCCGAAGGGCGACGCTCACGAGAGGAGTCAGGGATGAAAGCCGTCGTTTTGACCGGTTATGGTGACGTCGAGAAACTCGAGGCCCGCGACGTGCCCGATCCCAAAGTGGGACCGAACCAAATCAAGGTTCGGATGGCGGGCGCCAGCATCAACCCGGTCGACTGGAAGCTCCGGGGCGGCGCGCTCAAGGCGTGGATGCCGCTCGAGTTGCCGGCCATCCTCGGGCGGGACGCGTCCGGTGAGGTCATCGAGATCGGTCCGGGAGTCACGACCTTCAAGATGGGCGACCGCGTGATGGGCCTCGTGAACGCGGCCTACGCCCAGCTCGTCGTCGCCGCGGTGGACGCTTGGGCCCCGGTACCGGCGAAGTTGAACCTCGTCGAGGCCGCGGCGCTGCCGCTCGTGGTCCTGACGGGCGCGCAGTTGGTGGAAGAGGCCATCAAGCCCCAAGCGGGTGATGTGGTGCTCGTGACCGGGGCTATGGGAAGCGTCGGCCGAGTCGCCGTCTTCGCGGGCAAAGCGCTGGGCGCCAAAGTCTGGGCCGGAGTTCGGGGCTCGCAGAAAGCAGAAGCGACCAAGCTCGGCGCCGACGGCGTCGTGGCGCTCGACGACGACGCGGAGATCGGCAAGCTCCCGCCGCTCGACAGCATCGCGGACACCGTCGGTGGCGACGCGATCAAGAAGCTGCTTGGCAAGCTGAAGACGGGCGGCACGATCGGGAGCGTCGTCGGGGAGCCGGCCGGAGCCAAGGGGCGGGGGCTGGTGGTGCACGCGATGCTCGTGCATGCGGACGCCAAGCGGCTCGCGGAGCTCGGACAAGCGGTCGCGGAAGGAAAGCTCGTCATTCCGATCGCGAAGAAGCTTCCCCTGACGGAAGCGCGCGAAGCGCAGAAACTGGCGGAGAAGGGCCCCGGTGGGAAAGTCGTCCTGACGGGGTGAGAGCCAAGCCATTCGAGGGAGTCAGGGACGTTACTCGGCCCTCTGAACCAACGCCGCGGAACCAATAGGACCGCACAATGCGGCCCCAAGATCTGTGCGACCGTCTCATCGACAGCCGCGGCCTTGCGGCGATGCGGCGGACTGGTCTCGATCGTGCACCATCTGAGCGGAACCATGTCCCACACGAGTTCCTTCGAGCGACTCCGTAGCATCTGCTCGGATGTCGGCGTCGATGTGGAGGGGATTCGTCCCTCGATCCTCGCTCGGATGCGTCTCCTGGCTGAGACCACGAAGACATTGAATGACTGTGAGCGAGCCGTCCGCATCGCCGGCGACATCTTTCGCTACTACGACGCCTCGAAGCCGCTGAAGCGCTTCACGGCGCTAGAGCGACGGATCGTCGTGATAGGCACCCTCTTTTCGGACATTGGCAAAACTGGTCCCGCCGGAGCGAGTCTGGACGGGCAGCGGCTTGTGGCCGAAATGTTCGCCGTCGAGTGCGTCGTCGACGGAGGGACGTCCGTTGCGCGGTTTTTCGAGCTGTATTTTCCGGCGGACGCGGCCCGCCGTGCTCGACGCTTCGGAGCCCTTGGTCTCGACGCACGAATGACCCTGCGTGAGTTTTGGAACCTGCACAGCGCGTGGACCCTCCACATCATCCAGGGTGATGGTGTGCCCTTGGAAGCGGTCCCCGCGGCGGCGACGCACCACATCCTGGAGAACGTGAACCCAGATTCGCTAATCGCCGAGGACGGCCGCTTTACAAAATACTTCGGCAAGCATGCGTCGTTCGAGCGACCCGAGAAACTCGTGATACTTTTGGACAAGTACGATGCTGCCGTCCGGCGAGGGCGTCGCACCCACGACCAAGCCATCGCGTTCCTCCGCGAGGTCATCGCAAACAACCACCGATTCTGCGGTGATCATGGGTTTTTGGAGCTCATTGACGACCTGGATCAGATCAGGAAGGTCCCTCACCGTGCTCGCCGACGGTCAACTCTGGTCAAGAGTCTCTCATGACCATCTCGCCGGCCTTACTTCGCCAGCCAAGGCCTCTGTCGTCGTCGACTCGCGTCAACTCAACCCTACGCGTGCGGTCTGACCGCTTCGATCTACCGGTGGACATGAACGAGCGGCGAACTCGCGCGTAAACGCCACTGCGGCGAACGTACGTGCGTAGCGACCCGCGCTGCCCTAATCCGCCGCTGGCTTCGCGTCGTCGAGCAGGGCCCGCATTTCGGCCAAGCAACGCGCGAGGACGGTGGCGGTTGAGCCGCCAATCCCGACGCGCCCCGAGCGAAGCACTTCAAAGGCGTAGGTCGCGGTCAGGACAAGGTTCGAGAGCTCCAAGTCCAGCTTCCCTCTTAGGTCTGAATGGGACTGGTCCCGCTCGACGGTCCACGAGGCGACGGACCGGGCCGTAGCCTCGTCGAGGCATCGGTTCAAAGTGTGAAACTCGGTCGCAGTAATCCCGGCGTCGCGCTCATCGGCCAACTCGGTGACCGCCTGACACACGTCCCCATACTCGCGCACGACTTCTTCGATGGTAAACCCGAGCTTGCGCATGCCCTGACCATGCAACACGGCGCTTCGCGCGATGTCGGAATTCTGCGGGGGGACGCTATTCGACGCCCTTCTTGATGGATTGCGTTCGGCATCATCTTCGAGAGCGGCGACGAGCTGGGACAAGAAGATGGGAACCCCGTTCCGTTCCCCCTCCACGTCAGGTGTCGGCGTAGACGCGCGATTCGCCGCCATCGCGCTTGTGCGCTTGATGAGGGCGAGCCGATTGTCCGTCACAAATTGTAGTAGGGACATCAGGTCCTTCTCGCCGGGTTGGCGGTTCCGACGAGCACCAGTGCAAGAACCAGGTACAGCGCGGCACAGCACGATTGCCGCGCCGCAGACGGATGGGCTGCGGGGGGAATGTGCATATCGCCCAAAGGGGCGACGCAGGATGCCTCTCGCGCACCGCGCGGCACGTAGGGCCGAAGCCGCCCGCTTTGCGGTGCGGGTAAGGTGCAGGTGGCCAGCGCCATCGCCGCGGACGCGACCGTTGCCGCATAAGCGGACCGCTGGTGCGAGCAAGAGCGCCGACGGCAAGCTCTTTGCGTGGAAGACCGCCGCCAACGCTGGGATGTCGCCCAGTCCGCCTAAGCTCGCGTCTTCATACAGTATTATGGCGGGGTGGACGGGACTCGAACCCGCGGCCTCCGGCGTGACAGGCCGGCGTTATAACCAACTTAACTACCACCCCGAAATTTGCATCTACCGCTTCATGTTCTGCTGTACTTCTCCGACCACTTCACCTTGCACCTTTTCGTGGGCGGGACAGGGATTGAACCTGCGACTACCGGCTTGTAAGGCCAGCGCTCTACCGCTGAGCTACCCGCCCCACTCGTCCTGTCCGCGAGTGACCCGGGCCGGCCACTTTACGCATGCGCCGCGCTCGGTCAAGCGCGAAAGTCACGCCGGCGGCGGCGACGCGGGCTCGGGCGCGGCCGGAGGCGGCTTGCCGGGCATGTCGCCGGGAGCGATCGTCGCGGCCTGCGGCCGAGCGGCCAGATCGCCCGGGATCGTCACGAGCTCGCCGTCGCGGTACTCCCAGCGTTCGCGAGCGGTGCCAAGGATCGACGCCGCCGCAGGCAGGCACAGCGCTTCTCGCAGCACGTCGTCCATGTGCTCGACGAGCACGATGCGCGTCGACTTGAGCACGCGCCTCGGCACCTCGCGCAGGTCTTTCCGATTCTCTTTCGGGATGACCACCGTGGTGATGCCGCTTCGGTGCGCGGCCAGGAGCTTCTCTTTCACCCCGCCAATCGGCATCACGCGCCCGCGCAGTGTGATTTCGCCGGTCATTGCCAGGTCGCGCTTCACCGGGACTTTGATGAGCGCGCTCGCCAGGCTCGTCGCCATCGTCACCCCGGCGCTCGGCCCGTCCTTCCGAACGAACTCGGGAAAGTGAACGTGCACGTCGACCTTCTGATAGAAATCCAAATCGAGGCCGAGCGCCTCGGCGCGCGAACGCACGTAGCTCATGGCAGCCTGCGCGCTCTCTTCCATCCCCTTCTCGAGCAGGCCGGTGATCACGAGCTTGCCCTTGCCGGGCACAACCGCCACTTCGCACGCGAGAAGCTCGCCGCCGCCGTTCGACGTCACGCTGAGGCCGTTGGTCAGCCCGATTTCGTCGTGCTCTTCCTTCTTGCCCACGCGGAACTTCGGCACGCCGAGGTACCGCGGGACGTCTTTCGCAACGATCTCGATCGGCTTCTTGCCGTCGTTCACCACCTGGCGCGCGACTTTGCGCGAGATGCTCGCGATCTCGCGTTCGAGCGACCGAACGCCCGCTTCTTTCGTATAGTGGTGAATGATCGTGCGGAGCGCGTTCTCCGTGACCGTGAAGGGCACTTCGTCGAGGCCACACTCTTTGCGCTGGCGCGGCACCAGGTACTTGACCGCAATATTCAGCTTTTCGAACTCGGTGTAGCCGCTCAGCTGAATGATCTCCATCCGGTCTTGAAGAGGGATGGGAATGCCGCCGAGCGTGTTCGCGGTGGTGATGAACATCACGTCCGACAGGTCGTAGTCGAGGTCGAGGTAATGATCGTTGAAGCTGTGGTTCTGCTCCGGGTCGAGGACCTCGAGCAACGCCGCCGCGGGATCGCCGCGGAAGTCGGTCGACATCTTGTCGACCTCGTCGAGGAGAAACACGGGGTTGTTGGTCGCCACTTTGCGGACCGACTGAATCAGCTTGCCCGGCATCGCGCCGATGTACGTCCGCCGATGGCCGCGTATCTCCGCTTCGTCGCGCACTCCGCCAAGCGACAGCCGCACGAACTTGCGCCCCGTCGCACGCGCGATGCTCTTGGCGAGGCTCGTCTTGCCGACTCCCGGCGGCCCGACGAAGCAGAGAACCGGCCCCTTTAGCTTCTTCGTCAACGCCTGAACCGCGAGGTACTCGAGAATCCTCTCTTTGATCTTCTTGAGACCGTAGTGGTCTTCTTCGAGAATCTCTTCTGCCTTCTTGAGATCGTAGGTCTCTTCGCTCTTCTCGTACCAGGGGAGGCCGATGATCCAATCGATGTAATTGCGAACGACGGTCGCTTCCGCGCTCGTCGGGTGCATCATCTTGAGCTTCTTGAGCTCCTTCTTGACCTTCGCGGAGCCTTCTTTGCTCATCCGCTTGGTCTTGAGTGTCTCCTCGATCTCCTGGATCTCGTTTTTGAACTCGTCGCGTTCGCCGCCGCCCAGCTCCTTCTGGATGGCCTGCATTTGCTCGTTCAGGTAGTATTCCTTCTGCGTCTTCTCCATCTGCTTCTTGACGCGCGACCGGATCTTCTTCTCCACTTGGAGAATCTCGATCTCGGCCTGCATCAGCTCGTGGAGGCGCTCGAGGCGTTTCGAAGCATCCTCCATCTCGAGGAGCTGCTGGCGGTCGACGAGCTTGATGGTCGGTAAATTGGCGACGATCGTATCCGAGAGGCGCGCCGGATCGTCGATCGTCTGCACGCTCATCAGAACTTCGGGCTGAACTTTCTTGTTCAGCTTCACGTACATCTCGAAGGCCGCCTGCACGCTGCGCATCAGCGCCTCGACCTCGACGCCGCCTTGACTGGCATCCGGGATCTCTTCGACCTCCACGACAAAAAATTCGTCGGTCTGCGCGAAGCGCTTGATGCACGCCCGCCGCTTTCCTTCGACAAGGACCTTCACCGTCCCGTCGGGAAGGCGCAAGAGCTGCATGACGGTCCCGAGGGTTCCCACCCCGAAGATATCGTCCGGTGTCGGTTCGTTCGTTTTCGCGTTCTTCTGCGCAGCCAGAAAGATGTCCTTGTCGCGCGCCATCGCTGCGTCGAGGGCATTGATCGATCGCTCACGGCCGACGAAGAGCTGCGAGACCATGTGCGGAAAGACGATGATGTCGCGCAGCGGCAGAAGTGGAACGGTACGCCGCCTGCCGCCAGGGGGTCCTTTACCGTCGTTTTCCTTGTTGAAGAACATAGCGACGCCTTAGGTAGCAGGGCTTCTGGCTTCGGGCTTCCGCGTCGACGAAACGACCACCGCCCGGCCAGGCCGAGCGGCGCTGCCTAACCCGCCGCGGCCGTTTTGGGGGTTCGAGGCGCATCCCCGGGAAACGAATCTAGTCCCGTCCGGCGCCGCGAGCACAATCGCGCCAGGCGATTGGTCGCAACTCGACGGCCGTGCACGAGTCAGGCGCCGGCTCACGCCAGCTCGGCTTCCTTTTGGTACACGATGAGGGGCGTCTCGCGCTTGGTGATGACGTCCTCGTTCACCACCACCTCTTTGATCCCGTTCCGCGACGGGATCTCGTACATGATGTCGAGCATCGCGTGCTCGAGAATTGCGCGCAGGCCGCGAGCGCCGGATTGACGGAGGAGCGCCTCTTTGGCCACCGCCTGAAGGGCGCCCTTGGTGAACTTGAGCTTGACGCCGTCCATCTCGAAGAGCTTCTGGTACTGCTTGACGAGGGCGTTCTTGGGCTTCGTCAAAATGTCGACCAGTGCGTCCTCGTTGAGCTCGTGCAATGTCGCCAGCACCGGAAGGCGACCGATGAACTCCGGGATGAGCCCGAATCGGAGCAAGTCTTCAGGCTGCACCTGCTCGAGTAGCTCGCCGAGCTTGTAGTCCTTCTTGCTCTTGATGTCCGCGCCGAAGCCGAGCGTTTGCTGCCCGATGCGCCGCTGGACGATCTGTTCGAGCCCGACGAAAGCGCCGCCGCAGATGAACAAGATGTTCGTGGTGTCGACCTGCAGAAAGTCCTGCTGAGGGTGCTTTCGCCCGCCTTTGGGCGGAACGTTCGCGATCGTCCCCTCGATGATCTTGAGCAGCGCTTGCTGGACCCCCTCGCCGGAGACGTCGCGCGTAATGCTGGGGTTGTCGCCTTTGCGGCTGATCTTGTCGATCTCGTCGATGTAGACGATGCCGCGCTGCGCCCGCTCCACGTCGTGATCGGCGTTCTGGAGCAGCTGGACGATGATGTTCTCGACGTCCTCCCCGACGTAACCAGCCTCCGTGAGGGTGGTCGCGTCGGCGATCGCGAACGGAACGTTGAGGATCTTGGCGAGCGTCTGCGCGAGAAGCGTTTTCCCCGTGCCGGTCGGGCCCAGGAGCAAGATGTTCGACTTCGCAAGCTCGACGTCGTCTGCGCTGACGCGCGAGTCGATGCGCTTGTAGTGGTTATGCACTGCAACCGCGAGAATCTTCTTCGCGCGCTCTTGGCCGATGACATAGTCGTCGAGGATCGACTTGATCTCGGACGGCTTGGGAACGGGCGTCGAGCCGGCGTACGGCTCGTCCTTCTCGACCTCTTCGGCGATGATGTCGTTGCACAGCCCGATGCACTCGTCGCAGATATAGACCGTTGGGCCGGCGATGAGCTTCTTCACTTCCTTCTGGGACTTGCCGCAGAAGGAGCAGTTCAGATTGCCGTTCTGGTGGTCGTCACGTCTGCGTTCCAATGCATGCCTCGAAATGGTTGCCGAAGAGCGCAAATGCCGCGCACAGCCAGCCTCGCGTCGAGAGAAAGCTTAGACCCACCCCGTGGCCGTCGCAAGCTTGTGGCGCTCCGCTTACGGGGGCGCTCCGGCCAGCTACGCCAGCCCGCCGAAGCTCAGCGCTCGCGCGCCGGTTTCTCGGGCTCCCCTTTCCTCCGCGGCGGAAGCACGTCATCGATGAGACCGTATTCCTTCGCGTGGACGGGGCCCATGTAAAAGTCGCGGTCGATGTCTTTGTGGATGAGATCCTTCTGCTTGCCGGTCGCGCTGGCGAGGATATCGGTGATCACGTCCTTCCAGTGCCGAATCTCGCGCGCCTGGATCTCGATGTCGGTTGCCTGCCCGCGAGCCCCGCCCATCGGCTGGTGGATCATGATGCGCGCGTTGGGGAGGGCCATCCGCCGCCCCTTGGTCCCGGCCGCGAGCAGCACGGCCGCCATCGACGCGGCCATCCCGAGACAGGTCGTGCTCACGGTCGAGCGCACGTACTGCATCGTGTCGTAGATGGCCAGGCCGCTCGTCACCACGCCGCCAGGGCTGTTGATGTAAAGCATGATCTCCTTGTCGGGATCTTCGCTCTCCAAGAAGAGAAATTGCGCGATGACGATGTTCGCCACATCGTCGTTGATTTCCGTGCCTAGAAAGACGATGCGGTCTTTCAACAAGCGGCTGAAAATGTCCCAGTTGCGTTCCCCGCGGTGGGTCGTCTCGACGACCGTCGGGTAGGGAATGAAGTCTTTGGCAGACTCGATGCAGCGAATCGCTTGCGTACGGCTGGCGGGGCGCTTGGTCATTATGGCTTCCTCGGGTTCTCAACCCACGTCGTCATTCACGTTTCTCCGAGCGAGACCGGCCGTCAAGCGGCTCATCCGCCCGCGGCCTCGGGCTCTGCGACGTTCAAGCCGAGCTCGGAGCCGGACTTGCCGGTCGACTCGCCATCCTGAATGACGGCTTTGGACTCGATGATGTTGAGCACCTTGTCCTCCAAGATCATGCCGATGAGGATGTTCCGGCGCTGCGGGTCGTTGTACTCCGCTCGGACCTTCGCCACATTCTTTCCGCTCTCCGCAGCGAGCTCCTCGATTCCCTGGCGGATGTCGTCGTCCGTTACCTGGAGCGACAATTTCTTGGCGATCGCCGCCATGAGCAGGCCAGCGCGAACCTTCTTTTCCGAGTCCGCGTGCACCTGATGGTGCACCTTCGCGAAGTCTTCCTGCGTTGGTTGCCGGCCCATGCGCTTGGCGTTTTGGAGGAGCTCCATCTCCATCATTCGGCACTGCTGTTCGACGAGCGATGGCGGCAAATCCAGGTTGTTCTTCTCGTTGAGCTTGTCGATGATTTGCTCCGCGAGCACCGTGTCCGCTCGGTCCTTCAGCATCTTCTCGAGCCGGGTGTGCACGTCGGCGCGCAGCTCGACGAGCGTCTGAAACGAACCGACGTCCTTGGCGAACTCGTCGTCGAGGGCGGGCAACACACGCTGCTTGATGTCTTTGACCTTGACGTTGAAGGTCGCGGACTTTCCCTTCAGCTCGGCGCGCGGATGCGTGTCCCCGAACGTCGCTGCCACCTCGAACGTGTCGTCGACGCTCTTGCCCATCAGCGCGGCGTCGAGCTCCGGAAGCACCTGCCCGGACCCGAGCTCGAGCTGCACTCCTTCGCCGCCGCCGTCCTTGAGCTCCGATCCGTCGGTGGAAAGCGTGAAGTCGATCGTCACGACGTCGCCCTTCGTGGCCGGGCGCGCAGGATCGATCGGCTCGAGCCGCGCGTGGGACTTTCGCAGGAGCTCGATCTGCTCATCGACCATCGCCTCGCCCGCGGCCGTCTGTGGACGAACGAGCTCCAGTCCCTCGAAGACGACCTCCGGGATCTCCGGCGAGACTTCGAACCGTGCCTTGTAGGAGAAGGCCGAGCCGTTTTCGACTTTCCCCGCCTCGACGCGAGGCTGATTCACGGGCTGGACGTTGTTCTCCGAAAGCGCCTTCGGAAGGGTGTCGCTCACGATTGCGTTGGCTACGTCGGAAGCCACCTGGGGTCCGTACAAGTGCGCGAGGACCTGGCGCGGAGCCTTGCCCGGACGGAAGCCCCTGACCCGCGCCTTCTTCTGAAGATTCGAATAGGCCTTCTCGACCTCCGCCTTCACGGCATCGGCCGGGACCTCGACGGCGAGCTCCATCAAGACGGGCGAAATTCGGGCGACCTGAACTTGCATTGGGAGGGCGGAGGGTAATGTTCCGCTCGGGGAAAGCAAGTGTCCCCGAGCCGAAGGAGCGGGTCTGCGGCCATCACGCCGCGCTCGCTCCGACGCCCGCGCCCCCCCGCCGGCGCTCGCTACTCGTCGTCGTCGGTCTCAGGTTCGTACTCGTCGACTTGATCATCGAAGAGCAGATCGCTCTCGCGGAGCATCGTCTCTTGCATCAAGTCGTCGAGCGAGAACCCGGCCTTGTACTGGGGCCTCAGCTCTTCGCGATGAAACTCTTCGATCGTCCGATAGCTCTTGGGCTGCGACATAGTGCTCTCCTCTTGCCGGCACGTCTTCTGTGCCGAGCGCCCCGCCGGGGCTTCCTTGCCGCGACGGTTTCGTTGGTGCTGTTCGATGCGACGACGTGCAAACGAGGGATGGGTTCGCGCGCCCCCTCCCCTAGTGAGCCTAGTGAGCCGCAAGCTCCACCGAGGCCCCACGGGCCGCGAGGTCGACGAATCGTCTGCTGCGACGCGACCTGTCCTACATGTCGTTCAACGTACTACGCTGATGCGACGGCCAAGAAGTAAACGGCGACGATTTCGCGGGGCGTCGGTCGCGAACCAGGACCGCGACGTCACGACGCTCCCGGCCGCGCGGCTGCCATGCCGGCTCAAAGCGCGCTAGACAGGGCGCCAGCATGAGCAAGCTCGGCGCCCGGGATCGCAATGAGCAACGGCCCGCGCCCCGCATCATCGCCGTCGTCAACCAAAAGGGCGGTGTCGGCAAGACGACTACCTCGGTGAACCTGGCGGCGAGCATCGCCGCGGCCGAGCGCCGCACATTGCTCATCGATCTCGATCCGCAGGGGAACGCAAGCAGCGGCGTCGGCGTGTCTCCGCGCACGGTGGAGCGCAGCGTCTACGACGCGCTCATCGGGCGCGCGACGCTACGCGAAGTGATGCAGCCCACGGAGCTCGCCGCGCTCGCCCTCGTACCGAGCAAGCAAGACCTGGTCGCCGTCGACGTCGAGCTCGTCGACGACCCCGATCGGGCCTACAAGCTGCGCCGCGCAGTCGACGAGCTTCTAAGGGAAGAGACGTTCGAATACGTCTTCATCGATTGCCCGCCGTCGCTCGGTATTCTGACGGTCAACGCCCTCGCCGCCGCCGACAGAGTGCTCGTGCCGATGCAGTGCGAGTACTATGCGCTCGAGGGACTCACGTCGTTGATGGCGACAATCGATCGCGTGCGCGGAGGAATGAACGCGCGGCTCGAGCTCGAGGGGATCGTTCTGACGATGTTCGATCCGCGAAACAACCTCGCGCATCAGGTGGCCGACGAGGTCAAGCGACACTTCCACGTCTTCGAGTCCGTCATCCCGCGCAACGTGCGGCTCAGCGAAGCGCCGTCACACGGCAAGCCGGCACTGCTTTACGACGTGGAGTCGAAAGGGTCCCAGGGGTACTTGTCGCTCGCGCGCGAAATGCTTTCGCACGAATCCGCGGCGCCTGTGACGCGCGCGCAGCGGCTCGCTCGATGAGCCCCACGGACACGAAGCGCCGTGCGCTGGGCCGGGGTCTCGACGCACTGCTGCCGGCCGCGTTGCCGTCGCCGGGGTTCGGCGACAAGAGCGTGTTCTTGTGCCCCCTCGAGAGGATCGTTCCTCAGAGCGGACAGCCTCGGCAGCACTTCGACGCCCGAAAGCTCGACGAACTCGCCCAGAGCATTCGTGAGCACGGGCTCGTGGAACCGCTGGTGGTTCGGCCCGCGACGGGCCAGGTGGACAAGTTCGAGATCGTCGCGGGGGAGCGGCGGTGGCGCGCCCTTCAGCGTGCGGGCATGCGCGAAGCGCTCGTGGTCGTCAAGGACGTCAGCGCCAAAGAGGCGTTCGAGCTGGCGCTGATCGAGAACGTCCAGCGCGAGGACCTCAACCCGATCGAGCTTGCCGAAGCGTTCGACCGCCTGGTGCGCGAGCATGGCTTTTCGCAGGAGGCCCTCGCCGAGCGCGTCGGCAAAGACCGGACGACCATTGCGAACGCCCTCCGCCTGCTCAAGCTCCCGCCGCGCGTCCGGGCGAAGGTCGTGGACGGGCAGCTCAGCGAGGGACACGCCCGCGCCTTGCTCGGAGGGGGCGACGCCGCGGCCATCGAAGAGCTTGCCGAGCGCGTGCTTCGCGGCAACTTGAGCGTACGCGCGACCGAAGCGCTCGTGAGGCAGCGCGCCGGTCGCAAAGTCGACGGGCGCCCTGCGGCGAACGGCGAGAAGAGTCCGAGCGTCCGCGATCTCGAGGCGCGGCTGGCTCGATCGCTCGGGACCAAGGTCGAAGTGCGCGACCGCGGCAACAAGGGCGAGGTGGTGATTCCTTACGGCGATCTCGACGCGCTCGACCGCATCCTCGACAAGCTCCTCTGAAGGAGCGCTCCTAGCGCCGCGCCCGCGCGACATAGAGGACAGCGCCCACGACGGCGCACCCGTACCAGAACAAGCGATACAAGAGGCACACCGCGAGCGCGACCCCGGGGGTGAGCCCGGCGAGGCCAAAGAACAGAACGTAGGTCGCGTCGGCCGTTCCCCACCCGCCTGGGAGCGTCGGGAGAGCCGATACGACGAATGCCATCGCCGTGCCGATGTACACCCACTTCTCGGTCGCGGGCACCCCGCCGACCGCGAAGACCAGGCCGCGGACGGTGAGAAACTGCGCGCACGCGACGAGGGCGCTCAGGGCCGCCGCCGCCGCCAGGGCTCGTGGCGCACCGGGGTCGCGAATGGTTTCGAGCAGCGGCTTGGCGATGCGACCCATGCGCCCCTCGACGAACCAGCCGAATCGGTGAAAGGGTATGCGACGGACCGCGACAATACCGAGCACGAATGCAACGGGAAGCGCGGCCAGAGCGTTCGCGAAGGGTCCCGCCTGCGCTCCGCCCCACGCAAACGCGAGGAGCGCCGCCGTCGCGCCGATGACCGCAAGCCCGACCGCGCGGTCGAGGAGAACGGACCCCACCGCGATCGACAACGCTGCGCCCTCCCCTGCCCCCCTGGGCAATCGGGCCACGACCGCCGCGATCCGCAGAGCGTCGCCCCCGATCCCACCGGGCAAGAGGATGCCTCCCGCTTGCGCCTCGATCGATACGCGCCACGTGTCGCCGAGCGACAGGTCGACCCCCGTGAGACGGAGCAGCGCGCGCCACCTCCCGGCCCAGGCGAGCGTGCCGAGCGCGTAGAGGCCCCACAACATCGAGAGCACCCCCGGGCGCGCGTGCCCGATGGTCGAGACGATCCCCGGCTCGCACGTGAGCTTGGCACATTGCGCGGCATCGATCCGAACGTCCCCCGTTCGGGCGTGGAGCACGCACGAGCCGCCCGCGTCGGCATCGCGGGAAATGGAGACGCGGGTCGACGATGGAGAACGCGCGTCCCAACAGTGGTCGCGCACCGGAACGACCCAGGCAACGAACGCGAGGGCCACGAGCGCGAGGCCCCAGCGGAGGGCCCGCGCGATCCGACGTCCGGGCGCGATCGCGGCGCCGCTGCTGGGCATGACGGCCCTTATACCTGGCAAGCCGGTGGACGCAGAGCCTGTTCGGATCGTACACCATGACGATGGTCCGGCCTGTTTCGAGCCGTGCTCGCGCCCGTCCGTTTGCTCCGCTCGAGGTGGCGATTGCCTTTGCGCTCGTCGGGTCGCTCGTCGCGATTGCGGTCCCGACATTCGTCCGCGAAGTGCATGCGTCGCGCTTGGTCGAACCGGTAGAGGGACTCGAGCGATTGGGCGCCTCGGCGATCGCTTACGCGCAGGAGAACGCCGCGACTGCGGGCGCTCCCGCATTTCCGCCCAGCACCCCCCTGACCCCCGCCTCTCCGCCGCGTGGCCACTGCGAAGTCGACCCCCCGAATGCGTGGGACAGCCCCACCTGGATGGCCCTCGGCTTCCGTCCCGTGCCCGCGGGGACTCCCCACTGCTTTGCGTTCGCGTTCGACAGCGTGCTCTCTCCGGCCAAGAGCACCTTCCGGGCGCACGCGCACGGCGACCTCGATGGCGACGGTGTCTCGAGCACGTTCGAAGTGACGGGCCGATCCATCGAGGGAGACCCGCTGGGACCGGCTTTGGATCCCGGGATGTTCGTGGATTCGGAAGTGGAATGAGGCGCTCGACCGTCGGCGCCGCGCTGCTTCTGGCGACATCCGTTCTCGGCGTCGCCCGCACCCAGCCGCGCCTCGCCAGGACGGTGCATTCAATCAAAGAAAGCGACGAGGTCTACGCACTCCCGCCCCCTGCGCAGCTCCACGCCTCGACGCTCGGATGGGACGCCGCCGCCGTCGACCTTCTCTGGGCGAAGCTGCTGGTCGAATACGGCATTCATTGGTCAGAGCACCGCGAGTTTCGCGACGTACCGAACTACGTGGACGCGATCCTGGAGCTCGAGCCGACGTACGAGCCGGTCTATCAATACGTCGATACGATGCTCGCGTATCGGCCGCTCCAAGGCACGGAAGACGATGTTCGCAAAGCGCGCGCCTACCTGGAGCGCGGAACACGAGAGCGACCGCAGGATGCCAAACTCTGGATGCGGTACGGCCAGTTCATCGCGTTCATCGCGCCGAGCTTTCTTCGCACCGATGCCGACCGCGACGCCTGGCGAAAGGACGGTGCGACGGCCATCGGGCGCGCTGTGGAGCACGGCGCCGATGCAGAGCGCGCGCTGACGGCGGCTTCGATCCTCACCCGCGCCGGGGAGACGCAAGCGGCGATTCGATACCTCGAGCGCGCCTACGCCCTCACACCGTCGACCAGCGATGTACACGAGTCGATCGGCCGGCGACTGGCGACCTTGGAGGTCTTCGCGAGGCGAGACGCGACCGACGAAGCGGCCCGCGCCGTGCAGGCTCGGTGGCGAGAGGAACTGCCTTTCGTCACGCGCGATCAGTATCTCCTCCTCGGACCGAGGGTCGACGTCCTGCGCTGCTCAGGATTGGCGGCGGCAGAGGATCGTGCGTGCGCGCGCGACTGGTCCGCAGCGGTCGTGTCGCCTGACTCGGCCCCGGGTCCTCCATGACGGCCGCCGTTGGAGGTTTGGTCGTCGGGGGCTTCGAAGGCACTTCCCTTCCGGAGCCGTTCGCGCGGGCGCTGTCGAATGGCCGCCGCGGCGGCGCCATCCTGTTCAAGCGGAACATCACGTCCGATCCGGCGCAAGTCGCCGCGCTCACACGCGCGATCCACCGTGCGGCAGGAGAACCGCCGCTCGTCGGCGTGGATCAAGAAGGGGGGCGGGTGGTGCGGCTGGGCGCACCGCTGATCGAGGTTCCCCCCATGCGCACGGTGGCCTCGTGGGGCGACGCGGACTTCGCCGAGCGTCTGGCCCGAGCTGTCGGCGCCGAGCTGGCCGCTCTCGGGTTCACGATCGTCTTCGCCCCTGTGCTCGACGTCAACACCCGCGCCGACAATCCGGTCATCGGCGACCGCGCGTTCGGAGACGACCCTGACACCTGCGCGCGATTTGGCGCGGCTTGGATCCGCGGTCTGCAGAGCGCGGGGCTGCTCGCTTGCGGAAAGCACTTTCCCGGTCACGGCGACACGACGAAGGACTCCCATTTTGACCTCCCCGTGGTCGATCGAGCCCGCGATGAGCTCGAGCGAGTCGAGCTCACGCCGTTTCGGGCGGCTGCCGCGGCGGGCGTCGCCTCGATGATGACCGCACACGTCGTCTATCCGGCCATCGATCCGGCGCTCCCGGCGACGCTCTCGCACGCCGTGTGCACCGATTTGCGCGAGCGACTCGGATTCGGGGCCATGCTGGTCAGCGACGATCTGGAGATGCGCGCCATTGCGGCCCGCTGGTCGATCGAAGACGCCTCCGTCCAGGCGATCGAAGCGGGATGCGACGCGCTGCTCATCTGCGCGAGCGTCGAAAATCAGGAGCGAGCCGCGGAGGCTCTGACACGGAAGGCCGAGGCTTCACCGGCGTTCCGCACGCGATGCGAACAGGCCCTCGCTCGGGTCACCGCCGCCCGGCGACGCGCGACCGCCGGCCCGCCCGACGACGCGACCGTCGCTCGTCTGATTGGCGGCAAGCAAGCGCGCGAGGTGGCGGGCGAGATGGCGCGGCGGCTGGGCCGATGACCCTGCGCGGTGTGGCGGCCAAGCGTGTAGTGACCTGCGATCCGGCTCGCCCCGGGGCCCTCGGGGTGGTGGACGACGGGGCCGTAGTCTTCGATGGGGACCGCATCGCTTACGTGGGGGAGCGGACGGGCGCGCCGCACGGCGTCGCTCTCGACGACGTCGGCAATCGCGTCGTGACGCCGGGGCTCGTCGACGCGCACACGCACGCATGCTGGGTCGGCTCGCGCCACGCCGAGTATGCCGCCCGCATGCGCGGAGAGGATTATCAGGCGATTGCGAGCGCGGGGGGGGGAATTCGCGCGACCCAGCGCGCTGTTGCGGCGGCGGGGACGGACCAGCTCGAACAGGCGTTGGCGGCTCGTCTTCGGCGGATGGCGTCGCTCGGCGTAACGACCGTGGAGGTCAAGAGCGGTTACGGTCTCGAGCGCACGCACGAGAGGAAACAGCTCGAGGCAATCGCTCGGGTCGCGAATCGTTCGGACGTGCCTTCGGTGGTGCCCACGCTCCTCGCGCTGCACGCGCTGCCCGACGCGGAGCGAGGGGATCGCGCGGCGTATGTCCGGCGAGTGGCGGACGAGCTCGTGCCCGAGGTGGCCAGAGATCGCCTCGCACGGTTCGTCGACGCGTACGTCGACGCCGGGGCGTTCACGGTCGGCGAGGCGCGAATCGTGGGCGAGGCCGCGCGGGCTGCCGGGCTTGGGGTGCGCCTTCACGTCGGCCAGTTCGCGGACGTGGGCGGCAGCGAGCTCGCTGCATCGCTCGGTGCCGCCTCGGCGGACCACCTCGAGCACGTATCGCGCGCAGGAATCGAGGCCCTCGCGGCCGCGAATGTCGCGGCCGTGCTTTTGCCCGTGGCCAGCTTCACCCTCGCGCAGGCGCCGCCTCCCGTGCAGGCCCTGCGCGACGCGGGTGTCGCGCTGGTCGTCGCGAGCGACGCGAACCCGGGGACCGCACCGACCGAAAGCCTGCCCCTCGCGATGGCGCTCGCGGTTCGCGCGTACGGCTTTTCCCCTGACGAAGTCTTGATCGCCGCGACGCGAAGCGCTGCACACGCCCTCGGCCTCGACGACCGTGGAGTTCTCCGGGAGGGCGCACGCGCCGATCTCGTCGCGTGGGAGTTGCCGCACGAGCAGGCGATCGCCCAGCCGTGGGGCGTGTCGATCACGCGTGCGGTGATTGTGGGTGGCCGAGCGATATGACAGGTCGCGTCACTGCTTCAATGGCAGCAGCGCGCGAATCCGGTCGTCACGCAAGTAGAGCCCGGCCCACGCGAAGACCCCCAGCAAGACTGGCGCGACAAACCCGGGGTCGCCGATGCGCACGTGGGTGGCGACGGCCCCTCCCAAGTATCCCGTGAGCAGCACGGCCCCGAGGACCGCCGTTCGCGGGACGACGTAAAGAACCACGCACGCGAGCTCGAGAAGGCCGATGCCGGTGGCCGCCCCCTCTGCGTAGCCGAATTTTCCGACCCATTGCTCGATGAACTGCGGCGCGTGCATCAGCTTCATCGAAGCGCTGGGCACCATCGCAAGGACCGGCAGGGCGCTGAGGATGCGCCCGGTCCAGACCATCCATTTCTTGGGCGACGGCGAAGCCCCTTCCCGCTCGCCGTGAGCCACGGCCGTCATGACGGTCTCCCGAGATTGAGCGTCTTCATGCCCCTTGGATGCCGGCACCCTGTCCCAGGGTTTCTCCGGTCGCGCGGGTCACAGGCCCTGCCGGATCGGCTCGGGCCCGGCGTCGTCCGAATCCTCGGGCGAAGGCGGCGCTTTGGGCCCATACTGGCGGCGGGACGGTACGAAAGGATCTGGGATGGGCACGCGTCGCGTCTTGGTCGCCTCTCTGTTCTGCGCTTTCGGCTGGGTCCTGGGCACCGGTTCCTCCGCCTACGCGGATCCGGGTGCCACCGACCCTTTTGGGCCGCCGACCGACCCGTCGACGAGCGAAACGGCGAACGAAGTGTCACCTAGCCAAGGCGAGCCGACCGGATCGCCGGCGGATGCCTACGCCGATACCGACCCGAGCGCGCTCACCGACTTTCGCACTGCGCTCGACCCGCACGGAACGTGGGTGCAAGACCCGGTCTACGGCACAGTCTGGGCACCGAGCGCCGACGAGGTGGGTGCGGACTTCACTCCCTATTTGACCGCGGGCCACTGGGCGTACGACAGCGACTACGTTTGGATGAGCGACTACGCCTGGGGCTGGGTCACCTTCCACTATGGGCGATGGGAGCGAAGTCGCGAAATCGGCTGGTTGTGGATCCCGGGGCGCGCCTACGCGGGGGCGTGGGTTTCTTGGCGGGTGGGAAGCGAAGACTTCGCGTACGTGGGATGGGCCCCGATGCCTGCGACCTGGGCCTGGCATGACGGGATCGCCGTGGGCGCGGAGTTTCCGGCGTGGGAGCCGTTCGTCTTCTGCCCGCATAGCGATCTCTTCGCGCCCGCGGTCGCGACGCGAGTGGTCACGGGGGAGCCCGCGACGGCCATCGCGGTTCACACGCGGCCTTACGTCCCGGCAAGCCCGGTGGTCGACGGGACTGTGCCGGCGTCCACCGGCGCCGCGCCGAAATCGGCTGCGATGCGTCGCCTCGCGCGACCTGCGGTCCTACACGGGCCGCCACCTGCGCGGCTCGGGATCGAACCTTCGCGCGTGGTCCACCGCACGGGCAACGAACGCGGCTTGGCAAACGCGCTCGCCTATGCGCGCCCGTCGACCGCCCAAGCACTTGGCGCCCAGCCGCCGGCCGCAAACGTCGCGCGGAGCCCGCCGTTCGTGACGCCCCACTACCCGACGATCGGCACGCGCGCGCCGAAGCGCAGGTAAAGGCTATTCGAACGGCTTGCCCAATCCCGCGGGCGCGCGTCCCCCCATCGCTCCTGCGCCTCTCCTTCGCGCGATCAACCCGAGCGCGAGCAAGGTCGCCACGTAGGGCAGCATCTGCGCGGCATAGGCCGCCCCGTGTATTTGCTCTTGGACGACGATCTGCACAGCGTCGAGCGCGGCGAACGCGACGCATGCCGCAGCGGCACCCGCGGGACGCCAGCCGGACAAAATGACGGCAGCGAGCGCGATGAACCCCCGCCCGCCACTCATGCCGGACTGAAACTGGTGCTGGTCGTACGCCAGCGCGACACCCCCGAGCCCGGCGAGCGCGCCCCCGAGCGACACGGCGGCGATCCGCACGCGAGCCACCCGCACACCCGCCGCGGTCGCCGCCACAGGATCCTCGCCGCACGCTCGTACGCGCAGCCCAAATCGTGTGCGCGCCATCATCCACGTGGAGCACGAGACCAGCGCGATCGCGGCGAGGGCCAACGGGTCGGTCAAGGTGCGCGCCAAAAGAGCCGCGCTGCTCGCACCGCCGGGAACGAGCGCACGGAACCCACCCACTGGAGGCGAGTTGGAGCTGGATTGGTAGAGCGCACGCAGCACGAAGCGTGCGCCCCCGGCGGCGACCAGATTGATCGCGAGACCGCTGACGATGGCGTCGACCCTCCCGCGGACGACGATGAGCGCGTGGGTCGCCCCGACCGCTCCTCCGACGAGCGCCCCCGCCGCCACGCCGACCCACGCGCTGCCCGCGGCCAGGTTCGCCACGACGCCCCCGAGCGCCCCCGCCAGCAGGATCCCTTCGAGCGCGATGTTCACGACGCCGCTGCGCTCGCTCCAGACGCCTCCCAGCCCCGCGCACACGTAGGGCACCGACATCCGCAGCGTCTGAGCCAAGGTCGTCGTGCTGAGCACCGAGCCGAGGAGGGTCACGCGCCCGCCCTTGCCACCGCGTGTCGCGTTCTCGCGTCGGCGAGCGCAACGGCCACGATGATGACGCCCTGAAGGATCGTCATGATCTCCATCGGAACGCGACCGTTGACCACGAGGCCTCCCTGATCGAGCGTCCCCAGCACCATCGCAGCTAGCGGCATGCCGATAGGGCTGCCGCGACCGAGCAGCGCGACGGCAATGCCCCCGAAGCCGGCTCCGGAGCCCAGCCCGCTCTCGTAATAGCCCTTGTATCCGATCACCGGGCCGATGGAGGCGAGCCCCGCGATCGCCCCCGACAGAACGAGCGCCGCGCCGAGTCGCCGCGCGACCGGAATGCCCTCGGCTGCGCAAGCCGCCGGAGAGAGGCCGACGAGGACGACCTCGCGCCCGACCCGCGTCTTGGCGAGCCATACCGACGCGATCGCCGTCACAACGAGCGAGGCGGGCAAGGCCAGACTGACCGCGCTCCCATGCAGCGCCGCGATGCCGAGCGCTTCGAGCCGCGGGAGGCGCGCGGCACTGAGAATATCTGGCGTGCGCGTGGTCCCGGGGAGCGCGAGACCCCGGGCAAGGGCGAGGCCAATGGCCGCGTCGGCGATGCGGTTCATCATGATCGTCGAGATGACCTCGTGCGCGCCGAAGCGCGCGCGCAAGGCGGCCGGCAGCCAAGCCCATGTCGCGCCAGCGGCGGCGGCAACGGCAAAGACCGCCGGGAGAGCGAACGCCGACGGAGTCGCGGGGGGCAGATGCGCGCCTACAGTCGCCACCGCGAGCCCCGCAATCGCGAGCTGCCCTTCCGCCCCCACGTTGAAAAGGCCCGCGCGCAGCGCCAGATCGACCGCCACCCCGGTCAGCAGGAGGGGCGTGGCCTTGTAGAGCACCTGCCCGATGCCGTACGGCATTCCCCAGGTTCCCTCCAAGAGGCTCCGCGCGACTGCGTGCGGCGATTCTCCGAACGCCCAGACGAGGAGCGAAAAGGCCAGCCAGCAGGTCGACAACCCTGCGATCACCACGACGGCTCCGGCCCGTACACGCTGGCTCACGCCGATGCCTCTGCGTCCGAACGCGCCTCGTCCGCCCCAAGCATAGCCTCGCCGAAGCGAGCGTCCGACGCGCTCGGAGGCAGCTCCGTTGCAATTTGTCCTCGGGCCATCACGAGGATCCGACCGCAGAGGGCACGAAGCTCAGCGAGGTCGGCGCTCACCAGGAGCACGGCGGTCCCACGCTCCGCGGCGCGCAGGATGTCGCGATGAATGGCACACGCGGCGCCGAAGTCTACGCCGCGCGTCGGATGGGAGAGAACGAGCAGGGGTGACCCACGGCCCATGGCTCGAGCGACCACGATCCGTTGCTGGTTGCCACCCGACAGGGAGCGAACGGGCGCATCGAGATTCGCCGGAGTGACGCCGGAGGCGTCGATGCGCCTTCTCGCCTCGCGTTCGAGCGCCTTAGAGTCGACGACCCCGAAGTGGCTGAAGCTCCCGAGCTCGCCGAGCACGAGGTTATCGCCCACTGTCGCGTCGAGAACGAGCCCTTCGGTCTGCCGGTCTTCGTGCACCGTCGAGACCGCGTCGGATCGCACCTCGCCCCCATCGGGACCCTGGAGGCCCGAGAGGACTCGCACGAGCTCGCGCTGCCCGTTGCCATCCACCCCGGCGATCCCGACGATTTCTCCCGCGTGCACCTGGAATGTTACGCCTCGCAGCGCCGGAGCAAGTTGCAGCGCGCGAACGTCGAGGCGTACCGCACCGGTGGAGCGAGCCATCCGTTGAATCGGGGGGAGCGGCTCGTGTCCCATCACGTCGTACGCCGCGCGTTGCAGCGCCTGCGCATCCCCCCGGCGGACCTGGTTGGTCGAAACGAGCTTGCCCCGCCGCATGACGCTGACGACGTCGGCATGATCGCTGACTTCGTCGAGCCTGTGTGTCACGACGACTACCGCTTTGCCTCCGCCTGCGAGCCGCCGCAAGATCCCATAGAGCTCGGCGACCTCTCCAGGGGTGAGGACCGCCGTAGGCTCGTCGAGGATCAAGGCTGACGCGTCCTGCGCCAGCGCTCGGACGATCGCCACGCGCTGCCGATCGCCTACACCCAAGCGCTCGACGGGCACATCCCACGAAAACGTTCCGCCAATCCGATGCCGATGCGTTTCCACACGCGCCCGTGCGGCGTCGAGATCGAGCATCCCGAGCCTTCGAACCGGCTCACGACCGAGCATCACGTTCTCGAGCGCCGTGAGAGCGCCGACGAGCGCAAAGTGTTGCTGTACCAGGGCGACGCCTCGACGAATGGCCTCCCGGGCCGTGTGCGGACGCAGGCGGACGCCGTCGATCGTCACTCCGCCACGATCGGGAAGGACGATACCGGCGGCGATCTTGAGCAGAGTGGTCTTGCCTGCGCCGTTCTCGCCGACGACGGCGTGAAGCCGGCCCCTCTCGAACGCCAACGAAACCCCGGCGACCGCTTGCACGGCCCCGAAGCGCTTGTCGATGCCATCGAGCGTCAAGAGCGCGGCCATCGCTCACCAGGCACCGTAGCAGTGGTGCCTGCGACAGGGGCAGGCTAAGCCACGGGCACGCATGGATCCGCAGGCACACCGCCGCTTTCTCGATTACCGCGAGCGATTCGGCTACTTCGCGAAGGAGCTCAGCGCGCCCATGCTCTCGTACGAGGAGTTCGCCGCGGCAGAAGTCGAGCTGCGGGCGCTCGACACGCGGGGAGGCGCGCGGGACGACGAGGAAGAGGCGCGATTCGTGGACCTTATCAAGCGCCTTCTGCTCGACTAGAATCGATGCCCCGGCAGGCCGATTCAGCCGGCGGCTCGCCGCGCCGTACGCTTGGCTTCGTCGTCTTCGTCGAAAACGAGCTGCGGCCGAGGCGGCGAGCGACGTTGCCCGTCGGCGGCGGCCCACCCGGCGCCGGGCGATACGTTCAACCGCGCCCCCTCGAGAATCGCCTCGCAGAGTGACGCGTAGTCGATTCCCGCCGCGGCGGCGATCTTTGGCAAGAGGGACGTCGGAGTCATTCCCGGCAGAGTGTTCACTTCGAGGACGTACTCGTTCTCCCCCTCGGTCACGAGGCAGTCGACGCGGCAGGCTCCCGTGCACGAGAGAGCGCGCGCGGCGCCAAGGCCGAGGTTCATCACGCCGCGCAGCCGGGTAGGCGTCAGGCGTGGCGGGCAGACATAGTCGGTCAGCCCAGCAGAATACTTCGCCCGATGGTCGTAGAGCCCCTCCTTGGGGACGACCTCGATCGCGCCGAGAACCCGGCCGGCCAGGATGCCGACATGCACCTCCGTCGCTCGCACGAAACGCTCGACGAGCACGTGGTCGTCGTAAACGAGCGCCCCGCGTATCGCCGCCGCGAGGGACGCCATGTTCGTCGCCTTCGCGAGCCCGACCGATGAACCTTCCCCTCTGGGCTTGACTATGGCTGGAAAGCCGAAGCTTCCGTGGACCGAGGCGAGGTCGGCCAGATCGGTCTGTTGGGCGACGTAATACGGCGGCGTGGGCACGTTGTGGAGGCGAAGCATCTCCTTGGCCTTCAGCTTGTCCATCGCGAGCGCGCTCGCGAGAACACCGCTGCCCGTATAGGGAATCCTCATCAGCTCGAGCATGCCCTGGACGCAGCCGTCTTCCCCGCCGCGTCCGTGCAGCGCGATGAAGGCTACGTCGATTCGAGCCGCACGCAGCAGCTCGTCGAGCGACGGGCCGTCCGCTCTCCAAACGACTCTCGCCACGTCGTAGCCACGACCCTCGAGCGCCGACGCGACGCCCTCGCCCGTGCGCAGCGAGACCTCCCGCTCTGCACTCCATCCGCCCATCAGCACTCCGATGCGTCGTTTCTTCATCGTGCCTCTAAACGCTATCAACCTTCGGGCCAACGCCGCACACCGCTGTTTTCCCGGTGCTCCGCGTGCGAGCGCCGCGAAGTCGTGCGTCCTGACGAACACGGACCTGCGGTCGCATACCCATTGGTCGATACCAGCCCGTGGACGCGAGGGTCAACTTTGAGCCATGTCCGACGTCGGAGCCCGTATGCCATGGCGGTTCGCGCAAGGTGGCCGGACGGACCCCTAGTTCGCCACCGCCAGCGCCTTGGTCAGTCGGATGTCGGCGGAGGAGCTCCCGACTCGAATTTCGATGGGGCCGGGCTCGCCGACGAAGGCCTTTCGCTCCACGTCCCAGTAGCCGAGATCCGCCGCACGCAAAGTGAGCTCGACGCGTTCCGTCGCCCCTACTGGGACGGCGACCCTCCGAAAGCCCTTGAGCTCCTGGAGCGGGCGGGCGACCTTCGAGCCGAGTCGCCTCACATACAGCTGGGCGACCTCTTCGCCGTCGCGATCACCCGTGTTCTTCACGGAGAAGCCAACGATGACGGACCCGTCCTTGGCGATCGAGTCGGTGCTGGTGGTCAGGCCGGAATAGGCGAAGGTCGTGTAGGAGAGGCCGTATCCGAACGCAAAGAGTGGTTTGCCCGCGAAGTATTGGTATGTCCGCCCGTGCCGAATGTCGTAGTCCATCATGGGCGGGAGTTGGTCCGCCGAGCGCGGCCAAGTGACCACCAGCCTCCCGCCGGGAGCGCGGGTGCCGAACAGCACGTCGGCGAGTGCGGTGCCGAGCTCCTGGCTGCCATGGGCCGCGTGGACGATTGCCGGCACGTGCTCGAAGGTCCACCCCACGGCGTACGGAAAGCTCGCGAGCAGCACGACCACGGTGCGCGCGTTCGCCGCGTACACCTTTCGAACGAGCTCTTCGTCTTCGAGCGTGATGACCTGCCGATCGACCGCCTCTCGTCCGTAGCTCGGGAGCGCGACCATGGCCCAGCTCGAGACGTCGCCGGTCGGATGATTGCCGACCACGACGATCGCCACGTCAGCGCCTTTGGCTGCTTTGGCAGCCAGCCCTCCCTGGTCGTCGCGCGCGTAAGCGAGCTTGATGCCGGCTCCGAGTTTGCGCCGGATGCCCTCGACGGGGGCCACGGTGTACGGCGGCGTGCCGCTGTACCAATCGAGGAGGACTTCGCCGGCCCGCGGACCGATGACCGCGACCGACGCGAGCTTCCCCGCGTCGAGCGGCAAGAGGCCACCCTCGTTCTTGAGCAAGACGATCGACTCCTGGGTCGCGCGACGCGCGAGCGACTTGTGCGCATCGCGCTGCCATGGTTCGTCGTGCGGGTCGACCCTCGCGTAAGGGACTTGCCCGGCCGGATCGAGCAGGCCAAGGCGCAGCATGACCCGAAAGTTTTGGCGCAGGACCCGGTCGATGTCAGCCTCCTCGATCAGACCCTGCCGGAGCGCCTGGCGCACTGGTTCGGGGTACTTGTCGAGGAACTGGCTGATGCCCGCCTTGATCGATGCCGCCGCAGCGTGCGGGAGGTCCGAGAAGGCTTTGTGCTCGGTCAGTAGCTGCGTGAGGGCCCCTCCATCGGTGCACTTGATGCCGTCCTGACCCCAGAGGCGAACGGTGATCTCCTCGAGCATCGGGTGCGTCGTGCACGGAACGCCGTTGTGCGCGTTGTACGCGGCCATGTACGCGCGCGCCCCGCCGTCGACGATCGCGCTGCGGAAGGCCGCCGCGTAATACTCGTGGAACAGTCGATCATCGAAGTCGGACGACGTGTGACCCCGTCCGTTCTCGTTCGTGTTGGCGACGAAGTGCTTTAGCAGCGACGCTGCTTGCCAGTAGTTGGGGTCGTCGCCCTGTAGGCCGCGGACGAACGCCGTCGCCATCACGCCCGCGAGAAACGGATCCTCACCGTAACTCTCCTCGCTTCTTCCCCAGCGTGGATCGCGCGCCAAGTCGGCGTTCGGAGCGCGAACGATGAGGCCCCCTCGCTCGCGGGCGTGAAACGCCCAGCGTGCCTCGGTGCCTTCGACGCGAGCGATTTCTCTCACGAGGTCGGGATCCCAGGTCTCCGCCAACCCGACGGCCTGCGGAAACGTCGTCGTCGGAATCGGCTCGCCGCGCCCCCAGCCGCCGGGGCCGCCGAGCGCGAGCCCATGAAGGCCCTCCACGTGACCCGTGAGGCGCAGGCCGAGGCGTGGCACCTTGGGACTGGAGCTCAGGCACTCGACTTTCTCGTCGAGGGTGAGCGCCGCCAGGAGATCGTCGATGCGCGTCTCCGGGGATAGATCGGGGTTGGAGAACGCCCGCGGTGCCCCCGCGGCGTCTGCGGCGGGCGCGGCATCCGGCTCGATGCGGTTGGCGCTGGACCGAACGGCGGCCCGCTCCGGGCGGCCGGCCGGTGGCCGATTGCCGCAGGCGCCGGCTGCAAGGCCACCGAGCGCGCAGCAGAACAAGACGACGAGAAAGACCGTTCGGGTGAGCATCGCCGCCCACGTCCCCTAATCAATCTCGACCAGCACCGCCGTGATGTTGTCTTTGCCGCCGCGCTCGTTGGCGAGCGCGACGAGGCGCTGGACGGCGGTCGCCCCTCCCATTGCGATGACGGAGGGGATGTCCTCGTCTTTCAGGTAGCCGTGAAGGCCGTCGCTGCAAAGGAGGAAGCGCTGGCCGATTGCAAGCGGAATGCAGCGGGTGTCGACCTGAACGTACTCGCGGTTGCCGACGGCTCGCGTGATGACGTTTCGGTGGGGTGAACGGGCGGCTTCCTGCGGTGTGATGAGCCCCTGTTTGAGTTGCCAGGCGATTAGCGTGTGGTCCTCGGTCAGTTGCTCTATGGCGCCACCTTCGACGCGATAGATGCGGCTGTCGCCGACCTGAGCGGTGATGGCGTAATCACCGAGGGTCAGCAACGCGCTTATGGTGGTCCCCATCCCGCTCTTGTCGCGGTCGATCTCGGCGATCGAATAAACGAAGTACGTCGCCGCCTGCACCGCGGCTTCCATCAGGCGGCACGCGGCGCGCGAGTCTGCCTCCGACAACGGCTCGACCAGGTCGCGTAGCCCGCGGACGCCACGCTTGACCATCCCGTAGAGCGTGTCGACCGCTTCTCGACTCGCGACTTCGCCGGCAGCGTGTCCGCCCATGCCGTCGGCGACGACATAGAGCCCCAATTGATCGTCGACGAAGAACGCGTCCTCGTTCGTTGCGCGCTTGCGGCCGAGATCCGTCAGGCCGTGGCCGGTCCGGCGCAGAGGTGCCGGTGCGACGTCATCGTCTGCATCGAGCGCCGCCTTTTCGATCGGTTCGCAGTCATCGCTCGACGTCATGATGAGGGCAGGTTCGAGTATAGCCCGATGCGGGGCCACGACGTCGAGCGAGAGTTCTTTCCGAAAGCACGGTACCTTCCCTTCCCCGTCCTCGTCCCGAGGTAGGCATGGCACCGCGCACTTTCCCCGTCTCGCTCCCACGGCGCGGCACCTTTGCCTTCGCCGATATCGCGCTCGCGGCGGTCGTCATTCTCGTCGTCGGGCTCATGATCGTCCCCCTTCCGACGTGGACGCTCGATCTCCTCATCTCGGCGAACCTGTCGGCGGCGGTCGCCATCCTCCTCGTCGTTCTCTACGTCCCGGATGCGATCGGCATCGCCACGTTTCCGACGCTGCTCTTGCTGACAACGCTCTTTCGACTCGCGCTCAACGTCGCGTCGACGCGGCTCATCTTGCTCCAGGCCAACGCTGGTGAGGTGATCCGCGCTTTCGGAACATTTGTCGTTCGCGGCAACTACGTCGTCGGCGGCGTGGTTTTCCTCGTTCTGACGATTATTCAGTTCGTGGTCATCGCCAAAGGGTCGGAGCGGGTGGCCGAAGTCGGCGCTCGGTTCGTGCTCGACGCGATGCCCGGCAAGCAGATGGCCATCGACGCCGAGCTTCGCTCCGGGTCGATCGATGGCAACGAGGCGCGTCGCAGGAGACGCCTGCTACAGCGCGAAAGCCAGTTCTACGGCGCGATGGACGGCGCGATGAAGTTCGTCAAGGGAGACGTCATCGCGTCGATCGTGATCGTGATCGTGAACCTCCTGGGAGGGCTGGCGATCGGCATGGTCATGCGGGGGATGCCGATCGTCGTTGCGCTGAAGCGCTACGGCCTGCTCACGATCGGCGACGGGCTGGTCACGCAGATTCCGGCCCTCGTGCTGTCCACGGCGGCGGGTGTGCTCGTGACGCGCGTCGCGAGCGAAGAGGCGGACACGCCGCTCGGCGACGAGCTCGCGAGGCAGCTTCTCGGCGTGCCGAAGGCTCTCCAGGTCGCGGGCGTGTTCGTGTCGATGCTCGCTCTCGTGCCCGGCCTGCCGACATTTCCGTTTCTCGCAATCGGGACCGCGCTCCTCCTCGTGGGGCTGGCCCGCGCCCGCGCGAAAAGCGCGGAGGAGCACCGCGCGGCGACCGAGCCCACCCCGAAAGAGAGAACCCGGACAGGCGTTCGTGAGCCCGCCTTCGTACCCCTGGTCGTTCCGTGGAGCCTCGAAGTGAGCGCCGACCTCGAGCCGATGTTGGACGCCGAACCGCGCGGGCTGCGCGCGATGGCGGTCAATCTGAGGGAGCAGGTTTTCGCAGAGCTCGGAGTGCCCCTCCCGGCTCCACGGGTGCGAGTCCGCGCCGATTTGGGCGAGCGTCAGGTCGTCTTGTCGCTCCACGAGGTGCCAGCCAAGGTCCTCGCGTTGCCCCAGGGGACCGAGGGAGAGGCGCTCGTGCGTTCGGTGCGCGAGGGCGTTCTCGATCTGTTGCGAAGTCGCGCAGCGGACTTTCTCGGACTGGCGGAGGTGCAGCGGTTGCTCGACGAGCTCGAGCAGTTCGCCCCAGCGACCGTGCGAAGCGTCGTCCCCAAGCCGGTGACCTTGGTGCTTCTGACCGACTTGCTGCGCCGCCTGGTCGAGGAGCGCGTGAGTGTCCGCGACTTGCGCGGCATCCTCGAGGCGCTCTCCAGCGTTGCCGTGAGCGAGAAAGACCCCCTCAATCTGGCCGAGTACGTCCGCAGCCAGATGCGCCGCGCGATCACATTCCGGCTCACCGCAGGCCGCGGCCAGCTGAATGTCATGCTGCTCGACTCACTTCTCGAGGATACGGTTCGCCGAGCGATCACGCGGACGGCGGCGGGAGCCTTTCTGACTCTTCCCCCGCAAGCGGCCCGCGACTTCCTCGGGGCAGTCCGCCGCGCCTTCGCAGAGGTGCCGGAGAGCCCGCCGGCGGTCATTCTCACGCAGCCCGATATCCGCCGATTCGTGCGCAAGCTCGTCGAGCCGGAGATGCCGGAAGTCTGGGTGGTCAGCTTCGCGGAGCTCTTGCCCGAGGTATCGCTCAAGCCCGTCGGGAAGGCGATCGCCGGGATTTAATCCATCCCGAGGGCCCTAGAGCTTCTGCCGCACCATCTTTCGCGGTACCGCGCCGCTGCGCATCAGAAGCTGCCTCGCCTCTTGCTGCAACATCGGGTGCACCTTCTTCGCACCGACGAACATCCCCAGGAGCTGCGGGCTCATCTCCGCCAGCTTTCTCAGCGCCCGTCCGGCCCCCTTCATGTCGCCGACCCCCGCGTACGCGAACGCGCGCGCGCGCCACATCTGCACGCGCATCTCCGCCAGCTCGGGATCCTCGGGATTGAAGACGTCGAGCAGCTCGCTCGCCTTCTTGCCCTGCCCCGTGCGCCCCCAGGTCTCGGCCGCCACGGCGGCGAACATCGCGCGGGTCTTCACGTCCTGCTGCTTGCCGAGCTCCATCTTGTCGACCAGCGCCCGGGCGTCCGGCAGCTCGCCGAGCTGGAGGTGGATCGTGGCGCGGGTGCACCGTACTTGATCCGCCACGGGCGCCATCTGCCGCGCCAGGTCGATCGACTCCAACGTCCCCAGCGCCTTGCGCGGGTCCTCCTGCATCTCGAGCTGGGCCCGCGCGATCGCCGCCTGCACGTCCCCCTTCTTGAAGTCGGCCTCCAGCCGCTTCAGTGCGTCTTTTCGTCCCTCTTCCGTTTCACCGGCTGACCGAAGGAGCGCCCCCAGCTCGCGTGACTTGTTGACGTAACGCACGACCCACACCCCCGCGCCGACGGCGACCGCGGTCAGCACGCCCGCGACGATGACCGGGATGATGCTCCAGTGAGCCGTCGCGATCGCGACGATCCAGATGACAGCGAGCACAGCCCCAACGCGCACGAAGGCCTTCTTCAGGTCGATGGGCGGTCTCTCGGGCGCATCCGCCGGTGGCTTCGACAGGTCGCGAAGCTCCCGCTGCATCGTGGCGATGCTCTTCTTTTTCTTCTTTTGCGAGCTTGGAACGGCGTCGGGCTTGGAATCGGACACTGCGCGCAGCGATTAGCGCGAAGCGAGAGCGGCCGCAAACCTCAGCGCCCACGACCGCGATCGGCCTGCGCGGGCACAAGCCGGCGCACTCACTTAGGCGACCGCCTGCGCTGCCACGGCCGGTTGCGTCGACACCACCCGCTGACTCCCGGCCTCGTTCATCTTGACGCTTACGATCTTCGAAACGCCCGGCTCGCCCATCGTCACGCCGTAGAGCACGTCGGCGAGCTGCATCGTTCGTTTGTGGTGCGTAATCAGGATGAACTGTGACCGATCGGTCATCGAGCGCACCGTTTCGTTGTACCGAGCGACATTCGCTTCATCGAGCGGGGCGTCGACTTCGTCGAGAATGCAAAATGGCGAAGGTCGAATCTGGAAAATGGCGAAGATGAGGCTCACTGCCGTGAGGGCCTTTTCCCCGCCGCTCATCAGCTCGATGCTCGAGAGCTTCTTGCCGGGCGGCTGGGCGATGATGTCGATCCCGGTCTCGAGCAAGTCCTCTGGGTTGGTCATCCGCAACTCCGCTCGACCTCCTCGGAACATCCGGGGAAAAATCTCGCGAAAGCGTGCGTTGACCGCCTCGAACGTCTCTTCGAACAGGCGTCGCGACTCCCGGTTCATCTGCTGAATGGCGCGTGTGAGATCGGCAAGGGCCTTCTCGAGGTCGGCCTTCTGCGTGGTGTAAAATTCGTGGCGCCGCTGGCTCTCCTCGTGCTCGCGCATCGCGTCGAGATTCACACTCCCCATGCGCTCGATGAGACGCGCCAGCTCGTCGATCCGAGAATGGGAGACTTCGTCGGGCGCTGCTCGCATGTGGTAGTCGCCGATGATCCGCGGCAAGCGCAGGCCCCGGAATTTCTCCGCAACGCCGCCAAGCAGGTGATCGAGCGCGATCTCCTTCTCGCGCAGGAAAATCTCGTGCTTTTGCAGCTCCTCGCGCATCGCCTCGAACCGCGCTCGTAGATCTTTGAGCGCCCCTTCGCGCTCGAGGAGCCTCCCGCGCAGTGCCTCGAACTCGGCCCGCACGTTTGCAAGCAACTCTTGTGTCTCCCGTGCGCGGTCGAGCGCGAGCTGCAGGTGTTCCTTGTGCCCCTGCAGCGCCGCAGCGGTCTCCGACCGCGCCCCTGCGTTCGCGACGAGCTCCTCGTCGAGTCGGCGAACGCGCTCGTCGAGCTCGGACGCGCTGCGCGCCAGGCGAATCGCCGTGCCGCGCGAAGCTGCGAGCTTCTCGCGCGTGCCCGCGATCCCGACTTTGCACGCCGTGACCACCTGCCTCTGCCCATCCAGCCGGTCGCGCGCTTCGGTGAGTGCGGCGTCGGCGTCGGAAAGCTCGGCCTCGGCGATCTCCACGCGCGCTCGAGCCTCCGACAGCACCCGTGCCGCCTCGTCGCGCTCGGCGGCTGCCTCCTCGATCGCACGCTGGAGCTCAGCCTCCTCGATCGCAATCGCCTGGAGACGCGCGATCACTCCTTGGAGGCGCTCGTCGGTCTTTTGAAGGTCTTTCTCGGCGGTGACGAGCGCGAGCTCACGGGCATGCACCTCCTGCCGCGCTCGGTCCAGCGCAGCGCCCGTCTGCGCGAGCTCGCCGCGCGAAAGCTGCAGGGCCTCGAGGCGCTGGGTCACCACCCGGTCCAACCGCTCGATCTCTTTCGCGAGCTCGCGCGCCTCTCGCTTGCTCTCGAGCATCCCGGCTGCAACCGCGTCGCCCTGGCCGCCGGCTATCCGCCCATCCGGGTGGACCACCGCCCCGTCGAGGGTGACGATCGCCGCTCGAAGTCCCGCGTCGCGCGCGCGACGGGCAGCCGCGAGATCGCGCGCGACGACGGCGTCTGCGACGAGCGCTCGCACGACGCCTTCATCGTCGGGCGAGAAGCGCAGCCCGTCGGCCAACCGGCCCAAGACGCCATCGGTCGCTTCGCCGGGCAGCGCGGGGTGGGCGCCCGAGACGAACGGCGCGTAGAGCGGCACGATGGCCGCCCGCCCCTTCTGGGCGCGCGCGAGGTCTTCCAGCAGCGCCACGCCCCGCTCCACGTCGCGAACGACCACGTCTTGCAGTCGCGCCCCCAGCAGCCCAGCGAGAGCCTGGGTCAGCTCGGCCGGCGCTTCCACACGATCGGCTACGAGCCCGGCGATGCACGGATCGCGCGTCGCGACGAGCGCCTTGGTTCCGGCGCCGACGCCCTCGAGGCGCGCGTGCATCTCCTCGAGCGCACCGAAACGCGAGCGTCTCTTGGACAGCTCCGCCTTGCTCTCGTCGAGCGCCCGCTCTTGAGCCTGAATCCGATCTTTGAGCTCGGCCAGGCGCCCTTCCAGACGCGCCTTTTCCGCGGCCGTCGTCACCCGTCCGGCGCGCACGTCGTCGACCGATCGCGCCAGCGCCTCCGCGCGGGCCGCCACTTCGACGCGCGCTGCATCGAGCGACTCTCTCTCGGCACCCACCTTCTCGCGCCGGCGCGCCATCTCTTCCCGGCGCCGCTCGAATCCTGCGAGCTTCGCGTCGGCACCGGCGATCTGCGTCTGCCCTGTCGCCACCGCCTGCCGTAACTCCTTGCCGCGGGCGTCGGCAATCGCGTGGGCGGCGGCGAAATCGGCGAGCTTGCCCTCTTCCCCGGCGAGACGGGCGGACTGGGTCCCTTCCTGCACCTCGATGGTCGCTACTTCGCGCTCGACGTTGGCGCTCTCGGCCGCCAGACGGGCAGCGTGCTCGCCCATCTCGTTCTTCTCACCCTCCGCCTGGTGCGCGCGATGGTCGAGCGACGCGACCCGGTCGTTCGCGCGCTCGATCGCGGCCTCTTCTCCGCGCACGGTGTTCTCCGCGCCAAAGCTGGCGTTCTGCGCGGCGTCGAGCACCTCTTCCGCGGAATGGACCTCGAGCCGCGCGGCGTCGATCTCGGCCTGGCGGGCGTCGAGCTGGGCCCGCGACTCTTCGGTCGACTCGGACAGCCGCTCGACCTCGCCGCGTTCCAGCTTGATCCACCCCACGAGCTCCAGGTACCGGTGCGCCGCCACGTGAAGCTGAAGGTCCTCGAGCTCGCTCCGGTAGGCCACATATCGCTCGGCCTTGGCCGCCTGGCGCTTGAGCGAGGCGACGTTTCGATCGATCTCCGCGACGATGTCGCCGACCCGCAGCAAGTTTTGCTGGGTGAGCTCCATCTTTCGCTCGGCTTGCTTCTTGCGGCTCTTGAACTTCGTGATCCCCGCCGCCTCTTCGATGAGGAGGCGCCGATCCTCCGGCTTTGCGCTGACGATCAGTCCGACTTTGCCCTGCTCCACGATCGAATACGCCTTCGTTCCGGCGCCTGTGCCCAGAAACAGGTCCGTCACGTCGCGCAAGCGCACAGGCGTCTTGTTGATGAGGTATTCGCTATCACCGCTGCGAAGCAGGCGCCGCGTGACCGCGATCTCGGCGAATTCCTTGTACTCGAGCGGCAGCTCCGCGGGCGAGTCGTTGATGAATGTCAGGGTCACTTCCGCGAGGTCGTGCGGCGAGCGCGATTCGCTGCCGTTGAAGATGACGTCTTCCATCGATCGGCCGCGCAAGTGGCGGGCGCTCTGCTCGCCCATGCACCAGCGGATGGCATCGACCAGGTTGGACTTCCCACAGCCGTTCGGCCCCACGATCGCGAAGACGTCGTGGTCGAAGTGGAGGATCGTGCGATCCACGAACGACTTGAAGCCATAGAGCTCGAGCTTCTTGATCTTCATCGGCTTTCCCCGCGTCGTCGGGACATCATGTCACTCCCCATACGATCAGCACCACGCTTCACCTGTATCTCCCGTTCGCCTGTTCAGGGCAAGCAGGAAAAGGAGCCATGGTCTTGCTCCGGAGCTCGCAAGCGTCTGCCTCCGGTATCCTGGCACTCCGCTTGACAGAGTGCCAAGGCAGCCATACCCGTAAGGATATGCCGACCTACGAGTACGCTTGCTCGGCGTGCGGGAACGAGTGGGAGCAAACCCAGCGAATCACCGAGCCCCCGGTGGAAGTGTGCCCCAAGTGCGCCAAGTCGAGCGCGCATCGTCTGATCAGCGCGGGGACGAACTTCATCCTGAAAGGCGGCGGTTGGTACTCGGACCTGTACGCGTCGCCCAAGGCCGAGAAGCCCGAAAAGGCCTCTTCGGGTGAGGCTACGCCGTCGACGGCCGAGGGTAAGGGCACGGCGGACGCTAAAGCAAAGGCCGGCGCCAAGCCCGCGACCACAGACAGCTCGACCACTGCCGCGAGTGCTTCCCCCTCCCCCTCCACTCCCACGGCTCCGCCCAGCTCCGCCACCTAGTGCAGCCTCCGCTCCGCCCCTCCGGCGTGGCCTTCGTTTGGACGCAATTCGGGCCTCCGCTCCGGACGACGCGATAGGACGCGAGGCCCTGCGCTTCGCGCGGCGGCTTATCCCCGCTTCGCGAGCGCTTCGGCGAGCTTCGTGTCGTAACGCCCCCCGCGGAAATCGGCATCGGCGAGGACCTTGCGCAGAAAGCCGAGGTTTGTCGTGCACGGCGCGATGGTCGTGGCAGCCAGGGCTCGGTCCAGCTCGGCGATCGCCGCGTCGCGGGTCTCTCCCCACGCCACGACTTTGGCGATCATCGGGTCATAGAAGGGAGTCATCTTGCTCCCGGCCCGCACGCCCGACTCGATCCGCAATCGCGGGGTCTGCGCCTCCCCCTCCCCGCCCGCCCAAACGAGCTCGTCGATCGCGCCGGGCTTTGGCAGAAACCCTTTGCTGGGGTCCTCGGCATAGACGCGCGCCTCGATCGCATGCCCCCGTCGATCCACGCGCGACAGATCCGGCAAGGGCTCGCCTGCGGCGACCCGGAGCTGTAGCTCGACCAAATCGAGCCCCGTCACCATCTCCGTCACTGGGTGCTCGACCTGAAGTCGCGCGTTCACCTCGAGGAAGAAGAGGTCACCGCTTGGGTCGGCGAGAAACTCACAAGTCCCCGCGCCGACGTACCCCGCTCGCGTGACGACCCGCAGCGCCGCGTCGAAGAGCCGGCGGCGGCGCGCGTCGCCCGCTTCGCCCGCAAAGAATGCCGCTGGAGACGGCGTTTCTTCGATGATCTTCTGGTGGCGGCGCTGGATGCTGCACTCGCGCTCACCGAGCGCGTACGCCGCTCCATGGGCGTCGCAGAAGATCTGGACTTCGATGTGACGCGGCTCCTCGATGTAGCGCTCCAAGTACACGCGCGCGTCGGCGAACGCCGCCTTGCCGCGGTCCGAGCAGGTCTTGAGAGCGCGTTCGAGGAGGCTCGGTTCGGCGACCATTTGCATCCCGATCCCACCGCCTCCGCCGACGGCCTTTGCCAGGAGGGGATAGCCCACGGCCGCTGCGATACGGTGCGCGTTCGCCACCTCCTCCGCGCTGTTCACCGAAACGGGATCGTCGGTCCCCGGAACGGGCCGCGTGCCCGCCGCGAGCGCGACGTGACGGGCCTTCATCTTGTCGCCGAATGCTTCGAGCGCCTCGGGCGGCGCGCCGACGAACACCGCACCGGCATCGGCAACCGCGCGCGCGAACGCCGGCTTCTCGCTCAAGAAGCCGTAGCCCGGGTGGACCGCTTGCGCGCCGCTGCTCTGGATGGCGGCCACAATCGCTTCGACGTTGAGGTACGACTCCTTCGGCGAGGGCGGCCCGACGAGCACCGCTTCGTCCGCGTCCGTCACGTGCGGGGCGTCGCGATCCGCCTCGGAGAACACGGCCACCGTGCGAATGCCCAGTCGCTTGCAGGTGCGCATGACGCGCCGAGCGATTTCGCCGCGGTTGGCGACGAGCACTTTGTCGAAAGGCCTGCCCATTCGGGGAGAGTTAGCATCGTGGAGGCGGCGGACGAAGGTCGTCCGGCACCCGGCATCGCTCAGGTGGCATCCGGAGAGTCCGTTCTGGCACTCTCGGAGGCGGGCAATGGCCCCGCATCGGGTGGGGATGACCCCTTCTTGGCACCGTATGGCGCCATACCAGCTCGCCGTGGCTCCATGGCCACCGAGGGCGGCACCCCACAAGCTTCGTGCGATGCCGCATGAGAGCGGGAGGGTGACATCCAAGGCCAGGAGGGTGACATCCAAGGCCAGGAGGGTGACATCCAAGGCCGGGAGGGTGACATCCAAGGCCGGGAGGGTGACATCCCCGGCAGGGACGATGACAGGCAGCGCAGAGCCTGGGACACTCCCGCGCGGCGAATGGCTCACCGCGCTTGGATCGTCGACTGCCTCGGACAGCCCGCGTTCGAGCGACTCGCAGCCGTGCTGCCGGGCACTCTGCTGCAGTCGGTGCTGCTCGAGGTGATGCAGCGACGTGCGAACGGCCGCACCCCGGCCGACGTCCTCGCGCAGTACGGCCGCGACCGGTTCTGCAAGCCTGCGTTGGTCGACCAGCGAACGAGCGTTGCTATCGATGCGCACCTACTCGCCGCAGCGGTCGACTTCGAGGCGATTGAGCTGTCACCGATCGCTCCGCTGGGCGCGTGCTCGGCCGTCGCGCTGACCGACCAGAACCGCGTGCTGTCGGCGCTGCGCTCGACCGAGATCGTATCGGACCCCACGAATGTCCTCGTACTCGAGTGCGCGCTGCGGCTGCGCGCGGATCCGGCGGCACCCGTGCATTTCGCCACGTGCCAGCGCGTGATTCGAGCGCAGCCCGTTCCAAATGTGCCTGGTTACGCGCCGCACTTTCGGATCTTCGTGCTCGCGAGCGGAGGTTGCGAGACCAAGGATCACACGTTCACGATCGCCACTCTCGTACGCCACGTTCGCACGATGCTGGGCGCCCTCGATCGCCTCGAACGACACGGCTACGCCTTCGGTGCCCGCCGAGTCGACGTCCTGGCCACGGCGGAGCGCGCCAAGCTCGGCGATCGAATCGCAGAAGGGCTCGGCGCGATCGCGACGCGAGGCCCGCTCGATCACAGTTACTACTCGGGCGGGCTCCGTTTCATGCTCTGGGTCACTGCCCAGGATGGCCAGCGGATCCCGCTCATCGACGGCGGTGCGTTCGATTGGCTCGCCAAA
>CAZHED010000006.1:0-17100 GCA_964531095.1 uncultured Polyangiaceae bacterium | reverse complement strand
GGGCCCGTGAATTGCGCCTGGCTGCCGAGTGACGCGAGGTTCACGCCGAAGATCGGCGCGAGCGCCAACCACACGTCGTTCACGGGACGGTTGCCCGTCGTCGCGCCGGTTTGCGCGCCCAGTGGGCCGCCGCTGACCTTCAAGAACGTTCCCCCTTGAATTCGGGTGTTTTTGCCGCCGAAGACCAGAAACGGCACGTTCTGCTGGTTATGGTCCACGCGGCGAGCGAGCTCGCTGACGTACGGAATGACCGTGCTGTCGAGAAGCGTGCTCCCGTCGACATCCGTGGCCGCGTCGAACTCCTGGAGCGCTTGCGAAGTCTGGTCCGAGTAAAAGCGATCGACCGCTGCCCACCACGCGGCGGTCGCTGGGTCTTGCGCGCTCAGCGGTCCGTAATGTGGCGCGGACACTGGGGCTCCGGGGAGCGTCGCTCCGTTGAATGTGCCAGGGAAGGCCACCCAGCTCGTGCCCGACGACCAGCTGAATGTTGCCACCCGGGCGAGGTCGCAAAGAAACGCGGCTTTGATGATCGATAGGTGCAGCCGCCCGACGACTTGATGGGGGTGGCTGGCGGGGTCCGCGGCGACCCAATAGTCGCACCCCGTCAACTTCGTGCCGCCCGCAGGCATCGCGTACAGATAGCCGCCGGGCACAGGCGCGTCCTGCAGAATCATCGGTGGCATCGCCGGAACGACACACGCCGATCCCGGAAGGCTCGCGACCGCGCCTCGCAAAGTGGCCTCGAGCGCCTGGATCGCGTCGGCGTACGCGAGCAGCTTGGTCTTCTCGGAGGCCGGGACCAGCGTGTTGAGCCGCGCCAGGTCGCTGCGCATGAAGTCGAGAACGCTCAACTTCTGAGAGAGCAAGCTCGCCGCCCCCGTTCCCGACGGGAGGGCGACGCCGAAGATCTTCGTGAAGGCCGCCAACGGATCGGTCTCGGGAAACATCGGCTGCCGCTGCAGAGTGATGTCGGCGTTCGCGAGGTTGGGGGGGCGATACGAGAGAACGCGGGGGCCGACTTCGTCCCTGTCCGACCGGATATCGCCGGCGAGCTGCAACGACCCGAACGGCGTGCGGTTCGACATCGGCGCACCCGCCCCTCCGAGGACGGGAGATTGGTCGAGGAACAACTGGTCGATCGACTCGCCTCCGGCGCAGTGATCTTGCTGGCCGACCAGACCGAGGGTCGGTACCCCGGTCATGAGCGCGACGGTTCCGCCTTCGGACGTGTTGGTGCCCGCGTTGCCGCCGACCTTGCTCGCGCACACGATGTTCAGCCCATCGATAAGGACCATCTTCGATTGGAGAGGGGCGAACGCCACGCTGTTGGCAGGCAGCGTGTACGTCGTCGTCGTCGCCGCGTCGGCCGGACGCCACTGATCGAGCGGCGACCCTTGGGAGTGGCGAATGGTGAGAAACCGCAGCGGCGGCGGAAGCCCCTGCGCTCGCGCCTCGATACCGCGGAGCAGCGGCAGAAGGATCGCCGCCGAACCCCCGCAGCCGCGCAGGAACGAGCGTCGCGCCATCTTGTACGAGATCAACTCACGTCTCCGTCATCGCCCCGCCGAGGATCCCCTCGAGCTCGGCGTCCGTTAGCACGACGGGGTTATTTTTCATGCTCCCGCCTCGCGCGCCTGCGACGATGATCGATACGTCGCTCCCGCGGGCGCCATAGGCGCCCAGTGGCTTCGCACCGAGCCGTCGCCGGAGCGCGTCCAATTCTTCCGCGAGAAGGATTGGGTCGCTGCTGCCCGTGAGCGCCTCGGCCAGCGCGCCGTAGCGCGCGAGCGCCGGGGCATCGCGACCGCGGGCGCGGAGGGCGTCGACGTTTGCCCGGATCGTTGGCGACAGGAGCGCGGCGCACGCGGCGCCGTGCGGAATCGAGCAGCGCCCGCCGAGAGGAGCGGCCAGCCCGTGAACTGCGCCGAGCCCCGCATTCGCCAGCGCCATACCGCCCCAGAGGCTCGCGAGCGCGAGATTGTCCCACGTTCCCGCGCCCGAGCGGTGCTCGGCCAGAGTGCGAAGCGCCGACGTCGCCCGACGGGCTCCTTCGAAGGCCAAGAGGTCGGTGGTCGGCTGCGCGCCGAGCGACACGTACGCCTCGATGAGGTGCGTGAGCGCGTCGAGTGCGGCGGCGACGGCCACGTGGGGGGGGGCGGTCGCGGCCAGATCCGGATCGACGATGGCGACACGCGGCAGCATCCGGTCGTCGCGCATGCTGCGCTTCAGCCCCGCTTGGGGAACCCGCAAGACCGCGTTGCGCGTGACTTCCGAGCCCGTTCCCGCCGTCGTGGGCACGGCCACCAACGCAAGCGGCTGCTTGCGGAGCGGGCGGCCCCCGCCGCCGGGCAAGTCTTCGAGATAGTCGATCGCCGCGCCTTCGTTCGTCGTCACGGCAGCGATCGCCTTCGCCGCGTCCAGCACGCTACCGCCGCCGATCGCGACGATGGCCTGCGCGCCCCATTCCCGTGCGATCGCGGCGCCGCGGTCCACCGCATCCACGTCAGGCTCGCCGGACACCGACCACGCCTCCACTGCAAGCCCACCCGACAGGAGCCCTTCGCGCGCCCGATCGAGCTCGCCGCTCTCCGCGAGCGACCGCGCCCCGGTGATCAGGAGCACGCGCCGCCCGAAGCCTGCAGCGGCGTCCGCGGCGCGGTGGCGCGTTCCGCGGCCGAAGACGACGGTGCCCGCGGTACGGAAGGCAAACGGAGCGGGCTGCGTATCGGCGCCCTTGGCCATGCTACCGCTCGGGAAAGAGCAAGACGTGTTTGACGCCCACGCGCGGCTCGGCCATGAGCGGCGCCACGGCCGCCTTCCACGCGAGATAGTGCGCCGTCTGCTGGTGCTCGCGAAACCCGTCCTCGTCTCGATAGACCTCGTAGAGAAAGAAGCGAGCCGGATCGTCCACGGCACGCGAGACGTCGAACCGAACGTTCTTCGGCTCGTGAGCCGTCGCCTCCGCGTTGGCGCGCGTCGCAGAGATGAACGCGTCTACCTGCTCGGGTACGACTCGGACGGTTACACAGACGACGAACATCGGCGACACCTCCAGCCACTTCTCCGTCTATTGTACGACGCTAGGATCGCGAATCGTGAAGACGCATTTCGACTGCGCCTCCCAGCTGATGACGTTGAACCAGAACTGCGGAACCTGAAAGACGTTCGCCGCGGAGTGCTGGTAACAAGCGTTGTTCGGATCGGTATACATCGCGCTCGTGTTGACGCTGGAGGCTCCGAGCCACTGGCTCGTATAGGTCACCCACTCGTCCGTGAACGCGAACACGCGCCCCTTGCCGACCGTCTCGTGGGCCGCGTACGTGTGCGACGCGTCGGAGCAGTCGACGGACGCGCTCCCCGGGTTGATGGAACGCCCGTGAAAGGCGCCGACTTGCGTGATGTTCTTGCCAATCGGACCGGGCGCCCACGGACCGAGCGGCACGGAGTTGCCCCAGCAATAACAGCGGTTCGCGACAGCGGCCGGGCATGCGGCGAGCACGTCGTCGGTGTTGTAGGAGATATCCGTGAACGACAGCAGCCGGTTGAGTGGAACGACTTCTTGGGAATTGGAGTCGTACCCGGACAGCGTGACGAGACCGCCGCCGCCGTTCACCCACTCCTTCAGCGCCTCGATCTCGGCGTCGGTGAATGTCCAATAGGGACCCGAATTGCTGTCGGTGAGCCACTGGACGATGAGGACGTCGTACTGCGAGAGGAAGGCGCCCGTGAGGGTGGGATGCGCCGGGAACATGTCGACGGCGGCAGTGCTCTTCGAGTTGAGCCAGTCGGTGAATGCGGCCGTGTCGCCGTAGTGCGCCGGCTTGCCGATCGACGCGATGTTGACGCACGTGCAACGCCCCCCGTCGCAGTCGAGGGGGATCCCGCCGCCGCCGAGGCCGCCGCCGAGGAGGTCGCCGGGGCTCGCTCCGGAGGCCGGGCTCGCTCCCGAGCCGGGGTTTGCTCCCGAGCTCGACGAGCCGACCTCGCCCCCGTGGGCGCAGGCACCCGCGGCGAGCGCGGACGCGATCGCGGCGGTCCCCCCGACAAGGCTAACGCTCACGCGACGAGGAGGGCCAAGCATGCCTTGTCCTGCCACATCTTTCCGCGATGCGCGACTATTGATGCGGTCATTGCGGGTTGATCACGGTAAGCTGCGTTCCTCCGGCGTACGCGTAGCTCACGTACGAATCGAAGCCGTAGGCCATCACGCCCACGGGCGCGTCGGCCTGGATGTGATGGACGCCGTCGTTCTGTTTGCCAGGCAAGATGTTGTTCGGCGGCTGCTGGGTCGGGTCGATGACCGGATACGACAGCTGGTATCGGTACGACCAATACGGCGGCGACGGTGACCCACGCTGGACGTCGTCGAGACCATCGGTCGGCGTGACGTCCGAATTGGTCGAGTCGAGCGGCAGGGCGTCGACGTACACGTGCGCGCCGTTCGGCGCGACGATGACGAGGTAGTCGAAGACGTATTTGTCCGGCGTGAGAAGGACGTAGTCACTCCTCCACTGCTCGACGGGCGCGACGTTCGGCAAACTCGGGTCGCCGCCCGGCAGCCCGCGCGTGACGCCTCCCGCGTCTTGCCCCGCCGTCACGTCCAGCACGATCGCCGGCCGGGAGGCCGTGAGGACGAAGTCGGACTTCGACGGGATGACCTGCGAGTCTCCTTGCGCGTTCAGAGAGAAGCTCGCCCACGGCGCGGGCAGCGTGGTCGTGACGTACGTGGTCCCGGGCTGGACGGCCACGACGCGGTAATACTCCGTTTCGATCACTTCGCCGATGGCCCCGCCCGCCGCGATGACCGCCGTGGTTCGGTTCGGCATCTTTGCGAGCGCGTACTTCTTGCCGACGCTTCGAACCGGGGCCTCTTGGTGCTCGAGGTGGTCCGCGCAGCAGAACCGGTCGGCGAGCGTCTGGAATATCGGCGCGTCGGACGCCTCGCTTCCCGGAAAGACGACGACGGGCTTGTCTGCGTCGATCGTCGACCCGGTGAAGTCCGCGTTGAAGTCGCCTGTCTCCAGATTGAGCACCTCGTATTGCTGAAGCGTCGCCGTACCGTCCGACCCCAGGTCGAGACCGCTGCCGAAGGGTCCTCCGGGAATGACGCGCGCCGTCGTGTGAAAGCGAACGTGGGTATCGTCGCGCGTCGCGATGACCGCGACGAACGCCCGCAAGTCCGTGCCGAAGTCCGTGGCTGGATCCGGGCTGTTCGCGATGGTCTGGGGCCAGCCCGCCACGACGTATGCCGGGGCCGCGGCGACGTTGAGCCCCGACACCGGCAGCAGCTGCGACGCGTCGTTGGAAAAGACGTTGACGTTGTCGAGCGGGTTGAACTGATAGGCCGTGATCGGGTAGTCGCTCGTGACCCGGTACGCGTGGCGAGTCAGAGCCGTTCCCGTGCCCGTGTTGAACGTGCCGTCGGGTGAGCCATCGACCTCGCGAGGGCCGAGCTTGAATACTTCCAGATTGCGGGGCGCGATGACAGCGGTGCCGACGACCCGCTCCTGGTGTGTCGCATCGCCGGGGAGCGAGTCGTCCTCCTGGACCGTCACGCTCGCGGGAAGGTCAGGCTGCACGTTCGATACCACGATCGCGTACTGCTGCGCTGCTGCGTTGAGCGAGGGGGAAATGACCGCGTTGTCGAGGTCGGCCGCAAAGTACTCGCAGCCGATGTTCGACTGGTCCACGGCGGCCTGATCGCAGAGCTGCAGGCAGGCCCCCAGCCGGCACGCGTACCCGTGCGATACGTCGCAAGTCGTCGTGTCTTGCCACGTTTGGCCGGACACGTCGCACGTGATGACGGTCTGTCCACGACAGTCCAGCGCTCCCGGTGCGCAGGCGGTACAGCTCGCCAGGGACGGCGCACAGACGAGGCCCCGCGCGTGGCAGTCGTCGGTCGACTGCCACGACTGCGCGTGGATGTCGCCCACGCACGCTTCGAGGCTCTCGCCGCTGCAGCGCACGGCCCCGACCGTACACGTCGACGTCAGCGGCTCTGGGACATCGCGGTAGGCTGGGTCGAAGCGGCACGAGGCTCCGACCGCCAGAACGCAAGCGGCCAGCGCCAGCCGGCGCGTTCTCCGCCGGGAAGCCTTGTTCGGTGCCGTAGCCATGCCACTGCGTATTGTCCCGGCGAGCGAGCCGCCCCGCAAGCCCTCACGCCTCGGCGTAGCCTTCGGGCGCCCCCGCCGGTCCCGAGCTGCCGCCGTTCCGGCGATACCTCTCGCGATAGTGGTGCGCCACGACGAGAAGCGGCGGCTGAATGAACCGCGCCACGAGCCCCAGCATCATCGCTCCTCCGATGACGACGATCGCCAGCGGCTTCTGCGTCTGCGCGCCGATGCCGTTCGACACCGCCGCCGGAAAGAGCCCGATCATCGCGACGAGCGTCGTCATCAGACACGGTCGCAGCCGCTTCTCCGCCGCTTCGCGCGCCGCGTCCTCGATCGAGTGTCCCTCGGTCTCGCGCAGCCGCTGGAAATAGGTGACGACGAGGATCGCGTCTTGAATGGCGATCCCGAAAATGGAGATAAAGCCCATGGCGGCCGACACCGAGAAGTTCACCTGGGTGACGAGCAGCGCCAGTACGCCCCCCGTGCACGCGACCGGGATATTGGTGAGCACGATGAGCGTGTCGATCCAGTTCTTGACGGCGCTGTAGGTCAAGAACGTGATGAGCAGGATGGTCAGCGGGATGATGATTTGCAGACGCCCCTCGGCCTCGTGAAGCTCGGTGATCTCGCCCGCCCAGTCGAGGCGCATGTCGTACGGGCGGCAGAGCTTGATCCAGCTGGGCGCCTTGTCGCACGGCGGGATCTCGCGGTCGACCTGCGTCTGCGCATCGGCGATCGTGCTCGCCAGGTCGCGGCCGCGCACACTGAACTTGACCGGCGAGTACCGCACGCTGTCTTCGCGATAGATGATCGCCGGGCCTTCGACCACTTGAATGTCCGCAAGCTGACCCAGAGGCACTTGCGCACCCTCCGGCGTCGAGACCGTAATTTCACGGATCGCTTCCAGGCTCATCCGGTACTCGGGCTTCCAGCGCACGGTCAGGTCGAAGTGCTTCTCGCCCTCGTAGACCTGCGTTACCGCTTGGCCGCCGATCGCGGCCTGGATGACCACGTCGACATCGCCTGTGTTCAGGCCGTAGCGCGCGCACACGTCGCGCTTCGGCGTGATGCGGATGTTCGGTTGGCCCATCGACTTGAACTGCCCGAGATCTTTGATCCCGGGGACCTTCTCCATTACGTCGACGATGGCGTCCGCGACCTTCTCGTTGACCTCGATGTCGTTCCCGTACACTTTGACCGAGTTCTCGCCTTTGACGCCTGAAACGGCCTCTTCGACGTTGTCGCTGATGTACTGGGAGAAATTGAACACCACGCCCGGGAACGCGTCGGCGAGCTCTTTGTTCAGCTGCTCTGTGAGCTTCTCTTTCGTCATGCCGCTCGGCCACTCGTCGAATGGCTTGAGCGGTGCGAAAAACTCGATGTTGTAGAAACCCGACACGTCGGTGCCGTCGTCGGGCCGTCCGAGCTGCGAGACCACTGTTTCGACCTCGGGGTACTTGCGGTGTGCGTCGTCGCAAGGGTCGCTGGTGTCCACGGGGCAGCCTCGCAGAATGCTGCGCATTCGCCCGACGTATTTCGCCGACTGGTCGAGCGAGATCGACATCGGCAAGGTGGCGCGAATCCAGAAATTGCCCTCCTCGAGCTTGGGCATGAACTCCCGGCCCAAGATCGGAAAGAGCAGGACCGTGGCCACGATTGGCACGAGCGCGAATGGCGCCACGAAGCGCGCGTGACGAACCACGAACGAGAACATCGGGTTGTAGAAATTCGAGAGCCCGCGCATCGCGAGGCTGTCTTTTTCCTCGCTCTGGGCAGGAATCAGCTTGGAGGCCAGTACGGGCGTCAGCGTTAGTGCGAGGCAAATCGCGCCGCCGATTGCGAACGCGTAGGTCCGCGCCATGGGTGCGAAGATCACCCCCGAGACACCGGTCATCGTAAAGAGCGGCAAGAACGCCACGCCGATGATGAGCGTCGAGAACGTCATCGGCGTCGCGACCTCGCGCGCGCTCTGTTCGATCCGTTCGAGCATCGACCCTTTGCCGTGAGGGCCGAGGTGGCGGAAAATATTCTCCATCATGATGACGGTCGAGTCGACGACGATCCCGAAGTCGACCGCCCCGAGCGAAATCAGGTTCGCCGACGTTCGCGTGCTCACGAGGCCGCAGAAAGCGATGAGGAGCGCCAGCGGAATGTTGATGGCGGTGATGAGCGCGGCGGCCGTGTGGCCGAGGAAGATGAGCAGGATGGCAGTGACGAGCACCATGCCCACAATGAGGTTCTCCATCACCGTGTGCGTGGTGACTTTCACCAAGGCCCCGCGGTCGTAGTAGGGCTCGATATCCATTCCCGGCGGCAAGATGTGGTTGTTGCGGATGTAATCCACGCGCTCGTGAATGCCCCGCAAAGTCGTCGGCGTCTCGGACCCATAGCTCATGAGCACGATCCCTTGCACGACGTCCGGGTCGGCGTTGTAGCCGACGATGCCGAGGCGCGGCGCGAAGCCGATGTCCACGTCGGCGATGTCTTTAATGCGGACGGGGGTGCCCTTCTGGGCGGCGACGACGACGCTGTCGATGTCGTGCTCCGCCGACGCGTGCGATCCGAGCAGGCCGATGCCGCGTACGTCGTAGCTCTGCTCGCCCATCGGCAGACGCTGACCGCCGACGTTCTGGTTCGCGTTCTGGATCGCGCTCGTGACCTGGCCGAGCGTCACGGCATGACCGCGGAGGCGATAGGGGTCGACCTCCACGTGGTACTGCTTGGTCTCGCCGCCGTAGCTCGTGACGTCGATCACCCCCTGAACGTGCTTGAACTGGCGCTCGAGGATCCAGTCTTGCGCGGTCTTCAGGTCTTTGAGCGTGTAGCCCTTGCCGACGACTCGATACCGGAAAAGCTCGCCGATCGCGTTCCACGGCGAGAGCCCCGCCTGCATACCCGTCGGCAGCTGCACGAACTGGACGCGGTTGATGACCTGTTGGCGCGCGTCCTTGTACTCGGTCGCCCACGTGAAGTAGCACTTGACGTCGCTCAGCCCGAAGAGCGACTGCGACCGAATGTGGTCGAGCCCGGGCATGCCGAAGAGCCCGATCTCGAGCGGGATGGTGACGTAGCGCTCCGTCTCCTCCGCGCTCCAGCCGTCGGGCTGGGTGATGACCTCGACCATCGGAGGTACGGGGTTGGGATACGCCTCGATGTCGAGCGACTGGTACGCGGCCAGCCCGAGCGCGACGAGAAGGACCGCGGCGACGAACACGATGAGCGGCATCCGCAGTGCGCCCGCAACGATTCGCTGGATCATGTGGCTTCCGGAGGACCGCTACGGGGTCGCTGCGACGGGCTTCAAGCCTCTCAGAGCTTCTGCGACAGCAAGATGGCGCCGCTGACGACGACCTTCTGCCCCGCCTCCAGCCCGTGGGTGACTTCGAGCCACGGGCTCGACTCGCCTTCGTCGACTTCGACGGGAACGCGCTCGAATCGAGCCTGCCCCTGGCTCTCGCCGACCTCGATGAACACCACCTTGTATTCGCCGAGGCGCAAGAGTGCGCTGCGCGGGATCGCCAGAGCCCTCTTCTGATCGACCGAGATCCGCACCGTCGCGTACATCTCCGGCCGGAGCAATCGATCCTGGTTGTCGAACGTGCAGCGAACCTTCGCCGTACGCGTGGCGGGATCCAACATGCCGCTCACCCAGTCCACGCGACCGCGGAACACCTTGTCCTTGTACGCAACGACCGTGACCTCGGCGGGAGAGCCGACGTGCACGCGCGCCAGATCCATCTCGTAGAGGTCGCCCAGCATCCACACCCTGTCGAGCTCACCGATCGTGAAGAGCTCTTGCGTCGCCCCGCCGCTGTACTGTCCCTGTACTTCGGTTCCCGGGTTGATGTTGCGCAGCAAGATCTCTCCATCGATCGGAGACGACAGCGTGTACGTCTGCGTCACGGAGTCGACGCTCCCCGCGCGCAGAAGGTAGGCCTTCTGCCGCGCGCGCTCAATCTCCGCTTTCGCCCGGCGCCAGCTGTCTTCCGCGACTTCCAGATCAGCGGCTGAACCGGCCTTCTGCTCGAACAGCTCCTTCCTTCGCTTGTAGTCGTGTTCGGCGGCGATGACGTCTGCTTCGGCCTTGTGCACGTCGCTCACCGCGTTGCCGATGTCGGGCGACTCGATCACCGCCAGAGGATCCCCCTTCTTTACGTGCTCGCCGAGCTGCGCGTCGATCTTCACCACGCGCCCCGTCACCGGCGAGAAGACGTGCGCCGACCGCAAGTCGTCGAGCGTGACGCGGCCGCTGGTGAGAATCGTGTCGTCCACGTCGTGCTCAGTCGCCGTTTGTAGTTCGATCTTCGCGTCTTGGACCTGCGCGGGCGTCAACCAGACCTGCCCCATGGGCGGCTGCGGCCCAACCGGCTCAGTGGACGCCTGCGACTTGTGGCACGAGACCGCAGCCCCGCCGAGAAGCGCGACGACCCCGAGGGCGGCCACAATCGAGGGGCATGGGATTGGAAAGGTCACGAATTTCATCGACGCAACTCCGTGCCGACTGCCTGCGCGAGGGCGGAGCGGATCGCTCCAGAGATTCGGGGGATCGCGGGTGACGTCATTGGCGAGGAAGCGGCTAGCAAGCTGTGCACCAGGTCCAGCGCGGAAACATCGGGTGGGCCATTTCCGCAGCTCGTGCCGCCCCGAGGGTAGGGCAGAAACAGCCTCGATTTGGGCGAAACCAAGCGCCGGGGCAATGTGTCCGGGCGCCTGGCCTCCGCGGGACGTGGTGACGCACTGGGCGGCCCCACACGGAGGGATGCTTGGCGACCGAGCCATCGGGTCGTAGCGGCCCGGAGGGGGACGTGACGCTAGGGAGAGTGGCGAACCTGGCGGCGCGCCATCGGCGCCCTGGGGACCATGAGGGGCAACTGGCCACGTCGACACATCTCAAGTGCTCATTGCAGGTAGTCACGGTCTCTGAGCTTCTTCGGAAGGTACTCTTCGGTGATGAACGAGATACTCTTCGTGAGAAACCCGTCGACTTCCATCTTGAAGCCGTTCTCCAGTAGCGCCTCGATCTCGGCCTGCCATTTCTTGTCCTTGAACCAAGGGTAGGCCTTCATCTGCTCGGCGCGCGCGACGTCCTCCTTCTTCAGGTTGATCTTCACCGCCGAGGTCAGACCGAATTTCTCGTAGTCGAACGCGCTCATTCCGAGAAAGCGCACGGTAGGAAGGGCCATCCGTATCGACTCGTAGGCGAGGTTGATGCTGCCTTGCTTGAGCACGGAATAGATGTAAAGACCCCACGGGTCGTTATCGACGAGCACGTAAACGGGTATCTTGAGCTCGTAAGCCATTCGCTGAAGTAGGCGTCTCGCTCCGCGCGTGGCTTGGCCGAGGCTCGTCATGAGGATGCAATTGTGCTTCTTCCAGAAGCCGTCCTCGTTGAGCCTGCTGAAGACTGCGTCTTTCTCGACGAACAGAATGAACTCCGCCTTGCACTCGAGGAACTTGAGCACCTCGGGCTCGCAAATGCTCGGGATGCTCCAACCGCCGCGGCCCATTCGCGCCAAGTCGATGCGGTCGCCGGCATCTTCGATGACCAGCTTTCCGACGGCGCTACCCTTGCGATTGGCGAATAGATGGAGCTCCTCGCGAAGCGCGTCGATCCCGACCTCCAGGTCTTCGATGATGGGGTCGCTCTCGTCCTGGTCTTCGAACGTGTTCTCGTTCGATCCCTTCAGGGTGTGCTTGGACATGTAATACATCTGGCGGATGCTGATCGTCTTGTCTTCATCGATCAGCGTTTTGCAGCCGCTGGCGACGAGCATCGTCTGCATGAATTTGCGCGCCATCGAGGCGTTGAAGAACTCGCGGGACTGGGCGCGATCTCCGAGCTCGATGATCTTCTTCTTCTCGTTGAACGAGACGTTTGTCAGCGTGCGCGTGCGGATCTCGACCGCGGGGTTGCCGCCCTTGGTGACTTGCCCGAGAACGTCGCGAGCGAGCTTCTCGATCTTCGACAAGGTCACCGTGTCGCGGTTGGGCTTCTTTCCGGTCTTCGTCTTGGCTGCCATCGTTCACTCCGGAAGGCTGAGCTGTTCTCCGCGCTTCTTCGCGACGCCCCGCGGAGCTTTGGCGGCCGGCTTTGCCCGCTTGGGTGGCGACGTCGGGGCCGTGGCCTCTGCGGCGGCAGGGGGCCCGCCGTCTCCTTGGCCGTTGCCCTCCGCCTTCGCCTGCGTATCGTCGGCGAAGCGCACGAAGCTCGGAAGGGCCGCGTAAAATGGCTTCTCCGTCTTGTCCTTCGGAATGCCGAGGATTTCCGCGAGGGCCGTGGCAACCTCCGGGATGTATTTCTCGAAGAGGCTCCGCCGCATTTCGTCCCGTTGCGCGTGGGCGCGCGCCCGTAGGTGCGCGGCGAGCTTGCGCCCGCACTCCTGGATGGCGAGCTTCATCTCGCGCAGGAGCTCGTCGTAGTGGGCGACCGCCTCCTTGGCCTCGCTCGTGAACGGCACCCACACGCTCGCCAAGTGAACGACGATGACGAGCGGCGCGACGGGCAGGCTTCCCTTCGGCTGGGCGAGCTCGTAGCCGCGCCAATTGGTCTGGTACACGCTCTCGCTGATCGCGCATGCCTTCGGCTGGTATTGAAGCGGCACCCGGTTGGCGAAACGCATGATCTCCGCAGGCTCGTCGAGCGGAAGTTCGCCCCCGTACGCCAGCCCGACCTCGACCACGAACGGATTGCCCCGATAGACCGCGGGAGGACGGGTCGCCGACACGTAGAACTCCGCCCGCGAGAAGCGGCGCTTCAGCCCCTCGATGAGGAGCGCCTCTCCGATGGGGACGACCGCCGTCGCCGGCGGCGCCATGACCTTCACTTCGCCGAGCGCCTTGTGCAGCCGATCGAGCTCGTCGCCGTGCACGCGCGCCGCGAGCCCCCGCGGGTTGACCTTCGCCAGCTCGCAAACGCGCTGCGCGATGGCCGGCGATATGCGCGAGAAGTCGTCGACCAGCACGTCCTTCACGCTTTTGCCCGGTGAATCTTGCAGCATCGTGTGCAGCATCCCGAGCTCGACGCCGTGCGGATGGGGCTTGATCTCCTCGGCCTCCCGGGGAAGCTCGTCGCTGACGCGCGGGAATTCCAGCCGCTCGCCCTTGGGCGACACGTAGGTCAGCCCGAGGTGCGGATTGGCGACGACCGTCTGTTCCAGGTACTCCTGCACCCCCGTGCGACCGCCGCGGTAAGCCGCGACGAGCTCGATCTCGACGCGCGTGCCGTGTTCCTTGTCCCAGTCGACGGTCTCTTCTTTGACCACGTCCGGCTGGTTGCGCTTCGTGTCGATGCGCAAATCGATGCGGAACGCGGGTCGCCCCTTGCCCGTCTTGCTGGTGATGACCACCGGCTTGCCTGTGGTCAGCTGGCCGTAGAGGCCCGCCGCGCTGATCCCGATGCCCTGCTGTCCGCGCGACTGCTTGAGCCTGTGGAATTTCGAGCCATATAAGAGCTTCGCGAAGATCTTCGGGATCTGGGGCTTCACGATCCCGGGGCCGTTGTCCTCGACGACCACGCGAAAGCGCGATGGCGCCCCCGGGTGGGTCCGCTCGCCTTCGCCCTCTCGCTGCTTGCCGGCGACGGCGGCGACCTCGTGAATCTCCACCGCAATGTCCGGCAGGATGCCCGCCTCTTCGCAAGCGTCGAGCGAGTTGTCGACCGCTTCTTTGACCGTGGTCAGCAGGGCTTTGGCCGGGTTGTCGAAGCCGAGTAGGTGGCGGTTTTTGGTGAAAAACTCACTGACCGAAATCTCGCGTTGCCGCCCTGCCATCGTTTCGGCCGTGGCGCGGCGCTTCGGCGCTGCCGTCTCGGACGGCGCCGGCGCAGTCCTCTCGGGGCCTTCGGTGTTCTTCGGCATGGCAGCGGTGGGAACGCGTAGCGGCTTGGGTGAACGGGTGTCAAGCACGGCAGGGCCTGATAACGTCGCGTCCGTGTTGGCCCCAGGGAGCCGCGAATCGAGGACTCTCCCGACCGGCGTCGTCCGCAGCCCGGCGGCGATTCTGGTCCTTCTGACCGCGCTCAACCTGCTCAATTACGTCGACCGGTACGTGATGGCGGCGGTGTTGCCGAGGGTTCAAGACGACCTCCATCTATCGAATTTCTTGGGCGGTTCTCTCTTCACCGTGTTCCTTATCGGTTACTTCGCCACCAGCCCAATTTTTGGCGCACTGTCCGACCGCGCCGGCACCGGCGCCCGCAAGCGCCTTCTCGCGCTCGGCGTCTCGGTGTGGAGCGTCGCGACGGTCGCTTCGGGCATGGTTCACGGGTTTGTTGCTCTCGTGGCGGCGCGCGCGGTCGTGGGGGTCGGCGAGGCCAGCTACGCAACGATCGCACCGACGCTGATCGACGATCTCGCAGCCCCCGCGAAGAAGGGGCGCTGGCAGGCGATCTTCGCCGCCGCGACTCCGGTCGGGTCGGCTCTCGGCTTCGTCGTCGGCGGGCTGGTGGAGCACGCCCACGGTTGGCGCGCGGCGTTCTTCGTCGCCGGGGTCCCGGGAATGGTGCTCGCCTTGCTCTGCCTGCTCATCGCCGAGCCCCCGCGCGTGCGCGACGCGGCGCCCCTTCGCATCGCGGCGTCGGCGCGAACCCTCCTGCACATCCCGCTCTACCGCCAGGGAGTCTTGGGCTTCTGTGCGTACACGTTCGCCATCGGCGGGTTCGCCTATTGGGCGCCGAAGTACCTGCACGCACGCTACGGCCTGGAGGCCGGAAGAGCGAGCGTCGACTTCGGGTTGATCACCGTCGCGGCCGGCTTCGTCGGAACGCTGGCCGGCGGCTGGCTGGCCGACGCCGCGATTCGCAGGCGCGCACGGCGAAGGGCGCGGATCGCGCTCGAAGCGACCGAGGCCGAGGGAGAAATGGCCCGCGCCAGTCTTTCCGTCTGCGCCCTCTCGGCGGGGCTGGGCGCCCCGCTCGCCGCGGCCGCGATCGCAGCTCCGACCCCGCTCGGCTTCTTCACCTGCGTCGCTGCATGTGAAATCGCGCTCTTCTTGTCAAGCGGGCCGATGAACGTTGCGATGTTGCGGAGCGTGCCAGGGGGCCTCCGAGCGAGCGCCATGGCGCTCGGAATCTTCGCCATTCATCTGCTCGGCGACCTGTGGTCGCCGCCGCTCATCGGCCTGGTGGCCGACCACGCGCCGATGATGTGGGCGATGATGGCGGTGCCGCTTGTGTTCGCGCTCGCTGCATTCATCTGGTGGCGAGGGGCCATCGGCACTTCGGATCGGTTGACCTGAGCCATTCCGGTGCGCTAGGCAGCGGTCGTCTTTTGCGCCTCGTGCGACGCGCTTCCGCTCGCACGCGCACCCCCGATGCGAACCATTCGTCTGTTTGCCGTTCTGGCCGCAGTGCTCGTCGCGCTGCTCCGCACTGGGACGGCCCAGGCAGCCTCCGCCGACGCGGGAGCGCCTCGCGCGAACGACGCCGTCCCGAGCGGCGACGCCGGCCCCGCGCAGGGCACAGGGGGCGACGCCGACACCCCCGCCTCCCCGGCCGCGCCGGCGGCGGACCTTCCGTTGTCGGCCGCACAGCAGGCCGAGGGCCTGCCGATCGCGTCGACCGAGGTGGTGGGCAATCGTCGCGTCGCGCGCGACGACGTCCTGTCTTACTTGCGCGAGAAGCCCGGGCAGCTCTTTCGCGTCGAGAACCTCACGAGCGACGTGCGCGCCCTCTGGGATTCGGGGTTCTTCGAGGACATCCAGGTCGACCTGACGACGAACGACCGCGGCGTGGCGCTGCGATTCATCGTCCGCGAGCGGCCGAACATCAAGGAGGTCGCGTTCGAGGGCAACGACGAGATCGAAAACGACAAGCTGACCGAGGCGGTCGAGATCAAGCCCAACACCATCCTCAGCGTGCCGGCCGTTCGCCGGAGCGTGCAGAAGATCAAGGACGCGTACGCCGAAAAGGGATTCTTCCTCGCCGAGGTCGAGTCGGAGGTCGTTCCGCAGCGCGAGAACGAAGTGACCGTGCGGTTCAAGATCACGGAGCACAAGCCGGTCACCGTGCGGCGTGTGACGTTCATCGGCAACGAGCACGTTTCGGACTCCGAGCTCCGCGACCAGATGCAGACCGGAAACGGAGGCTTCTTCTCGTTCGGGTCGGGGGGGCCCTACCGGCAAGACGTCTTCGAGCGCGACGTGCTCATGATGAGCGCCCTCTACTACGACAAGGGATACCTGAGCGTTCAGGTCGGCACGCCGCGCGTGATGCTCACCGCCGACCGCGAGGGAATCGACATCGCGGTCGTCATCCACGAAGGGCCGCGATACAAAATCCGGCAGATGCGGGTCTACGAGCGCGACAACGAAGGTCGCGAGATCGAACCTCTCGGTGGCCGGCGGGCGCTCCGCCAGATGATACGCGAGCAGTCGGGGGACTATTTCAACCGCGCGGAGCTCATCAAAGACTTGCAGGCCGTGCGCACGCTCTATCGCGACGCCGGCTTTGCGAACGTCGAAGCCGAGCCGGAGACCGAGCTCGACCCGGTGCACGAGCAGGTGGACATCGTCGTCCCCATCCGGCGCGGGCCGGCGGTCCGCATCGAGCGAATCGAAGTAAAGGGAAACACGAAGACGCGCGACAAAGTCGTTCGACGCGAGATGGAGCTCGAGGAGGGGCAGCTCTTCAGCGAGACGCGGCTGGAGAACAGCAAGCGCAGGATCACTGCGCTCGGATACTTCGACCGCGTCGACGTGTCGACCGAACAGGGATCGTCGTCCGACCGGATCGTCGTCGACATCGAGGTCGCCGAGAAGCCGACCGGGACGTTCCAAGTCGGGGCGGGCTTCAGCTCGATCGAGAGCTTCATCGCGACGGCGCAGGTGCAGCAGGCGAACCTGTTCGGCAACGGACAGGCGCTCGCGATCCAGGCGCAGGTGTCCGCGCTCCGGCGGCTGATCACAGTCCGGTTCTTCGAGCCCTACTTCTTGGACTCGGACTGGAACTCGAGTGTCGAGCTCTACGACACGCTGTACGTCTTCCCGG
>CAZHED010000005.1:9533-189476 GCA_964531095.1 uncultured Polyangiaceae bacterium | reverse complement strand
CCCCCTCGGGAACGCCGCCTGCGACATCCACCGTCGCGATCACGCCGCGCGCCCAGAGGGTGCGCTCCACCATCGCCCGAAAGACCCACTCGATCGCCCCGCGCACATGCGGGCCTTCGAGGATCTCGAGCGCGCGCGCGATCGCTTCGATCGTCGCGAGGCCGTGCGCGTGAGCCTCGGTCCGCAGGCGATACGTCGACGGCTCGCCACCGGGCAACGTGACGCACGGTAGGTCCTCGAGGCCCGGGAGACGTCGCCGCACTTTGGACGCCTGTCGCCACGTGCCGTCGGGCACGACGAGCGTGACGGGGCGCGGCGACTCAGCGAACCGCGAGAGAGGGATCGCGTCCTCGTGCGGGAAGAGCAGGACCGGCTGCGAGTCGAGCGCCGGAACGAAGGGAGCGCCGGGCTGCGCCTTTTCGCCTCGCACGAGGACCTCGCTGTTGGGGAGGCACTCGATTGCCAAACGGCCCGTGTTGGTGGGCTTGCGGTATTCGAGTCGGTGAATGACGAGCACGACGCGTGTGCGCGTCTCCACGCGCGGGATGAGCGCGCACACGCACAGGCTGTCGTGCATATGGCAACGTTTGCAGCGGACGCGCGCGTTGTCGCGGCGGGTCAAGGCGGCTCCCAGGGTAGCCCGAGCCGGTCGAACGCCGATGCGAGTTCCGGCGGAAGGGCCGCTCGCACGACGAGGGCCTCGCCCGTCACCGGATGCTCGAAGGCTAGCCGGTGCGCGTGCAGCACCAGCCGGTGCAGTCCGTATCTGGCGCGGTACATGCGATTGATCTCGCCCGAGCCATAGTTCACGTCGCCGACCAAGGGGTGGTCGATATGGCGGAGGTGCCGGCGCACCTGGTGCAGCCGGCCGGTCTCGGGGAAGGCGTCGACTAGCGAACAGCGCTCCACGGAGGATGTCGCGAGGCGACGGAAGCGTGTGACGGCGGACACGCGCGGGCCGCCTTCGCTCTTGGGGATTGGGTGATCGATCAAGCCCGCGTCAGGCGCCACGCCGCGCACGAGCGCGACGTACCGCTTCTCTACGCGTCGCTCCTCGAAGGCGAACGCGAGTGCGGCAGCTACCTCGCGGGTGCGGGCGAAAAGGAGCGCTCCGCTGGTGCCGCGATCGAGCCGATGCACCGGGTGGACGTGCTGACCGAGGGCGTCGCGCACGCGGAACATCGCCACGTCATCGTCGTCATCCCAGCCGCGGTGGACCAGAAGGCCCGATGGCTTGTTCACGACGACCAGGTGCGGATCGACGAACAAGAGTTCGATGGCTAGCTCCGTTGGGCCTTCTTCACTCGGCGTCCGACGCGTCGTTCGCGTCCGCACCTGCGTCGGCTGGACCGTAGGTGCAATAGCCGCAGAAATCGCCCGGAAACCTCGGCGGATCGGGACCGCACGTGGTCCCGGGAACGCGCCTGCCCCGAAGCCTCCGGACGACGAAGAGAATAGGCCGGTCCACCGCCTCAACATATCCAACCTGCCCTATAGCGTCGACAAGGAAGCCCTGCTGACGTGGCCACCGAGGCTTTGCGATGTACAAGCGCTAGACGTGCCCAGCGGGCGCATTGAAGGTCACGCCAATCGCGGATTTTCGTTGCAAGCGTCGCGTTTGACGGGGACCTCGATTCCTTGATCCGCAGTCTTGATGGGGTTCAACTTGGAGGTCGACGCATACGAGTTGGAAGGGCGTTGGCACGTGGCGGCGCCTAGGCTGAATCGCGTCGCCCTCGCTCGTGAAGTGCCCGGCATCGCCTAAAACAGTCCGCCCGCAGCGTTGTCGTCGAGCGAGCAGGGAACCCTCGGCTCCAATGGCGGCGCTCAGCAATGAAACAACCGACGAAGAATCCCTCCAAGGTCAAACGCGCCGCGTGGCACCCCGACCGACCCGGCGAGCGATGTGAAGCTTCCGGTCTGACGCAGTAGTGCTGAGCTTCAGCGCGCCGCCCGGCGCTGAGCGCGCGCGCAGTGGGATCGGGCAGTCGTCGCCGATTGGCGCGAGGAAGCGGTGGCAATCGTCCACAACCTCCGCCGTGCCGCTTCTACGCGGGGCGATCCCCAGCCGGCGTGTAGGTGGTCCTTAGCGCCGCCTACCCGCCGGCGCGGCTGGCTCAGCCGAAGTGGTAAAAGAACTCCTCGCGGGCGATCTTGCCGTCGACCACGGTGAACAAGCCAATCTCATCCATCGTCCTTCGTTCGCCGGTCGGCTTGAAGGTGAGGTCGAAGACGAAGCGGACCGCGAAACGGTCGTCGTGCGGATATGGGCCAAAGATCTCGGCCTTGTGCACTTCATTGTTGGCTAAGAAGAAGCTGCTCTTGTTGCGGAGCGCGTCGAGGCCCTTGACGGTGCGCTCGCGCCCCGGAAGTTGGACAGCTTCCACGCTCACCGCGTCCGGGCTGAACAGCGTCGAGAGACACTCCTCGCGCGGGCGGTCTTTCACCAGCGCGACGTAGCTCTTGCCGATCTCGTAGGTGGTCATCGTCAGGCTCCTTGACTTGCAGACTGTAGCGGTGGAACCAGTACCTCGCGCGCGAACATCTCAAGTGTCGTCGGGGTGGTGGTCTCCGCAGTTCGCCTCTCAGCCGGCTGGTAGTCCTCACGAGCGAACGACCGGTACATGTCGACGTATCCGTCGGCGACGGAGGGGGCTCGCCCCGCGCTTCAGGAAGGTCTCGCGCAGAGCCTCGAGCGGGATCTGCTGGTACCGGACGGGCTTGCCGAGCAGGCGGCCCAGGATGTCCGCCGGGTCCTGCGCGCTCAGGTCCGCGGCGCCGTGCACTCCCCAGGCTCCTCGGTTCGCTGGAACGGCCCGGCGCTGGCCGCCGAGCTGGGGGTCAGCCTGCGCACCCTGCGCCGGGACATGGCCCGCCTCGCTGCGCGCGGTGTCCCCATCGAGGCCGAGCGTGGACGCGGCGCCGGGTGTGGCTGCCGGTGCGCGTCGGGCCGGGGCGGCTGCAGCTCGATCACCGCGAGGCCGTCGACCTGCTGCTCGCGCTGGCGATCGGCGAGCGCATTGGCTCTCTCTTGCGTCTCTCGAGCCTGAGGGGTCTACGCCAGAAGATCGGGATGGCCTTCCCACCGGAGGAGCGGTCCCGGGTGAGCCGTCTGGGTCGACGCATTCTGCACGGCCCACTAGCGTCGTCGAGCCTCACTACCTCCTCTTGGTATGGCCCGCCTGGTACCTGCTCATCTGGGACCGCCTTCGTGACGCGGTACGCACGCTGCGGCTGGACCGCATCGAGTCGGCTCGCCTCACGGACCGGACCTTCCTGCTGTGCGACGCGGACGCGATGATGGTCGTGGCGAGGGACCTCTTTGCACCGGTCTGAGGCACCGAGGCGGCGCGGCGAGACGAGACGTGGGCCCCTCCACCTTGCGCGGCTAGCGGGGTCGATCTATATTTATCGAGCGTGCCCGATGAGAAAAGAACTGTCCTCGTCGTCTTGTTCATCCCAAGCGTCGAACGCGACGGGAAGACCGCCATCGATCAGGATTATTGGGTCACCAAGGCCCTTGAAACCTTCGGCAAGCTCTTCTTGCGGCGCCACGGCCTTCCCGAAGGCGCGAGGCGTGTGGAGGGACGACGCCAACAAGGGCAGGCTCGTCTTTGACGAGCCCGTCGTCTTCCATTGCTACACGAGCCGCGAGCAGATCGAGGACGCCAAGAAGCTCGCCAAGCTCCGTGCTTTCTGTCGTCGCATGGGCAAGGACACAAACCAGGGCGAAATCGGTCTGGTGATCGATGGCGAGTACCTCGCCATCAACGATTACTAGGAGGCGACCATGGCCAAGGTGGACATCGACAAGATCGCAAAGAAGCTGGGTGCGACGCGCCGAGGGACCGTCGGAGCTCGGTCGGGTTACTTCGGAGCGATGGAGCTTCTGGCCGAGGTGCAGCGGCGCTTTCAGGTGCCGCCGACGGGCGGCCGAGCTACGGACCCGTCGCTCACGGTTCAACGGCAGATCGCACTGCAGGAGCAGACCTACAAGCGCCTCGTCGTGATGGCGAAGAAGCTGAGCAAGGCAACCGGCAGGTCGATCGGCCCCTTGCAAGTGGGCACGGTGCTTCTTGAGCACGCAACACAGGAATGCGAGGCGGACATCGCGAAGATGCTGGTGGCGGGCTAGCCGTCGTGGCTACTTTTCGTGTCCGCACCTCACGCGGCGCGCCGGTAGTCGTGGTGCAGACCGCCGAGCACGGGGACGGCCTCGATGCGGCCTTCGGTTTCGGGCGTCCGCGGAATGGGCTGCTGCTGGGAGAGAGCGCGTAACGAGGGGGTCGGGGGGTCGGTGGGCGCGAGCCTCGACATGGCCAAGTTGCCGAGCTGGTACGCGAAGCCGGGCAGAATCGCTCGGACCGACGGGGGCGACAGCTCGATGAGGTGCGCAGGCACGATTCCCCAGGCGCCTTGGATCATGAACTGCATGACGAACCCGCCGACCGCGAACATCGGCGCCGTCGACGAGTACGCCCACAAGGGGATCGCAGGCAAGGCTAGAAAGGCAGCGAGGACGATGGCCCGACGGCGTCCGATGCGTTCCGAGATTGTCCCGAAGAAAACGCCGCCGCAGAGCGCCCCGACGTTGTAGACGATGGCGATCGTGCCGACCGTCGAAGGGTCGAACCTGTGCTGAGCCTGCAGAAATGTGGGGTAAAGGTCCTGCGACCCGTGGCTGAACGCGTTGAAGCAGGTCATCAGAAGGACCAAAAAGAGCAAGTCCGCCAATGGCCGACGAGGGCCGCGACGATCTGGCTTCCTTCCGCACGGCGCCGGTGCGCCCCGGCGAGCCACTTCGGTGACTCTTCGACCGTCTGCCGAATGTAGAAAACGAGGAACGCAGGCGCCGCACCGACAATGAACATTCCGCGCCAGCCGATTCGCTCGAATAGAAACTTGAAGACGAGTGATGCCAAGAGATAGCCGATCACGTATCTTTCCTGGAGAAAGCCCGAGAAAAATCCGCGATTTTTGGCTGGCAATGTCTCGAGCGCGAGGGCGGCGCCAATGCCCCATTCCCCGCCCATGGCGACCCCGAAGAGTGCCCGCAAAACGAGGAGTGCCGTCAGATTGGGGGCGAACGCCGACGCGAGCTCGAACACCGAGTAGCTGACCACATTGAGCATCAGCATCGGCCGCCGCCCGTATTTCTCCGCCAGCCAACCGAAGACGAGAGCCCCGATCGGGCGCATCGCAAGCGTCAAAAAAATCCCCTGGGCGACCGCGTGCACGGCGGCATTGAATTCGCCAGCGATGGCGTGGACGGCAAACACGAACAAGAAAAGGTCGAACGCGTCGAGCGCCCAGCCGGCGACCGCCGCGACGAACGCGTTGCGCTGGGCGCGGGTCAAAGCAGCAAACGGTGTCGTGATGCTCACGGACGAATCTCCTCTCTACAAGGCTGCACGACGCGTCCGCCGAGGATCGTTCAGGAATTCGTAACGAGCAAGACTTGAAGAGCGGCGTGAAGATGGGTCCGTGTTCGAGGCGTCACCGCTCAACCAAGTGGAGCGCTGGTTTGCCGACCTCACGGGCAAAGCGATCCGGCGCGAATCCCATCGCAGCGTTCGCGAACTCAAGGCCGCCATCCTCAAGAACGACGGGTCGATGATCCTCTCGCGCCGAGAAGCCGCGGGGGAACTTCCGGCGGTCGTGCCTGTCACTGTCTCCCCATGGAGGCCCCGATGCCCGTAATCGCTTTATCGATACCCATCCTCGCCGGCAAGGCGGACGCCTTTCGGGCGGCACACCGTCGCTTCGTCGTGGATCGTCGGACCGAGTTCGAGGCGTCGCGGCGACGTCTCGGCGTTACGGCGGAGCGAGGCTTCATTCAGCGTACCCCGAATGGCGACCTCGCGATCGTCGTGTTCGAGGTGATCGATCCCGCCCGCATGTTGGCGGGTACGGCTCTCTCGACGGAGCCACTCGACGCCGACTTCCGCCGCTACTTGCTCGATGTCTTCGGGCTCGATCTCACGCAGGCTCCGACGGTGCAACCGTCGGAGCACGTCTTCGACTGGCACGCGTAAGAGCGCCGGCAGTCGGGGAGGGATGCCATTGCGCGGACGGGCCACGTTAGCCGTTCGAGGGCCGGTCGATGTTTTCGGCGCGCGGCTTCAGCGGAGTTTTAGGCGACCTTCTTGCGGCTGCGAGCGGGGGCATCCGCCCTTTGAGAAGGTAACTCGGGTCCACCCAGGTCTCCGCGAATCTACCGCGTGGCGGTTTCAGTTGCCGTCGCGGTCGCGCTTCCGGTCGAAGTGCTTGTGCCGGTCGAGGTTTGCGTCGTCGTGGCGGTTCCCGTGGACGTGCCGGTCGCCGTGTCCAACGAACACTGAAACGGAAGAAAGCACGGGCCCTCACATCCCCCGCCACACGACAAACAGACATAAGAGGTTCCGGCGTCGTAAACTGTTCCTATCCCGAACTTGGTTTGGCCAAACGTAGAAGTATCGATGCCGGTGCCGATGCACACAGAAGTGCGCGGAGCGGTGCCGCATTCGCAACTGGTCCCCGACATTGTCCCTGTAATTTCGCCACCGTCCACGTAACTGACGACGGGCGACTCACACCCCGCAGCGAAGACCGACGCGGCCAAAAGACAAGCGCGGATTGCGCGAAATCGTGCGTTCATGACTTCCGCCTTGCTCTCAAGCATGCGCCCACCGTAGCCGACTGCCAGCGGTCGGCTCCACCAGGCTTCGACCTTTCGTAACGTCTCGAGCTAGCCCGTCCTGACGTGGCGCTGGTCTTGTGCTCGCGTCGGAACGCATCTCGCGTCCGCCGGGACGAGACCACGAAGGCCTTCACTCCTCGGTCGGCAGTCGGCGCGGCGAGAGCGCCTGCCCGTGGCACGCACGTCGACCCCTCAGCGTATCGGGATGGCGGCAGGGGATGCGGCGGCGAGCTCCGCGCATCGCGTGTCGCAATGCTTCTGACCGAATTCCATCTGATCGAGTGGGCTGGAGAAGCGGCACACGGACGGCGCATCGCCCTCGCGGGCGCGATGAATGCAGTCGGCCAAGGCAAAAAAGTAGGGGTCCGGTGGCGAAAACGCGGATGGCGCTACAGGTGCTGGGACGCCGATGGGTCGAGGAGGAACGGCATGCTCCGGAGGGTGACTCGAGTGGTACTCGGCCACGCACATTTCGAGGCAGTCTTTGGGGTTGCCGGCGGCGATCGTCTCGCACCAAGCGATCCCTACCTCCGCGCTCTGCGCGCAAATCTCATGAATATCGCGGTGCCGGGGAGGAGAACCACGGTTGGCCTCCGTGGGAGCGGGCGCGCTCGCTGACGGCGGTGCGATCGACCGCGCGCGGGACGCTGAGGGCACCGCGGCAGCCATGCCGTGGGAAACAAGGTTCGGTGCTGTGACGCAGCCTGCCAGCAACAGCGTCGATGACCAACCCCGGAACTGCACACCGCGAGAATAGCAGTGCCGCAAGCAGGTCGCCTGTTACTGAGCGAGATCGCAGGGCAGCATTTTCTCACCGCGTGCATCGGCAAGCGCTGCTTCGCGTAGGTACCGCGCGGGGTCGATGTTGCGAAGCTTTGCCGTCTCGAGCAGCGAATAGAAGATGGAGGCGACCTCGGTGCCCCGCCGGGATCCCAAAGCGTCTGCGTCGTGACGGGAGCGAGTGGGCCTCGATTGCGTGCGCCATCCCGGAGGGATGCCATCGCGCGGACGGGCGACGTTGACCGCTCCTTCTCATATCGCCGCGCCGGGATGCCCGCGCCCAAGGAAAATCGTCCTCGCTTGTCAAACGAAATCGCGCTTTGCGCGCTTAAGTAGATGGGGGCAGCGAGGGCGCTTCGCGTCGCTCCACTGTCCTCCTCGAGCGCGTCAGTGCGCTTCGCAAAAGCCGCTCTGGCTCGACGAAGAGTCACCCGGATTCGAGCCGGAGCGGCTTCGATTGGCCCGAGAGCGGCGCGTGCTTCGATGAGCCGAGCGCGGAGAGAAGCAACCGCCGCTCTCCCAAGCGAGAACGACCCGTTGTCTTTCGGGAGCGACGCACCGCCAATGAGAACCCGTTCGTTGTCTACGAAGAGTGGTGCATCGATCTCGAGGAGCGACGCGTTGTCTTCGAGAAGCGATGCGCTGTCTTTTGCGAGCGACGCTTCGCCGACGAACGATGGTGCTTTTCAAACAAGAAACGAGCTTATCCAACGAGCAGAGACGCTCATCGAACGACAAGCAAGTCGGCACCGGCAATCAGCGACACGTCGCAAACGACGAAGCACGCTCTGCGAGCAAGCAAAGACGAGCTGCTTACAAAGAATGAACCGTTCACCAACGGAAGAGCGGCTTTGCTGACAATACAAGCCTCGCCGCTGACTGCAAGTGGCGCTCCGACCAAGAAGAAGGACGCGTTGTCGGAAGACAAGAAGGGCTTTGCAAGAGAACGCGAGGCTTTCACGAAACTCGAAGAGGGATTTCACACTCACGAAGCCGCTTTCTGGAAACAATGGTCGACATTTCATCAAGAGCACGCCGAATTCCACAAACCGAAAGACGACTGACCAACCTGGCACAACCGAAAACGGAGAATGACCATGACCACAGCAACCAAGAGCGTCCGTCGCTCGACCACCATGTTCGCCCCTTACCGACGAGCGTGCCCGCGCTCCGTCTCGTACGCCGAGGGCATCGTGAAACGGATGACCGGAAGCCCACCGACTTGCCAAGAGTCACCCTATGAGGCACATCCATGACACCGGTGCAGTTGAAAGGCGCAAGTGGACGTGGGTTCAACGACATTGGCTGTTCGGAAATGCGTGGCGTCTTGCGCGCCAGCGGCCTGGCACAGGATTTATCGGCCGTTGGTTTTGTCGATCCTTGCCGGCGTGGTCGGCGCGTGCGGAGGCACGGTGCAGAAGGACGCTAGCGTGAGTGATGATAATGCACACAATTGGTGCGCCGACGGCAGCGACTGCGCTGTCGACTCGGACTGCGGCTCTGGCGGTTATTGCTCCCCTTCTCCTTCACCGACCTTCGAATGCAACGAGCGTGTGTGTCGCGGTCGCTCCCCTTCAGGCTTGACCCCGGAGTCTCTGCGCGCGAGCTTGCGTCATGCGCAGCGGGCAACGCGGACCGGCTCTCCCCGCCTTCCAGCGGTTCGTCGACACGCCCATCTCGCAGCTCCTCGACGATCACGCACGGGCGGACCCGGCCGCGCACGTTCTGAGACTCTTTCACGAGGTCGCCGGCAGCGTCCCCGCCTACGGCGCGTTCTTGCGGGAGCGCGGCGTCGAGCCGCGGTCCGTCCGCACCGAGGCGGACTTTCGGGCGCTGCCGCTCCTCACCAAAGAAAACTACATCAAGCCGTTTGCCCTAGCGGACCTCTGCCGGGGCGGAACCATCTCGTCGTGCGACATGATCGCCGTCTCCTCCGGTTCGACGGGCGAGCCGACGTTTTGGCCACGCTTTGCGACCGACGAGTACGCGGTCGCCGCTCGCTTCGAGCAGGTGTTTCACGACAGCTTCGAGGCCGACCGGCGGACCACGCTGGCCGTGGTCTGCTTTCCCCTCGGGACGTGGGTCGGAGGCATGTTCACGACGAGCTGCTGCCGACATTTGGCGGCCAAGGGATACCCGATCACGGTCGCGACGCCCGGAAACAACAAGGGCGAAGTCCTGCGTGTCGTGCGTCAGCTTGCGCCGATGTTCGAGCAAACCGTCTTGCTCGGGTATCCGCCGTTTCTCAAGGATGTCGTCGACGAGGGCCTCGCCGAGGGCGTTCCGTGGAGCGACTACGCGATGAAGCTCGTGCTCGCGGGCGAGGTGTTCAGCGAAGAATGGCGCGCGCTCATGGCGGAGCGAATCGGCATGCGGCGCCCCCTTTGGGACTCCGCTTCGCTCTATGGCACTGCCGACGCGGGGGTCCTCGGCAACGAGACGCCCCTGTCGGTGGCCTCGCGTGCCTTCTTGTCGACGCGTCCCGATGCGGCGCGTGCTCTCTTCGGTGAGGCTCGCCTGCCCACGCTGGTTCAATACGATCCGATGGTCCGGTACTTCGAGCAGCACGAGCGCTCGCTCGTCTTTTCGGGAGACAACGGCATCCCTCTTCTCCGCTACGACATTTCCGACGGGGGGGGCGTCATACCGTACTCCGCGATGATCGACCGCCTGCGAGACTTCGGCTTCGACGCTGAATCGCGGGTCCGGTCGCAAGGCGACAGGGGCGTGCGCCCGCTGCCCTTCGTGTACGTGTTTGGGCGCTCGCATTTTGCTGTGTCCTATTACGGTGCCAACGTGTTCCCGGAGATGGTCGGCATCGCTCTCGAGCAGCCGGAAACACGCGGATGGGTCACGGGTAAGTTCGTGATGGAAGTGGAGGAGGACGAGCGGCGCGATCGACGACTTCACGTTGCCATCGAGCTCGCGCCCGGGCGCGTACCGCCCCCGGCATTCGCAGACATCGCGGCGGACGCCATCGTGGCAGCGCTCTTGCGGCTGAACAGCGAGTTTGCCAACTATGTCCCGGCCGAATGCCGTCGTCCGCGCGTGACACTCTGGCCGCCCGGGCACTCCGAATATTTCCCAATCGGCGTCAAGCACCGCTACTCGCGCAAGTAGTGGGTCGTCGTACGAACCGGACCCGGCCTCTCGCCACGTGGGCGGATCGCAAGGCGGGACTACTTGGCCGCGGAGGTGCGTGCCCATTCTTGGTGACCGAGACGGACGTCGATTTTCGGGTGGCGAGCGACGAAACGCTCGAGGCGCGCGAGACTCTCCGCTCCTTTTGCACGGTCCGCGGAGAAGGATCCAGGCTCGACATCGTGCTCCCAACCCCACGCCGTATGGCACGCGTCGCCCACCAGGAGCACGGGGCCGGTTGGCGTCCGCGCCAAGTAGGCGATCGTTCCTGGCGTGTGCCCGGGGACCCAGATCGCCCAGAGGCTGCCATCGCCGAAGACGTCGAGAACGCCGTCGAATACGCCGTCGGGATCGGGCTCGAAGCGCACCTCGCGCAGCGGCCCCTTGCCTTCGAGGGCCTGATCGTAGATCCCCTTCTCGAAGACGTTCATCAGCGAATGGACGTCCGCGTCGCCGGCGCCCACGTATACGGGCGCGGTCGCGGGTACGTCACGCATCCCGAGGACATGATCGAGGTGCAAGTGCGTCAAAAACACGCCCTGCACGGGCTCTCTCTCTCGCTCGACAATCGCGGCGGTGTCGACATGCACCTTCAGCTTGTCGACATGCGCAAAGCTCCCTGCAATGCCCCTGATCAAGGCATGGCTCGGATCCGTGACGAACAGGTGCTCGACGCCGGTGTCGACGAGGAACATCCCCCGCCCCGGGTGGTGAAGGACGTGGACGAAGAGAGCGATTGGCTCGCTTCGGTCGACCAGATGCGCCGCTTTGGCCGCCGGGTGGTCCAGGTTGAGCAGACCGCTCAGAGGAACCTCCCACTCGGCGGCTTCGATCGTGTCGACGGTGAGCGGGCCCGGCTGGTCGACGACCGCCTCCAGCTGGGAGGCGGACCGGGCAACGCCCAGGGAGGCGGTGGCGGTGGCATGGCTGGTCGAAGCGCAGCCGACGAGGGCGAGGATCGATGGGATGGCGAGACCGGAGAGGAGTTGGAAGGCGTTCATGCGGCCACTTTGGGCTCTGCGCGGGCGCATGATAACTGCCAAAAGACGCATGGTACCATACGCATATGCATGTATCTTGGAGCGACATCGAGCTGATTCTTGCCGTCGCGGACGCGGGGAGCCTCAGCGGTGCGGCGAAGGTGCTTCGGGTCACGCAGCCCACGATGAGCCGTCGCCTCGCCGAGCTCGAGGCCGAGCTGGGCGAGCCGCTGTTCAGGCGCACGGTCGACGGGACGACGCTCACGAGCTTCGGCGAGAGGATGGTCGAGCCTGCGCGGCGGATGGCCGAGTCGGCGCGCGACGTCGATCTGGCCGCGTCGGGCGCGGACACGAAGCCGCGCGGCGTCGTGCGTTTGACCGCGCCGCCTGGAGTTGCGTTCGACCTGGTCGCTCCCTTCGCAGCCCTCGCGCGCGAGCGTCTGCCCGACATTCGGCTCGAGGTGCTCTCCACGGTCAGCTACCTCGACCTGGCGAAGCGCGAGGCGGACTTGGGCATCCGCGTGCAGCCGTTGGACCGCCCGGCGCAGCGCGACCTGGTGACGGTCGCGAGCGTCGAGCACGGGGTCGCCGCCTATGCGACGCGCGAGTATGCCGCCCGGCTACCGCGCGGATTCGGCATCGCGGACGTCGGTTGGATCAGCTGGGCTCCGCCCTTCGAGCATGTGCCCCCGCATCCCCAGCTCGCGGCACGGATCCCGGGGTTTCGGCCGGTCTTCGCGTCCGACGACTTCCTCGTGCAGCTTCGAGCCGCGGAGGCGGGTGTCGGCGCGATCATCCTCGGCCGCTTCCGCAGCCGGCTCGCGCTTCCCACCCCCCTTCTTGCGCTGCGCCTCGATATGGGAAAGCTCACGTCGTCGCTGCACCTGGTTTGCGCGAGGAGCTCCCTCTCGATCCCGCGCGTTCGGGCAGTCTCGGAGCTTCTTGCCCGGGAGCTCGACCCGGGCGCAAGGCAGAAAGACCCGTAGTCGCTCGCGACGCCGGGGTGACGGCGTCCACGGACGGCAGCGCCCTCGTCGAGGCCGTTCAGCGCGTAGTGAGGCTCCGCGTCGAAGGGCGGAGCTCGGCGCAGGGACCCGTTCCCGGTTGGATTGAGCGGGCATCCGCGTTCGACCTCGTCGCGGTCTACGCTTCCCGAGTGCCATAGCCTACTTTCCTGGTGTCGAGCACCGGAGCCACGCGGAGATCGCCGACGTTCTCACGCAGGCCGTCGGAAGAGCCGCCGGCTATCGGGCCACCGATGCCGCGACGTGGGCCAAGGAGCTTCGTGCCCGTGCTACTCGGGTTGGGCGGAAGCATCGGAGCTCGCGACAGCCCGTTGCGCCGACGCTCTACGAATCGCGACGTCGTCGATCAGATGACTTCGCACCACCCTTCGACGAAGTCTTGCCGCGGCGCTTGCCGGTCCCCGTCTCCGCCGTGAGCAATCGGAGCTCGGTGAGCGCATCCTGCAGGTGGTGGGCGAGGTCGCGCTTCTTGCTGTCCTCGATCCAGCGCTCGAACGCGTGGTGGAAGAGCGTCGTGCCCGTCTGGGCGAGCAGCGCGGCCGTGGCCTGGGGCACGCTTCGCTCGCGCAGGCTGGCGAGCAGGGCCGCGGCGAGCTTGGTGGACTTGATCAGCTCGCGCTCGCGCAGCTCGGCGTGCGCGGCGATGAGCGCCTGCCGCTTGCGGGCGTGCGTGCGGCGGGCCTCGAACACGGGCGACGAGGCCGCGAGCGCCTCCACGACGACCTCGAGCGGCGACATCGTCCTGGGAGCGCTCGCCACGCCGGACACGATCAGCTTCTCGAGCTCCTCGCTGCCCGAGAACAAGACCTCGCGCTTGTCCGTGAAGTAGCGGAAGAAGGTGCGCTCGGTGAGGTCGGCGCGGGCGGCGATATCGCCGACGGTCGTGCGATCGTAGCCCCGCTCTTCAAAGAGCTCGAGGGCCGCGGCGCGCAGCCGCTCGAGAGCGTTGGGTTCCCAGCGAGCCATGCGGGTCAGTGTAGGCGATCCGCGAGCGATGACATGGCCTGCCATGAGTGATTGCAGACTCTGACATCACGTGTTAACAGTCATGTCAGGCTCTGACATGCGGAGGTCCCCATGCGTGTATTCGTCACTGGTGCGACGGGCTTCATCGGTTCTGCCGTCGTCCGCGAGCTGAAGTGCGCAGGGCATGCGATCGTCGGGCTCGCGCGCTCCGACGCGTCGTCGGCGGCGCTCGCCCTTGCGGGCGCGGAAGTGGCGCGTGGCGACCTCACGCGGCCCGAGACGCTCTCGGCCCCGGCCGCGCAGGCGGACGCGGTAATCCACCTCGCGTTCGATCACGACTTCTCCAAGTTCGCCGACCATTGCGCGAACGAGCAGCGGGCGATCGCGGCGCTGGGCGACGCGCTCGCGGGCACGCAGAAGCTGCTGATCGTGACCTCGGGTGTGGGCATGGTCAGCACCCGAGGTCGGCCGGCGACCGAGAACGACACGCCGCCTTCCGAGGGCGGATTCCCGCGCACGCCCGAGCGGGCCGCCGATGCCGTGGCGCAGCGCGGGGTGCGCGTCGCGATCGTGCGGCTGCCGCAGGTGCACGACACGCGCCGCGCCGGGCTCGTCTCGTTCGTGATCGAGGGCGCGCGCCAGAAGGGCTTCGTGGGGTACGTCGGCGATGGCTCGAACCACTGGTCGGCAGCGCACGTGAACGACGTGGCGCGGCTCTACCGGCTCGCGCTCGAGAAGAACGCGACCGCGCGCTACCACGCCGTGGGCGAGGAAGGCGTGCAGCTGCGAGCGATCGCGGCTGTCCTCGGGAAGGGACTGCGAGTGCCCGTTCGCTCGATCACGCCCGACGAGGCGCCGGGCTACTTCGGGTGGATGGCCGCGCTCGCAGGCGAAGACATCCGCTCGGCGAGCGAGCAGACGCGCGCGTCGCTGGGCTGGCAGCCGACCGGACCGGGATTGATCGCCGACCTCGAGAAGCTCGAGTGGGTGTGAAACCACTCACGCGGAGGCTCCGATGAGGACCATTCGTCTACGCGCGCCTCGGGCAGATGGTGGAGCAGCCGTCCCGAGGCACGCCGCGCGCGGAGCGCACGGAGAACAACGTCTAGCACGGCAGCGCGTCATACTGCGGACATCGCCGACGCGCTAGTGAAGCTCCGCGGGCGACGCGGAACACCGTCACGGTGTCGAGCGCACCGGCTCCGCCTATCAGTTCTTCTCCGCGCGGAGCATCGCGATTAGGTCCGTGACGCCTGGGTCCACTCCGAGCTGCATCAGGATTGTCGTCGCCTGCCCACGGTGATGCACGCCGTGATTCAGGAAGTGAGACACGGCCCACCACGTCGGGTGGGTCCAGGGATCACCGCGGAGATTCGCGTAGCGCATTTCTTGATCGAGCGCGTCGACCGTGAGGCTTGCGATGAAGTGATCGATCGCGTCGTCCGTCGCGCGTCGATCTGCGAGCAACGCCTCGAAGTCGTCGTAGATGCGATTCTTTGGGAATTGCGGCTTGGGCGGGTCACATGCGCCGAACCTGGAAAGCCACACCTTGTCCGCGAAAAGGATGTGGTCGAGTGTCGAAAACAGCGACCCGAAGAAGGCGCCGACGTCGCGGTTGCGCTGCTCGTCGGTGAGCGCCGCGGCGTGCGTGTAGAGGGACTCGTTCATCCAACGGTTGTAGCGAGCCATCGCCGAGTAGTGCGTGAGGATGTCCATGCCGGATTTGTAGCCCTTTGCGGTCGGTGCCACACTGGGCTCGATGGCCCTCGGAGGTCTGGAGAAAGAGCGCAGCGCTCTCGCCTGGCGAGCAAGCCGGGACGCTTCTCGCGCGTCGAGGATGGCCGCTACCCTGGTCTTGTGAGAAGCCAGCAAGTGCCCGGCGGCGTGGTGCACCCACTTCCTGACGACCTGCGCAAAGCTCTGCTCGCCAACCCTGCGGCGCTCGATGCTTGGAAGGACATAACGCCTCTAGCCCGCAACGAGTTCATCTGCTGGGTCGAGGATGCCAAGCAACCGACGACCCGAGAACGCCGCATTCGCCGAACCCAGGAGGAGCTCGAGGAGGGCCAGCGTCGGCCCTGCTGCTGGCCGGGGTGCAACCACCGCGAACGTACGGGCAAGTAGGTCGGGCGCATCGAGCACCATCGGCTGGATGGTTCACCCGCGGCGTGCGGCCTCGATCCGGGCGACGTCGATCTTCTTCATCGACATCATGGCCGAGAAAGCGCGCTTTGCCTCGGCGCCTCCGGCGGAAAGGGCGTCCGTGAGCGCACGCGGGGTGATTTGCCAGGACAGTCCCCAGCGGTCCGTGCACCAACCGCACTGACTTTCCTTCCCGCCGTTGCTGACGATCGCGCTCCAGTAGCGGTCGGTTTCTTCCTGATTGTCCGTGGCGATTTGGAAGGAGAAGGCCTCGGTGTGGTGAAACTGCGGGCCGCCGTTGAGACCGAGACAGGGAATACCCAACACGGTGAACTCCACCGTGAGTACGTCGCCTTCCTTGCCGCCGGGGAAGTCGCCCGGCGCCTTGTGAACGGCGGTCACTTCACTGTTCGGGAAGGTAGCGGCGTAGAAGCGCGCCGCCTCATGCGCGCCCTTGTCGAACCAGAGGCAGATTGTGTTCTTCGGCTTCATCTTGGTGCCCTCCTCGTGCTCGGATTAGCGTGAAGACGCCGCGGCCTGTTGCGAATTCTGCGTCCACCTCGAGCGTCATCGAAACCTCGGCCGCGATTTGGGCGAACCGGGGTGCGAGTACCTCGGCGGGGCGGTCGCGACCCACGTCAGGGTCGGCGACGCCTTCGTCGTGCCGATGCTGCTCGGCGCGCTCCTGTGGGCGGGCCTGTACCTGCGCGACGAACGGGTTCGCGTGCTATTGCCGCTGGGCAAAGCCGCGCGGTAGACGCGACCGATGCCACCAAGCACGTTTCGTCCCGGACCAAGAAGGAGTAGTTCGCCATGCTGAAGATCTACGGAAACCCGATGAGCACCTGTACCCGCAAGGTCCTCATGACCCTCGCGGAGACCAACACGCCGTTCGAGCTGACTGTCGTGGACTTTTCGAAGGGGGAGCACAAGCAGGAGCCGCACCTCCGCCGTCAGCCCTTCGGCCGGGTCCCCGCGCTCGACGATGACGGCTTCGAGATGTTCGAGTCGCGCGCCATGACCCGCTATTTGAACGATAAGGCGGGCGGAAAGCTCGTCCCGTCCGACGTGAAGGGGCGCGCCAAGATGGAGCAGTGGATCAGCATCGAGACGTCCGAGTTCAGCGCAAACGCGATGAAGTTCGTCGCCGAGTACGTCTTCAAGCGCCCGCAGGAACCCGCCGTTCTCGAGGCCGCCGGGAAGGCCCTCGTGACAACGTGCGGTGTCATGGAAGCGCAGCTCGCGAAGACCCCGTTCCTCGCCGGCCCGGACTTCACGCTCGCCGACGTCGGCTTCATGCCGTACCTCGAGTACGCCATGGCGACGCCCGCGAAGGACATCTTCGCGAAGTTCCCGCACCTCATGTCGTGGTGGAACAAAATCAGCGAGCGGCCGACCTGGCGAAAGGCAACCGGCAAAGCCTGAGCGCGCTGGGCGATGACCGTGCGATTCGGGCAAGATACGGACGCGATGCCCACAAGAAAGGCCAAACGCTGCGCGTGGTCCGGAGCGGATCCCCGCTACGTCGCGTACCACGATGAGGAATGGGGCGTGCCCGTCCACGACGACCGCCTCCTCTTCGAGTTCCTCGTCCTCGAAGGAGCCCAGGCGGGACTGAGCTGGATCACCATCCTCCGCAAGCGCGAAGCCTACCAGCGGTTGTTTGACGACTTCGACCCGGAGACGGTCGCGACCTACGACCGGCGCAAGGTCGCTCTGCTCTTGAAGGACGCGGGGATCGTGCGCAACCGCGCCAAGATCGAATCCGCCATCAAGAACGCTCGCGCCTTCGTCGCCGTGCAGCGCGAGTTCGGCAGCTTCGACGCGTACCAGTGGCGTTTCGTCGGCGGTCGCCCCTTGCAGAACCGCCGGCGAACCATGAAGGACGTCCCGGCTCGCACCGCCGAATCAGATGCGTTCAGCAAGGACCTGAAGCGCCGAGGCTTCAGCTTCGTCGGCTCGACCATCATTTATGCACACATGCAGGCCGTGGGCATGGTCAATGACCACGTCGTCAGTTGCTTCCGGCACCGCGAAGTAGCGAGGCTCGGCCGAGGCAGGTGACCGTGCGGTCGTCCGCCGCGCGCTTACGACTCCAACCTGAGGCGCCCGATCTTGAGGAGGAGATAGTTGCGCTCCGGCATGCTCGCGGTCTTTTCGGCCGCTGCCTCGTAGTAGGGAAGAGCGCCTTTGACGTCGCCCGTGCGCTCGAGGAGGTGGGCGCGCACCGCATCGAGGCGAAAGTGGCCTTTGATGCGTGGATTGCGATCGAGCTTCTCGAGGAGCGCGAGCCCCCTGTCCGGTCCCTCGGCCATCGCGACGGCCACCGCGTGGTTCAACGCCACGATGGGGTTGTCGGACATCCGCATCAGCGAGACGTAGAGCGCGACGATCTGCGGCCAGTCCGTCTCGTCGACATGCGCCGCTTCGTCGTGCACCGCCGCGATGGCAGCCTGCAGAAGATACGACCCCGCCGCGCCACCTGTCATCGCCTCGGTCACGAGCCGCACGCCTTCCGCGATCGCTTCCTTGTTCCAGAGCGATCGATCCTGCTCGTCGAGCGGAATGATCTCGCTGTTCGGTCCCGTTCTCGCGGCGCGCCGCGCGTCGGTGAGGAGCATGAGCGCCAGCAGTCCCCTCACCTCGCCGTTGTCCGGGAGGAGCTCCAGCATCGCACGTGCGAGGCGGATCGCTTCATTCGAGAGATCCACCCGCTGGTGCGTTTCCCCCGCACTGGTGGCGTAGCCCTCGTTGAAAATGAGATAGAGGACATGGAGGACGGCGCCGAGGCTCGCGCTTCGCTCCTTGGGCGGCGGCATCACAAAGCCCACGCCGGAGCTCTTGATGCTCTGCTTCGCCCGGCTGATTCGCTGCGCCATCGTCGCCTCGGGCACGAGAAACGCGCTCGCGATCTCGGCCGTGGTGAGACCACCCACTGCGCGCAACGTCAGCGCGATCGCGGAGGGCCGCGTGAGCGCTGGATGGCAGCACATGAAGAAAAGAACGAGCGCGTCGTCCTCTTCTGTGGGTGCTTCGTCGGGCGGCGGTACCATCTTCTCGTCCGGTGGTGTTTCGAGGGTGATCTTCGTCTCACGCCGACGGCGCGCAGACTCCAGCCGGATCTGATCGGTGAGCTTCCGAGCGGCGACCTGGATGAGCCATGCGCGAGGATTTTCGGGCGTGCCGGTTCGTGGCCACTGGAACGCAGCCGCGGTGAGCGCTTCTTGCACGGCGTCCTCGGCGGCCCCGAAGTCGCCGTAGCGACGGACGACGGCGCCGAGCACTTGCGGCGCGAGCGCACGGAGCAGGTGCTCGCCGGTCGTTTTCATTGCAGCAGTGCTTGTCCTACAGCGAATCGGGCGGTGCGCTCATCACCTGACGCACCTCGATCTTGATGCCGAGCGGCTTTCCACCGGGGCCCGGCGCGGTCGACGCCTTACCGGCGATTGCGAATGCGCGGTCCGCGTTCTCCACGTCGACGATCCAGTAGCCCACGAGGAACTCCTTGGACTCGGCGAAGGGGCCGTCCGTTACCTCGGGGGCGCCTTGGCCAAGCGAGCGCACGATGCGTGCCTGGCCGGGAGGCGCGAGGCCTTCCGCGCCGACCAGCTCGCCGGCTTCACGTAGACCCTTGTTGAGGTCCTTCATGAACTGGATGTGGGCCCGGAACTCCTCGGGCTTCCACTGGTTGATCTGGTAGTCGCCGTTGCCGCGTGGCGCGTGCATCATCAGCATGAATTTCATCGTCGGGTCTCCTTCGTCACGTCCTCACACGCCGTCGAATGCCGCCGAGCCTGTCCCGGCGTCACCCTGAGGTCGGAGCAGACGGGCAACTCTCGACATACCCTCGCGCGATTTTTCGACCTCTCATATTTGCGCAAGAAAACGATGGGCGTCACGCCATGATGAGGATGTTCGTCCGCCCGACCTCGCTCGCGCAAGTCTACCTCGCGGGGTTTGCCGCCGAGCACCTTCTCGCGGGCCGGCGGCCACGCGCATTGGATCCGCGCCGAGTTCGTCCCTCAACGACTGGATGTGCGACACGTCGACCTGGGACGGCGCGCGTCAGTCGACGAACTTGGACACCAGCCTCACGTACGAAGCCTGGTAGTAGATCGCCGGCTCGGTGAGCTCCCACGACTTGTCGTAGGGGCTCGTCGGATCAAACGACGTATTGAAATCGATGTACGCCTTGCCCGGAGGCTGCCGACGAAAGGGCGAATGCGCGCACGGGTGCGGCGGCGATTCTTTGCTCTCGCAATAGCTCTTGTTGGGACCCCCCGTGACGTAGCCGGGGGCGGGACCTAGCTCGGACGTCCGCGCGTTGTCCCACTTCGGGTCCTTGTCCCGAAACCAGGAATGATACGCCTCGTCCACGCACGCATCGCCTCCGTAGGCGTACATGTTCGTCAGGTAAACGATCTGCATGGGATTCACGCCGTGGAAGAAATGCAGGATCCCCGCAGCACGTTCGACGAACGTCGAAGTGTCCCCAGCGGCCAGGCCATGGCCCACGACGTCCCAGTTCGTGTTGCCTATCGCCGCCCGGACGTTGTTGCTGCCCCAGTGGTACGAGTAGGGGCGCATGTACGCGCGGTACAGATCGAGATCGGGCCGCAGCTTGTAAATGTCGACGCTGGCCGCCTCGGACTTCTTGCGTCCCAAGATGGCCGCCTTCACCCCAGCGTCAGCCTTCGGCAGATCGGCATAATAAAGAAGCGCGTCGCCTTGACTCTGGTCATACATCGACCAGGAGTCCTCCGTGAATGGGCGGGTCCGCGAGTAGTTCGTCTGGACCCACACGTCGTATTTCGGGTCCCCGGTGAGCGCGAAGAGGTACACCGAGGACACGACGGCAATCCGGTCTTGCTCGGCGAGGGAGCGGTCGGCATCGCCGGACTTGATCGTGTCATCGTCGCACGCATCGCTCCTGGGGTGAGAGACGTAAAAATCGAAGGCGCGTGCGCCCCGTTGGCCCAGGTCCCGCGCGTAATCGCGAAGCTTGTCGAATTTGCCGAGAACGAGGGCTGCGTGCGCAAAAACTCCCGCCACGACGATCGTCGCGGACGAGCAGGGCTGCGGGTAGTAGAAGCGCCGGAGCTTGCTCTGGTCGGGCACCGGATCGCCGTACTCCACGTTGCCCATCTTGATGAGCGCCCCGCCCTGGAGGTCGGCGGGCTGCATCTTCTTCAGCCAGTCGAGCTCGACGACGATCTCGTCGATCAAGTCAGGAAGACCGTTGTTCGATTCGGGAATGTTGAAGTCGTCGGTGAACGGTTGCGGGTGCTCTTCATAGGCCGTCAGCAATTGGTGAACGACGTCTTGCGTGAACGTCACGTATTTGTCGGTGTCGCCCGCATCCCACCAGCCGCCGCTGAGGTCGCGCGCCGTCTTGGGGTTGTCGCGATCGGTGACGCTACGGGCCTGGCTGTCTTGGCCCTCGCCCATGTAATCGACGCCCAGCGACCAACATCTCTTGCCGACGCACGAATAAGGGGGCTTCTTTTCGAAGTTTGCGCGGTTGTAATAGAACATCCGAAGAGCCGCCTTGAGCACGGGCCGATAGACGTCCTTGCTCACTTCGAAGGGGTACGAGCGCACATGGTTTTTGGGATCGAGCACGAAGTAGAGGCCAGGCTCCTTCAAAGAGGAAAAATCGAACCATGCGCCACTATCGCCGGAGGCGGCATCGACGGCGCCGTCGCTCCACACGGCCGGTGCCCCCTCGAAGACGGTCGTGCCGTCGCTCCAGCGCCGCACTTCGAGGCGCGGGCCAGGGCTGTACGCGTCGCCCGCGTTCCATCCGCGCTTTGGGTTGACCAGGATGGCCACCTTGGCCAGCTCCGGCTGATAGCCGAACTGATCGACCACGATGTACTTTTGGAGCTTGATGTCGAACCCCGCTCCGGCGGGCGGCGGGACGGGAGGCGGGGCCTTGGGTTCGGAGGGATAGGGGGCGGCCCCGGTCTCGACGAGTTGTGCGTCACTGCGGCGCAGCTGGGGAGTCGACGTCGACTCGGGCGGGCGAAGACAACTGACAGCGAGGAGCGTCGCCAAGGACGACACGACGACTCCCGGAAACCTTATTCCGCAGCTCTTCATGACGAGCAGACCCATGCCGCGCTCGAGTGAGCCCGTCAAGCCCCGATGCTCTGGCTACCCGGCGGAAGGGAACGCCGCCACGACAGCGAAGGTCGCCCTCGCCCCGACCAGAATCGCCGAGTAGCGCGGCCGCGCGTTGCCGCATTCGCCAGGCGGAGCGCGGACGACGACCTCGCAAACGAAGTAGGCCCGCGCTCGCAAGAGCTCGGTGACCGTGCGCAACCATGGCGAAAGCGTCGCGTCGAGACAGGCCGTTCACCGCGGCCGACCCTTTCCTTTCAGGCGGCGGTTCGGTAGCGTCGCGCGCATGTCCTACGCCTCCGTCAGCAAAGAAAACTCCACCGAAGTCCACCTGTATTACGAGGACCACGGCAAAGGCGACGCGGTCATTCTGGTCCACGGCTATCCCCTGAACGGCGCGTCGTGGGAGAAGCAGACCGCGGCGCTCCTCAACGCGGGCAAGCGCGTGATCACGTACGACCGCCGCGGCTTCGGCAAGTCGAGTCAACCGACGACGGGCTACGACTACGACACGTTCGCCGCCGACCTGCACGCGCTCGTCGGCCACCTGAAACTCGAGTCGTTCTCGCTCGCCGGCTTCTCGATGGGCGGCGGCGAAGTCGTCCGCTACATGGGCAAGTACGGAACGAAACAGGTAAGGCGGGCGGCGATTCTCGGCGGGGTCCCGCCGTACCTACTCAAGGCCCCGGGCAACGCCGAGGGCGTCGACAAGAGCGTATTCGACGGCATCGAGGCCGCGATCAAGAAGGACCGCTACGCGTTCTTCACCGAGTTCTTCAAGAACTTCTACAACGCGGACAAGCTCCTCGGATCGCGCGTGAGCGAAGAAGTGCTGCGAATTGGCTGGAACACGGCGGCAATTTCGTCGGCTGCCGCGTCGCTCGCCTGCGTCGCCAGTTGGTACACCGATTTCCGCAAGGACGTGGAGAAGATCGATGTGCCCACGCTCGTCGTCCACGGCGACGCGGACCGCATCGTCCCGTTCCATGCGTCGGGCGCGCGCACCGCGAAGTCTGTCAAGGGCGCGGAGCTTGTCGTGATCAAGGACGGTCCCCACAACTTCGCGTGGACGCACGCCGAGGAGACGAACGAACACCTGGTCCGTTTCTTCAGCTAACCGACGCGGCCCCGAGCGTCGGGATTTCGCTCCGTGGCGGATGGAAGGCGCCAACGAGCCGCCGACCGGCGATCCAGAGCAATTTACTCATGAGTCCTCCGCTCGCCGACCGGGGTCCATTGCAGATTGCGGCGGATGGGCGTAATCGGGTCGCCAGTCGCCTGACGCGCCACGGTGGCGCTCGAGCCCGGTTCTCACCAAGGAGTCGCGCATGAAAAAATTCCTCGTTCTCTACAAGGCACCGACCTCGGCCTTCGAGCAGATGAAGAAGGCCACGCCGGAGCAGCAGAAGGCCGGAATGGAAGCATGGATGGCCTGGAGCAAGAAGGCAGCGGCGTCGATCGTCGACATGGGGGCGCCCCTCGGAAAGAGTGTGCGCGTCACCAAGGGCGGCAGCGCCGCGCCCACCACCAACGATCTCGGCGGATTCTCGATCATGCAGGCCGACTCGAAGGAGGCGCTCGCCGAGAGCTTGAAAGGGCATCCTCATTTCATGATGCCGGACGGCTCCATCGAGATCGTCGAGTACATACCGATGCCAGGCACGTGAGCGCGCGCGACCACAGTCCCTCAGCGCGGCGCGAGAGCCGTGCCAAGAGTGTTCCCGATGTGGCGCATCCTTTTGTCCCGCTTGGTCGTCGTCATGTCGAGAACATCGCGAACCCGACCAAGCGAGGCCGATTATGAAGACGATAATGGTGCGGTACACGACTTCGGAAACGCACTCCGACACGAATGCCAGCCTAGTGCGTGCGGTTTTCGAGGAGCTTCGGGCGCGCGCCCCCAAGGGCCTCCGCTACGCGAGTTACCGACTCCCGGACAGGGTGACGTTCGTACACATTGCCACGCTTGAGGTGCCGGACGAGAACCCGCTCACCGCCCTTCCATCGTTCAAGGCCTTTCAAAAAGACCTCAAAGACCGCTGCGTCGAGCCGCCGGTCGTCACAGAGCTTTCCGCGGTGGGCTCCTACGACTCGAATGCTTGAAGCGCGCACGGGAGCTCGAACATCAAAGCCATGGCGGCTGCATCGTACGGCCCGCCGGAAGGCATCGCACGAATCGACGCGCCCTTGCCGAGACCTGGCCGGGGCGCAATCCGTGTCCGCGTCGCGGCTTCGGCCCAGTCCCGGTTCTGAGAAGAGTGGGTCGCCGGCCTGATTCGGACCGCACCGTGCGATGATCGTGCGCGATGAGGCGGCTCGATCTGGCGAACTTCAACCTGAACCTTCTTCTCGCGCTCGACGGGCTTCTCAGCCAACGCAGCGTGACCGCCGCCGCCAAGCGGGTTCGCGTGACGCCGTCCGCGATGAGCCATTCCCTCTCGGAGCTGCGTGCCCTTCTCGGCGACCCGCTCCTCGTTCGATCCGGCCGGGGGATGGTGCTCAGCCCACGCGCCGAGGCACTCGTCGGCCCGCTGCACGCTTTGCTCATGGACGCTGAGCGGCTCCTGCGAGGTGGAACCACGTTCGATCCGGCGACTGCAGCGCGTCGCTTTGTCATTGCCGCTCCGGATTTCCTCGGGACGCTGCTCTTGCCACCGCTCCTCGAGGCCGCGGCGCGAGAGGCCCCGGACACTTCACTGGAGATCGTACCGAGCGCGCGGCGCGGGAACGCGTGGCTTCTCGAGACGGGTGAGGTGGATCTGGCACTGGGCGCGATCGTGGACAAGGCGCCGGGCATTCGCCGGATGGACCTCTGTACGGAGGGCTTTGCCTGCGCTGCGCGCAAAGGACATCCGAGCATCGACGGCGTGCTCGATCTCGATTCCTACGTAGAGACCCCACACCTGCTCATCACGCTCGGCGATGATGCGGGTCCGACGTGGATCGATCAGGCGCTCGCGAAGCTAGGGAAGAAGCGGCACGTCGCCGCCGCTGTCCGCTACTTCATGGCAGCGCCGCTGATCGTCGCGCGTTCCGATCTGCTCCTGACGGGCCCTAGCATGCTCATTCGCTACTTCGCCGAGCTCGTGCCGCTCCAGGTCCTACGCCCGCCGATCGACCTTCCCACGTATCCGGAGGAAGCCTATTGGCACGAGCGCTTCGACGAAGACCCTGCACACGCGTGGCTTCGAAACCTCGTCAAGAAGACCGCGCGAAACTTTGGGCTCCAGGAACGGCCCCGCCAGCGCACCTGGTGACGATCCGGACGAGGTGTGAATAGCGCTCAACCCCCGTTGAGCACTCGCCAGCACCGGCCGTCTTGGGTCGGGCGTAGATCACTCCGGACACGAGAACAGCACGAGGGAGAACGATCATGACGACCCAGACGAGCTTCGACCCCATCGCCTACAAGCGAACGACACGAGACCAGTGGGACACGGCGGCGGAGGCGTGGCACAGGTGGGGAACGACCCTCCGAACCTGGCTCGGACCCGCCACCGAGCGAATGCTCGATCTCGCCCTGGTAGCGTCGGGGTGCCGCGTGCTCGACGTCGCCGCGGGCGCGGGCGATCAGACGCTTCAAACCGCCGCCCGCGTCGGCCCGGGTGGCAGCGTGCTCGCGACCGATATTTCGCCGGCGATCCTCGCTTTCGCGGCCGCGGAGGCCAAGCGTGCGGGGCATACGAATGTCGATACCCGCCCCATGGACGGCGAGAGACTCGACTTGAGCGATGAGTCCTTCGACGTCGTCATCTCACGCGTTGGCCTCATCTACTTTCCGGACCAGCAGAAGGCGCTGTCGGAGATGCGTCGCGTGCTCGTGCCGGGGGGTCGCGTCGCCGCGATCGTCTACGCGACGGCGGACAAGAACGGGTTTTTCAGCGTACCTGTTTCGATCGTCCGTCGACACGCCAAGCTCGGGCCGCCCCTCGTCGGGCAGCCCGGTCCGTTCAGTCTTGGCGGCGAGGGCGTGCTCGAACAGGCCTTCGTGCGAGCGGGGTTCCGCGACGTGAAGGTGGAGTCAATCGCTGCCCCGCTTCGCATGAAGTCGGCCGACGAGTGCCTTGGCCTCCAGAAGGAGTCCTTCGGCGCGCTTCATCAAATGCTCTCGTCGCTCGATCCGGCCGGACGTGACGCCGCGTGGGCCGAGGTCAAAGCGGCCCTCCGGAACTTCGAGGACGGTCAGGCCGGCTTCGTCGGGCCGTGCGAGCTGGTCTTGGCGGTCGGGACGAAGTGACGTCGCCCGCGCATCCTTTGCATCGATCCAATCGTCGTCAGGTCGAGGAGATCATGGAGACCACCAAAGCCAAGGCCACCAAGACGATGGGCGCGTTCCGAATGGACTGCGCGATTCGCACGACTATCAAGGCGAGCCCGGACCGTGTCTGGGCACTGTTGACCGATGCAGAGGCGTTCCCGCGCTGGAACTCTACGGTAACGAGCATCGAAGGACGGATCGCCGAGGGACACACGCTGAAGCTGAAGGTGCCGAGCGCGCCGCAGCGCACGTTCAAGCCCAAAGTGTTGGCCGTGCAGCCAGGTCGCTCGATGATCTGGAGCGACGGAATGGCGCCGATGTTCAAGGGGGTTCGCACCTTTCTGCTCACGCCGAAGCCCGACGGTTCGACCGAATTCTCGATGAGGGAGGAGCTCTCGGGCTTAATGCTTCCGATGATCAAGAGTTCGCTACCGGACTTCGCGCCCGTGTTCGAGGCGTACGCCGAGGATCTCAAGCGTGCCGCGGAGGCGCGGGTCTCGTGACGGCCTGCCCCGGGGAACCGTGAAAAAGGGCGTGGTAGGGTGCTGTGCGTGACTCAGGCACCGTCGACCATTGCGGCTGCGCGCGAGGAGTTTCTCGCCATCGTCGCCGGCGTGCGGCCCGAGCTCCATCGCTACTGTGCGCGCTTGAGCGGCTCGGTCATCGAAGGCGAGGACATCGTTCAGGACACGCTGGCAAAGGCCTTCTACGCCCTGAGCCTTTCCTCGGACGTGCCTCCTCTGCGGCCGTGGCTGTTCCGCATCGCACACAACGCCGCGGTCGATTTCTTGAAGAGCCATGGAAAGAAGTACACCGACGTGACCGCGGACATGGAGGACGTCGTCGGCTTCGACGAACAGCCCGATCCCGCTGTCGTTCGCGCGGCGCTCGTGCGCTTCCTTTCGCTTCCCGTGACGCAGCGGAGCGCGATTATCTTGAAGGATGTCCTCGGACACTCGCTCGAGGAAACGGCGGAGACGATGGGGACCAGCGTCACGACGGTGAAGGCCGCCCTGGTTCGCGGGCGGCGAAGACTCCGGGCTCTCGAGCGTGATCAGGTGGAGATAGCCGTGGCGACCCGTGTCGAGCTGGATCGGTATGCGCGACTCTTCAACGCGCGCGACTGGGACGGCGTCCGTAGCTTGGTGGCCGACGACTGCCGGCTCGATCTCGTGTCCAAGTCGCAGCGCCGTGGCAAGCAGGTTGGCGCGTATTTCGGGCGCTACGAGAAGGAGGACGTGGCGCTCCGTGTGGTGCGCCTGGAAGGGCAGCTAGCGTTCGGGGTGTACGTCGCTGGAGCAGAGAGGCCAGCGTACTTCGTCTTGCTCGAGTTCGAAGACGGCCGCGTGAAGTCCATTCGTGATTTCCGATACGTTCCGTACATCACAGCCGAAGCGGACTTCGAGCTCGCGTAGATTTCGGTCGGCGTCCCCTGCCACCGACCAACGGCTACTCTCCCGGGCATGCCGGATACATCTCCCAGCGAGTCCGTGAAGCGCATGCTCCCGTGGCTGGTCGCGGTCGCGTTCTTCATGGAATCGCTCGACACCACGATCTTGAACACCGCCCTCCCGGCGATGGCGGCCGCGCTGCACGTCGTACCGCTGAGCACGAAGTCCGTGCTCACGAGCTACACGCTGAGCCTCGCGGTCTTCATCCCCGTGAGCGGGTGGGTCGCCGATCGATTCGGAACTCGCAAAGTCTTTTCTTCTGCGATAGGCCTTTTCACGTTGGGCTCGCTTCTGTGCGGGATCTCCAGCAACATTCACGTCCTCGTTGCCTGTCGCATTCTCCAGGGCTGCGGCGGAGCGATGATGGTTCCCGTTGGCCGGCTGACCATGGTTCACGCCTTCGCCCGGTCGGAGCTGGTTCGGGCAATGAGCTTCGTCGCCATTCCCGGCCTCGTAGGTCCGATGATTGGTCCCTTGGCGGGAGGACTCATCGTCGGGCTGTTCCACTGGCGGGTGATCTTCTTCGTGAACCTCCCGATCGGGGCGGTCGGGCTCTTCCTCGTCTTCCGCCATCTACCCGACTATCGCGCCGCGAAGACCGACCCACTCGACTGGACGGGGCTGGTCCTCTTCGGGTCCGGCGTCGCGCTGCTGTCGTACGTCCTGGAGGTCTTCGGCGAGCACACCCTGCGCGGAGAACAGATCGTCGTCCTCTCCGCCCTCGCGATCGCGCTGCTTCTCGCCTACGGGTGGCACGCGACTCAATCGGCGCGCCCCTTGCTGCGGCTCGGACTCTTTCGCATCCGGACGCTTCGCATCGCGGTCACGGGCAGCTTCTTCACCCGCATCGGGGTGGGTGGAATGCCGTTTCTCCTTCCGCTTCTCTACCAGGTAGGCCTCGGATACTCGGCAATCCAATCCGGTCTTCTCATCTTGCCTCAGTCGATCGCCGCCATCAGTCTGAAGGCGAGCGTGCCGCGCATCCTGACGAGGTTCGGCTACCGTCGCGTGCTCCTTGCGAACACAATCTCGCTGGGCCTGCTCATCGCGCTATTCGCCACGATCGGATCGCTCACGTCCGTCGTTGTCATCGGGCTGCAGGCATTGTCCTTTGGGTTCCTCTCGTCTTTGCAGTTCACATGCATGAACACGCTGGTATATGCCGATGTCCAACAGGCGGACGAAAGCATGGCGAGCACCATTGCCAGCACGATGCAGCAAATGTCGATGAGCTTCGGGGTGGCCGCTGCCTCGCTCACGACCGCGGTCTTCATACCGGACCGATTCCGCTCCAGTCCAGCCGAGATGATCCACGGCATCCACCTCGCGTTCCTCCTGCTCGGCGGCCTGACGGTTGTATCGGCTTGCGTCTTCGGCGAGCTGCGACCGCAAGACGGCGATAGCGTGAGCAGGCACCAATCGGCGCCGTCTACAGGCTGAGGCCAAGATGTGAAGCAGAAGGCCGGGCTGGCCGACCCCCGGCCTCGCCGCAAACGCAAAGCAAACGGGGATGCGCAACGCCTGAGTTTTCTCTCGCATTCGTTTTGCAAAAGCAAAGCGAGAATTCCAAGCGTCGATTCCTGTCGCTTGGCTCGCTTTTCGAGCATTCGCGGCGGAACGCGTGCGGGCACGAGGGGTGCACCCCATCGCAGGGAGGCGCAGTGATCCCACCTGACCACGGCGCACGGGAGAGGTTGCCAATCACCCCCGATGGCGGGCATGTCGCAGCGGCGATTGGCGTGCCGTCTACGGAAAATCAGCTCGCCACGCAGGCGGTGATTGCCTTCCGGGCCCGCCAGCACGAGGGGATGGGGCGCCACCAACGGTTCATCGAACGGGTCAACCTTGCCCTCGGAAGGGCCCTCAGCATCTATTTCATGCTTTTGATTGCATCGGCCTGGGTCGCGTTCAACCTCGCCGCTCCAACCTTTTCGTGGCCGGTTTTGGACCCACCGCCCTTCAATCGCTTGCAGGGGATGGTCGGCGTCGCCGCCCTCCTGATGACGACGATGGTGCTCACGACGCAGAACCGCCAGGCGAAGGACGCTGAGCAGCGATCGCACCTGGACCTACAAGTGAACCTGCTCGCCGAGCAAAAGGTTGCCAAGCTGATCGCCCTCATCGAAGAGCTTCGACGCGATCTGCCAAATGTGCTGGACCGAAAGGATGCCCTGGCCGACGCCATGTCGAACGCGGTCGATCCGGGCGCCGTGATCGCGGAGCTTTCGCAGGACCTAGACGAGCGGTAGGGGGTGCCGGTCAGGGGAAGGCCCTCGGCCACGACTCGTCGGCGTGCTTCGTGCATCGTCGAAAGACGATGAGTCCCCTATGGGTCCTGGTTTGCGACGCGGCGAAGGCTCGTCTGTTTGAGGTCCGGAACGGGGACCCGTCCTGGCACGTTGTCGAGCTCGTGATGCACGCAGGCTCGCGAAGCAAGGCGAGCGATCTCGTGGGTGACAGGTCCGGCAGCCGCTCCTCCGAGGGTGCGTCGGTTCACCACAACGCACTTGCGCCGGGCTCTTCGCCCAAAGACAACGAGAAGGAGCACTTCGCGCATTCGCTGGCGACGACGCTCGACCAGGCCATGCGCGCGGCGCGATTCGGGAAATGGATCCTCGTGGCGCCACCGCACTTCCTCGGGCTGATGAGAAAAGAGCTCACGGGCGAGCTCGAGAAGCACCTCGTGGCGACCGTCGACAAGGATCTCAACGATCTCGACGTCCACGCGTTGGCCGAGCGTCTGCGAGACGTGACGCAAACCGCGGTGAACCAGTCCGCAGGCGCGCGGGACGATCCGCGGCACCGTCGCTAGGGACGGCCCGCCTCTTTCTCATCGTCACGGGTGGTGCACTTCTGGTCAAACGAAGGGGGCATACTCGCGTGCCCAATAACGGGCATCGAATTCTTCCTTGGTGATCTGTACCTCTCCGCCGGGCGTATTCTTGACGTATGCGGCCGGGCTGCCCGGCAGCTTTTGCTGCCGCACGGTGGTAGTTGCGATCTCCATCCGAGCCTCCGGGTGCTGGTCGAACCACTCTTGGTAAGCCAGTTTCAGGTAGAGCGGGGTCCTATCGGCCATCTCCCTAACTTTGGGCCGACACCCCAATCTGTCAAATCGATTCAGCGATCGAGTTGGTCAAAGATATCGCGTCCACCGTTTTAGTTCTGCGGCATCGCAGTTGCACCGACAAGTCCCGAGGTCGCGAATGCAGCGCGACAATCGAGCGACTCCGAATTCCGCGCCTATCGGGACTCGCTCCGATTCTCCCTTTGGCGGGCTTCGCGACGTGGTTCGCGCCTCACCGTCAGCCGTCGCCGCGGTAGAAGCTGGGTCGGCTGCCGGCACGTCATTATGCTACATAGTTCGCCTCACACCATGGCCCTCGTTCTCTACCATCACCCCTTCTCTCGCGCCGCCAACGTGGTTTGGACGCTCGAGGAGGTCGGCGTCCCGTACGAGCTGCGCTACGTGGACCTCATGGCCGGCGCCCACAAGGCGTCGGCGATCCTCGCGCTCAACCCGATGGGCAAGTTGCCCATTCTCGTCGACGGCGAGATCGTCGTGACAGAGGCGGCCGCCATCGCCCTCTACCTGGGCGATCGGTACGCGTACGGGCGGCTCGCCCCGCGAGTCGACGATCCGCAGCGCGGGACGTACCTCCGATGGTCTCTCTTCGCGCCGTCGGTGATCGAGCCGGGGGCGATGGCGAAGGCGGCGGGCTGGGCATTCAAAGAATCGGCGGCGGGCTGGGGTTCGCATGAGGCTATGATCGCTTCGATGGAGAGCGCCGTCGCCGGCCGCGAGTTCGTCCTCGGCGATACCTTCTCGATGGCCGACCTCATCTTCGGCGGGACGCTGCGATACATGCTCGCTTTCAAGATGGTGGAGCCCCGTCCCGCCTTCACCGCCTACGCCGAACGTCTGGCGAGGCGCCCGGCGTGGCAGCGCGCCGAAGCGCGCAACGCCGCCGTCCGAGAGGAGCGCGGGCTCACTCGCGGTTGAAGCGACCCGGCAGCGAAGCCGAGCCGTCATCGCCCCGACAAGGTCCGGGTGGACCCGCGCGCGACCCTGTGATCGACTCATCCGACCGTGGGTCGCCTCGCCCCCCTCGCTGCTGTTCTCCTCACCTCGTGTGTCAGCACCACAAGCGTCGTCCGAACCCGCTTCGCCAAGGAGCAGAGCTGCCCGGAGGGCAACGTGACGGTCGACCTCGAAGGAGGCTCGCTCTACCGCGTGCGCGGATGCGACAAAGAGACCACCTACGTCTGCGGGTCCGTTGCCGGATTCAACGGTGGAGTCCAGTGCGCGGAGGAGGAGGGGCTCCCCAGCCCGCCTGCGCAGCGCGACCCTGGCCGTCCGGTACTGCCACCTCCCGATCCGAGAATCCCTGCGCCACAGTGAGCGCTGCGCCCCCTGATCGACAAACCGCGCCAGAGGACAACTGGTGCTCGATTCGAGCTGGAGATGGCTCCGCCTGAGATGCTACCTCCAGCGGCATGAGCGCCAAAGGGCCGGGCGCCCGCTCCCTCGAAGGCCCTCTGAACGAGCTCTACGCCGCTCCGTTCGATCGCTTCGTTTCCCTCCGCAAGGAACTGGCGGCGCGTCTGCGGGCCGAGGGTGACGCCGAAGGCGCACGGCGGCTCGGGACGACGAACAAGCCCACGCGAACGGCCTGGGCCGTCAACCAGGTGGCGCGGCGTCACCCAGAGCTGGTCGCCGCGGTCGTCGATTCGTGGAAGGCAGCTGCGGGTGCGCACAACCAGGACGCAGACGCCATTCGCGACGGAGCGCGCCGATACCGGGAAGCGATCGGAGAGGCGGTTCGAGCGGCCCGCGCGCTCTTGGCTGCCGATGGGGTGTCTCTGTCGACGGCGCAAGCTCGACGGATGGGGGAGACCCTTCAGGCGCTTGCGGGACACGAGGCCGAGCGGGAAAAGCTCAAGGCCGGGCGCCTGACTCAAGACGTGACGGTCGACGACCCGTTCGGCGGACTTGATCCAAGTCAAGGCGGGCGGCATCCGAAGCCGCTGAAAGCGGCGGGCGGACAGAGCTCTTCGAGGCACGCGGAGGAGCAAGCGGCTCGAAAGGTCGAGGCCGATCGCCTTCGTCGGGAGAAGCAGCGAGCCATCGACGAGGCGCGCGCCCGCGTCACGTCACTGGAGCACTCGGTCGCCGAGGCTCGGAAGATGGCTGCTGACGCGGAGCGCGTGCGAAAGCAGGCAGAAAGCGAGGCGGCGCGGGCGAAGGGCGCGGTGGGGAGGGCCGAAGAGGACCTCGCGCTAGCGCGAGAGCACCTCGAGCGGCTTCCGAAGTAGCACCTGGAAGCCGAACTTGGCCACGCCCTGCGCCGATATCACCTACGACGCGGACTCGTGCTCGACTACCCGAGATCTCCGCGGTGGATCTACGTCCTTAGCGTTGCGCGAAGGTCGAAGCGGTCGAGGTTCATGACCTTGTCCCATGCGGCCACGAAGTCGCGCACGAACGCCGGCTGCGAATCGTCACACGCGTAGACCTCGGCGATGGCTCGAAGCTGGGAGTTCGAACCCAAGACGAGGTCGACGGCGGTTCCCGTCCACTTGAGCTCGCCCGTCGCTCGGTCGCGTCCCTCGAACACGTCATCGGACGTGGACGACCGCTGCCACTTCGTTCCCATGTCGAGCAGGTTCACGAAAAAGTCATTGGTCAACGTCTCGGGGCGTTTGGTGAAGACGCCGAGCTGGGACTGCCCGACGTTGGCGTTCAGAACGCGCATGCCGCCGAGGAGGGCGGTCATCTCAGGGGCCGATAGCTTCAACATGAACGCTTTTTCCACCAGCAGGTGCTCCGCCGAGAGCCCTTGCCCCTTCTGGAGGTAGTTGCGGAAGCCGTCGGCGGTCGGCTCGAGGACGGCGAACGACCCGGCGTCCGTCTGCTCCTGCGTGGCGTCGGTGCGCCCCGGCGCGAAGGGAACTCGCACGTCGTGCCCGGCCTGCTTGGCGGCCTTCTCGATGGCTGCGCAGCCGCCCAGCACGATCAAGTCGGCAAGCGAGACTCTCTTCCCGCCCATCTGCGAGCCGTTGAACTCGTGCTGGATGCCCTCGAGGGTGGCCAGCACCTTCGACACGCCGGACGCGACGTTGACGTCCCACGTCGCCTGCGGCGCGAGGCGGATGCGCGCGCCGTTCGCCCCGCCGCGCTTGTCCGTGTCACGATGGGTCGAGGCGGACGCCCAGGCGGTCGATACGAGCTGGGAGATGGAAAGCCCGGAGCTGAGGATCGTGACCTTGAGCGCAGCGATGTCCGCGTCGTCAATGAGCGGGTGCGTCACCTCGGGGACCGGGTCTTGCCAGATCAGCTTCTCTTTGGGCACCCATGGACCGAGGTACCGCGCGACGGGTCCCATGTCGCGGTGCAACAGCTTGAACCAGGCCCTGGCGAAGGCGTCGGCGAGCTGGTCCGGGTTCTCGTAGAAGCGCATCGCGATCTTCTTGTAGGCGGGGTCCGCGACCAGGGCGAGGTCGGTCGTCAACATCGTCGGCGCGTGTTTCTTCGACGGGTCGTGCGCGTCGGGCACTGTGCCCTGCGCCTCGGGGTTCTTGGGTGTCCACTGGGCCGCACCGCCGGGGCTCGTCGTCTTCTCCCACTCGTATTTGAACAGGTTTTCCAAATAGTTATTGTCCCACCGGATGGGGTTGGTCGTCCACGCGCCCTCCAGCCCACTGGTGATCGCGTCGGCGCCCTTGCCGCTGCCGAAGCGGTTGCTCCAGCCGAGGCCCTGCTCCTCGATGCCGGCGCCCTCCGGCTCGCGACCCACGTGCTCTCCGGCGCGGGCCGCGCCGTGGGTCTTGCCGAACGTGTGGCCGCCGGCGATGAGCGCGACCGTCTCATCGTCGTTCATCGCCATGCGGGCGAACGCCTCCCGGATGTCCCGGGCAGAAGCCACGGGGTCCGGGGTGCCGTTCGGCCCCTCCGGGTTGACGTAGATCAGACCCATCTGCACAGCACCGAACGGGCTGGCGAGCTCGCCATCGCCGTTGTGGCGCTCGTCGCCGAGCCACGTGGTCTCCGGGCCCCAGTAAACGTCTTCCTCGGGGGCCCAAATGTCCTTGCGACCGCCGCCGAAGCCGAACGTCTTGAAGCCCATCGTCTCCAGCGCACGGTTTCCGGTGAAGATCAGCAGGTCGGCCCACGAGATCCTCCGGCCGTACTTCTGCTTGATGGGCCAGAGCAGCCGGCGCGCCTTGTCGAGGTTCGCGTTGTCGGGCCAGCTGTTGAGCGGTGCGAAGCGCTGCGCACCGGACCCGCCGCCGCCACGGCCGTCGGCGATGCGGTAGGTGCCCGCGGCGTGCCACGTCATCCGGATGAAGAGCGGGCCGTAGTGGCCGTAGTCGGCCGGCCACCAGTCTTGCGACCGGGTCATCAACGCGTCGACATCCTTCGCCAGGGCTTCGAAGTCGAGACTCTCGAACGCCGCTGCGTAGTCGAACTCCGCGCCCATGGGATCGGCGGACGGATTGCTCTGGTGAAGGATCTTCAGGTTCAACTGATTCGGCCACCAACCTTGGTTCGAGCCGGCCCCAATCGAAGTCTTTGTGCCTGACATGGGGCACTTTCTCGCGCTGTTTTCCGACACGTGGTTTCTCCGACGGCTCGATGTGGATGGTGGGTCGCGCTGGGTTCGAGGTATATGGGGACCGTGTCGCGGATCCTAGTCTAGGATCGCGAGCGTCCCGACCCACGACGAGAAAGGAGCCTGCCCATGCGCGCTGCTGTCATCACCCAGTACAATCAACCCTGGGAGATCAAAAACTTGCCCGATCCGAAACCGGGCGCGGGGCAGGTTCTCGTACGCGTTGAAGCGAGCGGAATGTGCGGCGGCGACATTCACTTGCATCACGGCCATTTCCCGCTGACGCCGCCGGTCGTGGCCGGACATGAGCCGGTGGGCCAGATCGTCGAGGTGGGCCCTGGCGTCACGACGCTTCGCGTGGGCGACCGCGTCGGTGTGTCCTGGCACCAGAGAGGGTGCGGGCGATGTCACTTCTGTCAGGAGCACCGCTGGACCTATTGCGCGGAGCTGCAGACGTGGATGCAGCTCGGCGGCGGAAACGCGGAGCTCATGCTCGCGTGGGAGCAGGGCTGCACTCTCGTACCCTCCAGCCTCCGATCGGAGGACGCGGCGCCGATCTTCTGCGCGGGTCACACGGTCATGAGTGCCCTTCGTCGAGCGGCGCCCCGTCCGGGCGATCGGGTCGCCGTGCTCGGCATCGGCGGTCTGGGTCACATGGCCCTTCAGTGCGCGAAGGCGCTAGGGCACCCCACCGTCGCGGTGACCAACACGGAGTCCAAGCGCCGCGAAGCTGAGTCGCTGGGCGCCGACGAAGTCGTTCTCGCAGGCGACGATCCGGGCGCAGCGCTCCGGGCCGCCGGCGGCGCCGACGTCATCGTGTCCACGACCAACTCCGCGGCGCAGATCTCGAAGGCCTTGTCGGGCCTCCGGATCGAGGGGCGCCTGGTCAACGTCGGCGCTCCCGACGGACCCATCCAGCTCAACGCGATGCAGCAGTTTTTGATGCAGACGAGCCTCATGGGAAGCACAATGGGCCCCCGGCGCGATCTCCTGGACGTGCTCGACCTGGCCGTCGCCGGGAAAGTGCGTGCGACCGTGGAGACCTATCCGCTCGATCGCGTGAACGACGTTCGCGAACGGCTCGAAGCGGGAAAAATGCGCTACCGGGCCGTGCTCACGCTGCATTGAAGGGGTCGAAGCTCGAGACTTTGATCGGCAGACGGCGCGCGGCCGAGGAATCCGCGCGTGTGCGCGGGCGTCGGCCTGCGCAATCGGTGGCCATCACGCCGAGACGATAGGAGACGTCGAGGTAGTCGCCCAGAAGCCAAGCCCTACCGGAAAAACCCGACCAGCGGTCCGTCCGGCGCGACGAGGTGCCTTTCGCTGCCCGCTCGCCGGTGCTTCGCTCCCTGGCGCTTACCTTTCGACGCGCCCGCCATGTTGGACCGATCGGCTTCGCTAGCTCACCTGCAGGCCCTCGTCACCTTCGGTGTCGTCGCAAGCTTCGTGACCTCGACGGTGGTCGTCGCACACCACGCGGCGTCCATAGGCCGCGACGCGGACTCCATCGCTGGCAACGCGCTCCCGAGCGTACAGTTCTTGTCGGCCGCGCGCGGAGCCGTCCATAGGCTCGACGCGGCCGTGCACGACTGCCTAGATGCGGCGCTGCGAGGCGAGGAGCCGCCGCTCGACTCGCTTGGACCCTACGTCGACGAGATCGAGACCGCGGTGTCCCGCTACCGGGCTCTCCCCGAGTTTCCGCAAGAGGGGGCACTGTTCGGCGGGGCGCGTCCGGTCATCTCCGCGACGGAGTCGAACGCCCGGCGGGTCGCCGACTCGTTGCGAGGCCACGACGTGAATGCGGCGAGGTTGGCCCTGGCCGACGAGCGGCGCGAGGCAGTCCTCGCCGACGAGCGGCTCGGGAATCTGGCTGCCTTCAACACGAGCCAAGCGGAGGGCCTGGCCTGCGATATCGGGGTCGTCCGCCGCTCGACGCGCCACATCGCCCTCGCCCTCGACGCGCTCTCGGCCACCCTCGCAGGCCTGGCGACCGCGCTGTCCATCGTGACGCTCCGCCGTGTGGTCAGGGCTCTCCAACAGGCAAGTGACCAGGCAGAACGCAAGTCCACGGAGCTCGATCGCTTCGCCGGACGGGTGGCACACGACATCTTGAGCCCCTTGGGGGCGGTCCACCTCGCTCTCGCGCGCGTGGCTCCGCGCGTGAGCGGAGACGAAGGCGCGGAGAATGCTCTCCGGCGCGCCTCGAGAAGCGTGACACGCGTCAAGAATCTCGTCGACGGCCTCCTTCGTTATGCGCGCGCGGCGGCCCGGCCGAATGCGTCGGACAGCGTCGAGGTGACCTCGGTGATTCGCGACGTGCTCGACGAGATGCAATGCGAGGCGCAGGAACGGGGGGTCCAACTCGAGGTCGAGCAGGCTGAGAGCGCGTACGTCAAGAGCTCGGTCGGCGTGTTGACCAGCCTCGTATCCAACCTGATCCAGAATGCGATCAAGTACATGGGCGATCGACCAAGGCGCCTGATCTTCGTTCGCATCTGCTCGCACGACGAGCGGGTGCGCATCGAGGTCGAGGACACGGGCCCCGGCGTTCCCCCGAATGTCGTCGAATCGATCTTCGAGCCGTTCGTACGCGGCGTCTCGGACAACGCGGGGATCGGGTTGGGCCTCGCCACGGTTCGTCAGTTGGTGCGCGCCCACGGAGGAGAGGTTTCGCTGAGGTCCCGCCCCGGAGACGGAAGCCTGTTCTGGTTCGAGCTGCCGCGGGCGGCGAGCCCCGAGACGTCCCGTGACGCTGAATCGAATCCCTCGGACCTAGGCCGTTCCTCCGGCCGGCGCCTCTCTGCGACTGCGCCCACGCCAGGTGCTGGGGGTCCCGGCTGGCGCGGATGAGTGAAGCCGAATGGCTCCTCGGGCAAGAGGCGCCGCTACTCCTTGCGGTAGAAGGGATGCGCCCTTCCGTGGCGAACGTCCTCCGCGCGGACCATGAAGATGACCTCTTCGGCCACGTTGGTCGCATGGTCCGCGATGCGTTCGAGGTACTTGGTCACGCGAATCACGCGGAGGCCGGCCAACACCTCGCCCGGTTGCTCCGCCATATGCACCGTCATCGCAGAAATGATGGCCGCGCAACTCCGGTCCACGGCGTCGTCGCAGCCGAGGACGCTGTGGGCGCCGCTGTCGTCCCAGCGCACGAAAGCCTCGAGCGCACCGTGCAGCATGTCGAGCGCCGCCAGCGCCATCGAGGACAGCGCCCCGCTGACGAGCCCTTTGGCTCCGCCGTCCTCCCGCACGGTGCGTTCCGTGATGTTGACCGCCTCGTCCCCGATGCGCTCGAGATCCGTGATGAGCCGCAGGGCCGCTGCCAGGAATCGAAGGTCGTCGGCGACGGGCTGCCTCAGCGCGAGAATTCGCAAAATGAGCGCATGAAGCTCGACCTCGTCGCGATCGATTCGCTCGTCGAGTGCCTCGACGTCTCCGGCGACGTCGGGATCCCCACGGCGGAATGCGTCGAACGCCAACCCGACGATTCGCTCGCAGCGAGCGCCCATCGCGAGCAGCTGCGCATGAAGCTCGCGGAGCTCGGTCTCGAAGTCCCGGCTGCTGTGCGCTGACGTTGCCCTCGGCACGACGGAAAGCATGCCACGATCCACGGACAACAACGACGCCCACGTCGCGCTCGCGGTCCCGAGCGCCTCGGGGCGGGGACCGATCGGGCGCGCTGGCTCTGCGACCGTCCCGATGGGATCATCGGGATAAGGAGAGGCCTGAGGTCGCAGCATGAATCCCGCCAACGTGGTTCGGTTCCGGCTCCACGCGCAGCGCATCTCCGCGACGACGCACACGCGTCCGAGCGAGGTCGTCGCCTGGCTGGGCGCGCTGCAGGCACAGGACTATTTGGGGGCTTTGTGGGGCGTCGGGCTCCGTCTGGCAGGGGCACGTGAGAGCGACATCGAGGCCGCCCTGGCCGAGGGGAGCATCGTGCGGACGTGGCCCCTGCGGGGGACGCTCCATTTCGTCGCGGCGGCCGACGCGCGCTGGATGATCGACCTGCTCGGACCGAGGGTCGTGGCGCGCGCCGCCGGCCGGCTTCGCGCGTTGGACATCGACGACGCGACCCTGTCGCGCGCGAGGCGCGCGTTGGAAAGGAGCCTCGCGGGGGGAACCCGCCTCACCCGTGCAGCGGCCTACGACGTGCTCGAGCGTGCGAAGGTTTCGGTGGCGGGGCAGCGTGGGATCCACATCCTGTGGCGTCTGGCGCACGAGTGTTTCATCTGCTTCGGACCGCGCCAGGGCAAGCAGCAGACATTCTCGCTTTTCGAAGAGTGGCTGCCTGGAGCGAAGCGTATGCCGCGCGACGAGGCTCTTGGCGAGCTCGCGCACCGGTACTTCTGCGGGCACGGTCCCGCGACGGTGGCCGACTTTGCGTGGTGGTCGGGGCTCAGCGTCTCCGATGCGCGCCACGCCGTGCATCTCGCCAAGGAGCGGCTCGTCGAGGACACCGGCGACGGAGTGAGGCACTGGTCTTCGGGGGCTGCCTCGCCTTCGCCGGCGCCGCGCGCTCGGGGATACCTCTTGCCGGCCTTCGATGAATTCGTAGTCGCATACGCCGATCGCAGCGCGGCGATCGAGCGGGCCCACATGGTGCGCGTGAACGCAGGCGGCGGCATCCTCAACCCGACCATCGTGGTCGACGGGCGAATCGTCGGGACCTGGAGGCGGCGTTTGGCTCGCCGCGCCGTGGTCTTCCTCCCCGCCCCGTTCGCGGCGCTCGCCAAGGCGAAGACGCGCGCGGTCGAAGACGCGCTCCGGCGCTACGCCGAGTTCTTGGGGGTGGACGTTTCCGCCCACGCGTGGCCCTGATTTATCTGTGGATGCGAATGGCGTGGGGCGTCGGGCTCTCCTCCGCGACAGACCGAGTCGTCCGGCCTTTTCATTCTTCTTTCGCCGTGACGCAGCGCGAAGAGCTATTCGTCCGTGACCGGTCGTCCGCGATACATGCGCACATGACGACCGCTCAGCGGCGGGGCGGATTCACCCTCCTCCCATGGGACGCTGGCCGGCGGCTCGGGTGGATGGCTGACCGGGCGGACGGTGGGAGCGAGCGGTGTGGGCAGCTTCGCGACAGGCGCTGGCGGTGCCGGAGGCGGAAGGGTGGGCCGCAGGGACGGGACCACCTCGGGATCGACCCGCCGAATGACCAGGTTGACGACCATCCGCAGGGCAGGTTGATTCACGGCTCCCGCCGAAAGAACTCCGATGAGCCCCCACGCCATCGTGCGCAGGTAGAGCTTGTGCTCCGCGTAACGGAGCACGCAACCGTCCAGCTCTTCGCCGCCGCTGCGGAACGTCTCCCAGAGCCGGATGATTCTCGGTCCCACGTCGTCAAAGAGATCGGCGTCGAATATCGCGGGCAAATCGCTCGCGACGAGCCCGCCGGTGCGCGCGATCACGAACCCACCGTACACGCCCTCGACATCCCGGAGCGCGCGCAGTGTTTCTTCGATCTTTCCCATGGGAGGGCCCTGCTCAGAGCCCCAACAAAGAGCCGATGACATACGAATCTGCCCCCGGCCGTGGCCTGAGCGCGACCACGTCCCCACCGCTTTCGCGTACGATGAAGCATCGCCCGCTCTTGAACGTGCACTCCATCGCGACGAACTGCTCCGCCCCGACGCGGGCGCCGATTAAGTCGCTCAATCGACACGCATATGCGACGACATCGGCGAAGTCCTGGGAAGCACCGTGATTCAGAGTGACCGCACCGTCGGCGTTGAGTCGGAGGATGAGCTCGAAGTCTTCTCGCCTGACGACGTGTCCCGCGACTTCGATCGGCGTTGCGTCGAGCTCCATACTCTCTCCCAAGGGAGGCTTCCCCGGCTTGCCTCGCAGATCTCCCCGCAGGCTCACGACCGTTTGCGCGTGCCGTTCGTCACGCATCTGCGCAGCCCGGAGGAGCAAGCTTTGCCATGTGCACGAGATGCTCTCCTTGATCGGCCATTCTCGGTCGACCGGTTCGAACGAGCCGTCGTTCCAAAGGAGCACCTCGAACGCCGCGGCTTCGCCCACGGCGGAGCGCGCGATCGCGTGGACGACGGCCCCGCCTCGAAAGAAAAGGTACCCCACGTTGTTCCCGGACGCGACGCGCACGATGCGCCGCGAGCCCGCGAGGCATTCCATCTGAACGAGATCCGCAAGGCTGGCACCGTGCAGGTGCGCTTGGAATCCGGGCCTCGACTCGCTCGGTGGATCCCCGCGTCCGGAAGGAGTCTTGGACGTCACGACGGGCCCGCGACTCCTCGATCACCGAAGTTGGGAGGCACCCCGGTTGGGTCGAAGCGGCCCGCGACTCCGTTCATTTCGCCCACCTCCTCCACACCAACTACTCCCTCGAGGGTTTCGCACACGTATCCTCATGGTTGCGATTGCGAAACTGCGGACATGCGAGAGGCGAGACGCCAGACGGGCCCGATCAACGCAATTCGACTCGGGCAAAGAGGCCGCTCCCCACCCAGTCGCGAAACCATCCCAGCACGCTCTCCGCGGCCTGCTGCTCCTCGATGGGGCCGAAGCCCTGCTCCGCCCGCGAGAGCGACATCGAGAGCGTCTCGCCGTCGACGAGCGCCGAGAGGACCTCGAACATCGGCACCGTGAGATCCATCCGCCAGACCGTCGGACCGCTTCGATAGACGACGGTCGCCGACCGCTGCGGCGATGGTACGACCGGGCTCCGGCCTTCGCGGACGGCCTGAAAGTAGCCGTTGACCGGATTCTCGAAGGACCTGAGTCGGAATGCCGAGGTCGGGACCAGGCGCGCCTCCGCCCAGGCGCCCATCGGCACGTCACGAAGGCCGTCGAGCGTCAGCGGGTCCGAGCTGGGCGCGTGAATCACTTCGACGATCGCCCATTCGAGAGCGGCCAGGTCCGAGGCAAATGGACGCAGCGGGAACGGAGAAAGAACTTCGTCTCGGCAGAACCTCTCCAGGTGCCGACCGAAGAAATTGAGATTCGGGCCCTCGGACGGGTGGCGCGCGATGTAACCGCGGCACATATCCTCGAACGCCGTTTCGCCGAGCGCACCCTTGAGCACCGGATAGTCGTCCGCGAGGCACTCGACGAGCCTCGAGTGATAGCTCCTCCGGTAAATCTCGAGGCGATCGAGCGCGCGCAGTCGCGGCCCGTCCGTCAGCTCGCGGCTCGCTTCGTCATCGCTCACCGCGGGGTCGCCGGTCTCCGGCGTCATGACGGCGCGGGCGAACCATTGCTGCCGCTGCCGCAGATCCCCGAGGGGGGGATCGCGCCTCGCGTGGGCCGCATCGGCGCGGGAGATCGGTGCGCGGCGGGGATCGGGGAATACGTCGCGGACGGCCTGGGTTGGCCTCGCCCCGAGATCGGCCGGGGTCGCGCTCGCTCGCTCGCGAACGAGGTCGACGTCCACGACGTGTCGGTTCACGCAGCCCTCCCGATGAACTCTCGCGCGCGCAGCGCTTCGGCGTGCGTCTCGTCGAATCCCGGGATTTCCGCGTCCCACTCGAGCAGCACCGACGCCCCGTCGGCGCGCCGCCACGCTTCACCGAGGAGCCGCCAGACGTCATCTTCGACGGGGCCGATGTGCGTGTCGACGATGTGCGTTCCGTGGTGGGTATGACCGGCCACGTGAATCTGAACGACCCGATCGAAGGGGACCGCGTCCAAGTACGTTTGCGGGTCAAAGCCGTGGTTGTAAGCGGAGACGAAGACGTTGTTCACGTCGAGCAAGAGGGCGCAGTCCGCCTCGTCGGCCAGCCGCGCGAGAAACTCCCACTCGCGCATCGCCTTTCCGGCGAACTCCACATACGTCGACGGATTCTCGAGCGCGAGCGGCGCGCCGAGGAAGTCCTGCACGGCACGCACGCGGCCGACGACGTGCTCGAGCGCCTCCTCCGTGTAAGGCATCGGCAGGAGGTCATGGGTGTTCTTTCCCGCGACGCCGGTCCAGCAGAGGTGATCCGAGACCCAGCGGGCCCCCGTGCGGTCGCGCAGCGACCGAAGCTCGGAGAGGTACGCGCGGTCGATGGGATCGGTAGACCCGATCGAGAGCGACACGCCATGCATCGCAACCGGATACCGGTCTGCGATCGCGTCGAGATAGTGAAGCGGTCGGCCGGCGGTCTGCATGTAGTTTTCACTGATGATCTCGAACCAGTCCACGTTTGGTCGCGCTTCGAGAATGCGCGCATAGTGGACCGTACGCAGCCCGAGCCCTACGCCCAGGTCGGGGATGCCGAATCGATTGGCCATCGCCCAGCTCGCGGGAGCTCGCCGAAGAAACCGACCCGCCCCGCGCATGCGAGCGGGGTGCGCTCATGCGAGGGCGGGTCGATGCACCGGGAGCCTCTCAGCCTTTGCAGCCGCCCTGGCCCTTGCAGTCGTTCTGGCCTTTGCAGGCGTGCTTCTCTGTCTTGCAGCCGCCCTGCCCTTTGCAGTCGTTCTGGCCTTTGCAGGCGTGCTTGGCTGCGGGCATTGCGCCGGCTGCCGCGGGCGCGGCCGCCGCGGGCGCGGCGTTGTCGGGCGACGCGGCCGGCGGGGTCGACTCGGCACAGCCCCCGGCGCCCATCAAGATTCCACCTACTGCTGCTGCGATCATCGTGCTTGTCAGGTTCATGGGGTCCTCTCGTTTGCACGGACATTACGTCGCTCACGGCGACCTGTTTCAAAAAAAGTGGACTGGGGCTGGTATCGCACTCTTTGCGGCGGGCTCGGTAATCGATCGGCGGACGGCCGCCAAGGGTGCCCGGTCGTCGAATGGCACGCGGTGGTCGCTCGATCGCCCCACACCAAGTCGCGACCAGAGCGCGGGCAGATCGACCGTCTCCGGGGCGAGCGCCATCTTCGCGTAGAGCTCGTGCAGAACGCGCGTGCCGGTGGCTCGATCGCCCGCGTCGAGGAACTGCTCGATCGTCCAGGTTTGCTCGACCGTCGCTCCGGACGCCGCGATGGCTCGAAGCACGTCGTCCAGCGAGCGCGTGTTCTGCGTTCGCTCGCGCACCGTGACATCCGCGACGAAGAAGAAGAGGGCGCCGCCCCAATACGTACGCCCCCATGTGTGGGTCCGATCGAGACCCTCGTCGCCGGCCTCCGGGAGCCCTTGGGGCAGCCCGTCGACGAGGTCGCCCCAGAACTTCTCGGCCGTGATCTGTCCATCGCGGACCCGGGCCAGAGGCTCGACGTACGTGGGGATTCCTTCGTTGAGCCACGTCTGCTCTCGCGGCAACGTGGGGAGGCTCACGTGCAAGAGCTCGTGGGTCATGACCCAGTCGTCGCGTGTCTTGGCGGCGTCGACCCCCTCGCCCACCCGAATGAGAACCGCGGGGCCGCCGTCGCCGAGGGTCTCTCCTCGGGTGGGGCCCTTGATCCCCGTCGCGACGATCACGAGGGTCCGCGCCGCGGGAAACCTGCCCAGGTACGCGCGGATGGCGCGAACCGCGCGCTCGACCCAGCGGGTGACGTCCAGGTCCGAAAGAGCCAACCCTTGCGGCGCGATCGCGACAACGACCCTCGACCCGTCGCCGTGGACTTCCGCTTCATGAAAGCGCCCGAAGGCCGCGAAGCTCGATTGGTCCAGCGCGGCCGCGCTCGCCTCGAAGGTGTCGGCGGCGCCGTCGAGGGCGGGCCGCGTTCCTGCGGTGAAGCGGGTCGGGGCATCGCAGCTCACGTGAAAGCGGAAGCGACCTCGGACGGCGTCGGCGGCCGGGCGCAAGAGCCAGGTCGATGGCGGCGCAACGACGACGTCGCCGGACGCGATCGCCGTGTCGACGTCGTTCAACGTCGTCGCGGCGCTTCGCAAGACAAAGCGGTAGCGCACGCGACACCCCGATGGGCCGCACGGGACCGCCCAGCCAGAGCTGGTGGCCGCAGCCGCGACCCAGCGCGGGCCGGACGCGTACGCGACGTCGCGCACAAACGCCGACGACGCCTGGTCCACGCGAAACTCGCCCTCGCTTCCGGGGCCAAAGCGCGCATCGACCGTGAGGTCGTCGATCCCCGCCCGGCCGGCGCGCACTTCGTATTGCCAGAGGACGCCCGCCATTTCCGGCGCCACCGCGCGTGTCCCCTCGGGCGAACGTGGCGCGCATGCCGCGAAAGCGACCGCTGGAGCCAACCGACGGACGAAAGCCCGAAGCATCACGTACCGACGCAGTAACTTCTTCCGTCGCAAACCGTACATGGCAACGTCTGCGACCTGAGGGAGAAGCTCATGATGGACCTTGTCTCGACCGCCCGCTCGCGTGCACTCGCGATCATGGATCGTCTTCGCTGGTTGGCCCCGCTGATCGGACGCCTGGCCGTGGGGTTGCTCTTCGTGTCCACAGGCTGGGGAAAGGTAAACGACATCCCGAAGGTCGTGCACTTCTTCGAGCAGCTCGGGATCCCCGCGCCGGGATTTCAAGCGCCGCTCGTGGCGTACAGCGAGCTCATTTGCGGCTCGCTCCTGGTCCTCGGCCTCTTGACCCGGCTGGCCACCGTCCCGCTCATCGTCAGCATGGTCGTGGCCATTCTCACCGCGAAGCGGGGCGACCTCCATGGCCTCTTCGACCTCGTGGGCTTCGACGAGTTCACCTATCTGTGCGTGCTCGTCATGATCGCGATCATCGGGCCTGGCGCCGTTTCGCTGGATCGAGTGGTCACCCGACAGCTCGGTTGGCAGACCGACGGCGTGGCGCGGTGAGCTCGTTTCCATCCGTCGCGAGAACACGATTCCCACGTGAACGAAACTCCGACGAGGCCGGGAGCAGGTGGGAATAGCCGTGCAAGAGTGAGCCAGGCCGCGACACGAATATCGCAGGCAAGCGCCATTTTATTGACCAAATGGCCGTCCGAGCGCTCTTCTCACCGGCAAGGGAGACTCAACGATGGCGAAATCGAATACGGCGAAGAAGAAACCCCTCTCGAAGAGCGCGATCCTCCAGGCAGTCACCGACGCGATCGGCGAAGAGATTTCACGCAAGCAAGTCAAGCAGGTGGTCGAGACTTTGGTGGATGTCGGTCACAAGGAGCTGAAGAAGAACGGCATCTTCGTGGTGCCCGGCTTCGCGAAGTTCGTGGTGGTGAAGAAGCCCGCGCGGCCCGCGCGCGAAGGCATCAATCCCTTCACCAAGGAGAAGCAGAAGTTCGCGGCGAAGCCCGCGAGCAAGGGCGTACGCGCAAGGCCCGTCAAAGCAGTCAAAGACGCGGTGATCTGAGCGATGCCCCGTCCGGCCGGTACGTGCGTGCCCGTCAAGTACGCACGTGGCTGGCTATGATGCTCAGGAGCTCGGCGCCGTACCTTCGGGCCAGCCCCGGGCCGATGCCGGCGACGCGTAGCAACGATCCTTCGTCGCTCGGCGCCTCCGTGGCGACGCCGAGCAAGGTGCGATCGTTGACGATGCGAAACGCCGGGAGGCCCGTTCTCCTCGCCTCGGCGAGTCTCCATGCGCGCAGCGCTTCAAAGAGGGCGCCCGCGCCGTCCGAAGCGTTCGGCTTGGACAGCCGCCGGGCCGAATCGGCGGACGTACGAGCGTTGGCCGGCGCTCGATGGCGCTTGCCCTTGGCGGCGCCCTTTCCCTTCTTCGGCCCGCGCGCCTCGCCCGGCATCCGGAACTGCGGGTCGCCCGCCGCCGCCTGCGCGAGCGCGGCGGTCGTCAGGCGCGCACGCTGGAACGTGATCACGGTCCCGTCCTTCACGAACGAGTCGTCCTCCAAGCGAACCCACTTCGCGCGCACCAACCCTGCGAGGACGTGCTCCAGAGCCCGGCGCTCGAAATCGCCCGAGCCGAAGAGCTCGCGGTGCATCTGCCCCACGGTTTGCCCGTCTCGATCGACGAGCGCGCGCAGAATCCGGGCGGCCGCATCCTTCTCCACGTTGCTCGGCTCGCGGTGAACCTGGGCGACGCACGCGTTCGGGGCGCACACGTCGCATTGGCCGCAGGGCGTTCCAGGATCGTTCTTGTCGCCGAAATGCTCGACCAGAAGGAGCATCCGGCACGCGCTTTTCTCGGCGAAGCGCCGCATGCGCGCGACTTGCTCCAGACGATGCGCGACTTGCCGCTCGTACGACTGGGCGTAGCTCGGCTCGCCGCGGCGGATGGACTCGTCGGGATCGATGCGGGCCCCTCCGTGTAGCCAGAGTTTCTCGAGCGCGGTCTCGAAGACGGCCGGCGGCAGCGCGGCGTCGGCGGCGAGAGCCTCTTTTCCAACTGGCCTATTTCCCAGCTTCTCGAAGATCGACTGCAACGACTTCACGTCGGGATAGTCCCGTTCGTGAAAGAACTGGTGGGTCTTGCTGTCGACGAACGAATGAAACAGCACTGCGCGCGAAGGGGCTCCGTCACGGCCTGCACGGCCGATTTCCTGGTAGTACCCCTCGAGGGTCGCGGGCAGCGCGGTGTGGATCACCGTCCGGACGTTCGGCTTGTCGATCCCCATCCCGAAGGCGATCGTGGCGACGACGACCTCGATGTCCCCGTTCAAGAAGGCGTGCTGCGCCTCGCTGCGCGCAGCCGACGTCATCCCGGCGTGGTACGCGACCGCGCGCACGTCGGCGGAGAGCGATTGCGCGAGCGCTTCGGCCTCGCGCCGCGTGGGCGCATAGACGATCGCGGGCCTGCGCTCTCGCTCGGCGAGAAGAGCGGTCACGGCGTCCGCGCGGTCCGCCGGTCCCTTTTCGACGACTTCGACGGCGATGTTCGTTCGTCGGAAGCCGTGGATGAAGCGCTCGGCGCGCTGAAGGCGGAGCTGCGCGACGATGTCGTCTTGGACGCTCGGCGTCGCGGTCGCCGTGAGCGCGATCACCGGCGCAGGACGCAAGAGCGGTAGCCTCTCGCCAAGCATCCGGTATTCAGGGCGAAAGTCGTGGCCCCACTGCGATATGCAGTGCGCCTCGTCGACGGCGACCAGGGTGGGCGGTCTCCGCGCGAGCATCTCCGGGAAGCCGGGGATCTTCAGGCGCTCGGGGGCGATGAAGAGGTAGTCGAGGCGCCCATCGAGATACGCGCGACAAGCCGCGCGGGAGGCCTCACGGCCCCTGCCCGAATGAATCCGCTCCGCCGCGAGACCATGCTGCGTGAGCTTGGCGACTTGATCCTCCATGAGCGCGATGAGCGGGCTCACGACGAGGGTCGTGCCGCCGCGCGCCAGTCCCGGCAGCTGGTAGCAGAGGGACTTTCCTGCGCCTGTCGGCATCACCAGCAGCACATCGCGTCCGGCGGCAGCCGCGCGGCAGACCTCTTCTTGGTAGGGTTTGTACGACGAGAAGCCGAACCTTTCGTGTAGCAGTGACGAAAGACCCTCGGCACCTACCGCTTGGCGCGGTGCACGGGGCTCGCGCGAAGCGTGGGGTTCGCCCGATGCGGGGGCCTCGCGCGAAGCATGGGATTCGCGCGCAAGCGGCGCGACGGATGCGCTTGCGCCAGCACCCGCGACGCGCGCGACGACGTCGCGCACGTATCCCTCGATCCCGCGCATGAACGCGTCGAAGTCCGCGGTGTCCCGCTCGATCTTGCCGAGCTTCGCCTCCCACTCTCCCGTCATGGCCGGCGTCTTGACGTTCGGGTGGACGACGTCGACGAGCGCGATTCCTTTGTCGGTGGCTTTGAGCGCCTTGCCGTCGCGAACGACGTAGTCGCGTTTCAACAGGACCTCGATCGTGGCGGCGCGCGTCGCCGGCGTGCCCAGGCCGCACTCGCGCATGGCGTCCGCGATCTCCTTTTCCGCCACCTCCCGCCCGGCGGTCTCCATCGCGGTGAGCAGGGTGGCATCCGTGAAGTGCGGAGGAGGACGCGTCTGCTTGGCCAGTGCTTTGGCGTCGACCACTTCTTGGGCGTCGCCCTCGGAGAGCCCGCCCGGCAGCGCCGATCCGCGCGCGCCAGCCTTGTGGGTGTCGATGTCGAGCGCTTTCCATCCAAGGCGTTCGACGGTCGTACCCGAGCTCGCGAACCGATCGACTTCGGTCGACGTGACGCCGACCACGACTTTGGTCACCGCGTAGAGATGATCGTCGTGCCACGCCGAGAGCAAGCGGCGGCAGACCAGGTCGTAGATGCGGCGCTCGTCCTCCTTCAGGTCGTCGGGGGCGCGGGTCGTCGTCGGAATGATGGCGTGATGATCGGTCACTTGAGCGTCGTCTACGAAGCGGGGACCCAGGGGGCGCTCGCCGGTTCCGGCCGCGAGCTGAGCGAGGTACGGGCCAGCGATGGCGCGCACGACGCCGGGCAGGGTCTCGGCGACGGACCGCGAGAGCCTGCGGCTATCGGTCCGCGGGTAGCTGAGAAGCTTTCTCTGCTCGTAGAGGGCCTGTGCGACGTCGAGTGTGCGCTGGGCGCTCATGCCGAAGAGCCGGTTCGCGTGCCGCTGAAGCTCCGTTAGGTCGTAGAGAAAGGGCGGCGCCAGGGCGCGCACCTCTCGCTCGACCGACTCGATTCGCGCCTTGCCGCTCCGCGCGCGCTCCGCGATTCGGTTCGCCTCTTCGCCGTCGCGCAGGCGGCGCGACTCACCGCGAAACCAGGTGCCCGCGAACGTCTCCGTCGAGCCGTTCGCGCGAAACGTGCCAACGACTTCGAAGTAGTCCTCGGGGACGAACGCACGAATTTCGAGCTCGCGGAGGACCACCATCGCCAGCGTCGGCGTCTGCACACGTCCCACCGAGAACGCCTGATCGTGAACGATGCTGTAGGCGCGCGACAGGTTCATTCCCACGAGCCAATCTGCGCGGCTGCGCGCACGCGCCGCGCGCGCGAGGGCCTCGTAATGTCGCCCGTCTTTGAGCTCTCGGAAGCCTTTCGCGATCGCGTCGGGCGTCAGCGACGAGATCCACAGCCGCCGAACGGGCTTGCGGCACCGCGTCGCCTCGTAGAGGTAGCGGAAGATGAGCTCACCCTCGCGCCCGGCATCGGTCGCGCAGATGACCTCGGTCACGTCAGCGGCGTTGATGACGCGGCTCACGTTCGCGAACTGATCGCGCGTCGCCTCCGGGACCACCAGACGCCAGTCCTGCGGGAGGATCGGCAGATCCACCAGCCGCCATTCCTTCCAGCGCGGGTTGAGCTCGTGCGGCTCGGCGAGCACGACGAGGTGCCCAATCGCCCAGGTCACGGCGTAGCCGGCGCCGCGCAGGCACCCCTCCCCGCGCTCGCGGGCTCCCAGCACGAGCGCGATGTCGCGAGCGACGGAGGGTTTCTCGGCAACGACGGCGAGGGTCATGGGGACAGCGCCACTCTCTTATGCCATGTCGGCCCAGGCGGGCGCCTGGTTGTCCCAAAATCTTGCGACCGCGTGCTACCGATCCGTCCGTGGTCTCCGTTTCGTTCGTGTCCGGCACGATCGAGGTCCGCGCCTGGCCGGCGGGCGTCGCGTTGCCGCCGAACTGTGCGTGGGATGAGCGCACGGGGTGCCATCGCGCGCCGGGGCTTGCGTACGCGGAGGTGGTCCGCGCGCTCGTGGCGTCGAAAACGCCGTACGAAGACGCCGCCCGCCGCTACTCGGAGCTCGCGGGCGGCGCGCGCGTGCACCGGGAGCCACGGCCCTACCAGAGCGAAGCGCTGTCGGCGTGGAGCGCCCAACGCGGCCGCGGCGTGGTCGTTCTGCCCACGGGCGCGGGCAAGAGCCACGTCGCGATCCTCGCGATCGACGCAAAGAAGCGCAGCACGCTCGTCGTGGCCCCTACGCTCGATCTCGTGCGCCAATGGTTCGACCTGCTCGGGGCGACCTTCGGCACGGGCGTCGGCCTCGTGGGCGGCGGCGAGCACGACGTTCAGCCGCTCACGGTCACGACGTACGACTCGGCGTTTCTCCACATGGAACACCTCGGCGCGCGGTTCGGGCTCATCGTCTTCGACGAGTGCCACCACTTGCCGAGCTCCGCGTACGCGCTAGCCGCCCGGGCCAGCCTCGCGCCTTATCGGCTCGGGCTCACGGCGACGCCCGAGCGCACCGACGGCCGGGAGGCGGACCTGGCAAGTCTCATCGGTCCCATCGTGTACCGCAAAGACATCGTGGAGCTCTCGGGGGACTACCTAGCGGAGTATGACGTCGAGAGGGTGTCGATCGAGCTGTCACCGGACGAGCGCGCCGAGCACGACGCGGAGCGCAGCATCTACCGCGACTTCGTGCGACGCTGCGGCATCCGCATGGGCGATCCTTCCGGGTGGGGGCAGTTCATCATCCAGGCGTCGCAGAGCGCAGAGGGACGGCGCGCGATGAGCGCGTATCGACGCCAGCGCGAGCTCGCGTTCGCCCCGGCTGCGAAGCTCGAATACCTCGAGCACCTGTTGCATGGGCACCGCAAAGACCGGGCGATCTTGTTCACGCAAGACAACGCCACGGCCTACGCGATCGCCCGTCGATTCCTGGTCCCCGTCATCACCCATCAGACCAAAGTGCGCGAGCGGAGCGCCATTCTCGCCGGCCTCGCGGAAGGCACCTACCGCGCCGTGGCCACTTCGAAGGTCCTCAACGAGGGGGTCGACGTGCCGGACGCGAACGTCGCCGTCATCCTCTCGGGGAGCAGCTCGGTCCGCGAGCACGTGCAACGCCTGGGGCGAATCTTGCGCAAGAAGGGGGACAAGCGGGCCGTGCTCTACGAGCTCGTGACCCAGGCGACGACCGAGACGTACACCAGCGATCGCCGCAGGGAGCACAGTGCTTACCGCTGATCTCGTGAGCGCACGCCGTCGGGGCGGCGAGCTACACCTCGTGCCTTTGGACGCCGCGGCCCGGTTGCGTGCGCGTGTGCTCGCCGAGGCGCTCGTCGCCACGACCGCGGCGTGCGTCGGGCGGCCACGTGAGGAGCTTTCTGTCGGGCTTTCGGCCATCGACGTGGGCCCCCGGGAGTATCGCTTGCGCGACGGGCTCGTGAAGCTCATCGAAGACCGCTGCGAATTCGACGCGGCGGGCGATGCCGATCCGGCGGCCGTCCGCCACGACGTGTTCACGCTCGCGAGCGAAGTGCGCGCCGGCCTGGGTGCCGTCGATCGCTTCGACCGAAGCGCGATTGTCGCGGAGGTCGCCCGGCGGCGGGGTACCACGGACGAAGTCATCGAGCGCACGCTCTTCGCGGACCTGCGTGGCGCACACCGGCTGGTCGCGTTCGAGGCGCCTTCGGCCGAGGCGCTCGTCGCGTCGTACGAGCAGGCCCAGGCCCAGGCGGTGCTTCTCCGCGCCGTCAGGGTCACGGTGGACGTGCGCTGCGCCTCGGTCGGAGCGCTCCGCGCGTTCTTTCGACGACTGAAGTTTTTGCGGCTGCTCCACACGATCGCGAAAACGAAAGGCGGACATCGCGTCGTCATCGACGGCCCGTTCAGCCTCTTCGAGTCAGTGACCAAGTACGGACTGCAGCTCGCGCTCGTTCTTCCTGCCCTCGCTGCGTGCGACGCGTGGCGACTCGAGGCGGACGTCCACTGGGGAAAGGAGCGCGTCCCGCTCGTCTTTCGCCTCTCGGGCGAGGGATCGGGACATGTCGAGCCCCCGCCACTGCCCGACGAAGTGCAAGAGGTCGTTCGGAGCTTCAAGGCATTGGGCACGTCCTGGCGCGTGTCGTCGAATACGGAGGTCCTCGCGCTTCCGGGCGTGGGCCTTTCGGTGCCCGACCTCGTCTTCGAGCGCCGCGGCGGCACCGCGCGCGATCGGATCTACTTCGAAGTGATGGGCTACTGGAGCCGCGCCGCCGTGTGGAAGCGCGTGGAGCTCGTGCAGGCGGGCCTCGCCAAACGGATCCTCTTCGCCGTAAGCTCCCGCCTCCGCGTCAGCGAGGACGTTCTCGATGGGGAGCTCCCGGGCGCGCTTTACATCTACAAGCAGGCGATGAGCGCCCGCGCGATCGCCGAACGACTCGAGCAGCTCGCGACGCGAGCCCCGACGAGCGACCGAATGGAGGCGTCATGCGACAGGTCTGGATAACGCGAGCGGGTCCGCCCGAAGTGCTGCAAGTGCGCGAGGCGCCGGATCCCCAAGCCGCCCGAGGGCAGGTTCGAATCCGGGTTCGGGCGGCCGGGATCAACTTCGCCGATCTGATGGCGCGCGTCGGCCTTTACCCCGATGCGCCGAAAATCCCTTGTGTGGTCGGCTACGAGGTCTCGGGGACGATCGATCAGGTTGGAGAGGGAGTGGCCGAACACCGCTCGGGCGACCGCGTATTGGCGATGCCGAGGTTCGGCGGATACACGGACACGCTCGTTGTGCCGGCCGCGCAAGTGTTTCCGATGCCTGGGACGATGACGTTCGAAGAAGGGGCAGCGCTGCCGGTCGTGTACATCACGGCGCACCACATGATGCTGTTCACCGGGGCGCTGCATCCCGGTTCGACCGTGCTCGTTCACTCCGCCGCGGGCGGCGTGGGACTCGCCGCGATCCAGCTCGCAAAGACACGCGGCTGCACGATCTTCGGGGCTGCGTCGGCAAACAAGCACGCGTTCTTGCGCGAGCAAGGCGTGCATCATCCGGTGGATTCCCACGGCGATTACGCCGCGCAAGTGCGAAAGGTCGTCGGCGATCGCGGCGTCGATTTGATCCTCGACCCGGTCGGAGGCAAATCGTGGACGGTGGGCTACGATCTCCTCGGGGCGTGCGGCCGCCTCGTGGCCTTCGGGTTCTCGGCGGCCGCGGCAGGCGAGAAGCGCAATCTGATTCACGCCGGCTTGCAGCTCATGAAAGTGAAGAAGTTCAGCCCCATGAGCCTGATGGGCGACAACAAGACCGTGAGCGGAACCAACATGGGTCACCTGTTCGACCGCCCAGACCTCTTGCGTCCGCAATTCGCCGCTCTGCTGGAGATGTACGAGGCCGGCGCCATCAGGCCGCACGTGGACCGCTCATTTTCGTTCGACGACGCCCCGGCCGCTCATCAGCGGATTCACGACCGGAAGTCGACGGGCAAGGTCTTGCTCGTGCCTGGCTGAGCGGCCTGACCGGGCACGACGGCTACTCTCTTGCGTACTCGGCGATTGCGTCGAAGTGGAGCACTCGCCCGCAGGCCCCCAGCCCCACCGAACCGGTGCACTCGTCGGTTCCCTGGAAGGAAGTTTGACGCGCGCGAAGCGCCCGCATCACCGTCGCCGTGAGGTCGTGCTCACCGTCGACGCATCGTGGATCCCCACATGGAACGAGGAAAAGAGCCGGCGCGCGATCGACAACGAAGCGTCGAATGTGCTTGGGCTGCGTGCCGGCGACTCCCGATCGCTCTTCGATTTCGAGCCGCAGGCTGCGAAGGTCGGGCACTTCGTCGGAGAGGCGGGGCGCATCGTCTTCCCGGCGCCGCCGTTCCGCGAACCTCGCGGCCGCGGCGCCGTGCTTGCGATAGTTCATCACGTTCGTCAGCTAGAAAGGTAGCACGCGTTCCCACTTGCCGCCCCCGGCTGTCCGAGCCCATGCGCGGCAACCTTTCTTCGCGGCCCGCGATGTGCTGTTCTGGTGGCAATAACAATGGGGTACATGCTGCCGATCGTCCACGGTGCCGTCGCCGTGTGCGCTGAAACCAACCATGACGCCTGAGCAAAAGCGCGCAGCTCTGGGCGAGGCGGCTTCGAAGCTCATCGACGCAGCGTGGGCGCAAGTGCGGAGACGAGGCAAAACTCCACGCGACGCGCTCGTGCTCGTGCTGGATCTCGCCGATGCCGACGCGCGCGAAATCATGGCTGAGCGTCCCCACGATCAGCTCGAAGTCCTGCATGTCGAAAGCGACAAGGGAGTTTGGGACATCGCGCTCGCGGTCGCCCCGAGGGAGCGCGCGGTGACAAACCTCCCCGAGCTCGCCACACGGCCGGAAGTGTCCGTCGTGATTGTGAGCGGCGGCGGCTGGCTGGGAAGCGCGCCCACGGTCGACGCAAACTGACGCGATCGGCGCGAGTTGCAGCGGATACGCTACACCTTGCCTTCGCATCGCGCGGGGCGCGGGGCGCGGGGTTGGGGAGGCGCCGATGATGCGACGCGGAGCGGGCGATGCAACGGCTCGTGAGGCCGTGAGGCCTGGCGCCGCGGGCAGATGCTCGCGAGCTCGGCCAATTCGGCGAGCGCGGAAAGCGGCCGTCCTCTGCCGCGAATCTACGAGACAAGGTGCCGATCTTCAGATACCACTGTGGGGTTCACGTCGACGGCGTAGGAAAGAAGAGTAGAGAAAATGGCAACTGGCACCGTGAAATGGTTCAACGAGTCTAAGGGTTTCGGGTTCATCGCGCCGGACGGCGGGGGCAAGGACGTTTTTTGCCACCAGTCGGCGATCCAGGCGACGGGCTTTCGCTCGCTCGCCGAGGGGCAGAAGGTCGAGTTCGACGTGAAGCAGGGGCCGAAGGGCCCGCAGGCGGAAAACGTTCGCGTCATCGCCTGACGCTTCGGCGTCCCGCGCGTGACCTTGGGGTTCGGTACCCCGGGAAAACGCGTCCGCATAGATACGATCGCGGATCGAGTTGAGCTCGGGTCCTCCGACGGGGGCCCGAACCAGCTTCGACACGCGAGATAGTTCCATTCGGTCGGTCGCGAACACGAGCTTGCGTGTTCTCTATCGGCGGATGAGGGAAGCCCTCAACTCTTCGGTCGGCCCTTGGTAGAGTGCGCGTCCCATGACGACTCCCCGGCCGCCTACTCCCATCGCCTTGTGGCTCGCCTTCGTTGCCGGCTGCGCATCCTCGAATGCCGCGGCTCCGTCGTTACCGGCAGCCCCGGCTGTTACCGGAGCGACAGCCAGCGCTACGCCGCCGAGCGCGATGAGCGTTCCCCCTGCGTCCAACGCCGACGCGGAAGCAGCGGCCAAGGTGCCGGCGCGGGCCAAAGGGAAGAACCCGTTCGCGGGTCTTCGCTTCTACATCAACGACTACAGCCCGGCTGCGATGGCCGCGCAGAGCATCAGAACCAGCCGCGCCAACGACGCCAAGCTGCTCGAGAAGATCGCCTCCCAGCCGACCGCCCAGTGGGTTGGCGAGTGGAGCGGGGACGTCGAGACGACGGTGCACAATCTCGGGAAGGCCACGAACGCCAACGGTACCGTCCCGGTGATCGTCGCGTACAACCTCCCCAACCGCGATTGCGGGCAGTACTCGGCGGGCGGTGTGACGTCGGCCGATCTTTACCGCAAGTGGATCCACGAATTCGCGAAGGCTGCCGGGCCGTTCCGCATGATCGTGGTGCTCGAGCCGGACGCGCTGGGCCAGTTGACGACATGCCTCTCGCCCGCCGATCAGCAGGTCCGGCTCGGCCTCCTGAAAGAGGCGATCGACGCCCTGTCGGCGACGGCGGGGATCTCGGTCTATTTGGATGCCGGTCATGCCAAGTGGATTCCCGCGCCGGAAATGGCCAAACGCCTCGTCGCCGCAGGAATCGCCAATGCCGACGGGTTCTCGCTCAACGTCTCGAACTACGTCACCACCGACGAGAACATCGCGTACGGCCGCGCAATCTCGGCGGCGACGGGCGGCAAGCACTTCATCATCGACACCAGTCGCAACGGCAACGGGCCCACGACCGACGCCCAGTGGTGCAACCCCGAGGGCCGCGCGCTCGGCCCCGCTCCGACGACGAACACCGGTGACCCGCTCGCGGACGCGTTCTTCTGGGTCAAGCCCCCGGGCGAGTCCGATGGGACCTGCAACGGCGGCCCCAAGGCGGGGGAGTTCTGGACGGACGTGGCGCTGGGGATGGCGAAGCGCGCGAAGTGGTAGCGGGGATCGATAGTCGGCTGCACGCCCGAATCGTTGGCCGGGCTTTGTCTACGCTCTGCTGGTCTACCACCCTTTTATAGATTGTTGGGTTGAGGAAACGGGGGGCCGGGCCTTGCGTAGAAGTAGCCCTGGAGCAGGGTGCATCCGAAGCCGTGCACCATGTCTCTCTCCTCTTCGACTTCGATGCCCTCCGCGACAACCGCCATCCCCATGTCTTTGCAAAGCGACGCCATCGACCTGACCACCCGCTGGCGGATGGCCGAGTTGTGAACGTTTCGAACGAGCGACATATCGAGCTTGACGATGTCCGGCTCGAGCGCCGCGAAGCTCGACAAACCGGCGTAGCCAGCGCCGAGGTCGTCGATGGCGATGCGAAACCCCAACGACCGAAGCTGGCTCACGTTTGCTTTGACGTCACACACGTCTTCGATCGCGGCCCGCTCGGTGATCTCCAGAACGACCCGCTCGGCGATCTTGCTGAGCGGGGCGTCCGCGCGGTAGAGGCCGGGGTCAAGTAGATCGTGGGCGTGCAGATTGACGAAGAGAATCTCGTCGGGGCGCGCTCGTTCGAACCCGCTCGCCGCCAGGGCGCGAATGTGGCCTCCCAGCTCAGCCACTCTCCCAAGCCTTTCCGCTGCTCCGAGGATCGCGCCGGGGTGCGGCAACGACGGCTCTTCCGAGCGCAGGAGGGCTTCGTAACCAAAGACGCGACGGCGGTCGACGTCCACGATGGGCTGAAAGACCAGCGAAGTCGTCTGGATCGCGCGGTCGAAGCACGACTGGAGCCCGGCGCGGTCGCCCGCCAGCCCGTCGTCCTGACCGAGGAGCTTCAACGCGGCGCGCTTCATCCGCGCGACCCGATGGAGCTGGCAGGCGCGCTCGACGGCGTCGACCAGCACCTGGTTCGATATCGGTTTTGCGAAGTATTGCAGGGCGCCGAGCGATACCGCTTCCATTGCGGTCTCGATCGTCGGCGCGGCCGTCAAGAGGATGACCGGAACGTCGAGGTCGTGCTTCCGAACGTGGCCGAGGAGCTCCACCCCGGACATTTCGGGCATCCGGATGTCGCTCACGATCGCCCCGAACGGACGAGTCGCGACGGCCTCGGCCGCCGCGGCGCCGTTGTGGACCGTCGTGACTTCGAAGCCCGACGCGTTGAGCACGCGAACGACGGCGCGGGCAAAGGGCAAGTCGTCGTCCACCAAGAGGACAGACTTGCGCGAGGTTTCGAACCGGTCGGACACGCGGTCCGACTGTTCATCCCTGGGTGCTCCGTCGCCTGCCACTTTCCCTCCTCCACGTGTCGGCATGTCCCCTTCGCCCCCACGGTAACCAGGGGGACGACAGGGCCGCTTGGCCCCTCTTCAAGCTCCGATGCGCGCAATTGCCGCCCGGTCGTCAAGAAACTTGGTACCCCTCGAGGCGGGAGGATGCAACGCGAAACTCCCCCAGGTTTCGTGTACGCATTGGTGCGCTAAGACTTTGCGCTAAGACTTGAGGATCTGCGTGAGCGGGCCAGCGCACAAGGTAAGCGTCTTGCCTGTGTAGCGTGACGGCGTGCCCGTCGGCGTGCCGAAGGTGCTCATGGATACCCCCATCACTTGAGCGAGCGTGATGAGAAGGTCGTTGTGGAACCGATTGCCCGTGGGGTCGGTATTGCCAGAACCATACGCAAGGTTCAGCGGAAACATCACAAGCTGCCCGGGGTTCAACTTACCCCCCCCGCCACCAATGAGGACGAAGGGCGTATCGTCGTGGTTGTGGGGCTGGCCTTGGTCCAGCTCACTTCCCCAGCAAATCACCGATTGCGCCAATAGATTGGCCCCGCTCGCGGTTTGCAGGTTGTTCAGCTTTTGGGCCAGATACGCGATCTGGTTCGTGTACCAGAGGTCGACCTTGGCGAGCTGGGGATCGTAGGACGGCGGCCCCGGCGGATTGTACGTGGCCGTGTTGTAGAAGTCGGGCCCGAAGGCCCCGAGATATGCCGGACCTGAGTGCGAGTGCTGGTGATGCGTGCCCGTGTCGGTCGGGTCGATCCAAGTGTGGGTGACGTTACTCGTGGCCGTCGAGAACTGAAGCGTGATTACACGAGTGAGATCGCAAGCCAGCGCCAGCGCGAGCAAGTCCATCTGGGCCTTCGCAGCGGCGGGGAAATCGAGCGCGCCCGAGAGCGCGCCTGGGGGCGTGCACGAGGCCGCAGCCTTCTTGGCCGTGGCGAGTTGCTGATCGAGCTCGTTCCATGCCGCCTGGATATTCTGAAGCTGCGTACGGTCTTCGGTGCAGAGTCTCCCCTGAATCGCCGTCATCTCGGTGTTGAGTTGACTGAAGATGACCTGGCGGATGGCGGATTTCTTGTCTGGCCCGGAAGTGCCCGCGTCCGTCGTCGCAGCGCCTGGAAAGATCGTGCTCCGCGCCACGACGGGGTCGTCGTATGGATCGACAAAATCGGTCGCATTGTAGAGCATGCGTGTTTTCACGGAGCGCTCGGGGAAATCGCCCGCCCCGCGGACCATCAGGGGAATCGAGTCGAACGGTCGACCTGACTTGAGCTGCTGCGCGATCGCCTGGTCGATGCTCAAGCCTTTGCCGGCCACTCCGTTTCCGGGTCCCGAGTTGAGAATGCCGGTCCACAGTGCAGCCATCCCCGCCTCGTGCGACCCGTCCGCGGTGGCCGCGTTGAGTCCGTCCAGCAGGATCACTTGACTCGTCAGGTCATTCACCGACGTGAGACCCGACTTCAAATCGGACAATGTCGGCCCAGTGGCGAGCGGCGCGAGCGTCTGGCGAAACGCGCCCGCTCCGGACGCGCCGGTCAATGGGCTCGTGATGATGCCGGTTCCCCCTCTTGGAGCGCCCTGCGCGCCCCACAAGTAACGAACCACCCCGCAAGGGGTGAAGACGAGCACCAGATATTGCGGCGCGGTCGCCTGCTGCGCAAAGCTCGGAAGGGCGCGCAAGAACGGGTAGGTGAGCGCCGTCGCCCCCACCGCCTTCAAGAAGCGCCGCCGGTCGACCTTCGTTCGGTTCATTGGCAAGCGCTCCCCGGATTCTCGACGGTGCGATACCGGAATGCATCGCTCTGCACGATCGCGAGCAGCAGCTGTTGGATGTTGAGCTGGCTGGACGAAAAGGCCTGCTCGATCTGTTTCAGCGAGCACGCGTCCACTGGGTTCTCGACTCTGCTGAGTGCGTACCGGAACTCTTGCAAAGCGAAGCACTGCTGCACCTGGGGTGCATTCGCGAGCTTGGTGATCAAGTCGACCGGACCGGTGAACGAGGTCGTGAACTCGCCCGTTCCCCCGCTTTGAACCAAGCCGGACGGATCGATCGACGAGAAGGGGCCGCCGGTTTGACCGTCCACCTCCGTCGTCTGATAAATCCCCGTGGCGTCGTAGACGCCAAATCCGTCCCCGATCTTGTCCATCATCGAATGGCAACCGCTGCACACGGTGTTGACCTGTTCGTGCGCGGCATACTTGTCCTTGATCGTCTGATTGGCTGCGACGCTCGTCGGTGGCGGGGGAATATTCAACCCGGCCGGAGGCGGATACACCGGATCGCAGAGGAGCTGCTCGCGAACGAGCTTTCCGCGTAGGGTCGGCGACGGGAACGTCGTGTGGGATTGCGCCGCCAGGACGATCGGCTGCGTCAGGATGCCGGCACGAGGGTTCGACGCGCTGTTGACCATCTGTTTCTTGAAGCACGCCCCCTCGATCGAGGTGTCCGTGCAGCCTTGCACCGACAGCATGCTCGCCGGAGGCGTCGTGTAAAAGGTCATCACGTCGTTGTTCACGTACGACTGAGGCGATGTCAGGAGCGCGGTGAGCGAGCCGTTATCTTGCAGAACCGTCGAGTGGAACGTCGCCAGCGTTTCGCCACGGAGCTCGCTCGAGAGGCCTGTAGCCCCGTTCCACGCCTTGTACTGGCTGTCCCGCGTGATTGATCCCGCGTTCTCGAGCTCCATCCATTGGGTCACGAAGTCGTCGAGCGCGCCCTGCGCCTCGATGTGACCGGTGGGGTCCTTCACCGTGAGCATGCGAACCGCCTGCGCCCTGATCTGATCGGGCGTGGAAAGCTGGTTGTTCGCCGCCGCCTGCAACAGCGGGTCGTCGGGCAGGGAACGCCACAAGAACAGCGACAACCGCGTGGCCAGCTCGTACGGCGAGAGCGCGACGACCTTGCCGCTGGCGTTCGTCTGGCCGAACTCGAGCACGTACAGAAACCGCGGTGATGTCAGCACCGACGTGATCACAGCTTGGATCCCCGTCGCGAAGTCGAATTGCGTCTGGATGGGCGAGTACACGTTCTTGAAGAGGCTCGTCCCCTCGGTAGCGTCGAATTGGCCGCGGAACGCCCGGTTGGCGAACGCGCTAACGAACGCCTGGGCACACGCGTCGCCTTGCGTCGCGCAAGCCGCGTTGACGCCGCTTCGTGCGAGCAAGTTGCTCAGCGAATTGGTGTCGGCGACGGCAGCCTGCGCCAGCGCCTCGGCCGCTTCGAGGTACTGCTGGGGGATGTACGTATCGCTCGCGCCGACGCCCGTGCACGTGTTGGCCAGGAAGTTCACGCCGATGGCCAGCGGGGATTCGGAAACGAACTTACCGGCCGGCTGCGTCGAATCGCCCAAGAGGTCGCGCACCATATTGTTGTATTCGGCGCGCGAGATGCGTCGCATCGGCGACCAATTGACGGTGGGCGCACCGGCGTTGCACGCCGCGTTGAAGACGGACGTGCCCAGGCCGACGGTGGGACAAGGGGGCGCCAGCGCCTGGCCTGCATCGACCGCCCCACCGCCGCTGCTCCCCGAGCCACCCCCGCTGCCGCTCCCACTGCCTCCGCCCGACCCACCACCGGCGCCGCCCCCGTCGTCGCCGGGCACGTCACCATGGTGCCCGGGCTGCGCGCACCCTACGCCGGGGCCGCCGCCGAAGGCGACCGTTGCGAGCGCGCCCAGAAGCGGGATCGCCCCGACGCTAGCCCGGCGACTTCGCCTACACCGCATGGCGAGCCGCTGGAAACCCCCGCGCAATACTCCTGCAACCGACAAATGCCGCCACGTTGACGTCCCTCTTTTCGAGCTCCCACCAGTATAGGAGCGTGCAGCCGCGCCGCCCGCCGTTTTCCCCGGCGTCCGCCACGGGTGCAACTTTCTCCGTCTCCTACAGCTGCGCGAGCGACACGCGGCGGCTCACCGGGTCGCGTCATCTTTCCCGCGACACATCGGGAGGCGCAGCTGGCGGAGGCGGCGCAGGACCGTCCCGGGCCTACTTCAAGCGGCCGTCGAGCGCGATCGCCGCGTTGGCCATCATCGCGGCCTCGCGGAGCAAGAGCAGCGCGGCGGTCTGGTCGCGCGACGGCGGCGTGTGCGAGAGGATGATTTCCGCGAACCGCTTGGCGCCCTCGTGAACCGCGTCGTGGTGGACGATCTTTTCGGGCGTCTGGGTGTGGTGGCTGAAGACGTAATTGGGATCGAAGTCCGGATGTTTCATCGAAGTTTCTTGCGCTCCTTTCTTTGCGATGGCTTGCGCTGGCGTGCGCTGACCGGCCTTTCTATCTCCTGAGCGGCCCGGGCGCCATACGGCTCCGCTTGCGCGAAACTGGCTTGTTCGTCCGGGCGGTGACAGGATCGCCGTCGTGCGTCTCGGTATCGATTTCGGAACGACCCGCACGGTGGTCGCTTGCTCTGATCGCGGCAACCACCCGGTGGTGGGGTTCGCCGACCTCGCGGGCGACGCCGCGGAGTGGATCCCGTCGATCGTGGCGGAACGCGACGGCGAGCTTCGGTTCGGGTTCGACGCGGCCGCCGTCGCCGATGACGCGTCGTTCACGGTCGTACGCTCGTTCAAGCGACTGCTTTCCCGTCCGGACGCGGGGCCCTCGCAGACCGTCGCGGTCGGCAGCACCGTTCTGCCGCTCGGGGATCTCCTGGTGCGGTTTCTCGCGTACGTGAGAGGAGCGCTCGTCGACTGCTCCGACGTCCGGCGTTCCCTCGCGCGCAGCCGTGAGCTCGACGCGGCGATCGCTGTGCCGGCGAATTCGTTCGGCGCGCAGCGATTCATGACGCTCGACGCGTTCCGTCGCGCGGGTTTCCACGTCACGGCAATGCTCAACGAGCCATCGGCGGCGGGGTTCGAGTACACGCACCGGCACCGCGACACGATCTCGTCGCGCCGCGATCAGGTCGTCGTCTACGACCTCGGCGGCGGCACCTTCGACGCGTCCGTCGTGCGAATGACCGGCCGTCGCCACGACGTGCTCGCGACCGCCGGCGTCGCCCAACTCGGAGGCGACGACTTCGACGACGCACTCGCGTCCGTGGTCCTCGCACGCGCAGGTCTCGAGCGGAGCGCCCTCCCGGCGAGAGCCGCGGAGCATCTCCTCGACCAGTGCCGCGCGGCCAAAGAGGGGCTCCGCCCGACGTCGCGCAAGATCACGCTCGATCTCGAGGCGGCCCTCGGGAAAAACACGCCGCACCCGGAGATCACCGTGGCGGTGAGCGACTTTTACGACGCGTGCATGCCGCTCGTCGAACGATCGATCGACGCCATGGCGCCGCTGATGTCGCGTGCCGACGACGACTCCTCCGGGGGGCTCGCCGAGATCGCCGGGCTCTACGTGGTCGGCGGGGCGAGCGAGCTGCCGATCATCGCGCGCGCCTTGCGCCAGCGGTTCGGACGGCGCGTTCACCGGTCGCCGTACCCGTCGGCGGCCGTGGCCATCGGCCTCTCGATCGCCGCCGATGGCGCCGCGGGGTTGGAGGTCGTCGATCGGTACGCCCGCACGTTCGGTGTGTTCCGCGAGGGCGCGGCCGGTCGCGAGATCACCTTCGACCCCATCTTCGCGCCGGAGACCGAGCTGCCGCCGGCCGCCGGCGGTCCGTTCATGAGCACGCGCCTCTATCGCGCAGCGCACAACGTGGGCCACTTTCGGTTCTTCGAGTGCAGCGCGGTCGACGAAGGCGGGCGGCCCCGCGGCGATATGGCGCTCTTCGGAGACGTGTACTTCCCGTTCGACCCGACCCTCAGCCGGGCGGACGATCTCGCTTCCGTCCCGGTCGAACGACGCTTCGACGAAGGGCCGCGGATCTTCGAGCAATACTCCCTCGACGAGAACGGAATCGTCGATGTCCTCATTCGCAACGTGGATTCCGGCTACGAGCGATCCTACCGATTGGGGCGGGCGTAGCGATGCCAGCGTGAGCCAGCCCGCGACACCGATGTCGCGGTTTTTCAGCCACCACGGGCCATTTCTTCGCGCTAGTCTCGTTGGCCGAGCGTTTGCGTAGACGGGGGATTGCCATGAACGCATTGAACCGGGTGGGCGGACTGGCGGTCGTGTTGGCGCTGGCTGCCGGTGGGTGCAGCTCGGGATCTTTCCCCACCAGCGCCAGCGACAATGGCGGAGCCGCCGGCACCGGCTTCGGGGGGGGTGCCGCCGGCAACGGCGGCGGCACGGGCTCGAACGCTGACAGCGACGCGTCCGCTGGGGAGACCGCCGCCGGCATCCCCGCCTTGCCGCCCGAGGTGAAAGCCGAAACCGACTACCAGTCGCCGGTCGCTACCGGAAAGATCGTGTGGACCGCGAATCCGACGAGCGGGCGCGTCGCCTACGTCGACGCCACGTCGTTCGTCGTGCAAACGGTGCAGGCGGGCGACGGCCCCACGTATCTCGCGGGCGTGCCCAACCCCGATCCCACGTCGAAGAGCGAAGCGGCCATCGTCATCAATGTCCGGTCGCAGAACGCCACCCTCCTTCGCAACGACACGGCGGGCGGCGCGCCCTCGGCCACGACGTTCCCGTCGACCGCCGACGCGAACACGTGGGCGATGTCGGCGAGCGGACGGTGGGCGATCGCCTGGACGGACGCGACGCGCATCGCGAACGTCGATCCGACCCAGGGCTTCCAAGACCTGGCCGTGCTCGATCTCGCGACCGCGAGCCCCCGGCCGCCTACGATCCTCGCGGTCGGGTATCGGCCCTCCCAGGTGGTCTTCTCGCAGGACGAGACGCGCGCGTTCGCGGTCACCCAAGACGGAATCTCGGTGATCGATCTGCTCGGCGGACAGGAGCCCGCGGTCACGCAGAACTTCGCGCTTTCGGCGCCCATCGCCATCGCCGACGCCTCCGCACCCGAAGCCTCCGCGCCCGAAGCGTTGGCTCCAGAGGCGTCCACGACCGACGCGGCCATGACCGATGCGCCCGTGTCCGACGCGATCGCGAAGGAGGCGTCTGCCCCGCCGACCGCCGGCGACGCGGGCACCGCCATGCTGCCCGCGCCGCAGGGCCCGACCGGCGGGATGCCCGACGTATCGTTCACCCCCGACGGATCGTTCGCCCTCGTGCGTCAGAATGGCGTGGCTGCGATCAGCGTCATCTCGCTCAAGGACGGAACCCCGACCCGCGTCGCCCTGCCGGAGGCGCCCACAGATCTGACGGTGTCCCCCGACGGAACGTTCGCCATCGCCGTGCTCCGTGGAATGGCGGCGGTCGCGAGGCTGCCCCTGCCGGGAATCGCAAACGATCCGAGCTCGCTGACGCTGACGACGGTTTCCGGCGAGATCATCGGGCGCGCCATCGTGGCCCAGAACCAGGCGACCAAGCAGACCAGCGTGCTCCTCTTCACGACCGCCGCGCCCGTCGAGCGGCTGACCGTCCTCACGCTCGCGCCGACCCTGAGCGTGCGGACCATCGTTCTGCACGCCCCAGTGTTCGCCGTGTTCCCGACCAGCGACGCGCAGAACGCGATCGTCTTGCACAGCATCACGCCGGCGCCCGGCTCGGCGGTGATGGGGGCGTTCAGCGTCGTACCGATCGCGCAGGACCTGCCGGCGAAGATCGTGTCGCTCACCGCGCCGCCGATCGCGGTCGCCCTGGCTCCGACGAGCGACCGCGCGCTCGTGATGGTGAGCGACCAGAAGTCGATCTTCGGGGTCGAGCTCGTCATGATGCCTTCCCTCGAAGTGCGCGACTACACGCTTCCGAGCCCGCCGACGGCGGTGGGGATCGCGGCGGCCGCGGGCAACGGCTTCGTCGCACAAAACTATGCGGACGGCCGCATCACGTTCATCGACCTTGCCGGGGGGGCGGCGCGCACGATCACCGGCTTCGAGCTGAGCGCGCGCGTCGTCCAAGGGAGCGACCAATGACGAATCCGCGAACCGTTCTCACCGCCGTAGCCGTTGCCTGCGCGGTCAGCGCGTGCGGCAGTCGGTCGCCGTACTGGGACACGAGCGTCGCCGCGGGAGGGGGCTCGTTCGGCCTCGCCAACGGCGTTGCGCTCGTCGACGACGTGGATCACCGCGTCGTGCTCGTCACCGCGCTGGCCAACCAGCAACTGTCGACGCACGCGATCCCGGTCGGGCACAACGTCATCGGCCAGGCGACCGCGATCTCGCCCGACGGCTCGCGACTCTTCGTGCTGTCGGCCGGCGATACACCGCGGCGCACCGCAAAGGACCAGTACCCCTCGCTCACCGTCGTCGACGCGTCGAGCTTCACGGCCCAGTCGAAGATGTACCCAACGACCGTCGCGCTCCCGAACCTGGCGATTGATCCGCTCGGCGACTGGGCCGTTGCGTACACGGGGCCTGGCGCCCCGGCGTCGTTCGTTCAGAACGCGAACGAGATCGTCATCTTCGATCTGACGAAGCCACCGTCGATGACGAACCCGATATCGCACACGATCCGGAGCCAAGGCGGGACACCGCAACGACTCACGTTCACGCCGGAGATGAATCTCCCCAAAGTGACGGGGAACGGGCGGCTGCTGATCGTCGAGACCGACATCGACGTGACGCTCCTCGAGCTCGACCATCCTTCGTCGGACGTGACGGTGTCGCTCACGAGCGGCACCAACGCGCAGCAGGTCACGCCCGCGGGCGCCGTCGTCGACAGCGGCTTCGATCCGACCAACGCGAAGGCCGTGCCCGGCCCTCCGCGCATCGCCTTGCGAGCGATGAACAACCGGAACGTGTTCACGTTCACGCTCGGCGCGTCCGACACGAACGACTTCACGCCCATCATCAACGTGGTCGACGTGGGAGGCACGCCGACGGACATCGCGTTCGTGCGCGCCGACCAGGACGTGCTGCGCGTCGCAGCGCTCGTCCCCAGCCTGACGAGCGCCGTGCTCGTCGACGCCGACACGAGCATCACGACGCAGGTCGCGCTGCCGGCGCCCTATTCCAGGCTCTCGCTCGTGACCAACGTCGTCGGGAGCGCAACGGGAACCGACGTGGCGATGCTCTGGAGCGGCTCGGCGTCCGGGGTCGCCCTCTGGGCTCTGGGGAACACCGTCGGCCAGCCCTACCACAGCATCGAAGTGCTCCCGATCACCCAGCAGGTGCAGACCGTCGACGAAGTGACCAAGCAGGCCCAGCTCAAAGTGCTGGAAACGGCAGACGCGAGCAACGCGAACGGCTTTCTCGTGCTCGACCTGCTCAAGCGCACGGCCTCGCCGCTGCAGACGATGGGCAAAGCCACGCTGGCGATCGCGCCCGACGGCTTGCGCATGTGGGCGTTCGCGCAGGGGGGGACCGACCTGGCGAAGCTCGATTTCGGCGGTCCCGACGCGCTGAACCCCGTGCCATTGACGACGGACAAGGCGATCGACGCGGTCTACGACGTGGCGCGGCCACCCGCATCCGGCGGCGGCGACGGCGGCCGGTCGCTCATCGCGATTCACAACCAGGGGACCGTCGGGGCAACGGTCTTCGACGCGCTCAATCCCGACACCGCGACGGCGCGCATTGTCCCCGCGCTGCTCTTGGAGGGGCCGTGAAACTTCGCACAACCATCCTCGCCGTGTCTTCGATTGTCCTGGCGGCGCAAGCGGCGCAGGCGCAAGAGCCCCGCGCGTCGCTACCATTCCCTGAAACGATCGAGCCCGCGCGCGGAGTCGATCGCCTAAAAGAGATGTGGCGCTTCGAGTTGGGGTACCGGGGCAACTTCATCACCGACGCCGGGCTCAATCCGTTCTCGACACAAGACTACTTCGGCCAAGTATCGATGGTCGCCTCGCGAACCATCGTTGCACGCGGGCGGTTTTCGTTCGCGCCCGGAATCGGCTGGGACTACGGAAAGTCGGGCGCCACGGCACGCGGAGACGTCACATCGCTCGAAGTGCACCGGATCGTGGTGCCGCTCGAGGGGCGGATGCATTTCGGTGGGTGGGGCTACGCCTTCGTGCGCGCTGCGCCGGGGATCGCGGTGGAGAACGCGGAGGTCAACGACCCGACGGCCATTTGCGCGCAAACCGCCTCCCTGGAAGGTTGTGCGGCACCGCTGACCAAGAGCCGGTGGCTTTTCGCGACCGACATCAGCGCAGGGTACGCCTATCCCGTGTGGGCACGTAAAGACGTCTCGGAGCTCGCGCCCCGTATCTGGCTGCAAGCGGACGGTGGCTACGGCTGGATCGTCGGCCAGCGGCTCGCTCTTGCGACCGACCTCGCGTCCGGAGATCCTCGCCTCGCGAGCGGAGTGGACCTCGGAACGTTGACGATGCGCGGAGCGTTCTTCCGCGCGACGGCTGCGGTGAGCTTCTGAATCGCGCTCGAGGGGAGCCCCTTTTGCTCCCCTCGACCTTTCGGATTGCGCGACGGCTTAGCGGCTGCTCATGCCACCTTCCCACGCGGCTCCGTTCGAGCTCGCGGTGGGGCTCTGCTTGGAGCTCGAGTCGGTGTCCGCGGCAGCCTGTGCGCGGTTCACCCCGGCCTCGTAGCCGGGGGACGTGGTGCTCAAGCCACCGTCGTAGCCGGCCGCGCTGGCGACGCCGCCGTCGTAGCCCCTTGCGGCGCTTCGGGCGCTGTAGCCCAAGAGAATGAGAGACGGGACACACACGGCGCCAATACCCAATAGAATGATGCGTTTCATCGAATCCTCCCTTTGCGCGCTGGTTCGCGCGTTTGCCTTCCAGTAAGGCAGCGGCCATGCCCGGTCGCAGCGCGAGCGTTAGTCCCGGTCGATCCGGCCGGCCGCAACCGTGGCGTGCGCGCCTCGGGGCGTCGCCCTCGACGCCTCCGCAAGCGCACGACCCGCCAGCGCGCCGAAGAGCGCCGCAATCCACGTCGCGACGACCAACTTGAGTGACGACGGTAGGCGCATGACGGCTGATCCCTCGCAACGGCTGGACCAGCGCAGCGCCTCAGGCGACGGCGAGAACGACACGCCTGCGGCCCCCTGCCACAACGGCGGGGCTCGCGGAAGGGGGATAGCGGGCACGGCGGGCGCGCGGACGCTTGCTCGCGCTCGGGCGCGCGGGCGAGTCCGGTTGGCGCGCGTCGCGTGGTACACGGTACGGACGAACGTCGGATCCCGTCCGCCCATCGTGAGCCTGGCGCTCCTCGCGACGTGCTTCGTCGCCGGCTGCGGCGGACCGACTCGCTCGCGCGACGTGCGGTTATCGTCAGCCGTCCCTGGGCCATCGACGCCGCGGGGGTCCACTGTGCACAGCAACGTGACGCGTGAGGACTACGCGGGCTCAGCGGCGTGCGCACTTTGCCACGCGGAAATCGCCGCGGCCTGGGAGAAGTCGCCCATGCATCGGATGACGCGCGACGCGCGCGGCGCCGACGTGCGTGCCCCGTTCGACGGCACCGCGTGGCACTTCAAGGGGGATACCGCCGTGCTGGAGAAGCACGGCGAAGACCGGTTCATCCGGGTCGAGCCCGCGGGCGGCGTGGCGAGGACCTTTCGCGTCACCCGCGTCATCGGGGGACGAACACGCGAGGACTTCGCCGGCGTGGACGTGAAGAGCGGCGAGCGCGGCTCGCCGCTCGACGAAGTCGTGCTCCCCGTGTCGTTCGTCTTCGCGACCGGAGCCCTTCGCTACAAGGGCTACTCGGTGATGGTGCACGAGCGCGAGACATTGACCGCCGGCCCCGTTTGGAATCGAACCTGCGTGTTCTGTCACAACACCGTCCCCGAAGTTGACCGCCTGCTCGGCGCGATCGCCGGCCCCGAAGCGCGCGCGTTCCAGGGGGAGACCGTCGATCCATGGCTGCCGGCCGGTCGGCGGGCGCACATTCGCGTGACCGACGGGCATGCGTTCGCCCGGGCGGTGGACCAAGAGACCGCGCTACTCGGAGGGCAGCCGCTCGATCGCGAGGACGACGCTCGCGAGACGGCGCATCACGCCGTGGACGTCGTTCGAGCGGGGTTCGATGGCCGAACGCTCGTGGAAGTCGGGATCGGCTGCGAGGCGTGCCACGGCGGCGCGCGAGAGCATGCTCGCGCTCCGGGACTCCACACGTCGTTCGTCCCCGTCGCTCCCTGGCTCGACGTCGGGCTTCCGGGCGGCACGGCGCAGGGAATCAACCGCGTGTGCGCGCGATGCCATCAAGTGCTCTTCTCAGGCTACCCGTTCACGTGGGAGGGGGGGCGGCGCGATGCCACCGCCGGCGGCAGCCATATCAACTCGGGTGAAGCGCGCGACTTTCTCCTCGGGGCATGCGCCTCGGCCATGTCGTGCACGACCTGCCACGACCCGCACGGCTCGGGCGACAGCGAGAAGCTGCGCCTCCTCGCCACGCCGGTCGGCAACACGACCTGCACGGCGTGCCACAGCGCACTGGGCGACCGCGCTCGCCTGCGCGCGCACGCGCATCACGACCCGGACGGCGCCGGCGCGGCGTGCGTGTCGTGCCATATGCCGCGCAAGAACATGGGACTCGGCGGGACGCTGACGCGCTACCACCGCATCGGCTCGCCGACGGACTCTGCGCGCGTGCTCGGGGATCGACCGCTCGAGTGCGCGCTCTGTCACGCCGACCGAAGCGTCCGTGACTTGGTCGGCGCGATGGAGGCGTGGTGGCCGGTCCGTTACCCACGCCAGCGGCTCGAGGAGCTCTACGGCGGGCTGGACGCAAACGTGATGCGCGCGACCCTCGAGCTCGGAAAGCCCCACGAGCGCGTCGTCGCGATCGCCACCCTGGGCGAGGCGGGCGCAACCGATGCGGCGCCGCTCATCGAGCGCGAGCTCTCGAGCGAGTACCCACTTGTGCGAGAGTGGGCAAAAAGAGCCTTGGACGGGCTTGGGGCTTGGCGGGACCCGTGACGAACTTGGCAGTCTTGGTGCCAAATAGGGCCAGGTCATGAATCGTGCCCCGACGAAAGCTATCCTCGGGCGCGCCCCCATGACAACCTTGCACGCCAAGGCATTCCACGAGCTAACGCCGCTCGAAGTCTATCGCATCCTTCAGCTCCGATCGGCGATCTTCGTCGTCGAGCAGGCGTGCGCTTTTCAAGACATCGACGACCACGACCTGCTTGCGGTGCACGTGCTCACGGACGCGCGCCGGGACGCGGCCCTGGAAGGGTGCGTGCGGGTCTTCGGCCCCGGCGTGACCTTTCCTGAGGCGTCGTTCGGGCGACTGGCTACCGCCTCGTCTGCACGGGGCTCGGGACTGGGCCGGGCGCTCGTTGCAAGGGCGCTGGGCTGGATCGAATCTCATACTCCCGGGCCCGTCAGGATTGCCGCACAGTCCCATCTCGAAGCGTTCTACCGGGCCTTCGGCTTCGGGCCGGTCGGAGAGCCGTACGTCGAGGACGGGATCCCGCACGTGCACATGGTGCGTGCGCGATGACCCTGCCCGTCCCGCCGGGGCACGAGGTCGTCAGTCGTGACCCGCGGCGTCATCCGGCACGCTCGGAGCGTCGTTGGGAGCGCCGCCGTCGTCGCCTGAATCCGCCAGGGTCGCGTCTTGGCCGACAGTTGCATCCGCGAGGACACCTGATCCCGCTTCCGCGGGAATCGACTGGTCCGCGACGACCGCGTCGGCCACCGCTCCATCGCTTCGGCTTTGGACCGAGGAATCGCCGCTCGCCCCGTCCACGGGGCCCGCATCTAGAGCGCTTATCGGGGAAGGCATGTGCTGTATCCAAGCCACCACCTGGGCGACGTCCGCGGAGTCGACCACCCGCGACGCGATGGGCGGCATCTGCAGCGCGCCGCGCATGCTGATAAGCTGCACGATCGCGCTCGCCGCGGGATCGCCGGGCAAAATGCGCGGCTCTCCCGCGACGCTCCCCGAGACGCACGGAACGCCGATCGTCGTGGTCAACGGCTGCCACCCCGAAGTCGCGGCCGAGCCGTCGAGCGAGGCGGGATCGAGCCGCAATACCATCTTCGCGCCATAAGCCTGCGCATTCTCGTTCGAATTGTGACAGGTCACTCCGCAGTTGACGTGCAGCCACGCGAGCGCGGGAGCCGCGAGCCCTGTGCCGTCGTCGCCAATCGTCAATCTCACCTGGGCCGGAGCAGGGGTGACGAGACCTTGCGCCACCAGCTGAGACAGGGTGAGCCCCGTCGCGCCCGCCAAACCCAGCGAAACCTCTTCGAAGCCGAGGATGCGATCCAATCTGCCCCCGTGGCACGAATCGCAGTCCTGGGGCGTCGGAATCACCCAGTTGCCACCATCGGCGTCCACCGGGACCGTTTCGCCGTACGAGATCGTCGTCGCCGTTTGGTCCGCGGTCCAAGCGTACGTCGCGCGCACCCACCGATTGGCTCCGGCCTTTTGGAATAGGCGCGTTTCGACGCGCCGGCCGCCCACCGTAAACTGCTTGAATAGCTTCGTCCCGACTGGGAAGGTCCATTCGTTTGGATTGCTGACGTCGATCTGCGTGCCTGGTGGAAGCTCGATCCAGCGCTCCTTCGCGGCGCCGTCGGACCAGAGGGGAACCGCCGGCGAATACGGCTGCGCCGCGGGCGAGATCGTCTGCGTCGCAAAGTCGGCATAGAGGCCCGTGCATTCGAGCGTCGACGGGGGCACGCCGGCGTCGGCACACGGATCCGGGCCGGCGTCGGCGGCATCGACCGCAGCCGCCGCCTCCGCGTCCCCATCGGAAGGGGCATCGACAAGATCGGCCGCGTCGAGATCGGATGCCTCGGTACCGGAATCGACCGATGAAGGGGAGGACGGTCCGCCGGACCCGTCCTCCACGTCTTTCGCGACGCGTCCCCCGCACGCGGCCAGCAATCCGAGGAATGCGATTGCGACTCGTTTCATCGGTCACTCGCGCGGCAAATTACTCCGCGGCTGCATCGGCGGCGCCCCGGCCGAACATCCCCATCCCGCCGTCGCCGCGGCGACCCGGGCGACCACCGAAGTTCGACATGCCATTTTGCGACACCGGGGTCAGCGAACGAAGATAGACAATGATGCCCGGGTACTGATCGGACGTGATGTCGGTCCACTGGTGGAAGGAATGCCAGGTCCGATACGCGGTCTGGTAGCAGGTCGAGCTCGGTCCGCCGTCGCACATGGGCGTGATCACGGACGGATCGAAGTAGCCCCCGTCTGGCAAAACACCCATCGTGAAAATGTTAATGAGATCGGTGTCGCTGAAGCCACCCGTCTGCTCCGGCGAGTGGGAGACATTGCGATACGGGCCGCCCGTCGCCGTCGGTCCATGGCAGCTCGTACAGGCGGTGCCCCCGTCCAGCTCGTAGTAGCTCCCTCCATCGCCAAATAGCCCGCCACCCATCATCCTGAAGCCTCCGTCCGGGATCACCCGCCCGCCGTCGCCTCCGCCGCCGCCCATGCCGAACCCGCCGCCGTCGCCCCCGCCGCCGCCCATGCCGAGCCCGCCGCCGTCGCCTCCCCCGGGACGATTCAGCATCAGGACGACGTTGTTGTTGTAACGCGTATTGCCGATTTGCCAATCGTTCTCGGTGCTGGCCGTGATGCTCAGCGTAGCGGAGCCGCACTCGCCGCTCGCCTCCGTGGCGACGACGGTGAGCTGCCCGACGGTGCCTGCGTCGCCGTCGCTTCCTGTGCCCACCCCCGTCACGGTGATGAGCACGCCGGGCAAACCGTCGAACGCTTGCGCCTGCAGGTTTGCCTGGTTCGGATCGGAGACGCTCCACGTGGCGGTGTTGCCGTCTTCGGTAACGGCGGGAATCGAAAAGACGTGTTGGTTGTCTCCGGGGATGAACGCCGAATACATCGGCGAGAAAACGATGGGCACCGTGGGGTTCGGGCAAGAACCAGGCGCCGTAGACGTCGTGTTGCCGTCGACGTTGGCGACGCCGCCATCGCTCTCGCCCGAGCTGCTACCGTCCGGCACGGCAGCGGGCGCGTCGCCGCTCGAGCCGCTGTCGTTGCCTCCCCCCGCCGCGGCGGGGGTCGAACCGCCGCTGGACGAACCGCAGCCACCCGCGGCAAGGCCCGCGCCCAGGGTGCACGCGCCCGCCGTGAGCCCAATTGCCATAATTTGACGGTTCGAGGAAAATTGCATAATGGCCATCCTTTTTATTCGAAGCGATTGCAGCGTAGCCCTGAGCCCATGTGGGTCAACCGGTTCGCACCGTTTCCGACGAGGTGTTGTTGTCTACGCACGAGGGGTGCCCGCTTCGCCACCGAGCCGGTGCAGGTCAGCGGCGTTGGCGAGACAAGCCACTCGATGGGGCAGATCGCCCATCCGGCTGTCGCGGCCCCGCGTGTCTCGTTCCGCGGTCTACGTCCGCACGACGACATGCACTCGCGGATGTCCGGTACCGTGGCGGTTCACCCCCGGGTCTTGGAGATTTCCCGCGTCGCTGCCGCCACGGACCACCGCCCGCGAGGCCTTAGCGCCTATTTCAGCAGGCCTACTACGGCACGATCTGAAGCGAGCAACCGGCGGTGGTCGACATCAAGTAGATGGTCGAAATCGCGATCACCAAGGTGACGAAGCCGAGGCCGATGTACTTCGGGCCGCTCCAGCGCTTGTCTTCTTCGTCGAACCTTTTCGCGGCGATCTCTTCGGCGGTCGACATGGCGGTCTTGTACGCGAGCCGCCTGCTCTTTTCAAGCGCGCCCGGTCGGTCAGAACACGAAGTGCCGCCCCTTTTGCTTGCGACAGAACATGGCGATGGTCGCGGCCGCGGCCCCGACGCCCGTGTTCCCGCTCTCGCCGACGCCGCTCGCTCCGAACTCCTCCCACTCGAGGGCGCTGTCGGTGCCGTCGTTCTCTTTGAGCATCCCGCCCAATGTCCGGCGCGCGCGCGCGAGCTTGACGTCGTCGCGCGTCCAAAGGCTCGTCGCCAGGTCATGCGGATTGACGTCGAGACAGAAGCGGACGAAGTCGTCGAAAATCGGCGTCTCCATCGTCACCAAAATGGGCATGAAGAACTCTGTCGTCGCGAGCGCGATCTCTCGCTCGGCGCCGTCCCAGTCGACTCGCACCCGCGTTGCCTGCGTCACGCGGCCGAGCACGACCGGCGCCACGACTTCGGCATGCTGGGCGTACTCGCCGGTGGTCACTCTTCCGCCCTCGAGCAGCACCTTCACTCCCGCCGCGCGGGCGCTCTCTTGGATGCTGTTCACGGTGCTCGCCTTGTGGACCATGAGCGGGCTGACGATCTTCGTCTCCGAGGGTGCGGCGGCGCGCGGATCGGCGGCCTTCCACGAGGCCATTTCGGCGACGATCTTCGGCTCGATGCGATCGAGCGTCGCCCGGCTCGCGGCGATGCCGTGCAAGCTCGTGCACTTGTGCGATCCCAGCGAGAGCTTGGAGTAGGCGAGCCGCGCGGCGATCCGTTGGAGCTCCGCTTCGGCCAGCCCGTCGTCGATCCAAGCCCAGTTGCAGCCGCCGCCCTCGAAGCGCACCGGGCGCACCCCGCGCGCGGCCTGCAAAGCCTTCGCGGTCTCGGCGCTTCCGGTGACGCTCACGACCGCCACCCGCTCATCGGCGACGATCGGCGACACATCCCCGCCGAACCCCTCGAGCTTGTGCACCGCGCGTGGATCGGCGCCGGCGGCGAGGAGCATCTTGACGAGTGTGGTGCTCGTGATGGCGCTGAACGGGTGACCTTTGAAGATCATCGGCGAGCCGCTCAAGTAACAGCCGACGATCTGAATCCCTGGAATGCCGTAGATGAAGTTCATCGGCGTGATGACCGTGCACACGCCGGCGGGGATGAACGCGTCTTTCCAGTAGGCCTGCCCGGCGATCATCGTCGGAACGAGCTCGCCGGCCATCGCCTTTTCGGCGTTTCCCTCGAGGTGGTCGGCGGCGCGCTTGGCCTCCCAGAAATCCTTGTCCGCTTCGAGGCGCGTCTTGGGGGTCTGCTGCCTCAGCTCGTCGAGACACTCTTCGTAGAAGCGCTCGAGCAAGCGCGACAGGTTCTTGATGACGTGCTTGCGGTACGCCAACCCTTCGCTCGCCCACTCCAGCGACGACCAGTACGCGTGCGCGCGGTCGACGGCGTCGCGGCAGTCTTGTTCGCGCGAACGAGCGAGCTCGAACAGCGTGACCCGGCGGTCGGCGAGCGACTTCATCGCGACGAGCTCTGCAGGGCGGCGCCACGCCCCGTCGACGAGATTCAAGCAGATGAGGGGCTTGTCGCCGGGGCGCCGGGGGATCGGGCGCCCGAACAGATAAGGCCGCAGCGCCTCGCAGTCGGCGTCGCTCAAGTGGAGGGAGAAGAGCGAGTAGGCGGCGCGGCGAGCCGAGTAGAGAGCAGCGACGGGATCGAGTCCTCCACGCTCGTCGATCCCGTCGGAGACGAAGCGCTCGGCAGCCCCGGCCAGCGCAGCGTGAAGGGTCTTCGGATCCATTCGACCTCGCCCCGCGGAGTGTAGCGTCGCGCGCGGTCGCGCGTTCGAGTTCCGCTGTCGCGGCCGGCTGCTTGGGGTCGCAGCTGCCCGGGCGGCTTGCTCACCGACCGGTGGCGGCGCACGTCTGCGCTCGGCGTTGGGCAGAGTCCGCAACGAAATACGAGCCCCACACTCGCCGCTATTGCACGTAGTCTCGGACATCGAGTCCGCTGATTCAGAACCCGGAGGTCGCCTCGTGAAGAGATTCGTGCCGTTTCTCTTGCTCGTCGGAGCCTGCGCACCCGACATCAAGCAGAACCCGCCGCCGGCCGCGACCATCGTCGTCGAATTCGACCCCGCGGCGGCTCCACCCGTCGTTCCGCTACCCAACGATCTCGCGCTGACCAACGGGAAGATCGTCGCCCCGTCGCCGGCGGGCGCCTCCGACGCGCAGAAAGAATTCAACGAGAGCTATCTGGGCACGCTCTCCGGATTTCCGTTCGAATCGACAGCGCAGGTCTTCCTGAGCGGACCACCCGACCCCGCGACCGTCGTCCCGCAGAACTTCCTCGTCCTCGACGTCACCGCCGGGATGCCGGTGAGCCGGCTGCCACCTCCGGTTTTCGACCCGAGCGCGAACGCGATCGACCTCGCGCCGCCCCCGGGCGGATGGACTCGCGCCCACCAGTACGCCGTCGCCGTCATCGCAGGCGCGGGACGGCTGACGGGTCCGGGCGGCGAGCCCGTGATCGGATCGCCCACGTGGCTGCTCGTCTCGAGCCCGAATCCCCTGGTCTCGTGCCAGCGGGAGGTCGCGGGATTGCCCGATCTCGCCTCGTCGTGCACGCCCGCTGTCGACGTGATTCCGTCGACCCAAACGGATCCGGCGGCGAGGCTCCAAGATCAGACGCAAAAGGCGATACAGCTCGAAGAGATACGCCGGGGGTACGCGCCGCTCCTCGCGAAAGTCGTCGCCCTCGAACAGCTGCCGAGCGCCCGTTCCATCCCCATTCTCTGGACGTTCACGATCGTCGACGCGGGCGAGGTGACGTTCGATCCTGCGAGCGGCGTCATTCCGTTTCCGAACGACGTCCTTCGCGCGGGCGGCAAAGTGGCGCTTCCCAACCCCACCACTCTGAAGCCGTTGACGGCGGCGGACTGCGCGGCGGCGGCCGACACGACGACGCAGCTCACGTGCGGGCTCAACACGCTGGACGGCTTCTCGACGATCGCTCCGCCGATCAGCGAAAACGGTGCGACGACCGATGCAGTCGCGCAGGCCCACATCGACCCTATGGCCAGCTCGTTGACGACGACCGCCATCGGATTGATCAAGCTAACCTCGAGCGCCCCGACCGCGGAGCAGACTGCGCCCGCGTACCGTCCGTGCATCAATTGCCTGTCGAGCCCACAAGCCGACGGGGCGCCGCAGATTTCACCGCAGCAGCTCCAGTGGCAGCTCAGCGCGCCGCTCGACGAGAGAACGACCTATCTCGCGTTCGTCACGAGCGACCTGAAGGATGACGCCGGCAAGAGCATCGCCGCCAATCCGGTGTTTGCGCTCGTGCGCTCGAAGAGCCCCATCGCCGTGGACGGCAAGTCCCAGGTGAACATCCTGACCGACGCGCAAGCCACACAGCTCGAGCCGCTGCGGGCGGCGTTGAAGCCGGCGCTCGACGGGCTCGAAGCCCAGGGGGTGCCGCGCGCAAACCTCGTTCTTGCATGGGCGTTCACCACCCAAACGGAGGCGACGGCGCTCGACCAGCTCTATGCCTATGGCAGCTCGGGGGTGCTGCCCACACCCGCGCAAGGCGTCCTCGTCTTCGCGGACGCGACGGCGCAATACACGGCAGCGGCCGGCGCCACGAGCCCGGCGATCCCGATCGGCGCGGTCGGCGCTTTTTACGTCGGCGTGTTCGAGACCCCGGTCGCCGTCACCGGCCCTGGTGGAACACTCGACGTGCTGCACCCGCAGCCAGAGCCGGTCACATTCGCCCTCGCGGTTCCGGCCGCCGCGCCGCCCGCCGGCGGCTACCCGATTACGATCTTCGGCCACGGGTTCACGCGCGACCACAACGATTTCCTGTCGATCGCGAACTCGCTGGCGACCGCAGGGCAAGCGACCATCGCGACGGACGTGCTCTTTCACGGCGAGCGCTCGTCATGCACCGGCTTCGGGGCGGCGCAGGCGGTGCAAGTCTCCGACGACGTCGCGTGCGCCGATTTGCCGACGATGAAGTGCAACGAAGATCCGCTCGTGGGCAGGTGCGTGGCGCGCGATCCTTCGACACGCATCATGTGCCCGGGGCTGGGCGATGCCGCCGGCCCAGACCCGACCGGTAACCTCGGCTGTTTGGCGGCGAAGATGGGCGCGTGCGCGTCCGACGGCAAATGCGAAGGAGGCGACTTCAAGCGCGACGCCGGCGGGCGTCCGGTCATCAGCGGCTGGAACATCTTCAGTCTGTCGAACTTCTTCGCGACACGGGACAACTTCCGCCAGCAGGTCATCGACCTGGCGCAGCTCGTTCACATGCTCCGGGGCACGGGCCCCGCATCGCTCTCGAACCGCATCGCCGCCGCAGGCGGAATGGCAACGTTCGATCTCACCAACATCGGCTACGTCGGACAGAGCCTGAGCGGCATTCTGGGAACGCTCTTCAACGCCGTCTCGCCCGACACGAAGAACGTCGTGCTCAACGTGCCGGGCGGCGACTTGCCGCAGATCATCTTGAACGCGCCGTCGTTCGCCGCCCAAAAGGCGGCGCTCCTCGGGGGGCTCGCCGCACAAGGCATCCTGCCGGGCACGCCGGCGTTCGATCAGTTCATCGGCACCGCGCAGTGGATCCTCGACCCGGCGGACCCCTCGAACATGGGCTGGCGCGTGACCCATCCGGTCACGGTCGCGGGCGGCGTGACAGCACCCAGCGCGAATCGCAAGGCATTCATCCAATTCATCGAGGACGACCAAACGATCCCGAACCTGGCGAGCCTCGCTCTCGTGTCGGCGGCGAATCGATCGTTCACGAACACACCGCCAGGCTTCGGCTGCCTCCCCCCGCTCTTCTGTTACGAGTTCACGGATGCGGCCGACCAATTCGACATGACGAGCGTGCCCCCGGCCGGACGTCATGGCTTCTTGCTCAAGCCTGCGGCGGCGACGACGCAGAGCGTCGCTTTGACCATCAAAGCGCAGACGCAAGCCGCAACGTTCCTCGCGACCGGTACCCTCCCGTGAACAATCGTCCACACGAAAGCGGAGATCCATTCCCATGAAGATGCGCTTTGCGGTGGTGACACTGGCCGGCGCCCTCCTCGTCTTCGCCCGTCCGGCGAGGGGCGCCGGTATTGCTCTCGACGTGCAATCGGGAAGGGGCACCGGCATGGCCGGCGCCGTGACCGCGATGATCGATGACTCGTCGTCGATCTTCTACAATCCCGCGGGAATCGCCCAGGGCAAGATTCTCGACGCGCAGATCGGCGATTCGCTCATCGCTCCGTCGTACCGGTACACGAGCCCGGGCGGCGTCTCGACGAGCAATTCGTTCGGAGTCGTGCCGCCATTTCAGGCGTACGAGGCGGGCGGGATTACCGACGATCTGTCGATCGGCGTCGGCGTTTTCACGCCGTTCGGGCTGACGCTCACATGGCCTTCGGACTGGGCGGGCAAGAGGCTCATCACCGAGTCGGCGTTCGCGACCTACGACTTCAACCCGACCGTGGCCTACCGGTTCGGTCCACTGCGCATCGGCGCGGGCGCACAGCTGGTACGTGCGACCGTCGATCTGAAAAGGAAAATAGAGACCGGCGTCGCCGAAGCGTCCACGGAGCTCGGCGCGGGCTCATGGGGGTTCGGAGGGAACGTCGGCGCACAGCTCGAAGCGATCCCGCAGTACCTTGCGCTCGGGGTTCAGTATCGCAGCGCGGTGAAGTTCGACTTCGACGGCGACGCCCACTTCGACGGCGTGCCGGTCGAGCTCCAGGGAATCCTGCGCGACCAGCGGGTGACCACCTCGATTGTCACTCCGGACGTCTTGCAGATCGGTGCCGCCTCGCACCCGGTCAAGAACCTGGTCGTCGACGTGGACGTCCAGTGGTACGGCTGGGCGAAGTTTCATTCGATCGACATCCATTTCCCGAACGATGCGAGCGGAACACTCAACACCCACGAGCCGAAAAACTGGAGGAACACCGTGAACGTTCACGTCGGTGGCGAACTGGCCATCGACGAGTCGTGGCGCATTCGCGCCGGCGTCCTCTACGATCCCACCCCGTCACCGGGCAGCACGTTGGCGCCCGACGTTCCGGACTCCGACCGGCTGAACCTCGCTCTCGGGGGGAGCTACTATCACCCGTCGGGGCTGCACCTGGACCTCGGCTATCAGTTGCTCCTTGTGTTCAAGAAGACCAGCACGGACCCAGTCTTCCCCGGCGACTACAGCGGAATCGTCAACATCATCGGCGTCTCGATCGGGTACCGGACGCCGCCCAAAGCGAGGTAGGATGGTGGAGAGGCGCGCCCTGCGCCCAAGCCGAGTCCGGGACGACGAGCGGGCGGCACGAGGCGGTGCGACACGGGCGAGCGCCGAACGAAGCTCGGCCGCAGGATCCCCAGCTCTTCCGGGCACATGTACGCGTGCGCCTTGCGCATCCGGCGTTCGGAGAGTATTTACCTCCGCGCAAGCAACGACGTTCACCGTGCACGACGACGCTCTCTCGATTCTGGGATCCGCGAAGTTGCGAGACGGCAACGACACCGAGCTGGAATCGAGAGTAAAATCATGGGCAATCGTCTCTACGTAGGCAACCTTTCGTTTCAATCCAACGCTGACGCGCTTCGCACCACGTTCGCCGCATTTGGCGCGGTGACCGATGTGCACGTCGTCACCGACCGGGAGTCCGGGCAGTCACGCGGCTTCGCGTTCGTGACGATGGGCACGGCACAAGAAGCGGCCAAAGCGATCGCCGAGATGAACGGCACGACGCTCGACGGCCGCGCACTCCGCGTGAACGAGGCCGAAGAGCGCCAGCAGAGCCGTGGCGGCGGTGGCGGCGGCGGCGGTGGGAAGCGCGAGCGTTGGTAAAAGGAGGAGCGGCTATAGATGGCATCGAACACCACCTTTGCCAAACGCCAGAAAGAGCGTGCTCGCCAGGAAAAGCAGCGCGCAAAAGACGCCAAGCGCAAGCAGCGCCGCGCCGAAGGGCCGGCTGACCAGGGGCCCGTCGAGCCTGGGGTCGATCCTGATATCGCTGGGATTGTCCCCGGCCCGCAACCGGTAACGGAAGATTCGTAGAAGGCCCCAGTCGGGGGGTGCGACGGCTTCGCCAGTGGGCGACCCGTCCGACGTCATGAACCCGGCGGCACCGCCGCCGGGTTCGAAGGCCTTGGTCACCCCGTCGTTTGCCGGGAGCTTGGCTCATTTCGCGAACGCGGGCTCGACCTGTGAGCACGAGCTCCTGTGAGCACGAGCGCGATGACGGAGGAGGATCGATAGCGTCTGCGACACTCCCGGTCTTGCGCTTCGGGCTGCCGAGCTGCTTTGAGCGGACGCTCTGGCGACGACCGAAACGCCATCAAATGCGATTTAGCGGCGCGAGGGACCAACCCAGCGCGGCTCCCGTTTGTCTTGTAGACAGAACCAAGTGAAACGCAGTCGACAACCGAAAAGCGGCGCGGGAGGGGGGGCAGGTTTTACCAGACGGTCTGTACACGGTACTTCGCGATCTCCGGATCCCTCGTCACAATCGAAGCCCCCTCTTCCATCGCGTGTGCAATGAGCATCCTGTCGAAAGGGTCGTCGTGATGACACGGCAGCGTCTCGAGCCTGCTTGCTTCCGCGAACCCTAAGCTGCGCCGGAGGAACCCTGCCTCGTCCGTCGCTTGGAGGAGGTCATCGGGCACATTCAGGCGACCAAATGACTTCTTGATCGCGATTTCCCAAGCCGACACTGCGCTGACGAGGACCTCGTTGCCCGTGTCTTCGACTGCACGCCTCGCGGCTTTCGAAAGGCGCGGGCTCCCCTCGAGCGCCCAGATCAAGGCGTGGGTATCGAGCATGAGCTTCACGTGGCGTTCACCGGCGCCCCTCCCATGCCGCGAGCTCCTCGGCCGGTAGCGGCGCGTCGAAGTCGTCCGACATCTGGACCTTGCCCTTCCACCGACCGAGTCGGCGCCGTGCGGACGAACGAATGGGCACGAGCCGCGCGACGGGCTTGCCGGCTCGCGCGAGGATGATCTCCCCACCGGCCTCTACCTCTTCGACGAGACGGGAGAGATTGCTCTTGGCCTCGTGCATGTTGACGACTTTGGACACGGTTGTTTAACCGTTAGCTAGATTAGCTAATGCGTCAAGCCCGGCCGGGCGCCCCGCGGCACCGATCTACGAACGCCTGCTGGCTGCCGTCGCACTCTGGTAGACGCGGGTGATGTCGGCCTCGTCGAGGAGCCCGACGATGCGTCCCTGCTCATCGGTCACGACGATCTCGCGCACGCCGTGAGCGAGGATGGCGTCGAGCGCGCGCCGCAGATCGTCGGTGTCTTTGACACTCACCGGGGGCACCATCAGATCGTGGGCGATCGCGAGGTCGCCGATGTCCGGGTTGGCCGCCATCGTTCGGAGCACGTCGCTGAGGACGACCCCCACGAGCGTCCCGTCCTCGCCGAGCACGGGGAACACGTCCTGCCACGTCGTCGCCGCGGCTCTTTCGATGACCACGCGCGCCGGTGTTCGCGCCTCGAAGCTGGCGTGCACGCGGTCGCGCGCGATGACGTCCCCGACCCGAACCCCAGTCAGCACGTCGAAGATGAGGTCCTCACGGTGCGCCGGCGAGTCGCGCCTCGTCGGCACCTGGGAGAGGTAGAGGGTCCGATGGCGGAGGGCGACGAAGGCAATCCCCTCGGCGAGCATCAGCGGGACGAGCAAGTCGTAGCTTCCCGCGAGCTCGCAGGTCATCACGAGAGACGCTATCGGCACGTGCGCGAGCCCGCCGTAGAATGTCCCCATGCCCACGAGCGCGAAGGCACCGGGCTCGATCCGCGGATCGTGCAGGAGCACTTGCGCCGCCCGCCCGAAGGCGCCTCCGAAGATGCCTCCAATCACGAGCGACGGACCGAAATCTCCCGCGCTTCCGCCGCTTCCCACCGTCAGGCAGGTCGCGACGATCTTGATCACGCCGAGAAGCGCCAATAGCTCGACGCCGCGCCAGCCCAGCGGGAACCAAGCGGCGCCGCTGATGGCGAGCTGCGCGGCGCCGTAGCCGCCCCCCAAGATACCGAGCCCCTGCCCCGTCTGGCCGAGGTGCGGGCCGATGTAGACGATCATGGGCGTCGCGAAGAGCCCGAGCGCCAGCCCCCCGAGCCCGGGCTTGCACCACTCCGGAATGCGAAGGGCGCGCGTCGTGGACTGCACCCGGCGCAGGGTCGACAGAAACGCACCGGCCACCAGCGATATACCCAGGGCGAGAAGGGCGTAGAGCGGCAAGTGCTGCGGCACGAACGGATAGGAAGGCGCGTGCGTGAAGAGGGTCGACTCGCCGAAGAAGGCGATGAATACGGAATACGCGACGACGCTCGCGAGCACGCTCGGCACGAGCGCGTCCGCCTCGAAATCATCGCGGTGGAGCACCTCGACCGCGAGCAGCGCCGCTCCGAGCGGGGTGCGGAAAACGGCGGCCATGCCTGCGGCCGTTCCGGCTACGAGCAAAATGCGCCGCTCCCGATCGGTCACCCGCAAGAGCTGCCCGACCAGCGAGCCGAGGGCGCCCCCCATCTGCATCGTCGGCCCCTCGCGTCCACCCGATCCGCCCGACCCGAGCGTGAGGATGGAAACGAGCCCCTTCACGAAGGCCACGCGCTTGCGCACCATGCCGTCCCGGTGGTGGAACGCCTCGATGATCGCGTCGCTGCCCCCACCGCGCGTCTCGGGCGCGACCCAGAACGAAATCGCGCCGCCGAGCAGCGCGCCGACCGCGGGAATGACCACGAGCAGCCAGGGACGAAACGGTGGGAGCTCCCGCATCTCCCCCAAGATCCGCTCCCCTCCTGCGCGTAAAGGGATGTACCCCGTCCACTTTTCTAGGCAGAGCCGCTGCACGGCCTCGACGCCGGCGAAGAACAATGACCCGAGCAGCCCCGCGGCCGCCCCCACGAGCGCCGAGTGCAAGAGGACGCGCCCCAGAATCTGAAATCCAAGAGGCGCACGCGCCGCGCCCAGCAGTCGGCTGAACGCGACCAGTCGGCGCAGGGCAGGCCGCGCAATGCCAAGACTTGGGGATTCTTCGTCCATGGGGTCGACGACGGGTGAAGGCTACCGCTCGAAGCGGCCCCCGTCCGGTGCGACGCGCATGACCGCCACTCCTGTCGCGTCCTCGTCGGTCGGGTCGAACCCGGCCCGGAAGACGATCGGACCTGCCTTTTCGTGTCCGCGAAGCTTGCGGCGCCACGTTGCCACGTATGTTGCGCCTTCGGCGCGAGCGACCTCCGCCACGCGATCCCACGTGTGCGGGTCGTCCGCCCAGTGGCGGTCGAAGCGACGCCGATCGAGGCCGCTCTCGATCTCGAGGGTCGCGTCGTCGCAGAAGATTGTCGGCGCACCCGACAGCGAGCGCAGATAGGCACCTAATGCGGCGCGCTCGGGCCAGCCGCGTACGATGGACGCCCGCCAGAACCCCATCCACACGTGCAGCTCGACGCCGAGTCCTGCGAGCGAAAGCATGGCGAGCGTCCACGCGAAGATGCGACCCGCTATGAGAGCGCCCCGGTCAGCCTGCAAGAGGCGGCGCGCGACGCGCACTCCCCAGCCCGCCACGACGGCCACTCCCTGGGCGGCGAACGTGGCATAGAGCGGCACCACAGCCACGAAGTGGCGATCGAGCCCGAGCGACGATCGCATGACCCACGTCAGCGACACGAAGCCCAGGCAGGCGACGAACACGATCACGAAGCGCGCGCCTTGCTGGCGCACGGTGCGACGCACGCCGAACGGCGCGAGCCACACCACCGGTCCGAGGACGCGCACGGGGACGACGACGGGGTAGTAGAGGAGGTCAGCCGCCGAGGCCGCGACCCCGTGGACGATGCCGCCGTTCTCGTTCAAAGCGCCGGCCGCGAATTCGTGTGTCTGTCTCAGAAAGCCGAACCATTGTCCGTCGACCGGGCGGCGCAGGACCGCCCACGCCAGGATGAGCAGCACGGGCGCCGCCACCACGCTCCACCGGCGGACGGGACTCCCCGGCTCCGGCGCGAGGCCTCGCCAGCGCCGCCACGACGGCTCGACGACGAGCACGGCCGCGATCGCCGCCAGTACGGCCCAGGCCTCGTATCGCAGCATCACCGCGCAGGCCAGCAGGGCTGCCGCTCCCAGGTAGGCGCGTCGCTCCACCGCGATCGCGACGCCGAGCACGAGCAGTGCGAACAGCGGCTCGGGCTGCGCGGTCGTCCCCATTTGCATGGCAATCGGGCAGGCGCCGCAAATGACCGCGGCCAGGAGGGCCGTCGCGTCCGGGGGCGTCCGAGCCTCGTCGTCGCCGCGAGCGGTTCGCCGCACGTACGAGAAGAGGAGGCATGGCACCGCGGCGGCCAGGACGAGGTTCATCCAGCGGACGTGCATCATCGTGCCCCCCGCAGCGACGAGTGGCACCTGAACGTAGTGAAACAGCGGCAGCCAGACCCAATGCACGGCGAGGTCGCTCGGATCGGCGAGAATCGCCCGCGCGATCATGTGGTGCGCATAGGCGTCGGTGTCGATGTCCGGCCCCGCCACGATGCAGGCCGCCCGCCACGCCGCGAGGCAAGCCATGGCGACGACCAGGGCGACCAACCACGGCGTCCGTGCCCGCATCGGCCGCCGCTATATCACGCGCTACTGGGCGCAGTAGCGACCGACGTCTTCGCGGTCCGTGCGCGCCTCCTTGAGGTGCGTCTTGATGACCCCTTCGGTGCCGTCGGGGGCCGACGGGTCTTCCTTCAGGCGCAGGGTGGTCGCTAGGACCGTGAGCGTATTCTGGTAGTTCGTCGCGTAGATGTGGAGCGGCTGATCCTCGAGGTTCAACGCTTGGACGTCTTGGCGAACGCGATCGACCACTTCGGCGCTCGGCGTCCCCTCGTCGAGTGGCTTCATCGCGGCGAGGAACTTGTCGCACTCCTGCTTTCGCTGGGGGTTGCAGGACGCGGCGCCCGCCGCTCCCACGACGATGACCATCGCGACGGAACGGATTGTGGCCACGGCCGATGTGACTTACACGCGCGGGGCCCGGGTGCGCAAGCCCCAAGGGCCACCTGGCGCTTGGCCAGCAGGGGCCGCCTGGGGTAAACGCCTCGGCGAAGGGTGGCGTTCGCAGAGCAAACCGGGTCATGGCCGCTGCCGGCGCGCCTCGTGGACCATCTTGCCCTCGATTCGCGGCGCGCGACGGTGCTCTATTGGTCGTCGGTCGCCCTCGTCGTCGGCGGCTTGTTCGTCACCCGGCTCCTTCCCTGCGTGGACTATCCGCAGCACCTGGCCCTGAGCAGCGTGGCACGGCGACTGGCGGACCCGATCGCACCCGAGCACGCCGAGTTTCAGCTCAGCTATTTCACCTACAACGGGCTCTTTCACTTCATCGTCGCGACCCTCTCGACCCGCGTGCCGGTCGAGCTCGCGGGCCGGGTCGTCGTCGCCGCGTCGCTTCTGGCGATGTCTGGGGCGGTCGTCGCGCTCGTGCGGGTTCTCCGGCGGCCGGCCGCATACGCCGCGCTCTTTACCCCCATCCTCTTCTCCTTTTCCGTCGGGTGGGGCTTCGTCAACTACGTGCTCGCGACCGCGATCACGGCGTGGGCGCTGGTATTCGTCGCTCGGGCGGCCATCCGGCCGACACTCGGCGCCACAATGAGCGTCGCCCTCCTGGGGCTCGCGTGCGCGTTTGCGCATGTTCTCGCGATGCTCATCCTATGCCTCGCCGGCGCCGCGCTCGCCGTGGAAGCCGCGTGGCGAGCAGCGCCGGCCGAGGGCCCGGGCTGGCGGCGCGCGCTCCGGATCGTCCTATGCGCGAGCGTCGCCGCCGGACCGCTCCTCTTGGGCTGCCTCTACTGCATCGAGGTCTATCAGCGGCAGTACGCCTGGGACCCGCACATGTACCGCGATCCCACGATCGAGGGGAGCGCGCCCCCCCTCGTGGACAAGGCGGTCTACTTCGGAGCGTACGCGACCGACCTTTATCACGATGGCTCCGACCAGATCATTCTGTGGTGCGCGATCGCCGTGATGGCGTGGTCCGCGATGCTCGCGTGGAAGGGACGGCGAGCATGGGACCACCCGCGCGAGGAGTCACCGGCGATCGTGGCTCCGTTCGTGGTGATGACGCTCGCGTACTTCGCGACGCCCATGGTGCTCATCGGCACGCACCTCATCTTCCCGCGACTGGCCCAGTGGGCGGTGCTCGGCGCCCTGCTCGCCACCCCGCGGATTCCCGATGCGGCCAGGGCGGTACGTGCGCACGCATGGATGTTGCGGCTTGGTCTCGCGGCGGGCGTCAACACGCTGGTTCACTGCGCCGTTTACGGGTGGGAGACCAGGGACGCGTCGCGCCTCATCGATGACCTACCGCCGGGGGGCGCGGTGACCGCAGTCATCTGGGACTCGTGGTCACTCGCGTTCCGCAACCCCGCGCTCACGCATCTGGCCGGGTACTACGCCGCCCGAAAGCACGGGCGGTGGGCGTTCGCGTTCGCCCGGTACCTGAGCGTCCCCGTGCGCTTCAAGCCCAACTCCCAGCCGCCATGGCCCGCCCGAGGTTGGGAATTCGACCCCGATGAGTACGACGCCCGCTGCAAGTACGCGCGCGCGTTCCCGCTCGTCCTAGTCAAGGCGCCGGCCGAGGTGCCGCGGGGCCCGAACGGTGAGGATGCCGTGCGTGAGCTCGTTTTCAGCTCGGACATCACTTGCAACGCGCGGTCGTGGCGGGACGCACAGGCAGTGAGACTCCTTTCCCACCACGGACCGTACTGGGCGTTCGACTCGACTGGACTATCGAACGACGGGACCTTCTAGGGATGAAACGGTCTGCACGTCGGCGAGCCCCGCTCGGAGCAATGGGTCGCGATCGTGGGCTGTTTCTAAATAAGCTATTAAAAATGCCGGGTCTGCGCCTGTTTGGCGGCCCCGGAGACTCGACGAGGAGCGCGACGCTCGATAGCGTGCGCAACTCGAAGACCCGGGCGGAGTCCGAGTCAAGGAGAGTTGACCAGATGAAACGCGTTCGTCAAAAGACGCCTCGCTTGGGATGGGTATTGCCCATGGTCCTGGTCGCGATGTCGGTCGCGGCCGTAGTCGGCGTCACGGCCTCCACGGCGTTCGCCCAAACGGCTCATGCCGCGAACGCGGCGCCGCCGGACCTCGCCACGCGCGTCGCCGACTTGGAGGCGTACGTCACGAACGGCACGCCGAAAGCGCTGTCGTCCTCGGGGCCCGGGCACAACGCCTGGATGATGACGTCGACGGCGCTCGTCCTCTTCATGACGTTGCCCGGCCTGGCCCTGTTCTACGGGGGTCTCGTCCGGCGTAAGAACGTACTCTCCGTCATGGCGCAGTGTCTCGGCTGTGCGGGCGTGGTCACGATTCTGTGGTGGCTCGTCGGCTACAGCCTCGTCTTCTCCAACGGCTCGCCCATTTTGGGAGACCTGAAGTTCGCGTTCTTGAAGGGAGTCGGCGCCACGCCCAATGCGGATTACGCGGCGTGGGTCTCCCATAGCGTGTTTTCGATGTATCAGCTCATGTTCGCGATCATCACGCCCGCTCTCATCGTGGGCGCGATCGCGGAGCGGATGAAATACGCCGCGATTGGCGCCTTCGTCATCGCCTGGATGTTCATCGTTTATTTTCCTCTCGCCCACATGGTCTGGGGCATCGACGGAATGATGAACGGCGTTTGGAACGCCAAGGCATCGATCAAAGCCATCGACTTTGCCGGCGGGACGGTCGTCCACATGTCCTCCGGCTGGTCGGCGCTCGTGCTCTGCCTCATCATCGGCAAGCGCGCGGGCTTCGGGCTCAAGGCGTTTTATCCGCATAGCCTGGTGCTCACGATGATCGGTACCGGCATGCTCTGGGTGGGCTGGTACGGATTCAACGCAGGAAGCGCCGTCGCCGCCGACGGCATCGCTGCCGGAGCGTTCATGGCGACGACGCTCGCGACCGCCGTCGCGTCGGTGGTTTGGCCGGCGATCGAATGGGCGACCCGCGGCAAGCCGACCGTCCTCGGGTTCTGCTCGGGAGCGGTCGCGGGGCTCGTCGTCATCACGCCCGCCTCCGGCTTCGTCACGGCCAGTGGGGCCGTGACGATCGGCGTCCTCGCGGGCGTGATCCCCTATCTCGCGTGCACCAAGCTCAAGTCGGCCTTCGGATACGACGACGCCCTCGACACGTTCGGGGTCCACGGCGTCGGGGGCACGCTCGGCGCCCTGGTCACGGGCTTTCTCGCCACGTCCGAGGCGAATTCCAATCTCAACACGAATCTCTCCGGCATCGTGGGGAGCACGCTCTGGATGGAGCAGCTGAAGGCCATGGGCATCACGGTGGTCATGGCAGTCGCCGGCACCGCGATCATCGCCTACGCGGTCAAGGCGACGATCGGATTGCGGCCCGACGCCGAAGACGAAGAGGACGGACTCGATCAAGTCGACCACGGGGAAGCGGGCTATCACCTCGAAGAGGAGGGGCATATCGCGGCTTCTCTGAGCCGCGTAAGCGGGATGGTCGGCGCGACCCCGCTCGCGGGAACGCGCCGTGCGGTGGCAGGCGGACACGCGAGCGAAGGAGAGCATTCGTGAAGCGAATCGAGGCGGTGATCCGCCCGTCCAAGCTGGACGAGGTCAAAGAGGCCCTGGCCGAGGTCGGGATCAAGGGCATGACCCTGTCCGAGGTCAAAGGCTTCGGCCGAACCGGTGGCCGGCGCGAGGTCTACCGGGGGTCGGCGTACGTGGTCGACTTCACCCCCAAGGTGATGATCGAAATCGTGGCCAATGACGACCTCGTGACGACGATCCTCGAAGCCATTCAAACCGTGGCGAAGACCGGCAAGATCGGCGACGGAAAGATCTTCGTTTCGGACGTGGTCGAAGTCGTCCGAATTCGCACGGGAGAGCGCGGCGAAGACGCTATCTAGGGATGCGCGCGAAGCAAGCGCTCCCGCGGACTCCAACGGCGTCTCCCGCGGGGAGCGCCCCCTCACCATGGGTTCTATAAGTTGGGCAAGACGTGATCCAGCCTGCCTTACGACGCGGTGTGCCCGCGCGCGGCGCCGATTGCTCGAATGCGCTCGGCCACAACAGGACGAATCGGGACGCGGTGACCGATGAGAAGAAGGGCGAGGCGCGCGGGCGCCATGCCTACACGCCGGCCGAGCTCCTTTCTTGGCAGCCCTGTCTGTTCGAGCCACCGCACGATGGTTCGTAGCTCGTCGATTTCGCGCGCTCGAAGGAAATCCGGCGCCGGCTCGGGAGCCGAGGGCTCTCCTGCCGGGTCATCGTGGTCCGCGTCTCGGTCCGTCCCGCCTTCGACGTCGCCGAGGAGCGCACCGATGTCCGCTTCGTCGAGTCCGCGGAGCATGCCCGGGCCGCCGATCACGGACGCCGCAAGCTCGCGCTTCTTCGCCTTGAGGAGCCCGATCTTGTCCTCGATGGTCCCTTCGGCCAAAAGGCGCACGACCGTGACCGCGCGCTCCTGACCGATCCGGTGCGCGCGATCGGTCGCCTGGTCTTCGACAGCCGGATTCCACCACGGATCGCAGTGAATCACTGTGTCCGCGGCGGTGAGGTTCAATCCGGCCCCGCCCGCCTTGAGAGAGATCAAGAAAAGGGGCGCGGCGCCATGCTGGAACCGTTCGACGATGGCCGCGCGATTCGCGCTCGAGCCGTCGAGGTATTCGTATGCGATCTTCTCGCGATCGAGGTCCTCGCGCCAGAGCATCAGCAGTTTGACGAATTGCGAGAACACGAGCGCGCGCCGTTGCTCGGAGACGAGCTCGCGCACCAGATCGAGGAATGCCGCCCGCTTCGCGCTCTCCGCGGCCGGTACCGCGGGATCGACCAGCCGCGGATCGCAGGCCATTTGCCGGAGGCGAAGAATGGCCGTCAGCACGCTCAGCTGGCTCCGTTCGAGGCCGCGCTTCTCGATGTTCTTCTTCACCGCCTGGCGCAGAGTGAGCGCAAGGGCATCGTAAAGTCGTCGTTGCCGCATGCCGAAGACACAGGCGCGGTCGACTTCCGTTTTCGGAGGCAGGTCTCGCAGCACTTCCGCCTTCGTGCGCCGGAGGATGAAAGGCCGCACGACGGCGCGAAGGTGATCGGCCGCCGGGCCGTCGGGGCGCGCCATGATCGGCCGCGCGAAGCGTTCGTCGAAGTCGGACGCCTGGCCGAGCAGCCCCGGGTTGGCGAAGGTCATCAGCGACCACAGCTCGCCCAGCCGGTTCTCCACCGGCGTCCCCGACAGGGCGAGTCGTAGCCCGGCGTCCAGGCGACGAACGGCGCGCGAGGTCGCCGATTCCTGGTTCTTGACGTTCTGGGCCTCGTCGAGCACCGCGCAGCGAAAGCGTTTCGAGACAAGGCGCTCGATGTCCCGGCGCGCGAGCCCATAACTCGTCACGACGAGGTCATGCGCGGCGATGGCTTCGAAGTCGCGTGACGCGCCGTCGAGGACCAGGACTCCGAGCTCGGGCGTGAAGCGCTGGGCCTCGCGCAGCCAGTTGCCGACGACGGACGTCGGGCACACGACGAGCGACGGCCGTGGACCTTCCTCTTCCTTCCATCGCGCGAGCAGGGCGAGGGTCATGACCGTCTTGCCGAGGCCCATGTCGTCCGCGAGAATGCCCCCAGCGCCAAGCTCGCGGACAAACTGGAGCCATGCCAATCCGTCTCGCTGGTAGGGGCGCAGCGTCGCGCGGAGCCCTGCCGGGAGCGACGGTTCGGGCGACACGGCAAGGGCGCGGAGCCGCGCGCGGAGGCGCGAGACCGGCTCGTCCATGGACCCACCGTACCGATCCACCCAGCGAGCCACGCGCCCGAGGTGGTGAGGCGCGAGACGGCCGCGACCCCCGTCGCCAATGAGGCCATCGCTGTCCTGGAGGAAGTCGGCCACGGCATCCGTGATGCGCGTGAGCGTTCCGTCGGTCAAAGCCAGCCAGCGCGCACGGGCCGCGAGGGCGGATCGGAGCGCATTCATTTCGACTGCCAACGCGCCGGCCATGAAATGCACCTGCGTGTCCAGCCAACCCGACGCGGCACCGACGTCGACCCGCACCTCCGCAGGCGGGCCGACCTTCACGCGCGCGAGCGATTCGTCGATACGGACCTCGACACGCGGGGTCTTGCTTTCGCGGACGAGCGCGATGCCCCGCTGCCAAAAACGGACCGCCGCTTCCCCGCCGGCGCGAAGCGCGCCCTCTTCGTCCTCCTCGAGCCCCGCCTGGTTGGCGAGCGCCGTCGCCGCAGCCTCCGCCGCCAGGTGGCGCCCGTCCGCCGCTGTGCCCTCCACCCTCGGCAGTCGGACGCTGCCTGCGGCGTAAACGGCCGTGAGCTCCGCGCGAACGTCGAGAGGCAATCCGGCGAGGTGGATGACGAACGATGGGGTCTCGAGGCGAGGGAGGCCGAATGCCTCCGGGGGCGGCAGCGTCACGCCGGAGGCTCGGCCGCGTCCCAAGAGCAGGCGGCCGACCCGCGCCGCCTCGCGCTCGGTCACGACGAGGGAAGGGACGAGATGGAAGCCCCAGGCGACGTCGAGGTCGACGTCCGGTGAGAGCGGGTGAAAGCTTCCGTGCGCTTCGGACCAGAGATACGGAAAAGGGCCCGTGAGAAGGACGGCGTCGGACGCGTCGCAGACCGTTCGTCCCGAGGCCGTGCACCACCGGACGACGAGCGAATCCCCGGCCCGTTCGACGCTCGGCGCGACTACGTCCTTCCCGAAGCGAAGGGGCCTCTTGAATCCGCCGGTCTTCGCGTGAAGGTCTTCGCGCAAAAAGTGGATGAGGAGCGAGGCGGAGGCTCGCGTTGCCACCAGCGCGTCGCGCTGCAACTGTCCCGGCGAAGTCAGCTCCACGAGGCGTCGGTCGCGGGGCCCGAGGCTCGCCGCGATGACGTCTTTCGGCTTCATGACACGCAGCGACGGGGGGCACCGGTACCTCAGAAGGACCGCGGGCCGCGCGTCCGGGGACGGTACGCCCGTGTAACGAACGACTTCGACGTCGACCTCGAGATCGGCCCTGGCGCCGGAAGAAGGGAGCCAGCGAGCGAGCCCCTCGTCGAGGGACCGCTCGGCGCAGATTTCCCTCCGCAGGGCGGGCAGCTCGGCAACCCGCTCGCTCGCAGGCTTGCCGGCCGCAATCGCGGCACGTAGACCCGGGTGCACCGCGAGGTCGACGAGAATTCGCAGGACGTGATCGCAAGTCGTCGGCCGGCCGCGCGTGCACGCGCACGCGATCTCCAAAGCGATCGTTCGCAGGTCCACGCGTAGCCGGACGCTCACGCCGGCCCCGTCGCCCTCGAATGTCGCGACGAGGCGCCCGGCGCCGTCGAGACGCGGCGGCTCCGCATAGGCTCGCGCATCGCGCAGCAGACGGTCGACCTGCGTCCGGCCCAGTCGCCGGTCGGCGAAAGCGAGGTCGATTCCCTCGACCCACGTTGCGTCCGACGACGACATCCGCCCGGTGGTCTTGCACCGCGCGGTGATGGGCGCAACCCCTCTTGAAGCCTTCCCGACGACAAGGATCACGGATCACCGTCGTAAGGACATGGGATGAGTACGATAAGGCCGGGGGATCACCACGTTGATCCACGACGATCACCACGACAAGGACATGGATGCACCACGGTGATCCACGACGATCACCCCGACAAGGACACGGATGCACCACGGTGATCCACGACGATCACCCCGATAAGGACATGGGTGCACCACGACAAGGACACGTCCTTACCGCGATAAGGCACCGTCCTTGTCACGGTAAGGAGATGGGATCACCACGGTGATCCATGTGCCTTCCTGCTACTCGAACGCCGCAATCCCCGTGACGTCCTGCCCGAGGATCAGCGTGTGCATGTCGTGCGTTCCTTCGTAGGTCGAGACGGTCTCGAGATTGCACATGTGCCGCATGACCGGGTAGTCGTGGAGAATGCCGTTGGCGCCGAGCACGTCTCGGCACGTGCGCGCGATGTCGAGCGCGGCGCGAACGTTGTGGCGCTTGATCATGCTCACGTGCTGCGGGCGAAGCTTCTTTTCCTCCTTGAGCCTCGCCGCTTCGAGCGCCATGAGCTGCATGCTGGTGATCTGCGTCACCATCTCGGCGAGCTTCGCTTGGACGAGCTGGTGTGCCGCAATGGGCTTCCCCGCGAACTGCACGCGCCCCTTCGCGTAGTCGACCGCGCAGTCGAAGCACGCGCTCGCCGCGCCGATGACGCCCCATGCGATGCCGAAGCGCGCCGCGGTCAGGCAGCTGAGCGGCCCTCTCATCCCGCGCACGCCGGGCAGGATGGCGTCCTTCGCAACGCGGACGTCATCGAGAAAAACCTCGCTCGTAACGCTCGCGCGCAGGCTGAGCTTGCGCTCGATGAGGCGCGCTTCGAACCCTGTTGCGTCGGTGGGGACCAGAAAGCCGCGCACCTCGCCATCGGCCCCTCCGAGCTTTCCCCAAACGAGCGCGACCTGCGCGATGTTGCCGTTGGTGACCCACCGTTTGACACCGCGCAGGACGAACGAGTCTCCGTCGTCGATGGCGACCGTGCGCATGCCGCCCGGGTTCGATCCGAATCCGGGCTCGGTGAGCGCGAAGCAGCCGACGACGCGGCCCTTGGCCATTTGCGGCAGGTAGCGGTTCTTCTGCGCGTCGCTGCCGAAGGCGTGGATGGGAAGCATCACAAGCGAAGTCTGGACGCTTGCGAACGAGCGGATGCCCGTGTCGCCGCGCTCGAGCTCTTGCATCGCAAGCCCATAAGCGACTTCGCTCGAGCCCGCGCAGTCGTACCCGTGCAGATTGCAGCCGAGCATGCCGAGATCCCCGAGCTCTCCGATCAGCGGCTCGGGGAACGTACCGCGCTCCCAGTGGTCGGCGATGCTGGGGATCACACGCGCGTCGACGAACGCGCGGGCGGCGTCGCGGACGGCGCGCTCCTCGGTGGATAGATGACGAGACAGGTCGAAGAAGTCGGGCATGACGACGGAGGCTACCGCTCCACGCGGATGGTGGGCTTGGCCCCCGTGAAATCGGCGCGCATCGTCGCCCGCTCGCCTGCGCGCAGGGTCAACGAAGCCCTCTTCGACTCGCCGGTGGCGGGAAACGCGAAGACGACCGCATGCGCCCCGGGCTCCAGGGCGACGCGCGCCGGAGCGCGGCCGCGCGAGACGCCGTCGACCGTGACATAGGTGCCGTCACCGAGGAGCACGAGGCGGGCCGGATCTGGGGGATCCGGGTTGGGGGCGGACGAGGCCAGCGTCGGGATGGAGCTCGGGGTTGGGGCCTTGGTGGGCGTGTCGGTCGGGGTCTTGCCGGGGATCGAGGCGGGGGTCGGGGCCGAGATCGAGGCGGGAGCGGAAGGCCCGCCTCGCGTCACAGGCGAAGTCGCCGCGCCGCGCCCGACCAGAAACGCAACGAGCGCGATCGCGGCGGCCGCGAATGCACTCCGCCACACCAGGCGGCGTACCGCGGGGGCCGGGTGCCTGTCGCTCGTCTGCGGCGGCGGCTGAGCGGAGGGGAGCCTTCGGGTGGAGGGTCCCGCGAGAGGCGACCCGCCCTTCGGATCCCAGGCCTGCACCTCGTCGCGCGCGGCGAAAGTCTTCGTCCCCACCTGGGTGGCGGTCGGCCGTGAGGGCGGGCGCTGAAGCAGCGGCCCGTGATCGGACGGCGGCGCCAGCGGGTGAGCGCGCGTGGTTCGGACCCGCTCGCCGAGCTGCCGCGCGACGTCGCCCAGGTCCACTCCGGAGAGGAATTTGCGAAGCGCACGGGCGAGCTCGTCGGCCTGCTGCGGGCGCTCGTTCGGATTGAGCGACATCGCGCTCGAGATGACGTCTTCGAGCGGCAAGAGTCGGATATCGGCGTCACTGGGCTTCGGATGCGGCCCGCGCATCGCTTCGTCGATGGCATCGAGCGTTCGACGGCGGAACGGCGCGTTGCCGCTCCAGAGCTCCATCAAGAGCGCGGCCACCGCAAAGACGTCCGCCGACGGCGCGAGCTCTTTGCCGCCGATCTGCTCGGGCGGCATGTGACCGGGCGATCCGAACACGCCGTGTCCACTGGGCGCCGTCGCGACGGGCGCCGAAATGCCGAAGTCGATGACTTTGACCTGGCCCTCCTCGTCGACCATCACATTGCGCGGGGTCACGTCCCGGTGCACGACGTTCATACGCCTGTGCGCGTAGTCGAGCGCGCGGCAGACTTCGACCCCGACGTACGCGCCCTCCTCGGGCGACAGTCTCCTACCTTCGCACGCGCGCAAGAGCTCCGCGAGGCTAGCCCCCGCCACGTATTCCATCGCGAGAAAATAAGTACCGAGCTCGACGCCCAGCTCGTACACGGGGACGATGTTCGGGTGCGCGAGGGCGACTGTCGTCTTGGCCTCCTCGACGAACCGTCGGACGAACTCCTCGTCGGACGCGAGCTCGTCGCGAATCTGCTTTACGACGAGCTTTTTCTCGAATCCGCCCGCACCGCGCAGCGTCGCCAGCACCACTCGCGCCATACCGCCGCGGGCCAGCTCGCGCTCCAGCACGTACTTGCCGAACACTTGGGGGTACATTCAGTCGTGAGCGTGAAACCGGCCCACACCGCACATCGTAGCAAATGGGCTCCGGTCTTTGCGCTTTGCGCGGCGGCAGCGTGCAGCAAGGACCCCCACATCACGCTGCGGGCCGTCACCCTGCACGTTCCTCGGGCATGCGCCGTCGACGGAAATGCGTATGCGCAGTTCGATGCGCTCGGCGACTTCGAGCCCACCCCCCAGACGACGGGACACCTGCTCGGCGATGTGGGGGAGCGATTGCCGGAGATCGATCTTGCCACGCACACGCTCGTCGCCGTCGCGACCGAGAACGGGCGAACGTGGACGGGCGTGGCGAGCGTTCCCATCACGGGGGACGTCGACGTGTTGCTGCTGCCGTCGCTGACGTCCTGCGCGCTGTCGACGACGATCGATCCGCGCAACAACGCCGAGCTCGCGCTCATCGCAGGGGGGCGCGTCCTTGTGGTCGGCGGCGGGGGCAATCCGTCGCCACGCACGTTCGCCGCCGACCTGACCACAGGAGCGATCGAGCCCGTCGATGTCGGGCTTCTCCGGCAGCGCATGCGCCCGAGCGTCACCCCCTTCGGCGACGGCGCCCTTGTGGCCGGAGGGGTGGCTGACGACGGCACCGTTCTCGCCACCGCGGAGGTGTACGAGCCGGCGTTGAAGGGCTTCGATCAGCAACGCCCGATCCAGATTGGCGACGCTCGAGCGGATCAGGGCGCAGTGGTTCTGGCGAGCGGCGAGACGCTGCTCGTCGGCGGCGTGGGCTTCGATGGCCAGACTCCACTGGCTTCGATGGAGGTCGTCGACCCGGTCAGCCGGACGGTTCGCACCGAGCGGGTCGCACAGCTCCAGGTCGCACGGCGCGCGTCGATCCCCGTTCGACTCGCCTCCGGGGAGATCTTGGTGGCGGGCGGCGTCGACGCCGGGGGAAACCCCGTGGGGACGCTCGAGTGGTTCTCACCCGATGCCAGCAGCGCGACGAAGCGCGCGCGCGATCTCGTCACCGGTGCGGCGGTCGCGTTGACGGCGCTCGAAGGTGGCGCAGCCCTCGCGGTCGTGGCCCCACCCCAAGGCGCTCCTGCCGCGTTCCAGAACGTCTGGGTGATCGACGCCGACGGCGCGCTCGAGTCCGGCGCGCCCGTCGAGGGCAACTTGGCCGCTCCAGTCCTCTTCGGCGGCGCGGGCGGAGCCCCCGTGCTCTGGACGGGTGATCGATGGCTCCGTTGGCAGCCGTGGAGCGGCGCCTTCGGCGCGCTCGACGTCCTCGACGACATGCCGGCGCAAATCGGATCGGCCACTTGCTCGCCCGACACGGGACTCGCGCTCTGGATCGCGCCCGACGCCGCGGCGGTGACGGGGCTCCGCTTCGACACGCGTGGACCGTACGCGCCGTTGCCGCTCCCGCTGCTGGTCAACGACACGTCGGAAACGGCACCCGACCGCCTCCCGGGCGCCGGAGTCCTCTCATTCGACGCCGCGTCCGGGCTGACGCTCGCCCCGGGCGCCAGCGCCTTCGTGACCGATCGCACGTACGCGGACGTATCCGTCGATGTCGACGCTCCGACCGGCGAGCCTTCGCTCATCGTGCTGCGCGACGAGCTCGGAATCGAGGTGGAGGTCGGGGGAGCGGCATGTCCCGGTCTCGTCGTACCGGGCGCGACGTGGGCCCGCGTGACGCGCCGCGGATCGACGGTGAGCTGGACCATTTCGGGCGGCGGCGCCGGCACGTGCGGCATCGGCGTGCGGCCGAACGCTCGCATCTCGGTCGGCGTACGCGGTCCCGCATCTGCGCCGCGCGGCATCGTCCGGAACTTGCGTATCGCGAGGCTTGGTTCGGGTTAGCGGCTCGCAAGAGAGCGCAAACATCGGTGCTATTGACGGGGCCCCGAAAACGGGAGTCCACTGCGCGCGTCATGCGTGCTTTCTTGCGCCACGAGGGGGCGAAACCTTAGGGAGAGGTGACTGATGAACGGGGCGAAAGGCTCTTGGTCCGCGATCGCGACCCTGATGGTTTCGGTCGGCTGTCTGGATGGTTGCTCGAGCTCGGGCGCAGCCAGCAGCGCAGACGCGGGCAGCGACGCGACCAACCCTCCTGGACCCACTCGCGCCCCGTCCAGCGAGGACTCGGGCAACAACCCCGTCATGGGTCCAGCCGACGTCGCGCCCCCGGACGCCATGGCCCCGGCGCAACCGTCTCCCTCTTCCTCTCCACCCGCATCCCCGGCCGGCACGGTCGACGGCGGCTCGGCCGACGCGGCACCGCCCCATGGCGTTGCTTCGGATGCAGGGGGCTCGGGCCCGAGGCCGTCGACGGCGAACTGCAGCGCGGCAGCCCCGGGTGTGACTAACTGCGGCACCGGCAGCGAGAGCTGCTGTACGAGCTTGGACGTGACAGGCGGGACATATGACCGGACATACACGAACAGCGGGGCCGCAGCGACCGGACTGGCCGATCCCGCCACGATTAGTGCGTTTCGATTGGATAAGTACCTGGTGACCGTGGGGCGGTTTCGGCAATATGTGGACTACGTCACGAGCGGTGCGGGCGCGCCACCCGCGAACGGAAGGGGCGTCCACGCGCACTTGAACGCCGGGCGGGGACTGGCCAACAGCGCCCGCGCCGGAGCCTACGAGACGGGCTGGGACGCGACGAATTGGAACGCGCAGATCCCGATCGGCACGGGGGCGGTCAGCCGATGGAACACCAATCTGGCTTGCGGGCCGGGCTACGAAACGTGGACGAACGCACCGGGGACCCACGAGAACCTGCCCATCAACTGCGTGGACTGGTACGAGGCATACGCGTTCTGTATCTGGGACGGGGGGTTTCTGCCGAGCGAGGCGGAGTGGGAGTATGCGGCGGCGGGTGGAAACCAGCAGCGGGAGTATCCGTGGGGATCGACCGCGCCCGGAATGGGAAACGAGTATGCGATCTACGGTGACGGCGAGAGCAACTGTTACTACCCGAGCGGCACGGCCGCGCCCTGCACGGGGATAGCGAACTTCGCGCCGGTGGGGACCGCGACGAAGGGAGCGGGGAACTGGGGCCAGCTCGACCTCGTCGGTGAAGTGTTCGAGTGGAATCTGGACTGGTACGCGGCGTACGGGGCGTGCACCGATTGTGCTGATTTGACCACCGCATCGAACCGGGTCATGCGAGGCGACCTCCTCAACGACGCCACCCTCCTGGTCCCCTCGAGCCGCTTCGACGTCGACCCGTCGTTCCGCGTCGTCAACCTCGGGTTCCGGTGCGCCAGGAGCCCTTTCACGGCGACGACGACGGGCGCCTCGAGCGGGACGACGACGGGAACGACCACGGGCACGTCGACCGGCACGTCGACCGGCACGTCGACCGGCACGATGATGGGCGCGGACGGTGGGACGTCGCCCGGAATGGACGCTTCGGTGGTGGTCCCCCCGGGCTGCACCGTGCCGGCGCAGGTGAGCTTCCAGACCGACGTGCAGGGTTTCCTCAACACGTCCTGCGGCCGAACGGGGGGCGCCAACGCCAGCAATGGCGGCTGCCACGTGCTCGACTCCGAGTCCACCATGGAGGAGGGCGGCATGAACCACGCGTACGACTGGTTCACAGGAACTGCCCACGCGTCGTCGTGCCCCGAGACGCCTACCCCGTTTCGCTTTCAAGTCGCGATGGCGACCATCAACCAAGCGAATCCGCCCACCTGCTCGAAGAGCCGGCAGATGCCCCCGCCGGGGACGGCCGGACACCCGCCGCTCACCGCGTGCCAGCTGGCCATCCTTCAGTCGTGGCTCGACGAGCCGTATGTCACCCAGTTTCACCGTTATGACGGCATCTCGCCGACGACGCCGTATGCGATGCCGCCCTGGAACTGATCTCGGCTCCTCGTAGCGTGAAGCGAGGGTGGCCCGGAATGTAACCTTTGGCGCGGCTCGTTCGTGAAGTGCGTATGAACGACGTCGTCATCGTGGGTGGTGGTATGGCCGGTCTTGCGGCTGCTGCGTGGTGCGGGCGAGCGGGGCTGCGTGTCGCGCTTCTCGAGCGGGCGGGGCGGCTGGGCGGGCGGGCGACGACCGATCGACAGTCGGGTCACGCCTTCAACCAGGGGGGCCACGCGCTCTACGCCGGTGGCGCCGCCGGTCGCGCCCTCACCGACCTAGAGGTTCCGTTCGCCGGAGGGCCGCCGCCTTTGTCGGCGTCACTCGCCGTCGTGCGCGGCGAGGTGCATCGCCTTCCGTCCGGGCTCCTTTCGATTCTTGGGACCGATCTCTTCGGCTTTGGCGCGAAGGTCGAAGCCGCGCGAGCGTTGACGGCGATCGCCCGCCAAGACCCCCGCGAGCTCCGCGACGCAACCTGGCGAAGCTGGGTGGATCGACTCGTCTCACGGCAAGAGGTGCGCGACGTGCTCGATGCGTTCGCACGCCTCTCGACCTACGCAAACGCGCCCGAGCGGGCGAGCGCCGGCGCCACGATCGCCCAGCTGCGCCTCTCGCTCGAGCGGGGCGTGCTCTACCTGCACGGCGGATGGCAAACAATCGTCGACGGGCTCGAGCGGGCCGCGCGCAGTGCCGGTGCCCGCATCGTGACCGGCGCCCGCGTGACGTCGATCGCGCGCGACGGGCGGTCTCTCGCGGTTTCGCTCGAAGGCACAGAGCCCGTGCGGAGCGCCGCTGTGGTCTTGTGCGCGGGCCCGATAACGGCGCGCACGCTGCTCGGCGATCGTTCGCTGGGTGGGGCGCTCGCTCTGCGCGCCGCTTGTCTGGATGTGGGCCTGTCGGAGCTTCCGCGCCCTGACCGTCTCTTCGCCCTCGGGATCGACCAACCCACGTATTTCTCCGTTCACTCGGCCACCGCGCGGCTCGCCGAAACCGGAGCGACGCTGCACTTGATGAAGTATCTCGATCCGATCGAGCCCAACGACGCCGCTGCCGACGAGCGAGAGCTCGAAGAGATGCTCGATCGCGTCCAGCCCGGCTGGCGCGAGCGGGTCACGGCGCGGCGCTTCTTGCCGTTCGTCGTCGCCGCGAACGCGCTCGTCGAGGCGACGGCGCGTCGGCCCGAGGTGGACGCGGCCGCGACCGAGGGCGTGTTCGTGGCCGGCGACTGGGTCGGCGGCGAAGGAATGCTCGCCGACGCGGCGTTGGCGAGCGCGCGGGCCGCGTCGCAAAGGGCGATCGCTCACGTGACGGCCGTTCGGGAGCGAGCTGCGCCGCGCGAAGATACGCTGGGCGTGACGTGATCGACTCCGCCTATCGCGAACACTGGCCTTACGTGTGGCGGCTTTGTTACCGCATGACGGGAAGCGCGGCCGACGCGGACGACCTGGCTCAGGAGACGTTCGTGCGAACCCTTCGGAGCCCTCCGCCCGACCCCGAAGCGTCCTGGCGACCCTGGCTCGTGAGGTGCGCCGTAAACCTGGCGCGCGACCGGCTTCGTCGAAGAAAGAGAGAACCGTATACGGGGCCCTGGCTGCCCGCTCCGATCGAGACCGGCGCGGAGGCGGCAGACCCCGACGACCCAGAGCGGCGTTACGGCATGCTCGAGAGCGTCTCGTTCGCGTTCCTCGTAGCGTGCGAAGCGCTGACTCCACGACAGCGCGCCGTGCTGCTCTTGCGCGACGTCCTCGACTACTCGGTCGACGAGACGGCGCGCGCTCTCGGCATCGGCGTTTCCAACGTGAAGACGACGCACCACCGAGCCCGAGCGGCTATGCGGCGTTACGACGCGGACCGAAAGGCGCTCACGCTCGACGTCCAGCAGAAGACGCGCGCCGCGCTCGAGCGCTTCGCGTTCGCGTTGAGCACGGGGGATCTCGCGGCGGTGGAGGCCGCCCTGGCACCGGGCGTCGTGACGACGACGGATGCGGGTGGCGACTTCCAGGCAGCGCTTCGGCACGTAGTAGGAGCCTCCCGCGTGGCGCGCTTTTACCTGGGGCTCCTCAAGAAGATCCCACCCTCGCGCGTCGTCTGGCGGTGGATGAACGGCCTCCCGGCTCTGCTGGTCGAACGCGACGACCCGCCCCGTCGAGCGGCGCCTCGGCTGGTCCTGCGATGCGAGGTCGGCGGCGACGAACGGATCACGCAAGTTCACGCCATCTTGGCGCGATCGAAGCTGACGGCGGTCTCCGCGGCTGGTTAGGCCGCAAAACTCCCCTCACGCACGAAAACCTAGGGGCTCCACGAGAACGTGTAGAGCGTTCCTGCGGACTCGAGGTTCTGGAAGAGGTTCCGGCTCGGTTGCGTGTACTCGGGGGAGCCCGGCTGGTCGCTGAAGGTGAAGGTCGCGTCCGGCAGCTTCGTCAACTGACTGAAGTCGACGTTCGTGAAGAGCTGGCGCGGGTCGATCCGCAGGAGCAGCCCGCCCGTCGGCTTTACGGTCACATCCGTCGGGATCGACACAATGCGCTGCTTGCATATCGCATTGGCGCCCGCGCCTTGCGCACCCGTCGCCTGCCGATTCGAACCAATCGTGATCGTTCCTTCGAACGGGATCGTCGCTCCGCCGTCGTCGCTGGCGGTGCCTGCCACGATCAAGATGGGCGTGGTGTCGACGACCGCGTTGATGTCGCCACCGGTCAGCCAGACCTGGCCGACCCGCGCGGGCGGAATCGTCGTGCCCTGCCCGTCGACCGGAAACGGCTGCGGCGCGGGCGATAGAAGATCGACATCGCGGCCCGCCGTGACTTGCGCGACGTACGTGCCGGGAAGGATGCAGTTCGTTCCCTGCGAGCCGGATACCGGCAAGCTCTGGTCCAAGTAGAGCGCGCCGACATGAAGCGTCGCCTTGGTCAGGACCACGTGCCACCCACGTCCCGTGGTGAACTGAAAGGGTTGCGCCGGGTCCGCGTCGACGGGGCCCGCGGCCGCCGCCGGAAAGGCGACGAGCTCGCCTCCGGTCGTGCCCACGCACCCGACCGCGAAAAGGACCATCGCCGGCAGCAGGGCGAGGCGGCCCATCACGTGCCCCCGAAGTTGATCGCGAACGTCCCGAAGATGCCGCGTGGCGCGCCGGCGGAGAACGCTCGCTCGGGTACCAAGGTGGGTTGCGACTGGCTGTGGAAGTCCGATGCGAAGTTGTACTCGCCGAGACGGTACTTCGTGTCGAGCAGGTTCGTCGCGATGATGCCGACTTCGTAGTGCGTCCACGCCAGCCGGGCCGAAGCATCGATCGTGAACAGGTCTTGGCTGTTCTGTCCGAAGGGCAACGGACGCGGGCCCACGTACGTGACTCCGCAGCTCAGGGCACCCTTCAGCGTCGACCCCCAGACGCGGAACGGAAGATCGTGAACGATCGCCGTGTCCGAGCGGACGACGACCCCCGGGATGTACGCGACGAGAAGATGGGTGTCGTCGTACGTCGCCCGAACGAACGTCACGTTGGCCGACTCGTCGAAAAACGAGCCCGTAAGGCGCAGCGCTCCGACCCACCCCACGCGGTGGGTACCTACCCCCAGCACGTTGCGGCCCGCGTTCTGGTCGAAGATGAGGTCCTTGTCGACGACCGTCTCGAAAAAAATCGATCGCGCGACCAGCGCGACGTCCTTGATTTCTCCGGCGTACGACGCGCCCCCGTCGACCGCGACGACGCTGGCGAACGGAGTCTTGACGTCTTGGGTGACGTAGCTCGGGTCGATCGATCGGATTCCCTGCCCGTAGCTCGCGGACCATACGAAGTGGGAGAATGGCCCGATGATCAGCGAGGCGCGAGGCAGCACGGCTGCACTCGACGTCGCGGTTTGCTGATTCGGCTCGCGCGGCCGACCCATGTCCTGCTGCGTGAGGCAGCTTTGATCGATGGGAGGGTTCGTGGTCGACGGGTGAGCGACGGTCTGCGCCGCGCAGTTGTCGAGCACGTCGTAGGTGAGGACCTCGGCTCGAACGCCGCCGCGCACGTTGATCCACGGAGCGGCGCGCAGGTTGGCGTCGGCGTACATGCCGATGTCGCTCAGCTGGGAGTCGAGGTTCGTCTCCGTCTTGTAAGGAACGCCCGTGCTGGCTTCGAGGCGCTGCTGAGTCCCCGCCGCGTCGTCGCCGCGCGCGTAATAGCCGAATTCGAGCTCTTGCGGCTGCCCGAACGCTTTGCCCCGGAGCCGCGCCGCCCCGCGAGCACCGACGGTGAGCTCGTGAACGTTGAGGTCCAGCATGTCGCCACGCTGGTCGTGAGCGGTCTGCAACGGCTCTTGTACGTCGAGCAAGAAGCCCGTGAAGTTCTCGAGCAAGCGCATGTCGCGCTTGATCACGAACATCTGCTGGGTCAGCAGCGTGTCGCCCACCCGCGTCTCGAGGTCCCCGGCGAGCGAATAGCGCGACGCGTCTCCGCCTTCCGGCACCTGCTCGCGCGCGAACTGGCTCAGGTCGTAGCTGTCGTAAAAGCCGATTTTGCCAGACTGGTAGTCGTCCTGCCGGACGAGTCCCGCCGAGTGAAAGTGGGTGGAATAGCCTTGAGCGAACACCCTATACGAACCGCTCGAACCGAACCGCCCTTCGTATTGTCCCATGGCCGAACCGCGTTGGGCGTCGCGGTTCTGGCCGAATCCGTCCGTCGAGTACACCTCCGCCCCTGCGAACGTGTGGGCGCTCTCTCCGCTCGGGCCCCACGTGAGAAGCGCGCGTTGCGTGTTGAAGCTTCCCGCTGTGTACTTCGCGGACAGTCCCCGGAGTGCCAAACCGAGCTCGTAATCGGCACTGCCCGCGACCGCATAGTTGCCTTGACGCGGATCGAACGGGCCCTCGACCACGCGCAATTGCTCGACCAGCTCGGGAATGACGAAGTGGGTGTCCGCGTAGCCGTTGCCGTGCAGGTTGCCGCTCTCGTTGATCGGCACGCCGCCCACCGTAAACTCGATGTCCTGCCCTTCGCGCGCGTCGAACCCGCGGAGGAACACTTGCTCGGCATGACCTTCGCCCCCTTCGTTCGTCAGGAGGATCCCGGGGGCCAGCTTGAGCAGGTCACTTGCGTTTGCGTGGGGCACCAGCGCGAGGGCTCCGACGCGCACGTTGAAATCCGAGGCGCCCACGTTCGGAGGCCCGGCGCGACCGCGCACGTTCACGACCTCGGCCTGCGCGACGGGCTCGGGGCCCGCCGCGGCAACGGGGAACGCGGGCGGTGTTGCCGCCTGCCGCTGGATGGCCGGTGTGGCCGGCATCTCCGGCTCCGCAGGTGGAGGCGGTGCGACGAACTCCGGCGGCGGCGCCGGCGGAGCGAAGTGGAATGGAACGCGGATGCGGCTCGCAACCGCCTTACCGCCCCGCATGGCAGGGACGAACGTCCACTGACGGGCCGCAACGACCGCGGCTTCGTCCAAGTCGCCGCCTCCCGACTGCACGACGTCCACCTTCGAGACGTGGCCGTCGGCATCGACCGTCACGGCGAGGACAACGTCGGAGTGCTTGCGGTCGGCCAGCGCCGAGGGCGGATACACGGCGTCGACGTGCTGTATGACGGCCGGCGGCGTGACATCGGTCGACGGCTGGGCGGCCGCATCGGGCGCCAAGGCCGGCGAAAGGGCGATGCCTAGGAAGGCGCGGAGAGCGAAGCGGCGCCGCATGAAGGACGCCGAAAGGTATAACGACGTGCGTACGACTTCAATCTAAAGCGCCTCGCGCACCAGGCGTTCCAGCTCGCCGTCGTCGGTGACCCCGGTGCGCACGGCCACGATCTTCCCCGTGCGCGACACGACGACGAGCGTCGGCAAGTCCTCGACCCCGTACGCGTGCGATGCTGCGCCCACTGTGTCGTGCACGATGGGATAGCTCAGCCCACGCGCCAGCGCGAAAGCCCGGGGGTCGCCCTGGTCAGGCCCGTCGGTGTCAACTCCCACCGCGACGAGGCCCCGGTCGCGCCATCGACGCGCGAGTTGATCGACGATGGGCGCTTCTATGCGGCACGGCTCGCACCACGTCGCCCAGAAATCCATGAGCACGGCTTGTCCTCGAAGCTCGCTCAGACGAAGCGTCCCATCGTCCTTCCCGACCGAGGCGCCGTTCGCGACGAGCGGGAGCATCCAATCCGGCGCATCGTGGCCGATTCCGGCCGGATGAAGGGGGCGCAGAAGGCGCGGGAGGAGGGCGAACCCAGCGAGCAGAACGAGCACGAGGCCCAGGGCTTTCAGGGTCGATCGTGAGGCCTGATCGCCGGTCGCGCCGGTGGATGGTCGAGACCTGCCTGGCGTCGGGTCGCCGTTCATCGTCGCGAGGGAATAGCACGCGGGGGTTGCTGCCCCAGGCGGCCGTCCGAGCTTCGCGCAGCTGCGATGGCGAGCGAGTGCGGAAACGGGAGCGCGACGACGAACGCTGCGCCTCCCAGACGAGCGCTGTGGTCCACCCTGATCGACCCGTTGTGCTCGACGACGATCTTCTTGACGATCGCGAGGCCCAACCCGGTGCCTTCCAGCTTCGTCGTGAAATAGGGGTCGAAGACTCTCTCGCGGGCCGCTTCCGGCACGCCTGGCCCATCGTCTTCGACGACGACGGCGATCGCCTCGGTCGTCCGCTCGGCGCGAACGACCACATGTCCGCGCGACGAGCCGTTGCCACGCGATCGCGCGTCGCGGATCGCCTCGACGGCGTTGCGCACCAAGTTCACGAGCACCCGCCGCAACATCTGTCGGTCGATGGCCACCGGCAGCGCCTCGGCCGGCAGCTCCCAGCGGACCTCGACGTCTTGTGCGACGATCAGCTCATCTGCGCCGCTCTCCGATGGCTCCGCGCCGAGGTGCCCGAGTTGCTCGGAACACTCGCCCAAGAAATCGCGCAGGCTCTCTTCGCGGAGCTCGGCGTGCGGCAGGCGCGCGAAGCTCGAGAAGTTTCCCACGAGCCGGCGCAGCGTCCCGACCTCCTCTTCGACGATCTCGAGCGTCGTGTCGAGCAGCGATCGGAAGCGCGCGTCCTCGCCCGGGTATTTGCGGTGACACTCTTGCACCGCGAGTTGAATCGGCGTCAGCGGGTTCTTGATCTCGTGCGCGAGGCGCTGCGCCATCTCCTGCCATGCGCCGATGCGTTGGAGGTATTCGATGCGAGCGCGCGATTGCTGCATCTCGCTCAGCATTCGGTTGAATACTCGCGCCAGCTCGGTCAGCTCGTCGGACCCGGTGACCGGAACGCGCACGTCCAGATTGCCCGCGGTGACCTGGTGAATCGCATTGGCGATCCGATTGATGCGTCGCGTGATGCCGCGCGCGAGGAGGAAACCGAGTGCGACCGTGGCCACGACCGTGATGCCGAGTAGTACGGCGAACGCTTCGTAGTAGCCCCCGTAGACATGCGTGCGCTCTCTAGCGAGCTGTGCATACGCGTCGTGTATTCCGCCCGCCCGCTCGAGGTCTCGCTCGTAGCGGCGGTCGAACGCGAACGTGGCAATGAGCGTCGCGCCCGAGCCATTGACCCCGAGCGACCGCCGCACTTCGAGCTTGCGCTCCGCGCCCTCGTCGAGCTGGTGCCCTCGGTCGTACTGGGCGAGCACCCGGCCGCCTTCGTCTTCGACGGCAAGCGAGACGAGCTGCCGCGCATAGAGTGGAAAGAGCTCCCGCAGGGTCTGCGCGCAGCCCGGCCCATCGTGCCTGAGCGCGGCTTCGCGAAGGGCGCTGCTTGCGCCCATCGCCGCGGTCTGATCCTTCATGTCGTCTTTGACGACGCGGATGTACTCCTTGTAGAGGTCGATGCCGTGCTCGAGCTCTTGCTCGACCTCCGGCCTGAGCCAAACGGACGACGCATAGTTGAAGAGCGAGTACGCGAGCATCATCGCGCTCGCGAGCGGAAGGAGGGCGGTCGTCAGGATGACGAGCGCGAGGCGACGTTCGGTATTGCCGAGCATGGCGCGTGGACGGGCCAGCGAAAGCATACGCCACGGCGGGCGGGGCAGGGTGGGAGCGCGCGGGAGAATGGCGTATGCTCCCGGCCATGAGCGGCTCGCTTCTCGATCAACTCGTTCAGATGACGGTCGTCGTCTCCGACACCGGTGACATCAACGCCATACGCAAGTTCAAGCCGCGGGACGCGACGACGAACCCGTCGCTGATCGGTGCGGCGTCGCAGATGAAGGAGTACGCGCCGCTCGTCGACGAGGCACTCGGCTGGGCCAAAAAGCAGGCGGGCGCCGGCGCGGCCAAGGACGTCGTCGTCCGCAGCGCGATCGATCGCCTGAACGTCGTGTTCGGGCTCCAGATCTTGGGGATCATCGCCGGGCGCGTGTCGACGGAGGTCGACGCGCGACTCTCGACGGACACGCAGAAGAGCATCGAGAAGGCTCGGGCTCTCATCGCCCAATACGGGGCCGCGGGCATACCGAGGGCGCGCGTCTTGATCAAGCTCGCGTCGACCTGGGAGGGGATCCGGGCGGCCGAGGTGCTCGAAAAGGAGGGGATTCATTGCAATATGACCCTTCTTTTCGGGCTCCACCAAGCGATCGCCTGCGCGGAAGCGGGCGTGACGCTCATCTCCCCGTTCGTCGGCCGAATCCTCGACTGGTACAAAAAGTCCACGGGCAAGACGGAGTACCCGCCCGCCGAAGATCCCGGCGTTCAGTCGGTGAACCGCATCTACGATTACTTCAAGCATTTCGGCTACAAGACCGAAGTCATGGGGGCGAGTTTCCGCAACGTCGGTGAGATCATCGAGCTCGCAGGATGCGATCTGCTGACGATTGCTCCGAACCTCCTCGAAGAATTGTCCAAGACCCAGGGCGCTCTCGTTCGCAAGCTGGACCCGGCGAAAGCGGCTGCGCTCAAGATCGACCGCATCCCGATCGACGAGGCCACGTTCCGCAAGATGCACGCGGCCGACCGGATGGCGACCGACAAGCTCGAAGAGGGGATCCAGGGCTTCACCAAAGCGGTCGTCGCGCTGGAGAAGCTCGTCGAAGAACGGATTTAGCCGTCCTAACCGCTCCCTACCAACAGCTCCCGCAGCTTCACGATGCTTTCGGTCTCGCCCAGGACGATGAGCGTCGTCCCCTCGCTTATGACGTAGTCCGGGTCCGGATTGTAGGCGAATGCGCGGTCGATGCCGCGAACTGCGACGACCAGCGCGCGCGTCGCGCGGCGAATGGGCGTGTCCTTGAGCATCTGGCCGACAAACGGCGATCCGGGTGGGACCACGACTTCTTCGAGGCGCAAGTTCTTGTCCTTGTCCCGCACCATCTGATCCAAGAACTCATTGACCTCGGGGCGAATCAGTTCGCTCGCCAGGCGCCGCGCTCCGATCATCGTCGGATTCACGATCGCCGACGCGCCCGCCTTGACGATCTTCGGCGCGGCGTCGTCGTCGACGACCTTGCTCACGATCCGAGCTCGCCCGTTCAGACTGCGCGCGCTAAGCGTGACGTACAGGTTGTCCTTGTCGTGGGTGAGGGCTGCCACGACGCCGCGCGCGCGCTCGACGCCCGCGGCGAGGAGCATGTGATCCAGAGTCGCGTCGCCGTGGACGTACAGCAACTTCCCTCCGCAGACCTCCGCCGAGACCTCTTGCAAGACTTGCTCGTTTCGATCGATCGCGACGAACCGAGTCTGCGTTGCGACCAGCTCCTCGATGACGTGCTTGCCCGTGCTCCCGGCACCAGCCACGACGATGTGGTGTGACAGCTTCGCAATTTCCCTTTGCATGCGCTTTCTCCGCAACGCGTGACCGATCACTCCTTCGACGAACAGCGCGGTGAGGTTCGACTGCGTGTACGCGAGCACGCCCACACCGCTGACGATGAGGCTGACCGTGAGCACACGGGCCCCCGGGACGTCGCTCATCTCGCGCAGCTCGAAGAAGCCGACCGTCGAGATCGTGATGATGGTCATGTATGCGCACTCGCCCAGTTGCCAGCGGCCGTGGCCGAGGGCGAAGTAGCCCACGCTGCCGACCGCCACGAGGCCCACGAAGACGCCCAAGGCCAGGATCAAGCGGCGGACCGAGGCGCTCACCGCGCGACCCGACGGTCTGCGTACAGGTCGGCGAGCGCACCGCCGAGCGTTGGGAACTGGAACTGGAAACCCGCTCGCTGCAGCTTGCGTGGGGCGACGCGCTGCCCAGTGAGAACCACCCGAGCGAGCCCCTCACCGAGGGCGAGCCGAATGGCGAACGCCGGCGCGCGCACGAGGGCCGGGCGCGCTAGCTCCCGCCCGAGCGATCGCGCGAAGCCGTCCATCGTGACCGGCCCCGGCGCCACGAGGTTCAGTGGGCCCGCAAGGGTCTCGTCGCCGATCGCGAAGAGAATCGCGCGAACGATGTCGCGCTGGTGAATCCAACTCATCCACTGGGTGCCGCTGCCGAGCGGACCTCCCAGAAACCAATTGAATGGCCCGGTCATCTTCGCGAGCGCGCCGCCGCCGCGGCCGAGGGCGATGCCGATGCGGGGATGGACGACCCTCACGCCCGCTCGGCGCGCCGGTTCTGCGGCCGCCTCCCATTCGACGCAAATGCTCGCCAATGGGTCGTGACCCGGCGGGGCGCTCTCGTCGAGGACTTCGTCGTCGAGTCGCATGCCGTAAATGCCCACGGCAGATGCGCTCACAAGAATGGGTGGCTTCTTCGCGGCGCGCTCGATTGCCCGGGCGATCCGCGCCGTGGTGTCGACCCGACTCGAGCGGATCCGTTCAAGGCGCGCCGCCGTCCAGCGCCCGGCGGCGATTGGTTCGCCCGCTAGGTGCACGATGGCATCGGAGCGATCGACCTCCTCTTCGATGCCGTCCCAGGTGACGTCACCGTTGTTGCCGCGCGACACGATGACGACGTCGTCGCGCCTTTCGCGGAGCGCCCGCGCGAGAGCGCCGCCGATGAACCCCGTTCCGCCGGTCAATAGTATCCGCATCGTTTCGCACGAGGCAGCGTAGCGGAGAGGGCTGGCCGCGACGCGTAGATCGCGACAGACGCCGTTTGACGAGCGCCGATCCTGCACTATTGTTGGCGCGCGCCCGAGAAAGAGGCGGCGTCCACGATGTGGAAGAAGATACGCGCGCTCCTATTCGGCGCGCCCAAAGACGTACACTCGGAAGACACGTTCCACAGCATTTCGCTGATCGCCATGCTCGCTTGGGTCGGGCTCGGCGCAGACGGGTTGTCGTCGTCCGCTTACGGCCCAGAAGCGGCGTTTCGCGAGCTCGTCAGTGAAGGCCACGACTACTCGTCCTTGGCAGTGGGGCTCGCGCTCGGAACGGCGATCACCGTCTTCATCATTTCCTACGCCTACTCGCGGATCATCGAGCACTTTCCGTCGGGCGGCGGGGGTTACGTCGTCGCGACCAAGCTCCTCGGCGAGCGGGCCGGCGTCGTCAGCGGATCGGCGCTCCTCGTCGACTACGTGCTGACGATCACCGTGTCGATCGCCTCGGGCGGCGACGCCATCTTCAGCATGATCCCGCGCGCGTGGTTCGGGCCCGCCGCGGCGCGTGTCGCCCAGGAGGACTTGGGAACGTGGGTCGATCCCGTGCAGCGGACGAAGCTCGTCGTCGAGATGGCTGCCATCGTCGTCCTTTTGATCTTGAACATTCGCGGCGTCAAAGAGTCGGTCCAGGCGATTTTGCCAGTATTCATGGTGTTCGTCGTCACCCACGCCGTGCTGCTCGCGGTCGCCATCTTCGGACACCTCGGCGACGTCGGCACAGTAGCCGCGGAGACGAACGTCAATTTCCATCACACCGTGTCGTCCCTCGGGACCCTCGGGGCTGTGCTCCTCTTCGTCCGCGCCTACTCGCTCGGCGGCGGCACGTATACGGGAATCGAAGCGGTTTCCAACGGCGTGCCGATCATGCGCGAGCCGAAGGTTCGCACCGCAAAAAATACGATGGGGCTGATGGCCACGTCGCTCGCGCTCACCGCGGGAGGCATCATCCTCGCCTATCTCCTCGTGCACGCGATGCCCGCAGACGACAAGACGATGAATGCCGTCTTGCTCGAGCGGGTGACCGCCGGATGGCACATCGGCGGATGGAACGCCGGTGCATGGTTCACCACCATCGCGCTGGCGTCGGAGGCCGGCCTCCTCCTCATTGCCGCGCAGGCGGGCTTCGTCGACGGGCCGCGCGTGATGGCGAACATGGCGATCGATTCGTGGATGCCTCACCGGTTCGCCGCGCTCTCCGAGCGCCTCAGCATGCAGAACGGGGTCGTTCTCATGGGCGCGACTTCAATCGTGGCCCTCGTTTACACGCATGGCGATGTCGAGAAGCTCGTCGTCATGTACTCGATCAACGTGTTTCTGACGTTCTCGCTATCCAATTTGGGGATGACGCGCTTCTGGCTGCAGCACAGAAAAGAGCATCCCGACTGGTATCGCCACCTGCCGATCCACGTCATCGGTCTCGCTCTGTGTCTGACCATCCTCATCGTGACGGTCTTCGAGAAATTCGCGGCGGGCGGGTGGCTCACGCTCGTCGTGACGGGGGTTTTGGTGACCGTGTGCTTCGGAATCAAGCGGCACTACCAACGGGTGGTCACGGCCATCCGCCGCCTCGACTCGGAATTGGTGGATCCGCTCCCCAATGCGCGTGAGATGCCGAAGCCGAGCGTCGCAAATGTCAACGACGCTGCGGCCCAGACCACCATCGATCCGAAGCAGCCGGTCGCCGTCTTGTTCGTCGGCGGTTACGGCGGCCTTGGACGGCACGCGCTCTTGACGCTTCTCCGGATGTTTCCGGGTCACTTCAAAGGCGTCGTGTTCTGCTCCGTGGCCGTGATCGACTCCGGCGTCTTCAAGGGGATCGACGAAGTGCACGAGCTCGAGCACCGCGTCGCCCACGCGCTCGACAAGTACGTTGAGTACGCGAAGTGGCTCGAGCTGCCGGCAGAACGTACGTTCTCGACGGGGATCGAAGTCGCCGTGGAGGCCGAGAAGGTCGCGACGGAGGTGATCCAGAAGTACCCGAAGGCGCTGTTCGTGGCGGGGCAGCTCATTTTTGAGGAAGACACGTTCGTCACGCGCCTCTTGCACAACGAGACGGCGTTCATGATTCAGCGGCGATTGCAACACGCGGGCGTGCCGATGGTCGTTCTGCCGGTACGCCTTAACCTCAAGGAAGGTCCGCGGCTCGCGGCGCCGAGCCTCACCGAAGAGCGCGCCGCGTAGAAGCCCGGTGCGTTTGGTCGATACCTTCGCGCTGGCTTCGTCGGCCGCGCTCAAAATACCTCAGTATTCCTCGCGCGGCCGCCGAACCCATCGCTTGGTCTCGACCAAAATCACCGGACTTCTCTGGTTGCGTCTAGGGACCGGGACCTGAGCTACCCTCACCTCTCGTGTTTGTGCGCCGCTCGCTGGCCGTGGCCCTAATCGCACTTACGGGGTGTCGTCCGAGCACGATTGGGGAGGCTGAGTCGAGGCACGATATCCAGTGGCTGGACGAGAACGGTACGCCTGACGCGATCGCCGCGATCGGCCGCCTGGCCGACACGGACGCGAAGGCCGTCACCGCAGTCGAGGCTCGATCGTTTTTCGATGCGCAGGCGTTCGTCGCGGCGTGGGCCGCCGTGGCGCGCGGCTCGCGCTGGGGGGCGAATACCATTCGCCTGGGGCTTGCGGATCCGAAGCGGGCCGACCTCGCCGCAGGTGCCATGAGCAAGGGCGGGGTGCTCCTCGTTCCGTTCCTGGGCGACCTCGACGCCTCGCTCGTTCGCCTGGCCGCCAGCGCACACAACCTGAACGTTTCGAGCACGCTCGCCAGCGCGGGCTCTCCCGCCCGCAAGATCATCATGCAACGGCTGGTGGACGCGTCCACGCGCGCACCGATGTGCCGCGGAATCGCGTCGAAGAACGCAGACGCGAACGCGCGGGCGGCTTTGCTCGAGGTTCCTGAGTCGGCGCGCGACGCGCCGTCGTGCGTGGACGCAGTCGTGCGGGTGGCAGCTGACGATGACGCCGCGCTCACGTGGCTGGCATCGCTCGCCGAGCCCGGGTTGCTCGGCGCGGCCGGCAGTAGCAGCACGATGCCCTGCTCGCGCCTGCACGTCGTCTGGACCAAGGCCCTTGCGTTGCGCCCTCCAGAGGAGCGCGCCGCGCTCACGGTGCCGCTCGGCTACGCCGTGAAGCGCTGCCCGGCCGAGCTGGATGGCGTGCTCGCGGACGCAGTCGTGCATCTGCCCGCGACACGCCGGATGGTCGTCGAGGCGATCGACCCTTTTGCCGCGTACGGTGGGGCGCTGCAGGCCACGTGCGCCGCGCTCCCGGCCGTAGCGGAGGGCGGGCACGACTCGGCCATCGTGCGCGAGCGAGCGTCGGACGCACTGGGCCACATGTGCGGAGTTCCCTAGCCATCGTACGGCCTCATCTCTGGGCCCTCTGCGGTTCCTTTTCTCCCGCTCTCCCGACCGATACAGCAGTTGGCTCCGGCGCCCTTTTTCGACGCAACCTTCGACAGCGGCGGCCCGATAGGGGGGCATGACCCAGCCAGTTGGCCCCTATCGTTTGCAACCTGCGGATCCGCAAGGCGACGGCGGAGCGAGCCCGACCACCCACGGGCCGCCTCCTCGCGACCTCGCTCAACGCGCATCGAGCTACTTACGCTCCAATGAGCTCTTCGAATCGCTCGGGACGACATCGCCCCCCCACTGCGCCTTCGACGACGATCACGACTTCGAGCGCTGTGGCAACGACAGGCCTGTCACCGCTCCCGTGCTCTTCCTCCAACAGGCAAGAGATGTGGAGGCCGTCGACGTCAAGGACGTGAAACAGGGCGGAGCCGGCGACTGCGCCCTTCTCGCAACGCTCGCGGCGCTCGCGAGCACCCCGGAAGGTCGAGCCGTCATTCAAAGCGCGATCAGCGAGAATCGAAGCCAGAACGGCGACGTCGTTTCCTATACGGTGACGCTGCACAAGCCCGTGCCGCATTTCCTAGGCGCCAGGACTTTCTCCGAGGTCAAAGTCACGGTGGAACCACCTTTCGTCCTCGGACACGCGGTATCGAGGGGCGGGCAAGAAGCTCCGCAGGCGGGTGACTCCCACGAAGTATGGCCGCTCGTGATCGAGCAGGCGTACGCCAAAGTGCGCGGAGGGTACAACCAGACGTGTCGTAGCGATGCTCCGTTCCGAGCAATGGAGGCTCTCACCGGCAAACCGGCCACGCAACACAGACTGGGCTGGCTCGGGTACACGGCCAAGCAGATCGCGGCCGACTGCGCCGCGAGAAAGCTCGTCGTGCTCGACACCAAGAAAACGATCGACGGCGCGTCCAAGCTCGCTCCCGGTCACGCGTACCAAGTCGCCGGGACGTACGTGGAGAACGGAGCGCTCTACTTCCAATTGCACAACCCGTGGAACGACCGCGATCCGGTCCCCATCCGCGGTGAGGATCTCGCCAAGTGGTTCGCCGCCGTCGACGTCGGGTCAGTTCGATGATCGCCGCGAAGCTCATTCCGATGGCCCGCCGCGCTCTCGTGCTCGTGGGTCTTTGCGCCGGGTGCCACTCGCCATGCGACGAAGGCTACGACCGCTTGCCCGTGGACCCGTGCCGAACGCATCAATGCGAGTACATAGAGGCGCGCGCCCCGGGAGAGGCCCCCTACCTGTTGAAGGGAGCGGCGTTCGACATTCGCGACTTTGGGCTCGCCTGTCCGATCGACGTGTCGTGGCCCCTTTCGAATGAGCGCTCCCGGCGCTTTCAGGCGATGGTCCTCCCGGAGAAGGGCGACCTGTTCCCGCTGCGCGACGGACTCGTGGAGTTGAGCTTCTGCCAGCCGCTGCGACACCAGCCGCCCGTGAGGGCGCCCTATGCGGCCGTGGTGGTCAATCCGGACACGGCGCGCTGGCCCCCCCTGGCGCCGGACGAAGTGTTCATCCCGCTGAGGGGCGATGCGACGCTGGACGAGACCACCTATGTGAGCGTGCGCAGCGATCGGCAGCCCGACGGGGGCGTGGCGTCCCCTTTCATCTCTGTATTTTTCAGCTCTGCGCAGGCCCCCTACCGCGGGCTGCGCGAGGGCGACGCGTTCCGGTGGGGCGACACCGAGGCCCGGATCGTGCGCATCGTCCGCACGTGCGACTGGTGGGATTCCTGCGGTTGGGTGGTGGTGCGCTTGTCGGCGCGAACGACCCCAACCTGACGGGCAATGCCAGGGCCTTCCTCCAAAGGCCTACCGTGACCCGGCGATGCTATCGAGAGGGCATGACCGCATCGCCGAGACAAGCGCTCCTGCGGACCGCAACGCTTCTGGTCGCCTCGGCCTGTTCGCCCGCGCAACGAGACGATGCCCGCGACGCCGGCGAGCCGCCACCCTCCCTCCCGAGCGGAGTAGAGGCCACCCTCAGCCGCATCGAATCGCGCGAAGCGGTCGCCCTTCGCGGCCCGCGCGTGGACGCGAAGAAGGGGGATTGGCTCGTGCGAGACCGGGGTCGGATTGCGGTCGTTTCGCAAGCGAAGGGCTCGATTGTCGACTTCGGCGCCGAGGGTGGAGACGACGCGCTGGTGTCGATCGAGCCGACCCTCTTCATCGGCCTCGACCAGGTGACTTCCGTGGTCGAGTCCGTCGGGCCGGCCGGCGCCGGAGGACACGCGCTCCTCATCCGCAAGCGCATGCTGAGCGACCCACCCCTGCGCCTCTGGTCGTACGTGACCCTCACGGATGGCGCCTTGCGCATCGAATCGGTGGCCACGGCACCCGGCGGCGGAGCGCTGGCGGCGACGCTCGGCGAGGTCGTCGCCTGGGGAAACGTGCCCACATGGGTCGAAGGGCACGGGTTCGTGTACGGCAAAGACTCGCTGTCCGGCGATTTCATCGCCCGCGAGGGGCTGGGGGTGGCCTACGCGTTGGCGGCGGAACGGGGTCACGTCGTCGCGCGCTTCGCCGAACCCGAGCCGGGTTTCCACGAGTGGGCACGCACCGGCGAACGGATGGAAAGCATCCCTGCGCACGGGGCGTCCACCCGGCGCGTCGTCGTCGTGACGCAGGCGCGCGGCCCGCTGGGTGAAGCCGTGCGCATACTACCTCGCTTCGCGCACGAGCTGGTCGATCACTTTACGCTGCCGCGCGGCGCCCCGGAGGGGGCCACCGTCGAAGTCGCGCATTGCGACTCCACGCCATACGCGCGGTTCGATGCCGCGGCGCCGGATCTCGCGCTGCCGAGCGGATGCTGGCGGGTGCGCTTTACCGCGAACGGTCGCGCGCCTGGGCCCTGGATCGCGCCGGAGGCGATCGGCCATGCGACCCCCGCGACCCTGTTCCCGCGGGCGGGCACCCTGCGTTGGCGCGTGCGCGAAAGGGGTCTTGGGGTCGTCCCCGCACGCATTCTCGTGCGCGGCATCGACGGCACGCCGGACCCTGACTGGGGCGAGGATCCCTCCGACGGCGCTTCGCTCAACGTCATCCATTCCGATCGCGACGGTGAACGCGCAATCCCGCCCGGGCGCTACCGTGTCGCGGTCACCCGCGGATTCGAATACACCATGGGCGAATCGGACGTGATCGTGCGCGAGGGCAAGACCGCGGTCGTCGAAGACGAAATCGAGCGCGTCGTCGATACGAGCGGATGGATCGCCGCGGACCTGCACGTGCATGCCGTACCTTCGCCAGACGCGCCGACCTTGCTATCCGACCGCGTGCGCGCCCTCGCCGCCGCGGGCGTCGAAGTCGCCGTGGCCACCGACCACAACGCGGTCACCGACTATGGTCCTGCGATTCGCGAGCTCGGGCTCGACCGCTGGCTCGCTTCGATCGTCGGCGACGAGGTCACGACACGGGGCGTGCTCTTCGGCCACTTCAACGTCTTCCCGCTCGCGGTTGGTTCGGAGCCTCTTGCATTCGACCACGTCGTACCAGCCACGATCGTCTCCTTGGCGCGCGCAGCTCCCCCGGCGGACCAGGCGAAGGTGGTGCAGCTCAACCACCCGCGAATGGGGAGCATCGGCTACTTCGAGCTCTCGCGCTTCGACCCACGCGACGTCGCGGCATGGCGCCAGCGCGCACCGCTCGTCGACCCTGGCTTCGACGCAATCGAAGTCTTCAACGGCGACGACTACGCGAAGCTGGACAACGTCGAGCGGGTCATGCGCGATTGGTTCGCTCTCCTCGACACCGGCGCTCGCATCACGGCGACCGGCAACTCGGACTCGCACAAGCTCACGTATCACGAGTGTGGGGTGCCCCGGAACCTGGTCCGCGTGGGCGACGACGACCCAACCCGACTGGACGCGCGCCGATTCGTCGATGCCCTGCGAGCCGGACGCGTCGTCGTGTCGAGCGGGCCGTTCATCACGCTGGAGATCGCGGGCCACGGAGCGGGCGAGAGCGCGCCGGCGGGGGAGCAGGAGGTCCACGTGACCGTACAAGCGCCCGCGTGGGTCGATGTGTCGCGAGTGGAGGTCGTCCGGCGCGGCAAACCTCTCCACGTCTGGGCCGGACCGTTCGCGCGGGGTGTGCGGCGGCTCGACGCGCGCTTCCGGATGACTTTCGACAAAGGCGATTGGGTCGCGGCCATCGCGCGCGGCGAGCGCCCGATGGAGTTTCTCGCGCGGCCGGGCGCCAAGCCCTTCGCTTTCACCAACCCCGTTTGGATCGAGTAGGCGTCGCCCTCAGCGACTGCACACCGCCGAGCCTGTCTCCGGTCGGTGGCTCAGTGGTAGCGCCCGTTCTCAGGCCGTGCTCGCCAGCTCGCCGACGACCCAGTCTCCGACCGCGCGCGTGCCGAGGTCCCCCCCGACGTCCCGGGTGCATCGCCTCTCCGCGATCGCCCGCGCCACGATCTGCTCGAGGCGGCGCTCTTCTGCCGGCCACCCGAGGTGGCCGAGCATCATCCCGACCGTGAGCACGCTGGCGAGGGGATTGGCCGCGTCCTTCCCCGCGAGCAGCGGCGCCGACCCGTGCACGGGTTCGAACACAGCGACCCGACCGCGCCCGTGGGGTTCGTCGCAACATCCCGCGACCATCGGATGGAAGTTGCCGCTCGCGGCCATGCCGAGCCCGCCCTGAAGCGCCGCCCCGAGGTCGGTGATGATGTCGCCGAACAGATTGCACGTCACGATGACGTCGAACTGACTCGGGTCTTGCACGAGACGAAGGCACAACGCGTCGATGTACGCGTGCTCGGATTCGATGTCGGGATACTCGGCCGCAACTTCGAAGAAGACCCGGAACCATAGCTCGTGAGCGTGCCTCATGGCGTTCGACTTATCGGCCATGTGCACGCGCCTCCGGCCGTGCGCGCGAGCATATTCGAAGCCGGCACGGATCAGGCGCTCCACCCCTTTTCGCGTGTTGACGTCTTCGCTGATCGCGACTTCGTCGCGCGTACCCCGCTTGAGCTGCCCTCCGATGCCCACGTAGATCCCTTCGGTGTTTTCGCGGAAGACGACGAGGTCCACGTCTTCCATCCCGTAGTCGCGCAGCGGCACGAGGCGCTCACCGAGCGCGCGAATCGGGCGGACGTTCGCGTAGAGATCCAACCCGAAGCGAAGGCCGAACAGGATGTCGCGCGCGTGCTCGAACGCCGGAACGCGAGGGTCGCCGAGCGCCCCGAGCAACACCGCGCTCGCCTCGTGCACGATGCGCGCGTGCACGTCAGCCGGATAGGTCGTCTTGTCTCGCAAGTAGCGGTCGGCCCCCAAGTCCAAGTGCCACAGGCGCAGCGGCAGGCCCCTTGCCTCACGGTAGTAATCGAGTACGCGGGTCGCCTGGGCGATGACCTCGGGTCCGATGCCGTCGCCGGGAATGATGGCAATGAGCTTCTCCTCCGTCACGCGTGCGCCCTCATCCCAGCGCCGAGGCGATCGCGTCGGCAACCTGCGGGGCGCCGGGAACGCGCGGCACGTCCGGATGTCGGCCGGACAGGTGCCCGTAGGGGTCGATGAGCGCGACGCGAACGCCTGCGGCCCGTGCGCCGAGCACGTCGGTCGCATACGTGTCGCCGAGGTGCAGCGCGCGCCGCGCGGCGACGCCCGTGCGGTCGAGAGCGATCCGGAAGATGGCGGGATCGGGCTTCTCGACGCCTACGACGCCGCTATCGATCACTAGATCGAAGGCCGGGAGGATCCCCTGCTCTTCAAGGATCTCCTCGAGGAAGCCCTCCGAGTTGCTGATTACGGCCACGGGCACGCCCCGCGATCGAAGCCGTCCGAGTGCTTCGACGAGACCGGCGGGCACCAGAGACCAGAAGTTGCGCCTCCGGTGATCGGGCCAGAGCGCGCCAAGAAAGCGTGGGACACGGTCGACCGGAAGGCCCGCACGGTGAAGCATCGTGCCGACGACGAGCCCCCATCCGCGACCGCCGGGCGCATGGGCATTTGACCACTCGACGTCGACTGCGTCGCCGCACTCGATCGCGACCTTTGCTTGACCTTCGGCGTGCACCAGAGACTGCGCCGAAGTCGCGAGCCCCTCACGCGCGCAGACCGCGGCGAGTCGTTCATGCTCCAAGAACACGACCGTGTTTCCCGCGTCGAGGCAGAGCAAGTCGACATCGCGAATGAGGGCGGAATCGATGTCGTACAAGTGCGCTTCTCGCAGCGTACCAGTCAAAGCAACTGCTCAACCATCACGTGCTCGAGCCCATGCGCTCGGGCGACCGGCTCGCACGTGACGTGGCCGCCGTAGGTGTTGATGCCCAGCATGAGGGCGTTGTCGCGGCGCGCTGAGTCGGCCAGGCCTCTGTCAGCGATCTTCGCCGCGTACGCGATGGTCACGTTGGTCAGCGCCCAGGTGCTCGTTTGCGGCACGGCTCCGGGCATGTTCGGTACGCAATAGTGCACCACGCCGTCTACCACGTAGGTCGGGTGGTCGTGATCCGTCGGCCGGCAGGTCTCGATGCACCCGCCTTGATCGACGGCTACATCGACGATGACGCTCCCGGGTTCCATCCGGCCAACGAGCTTCTCGGTTACGAGCTTCGGCGCTGCCGCGCCCGTGACGAGGACCGCACCGACGACGAGATCGGCGCGCGCGACGGCATCGTCGATGTTCGTCGGGTTCGAGTAGAGCGTCTCGATCGCCCCACCGAACACGTCTTCGATATATGCCATCGACTCGGCCCGAACGTCGAGCACCGTGACGTTTGCCCCCATGCCGACCGCGATCGTCGCGGCGTTGCGGCCGACCACGCCCCCGCCCAGGATGACGACGCGCCCGCGCCGCGTCCCCGGTACTCCTCCGAGGAGCACCCCCTTGCCGCCTCGTTCCCGCTCGAGGCAGGTCGCGCCGACCTGAACCGCCATGCGCCCCGCCACCTCGCTCATCGGTCGAAGGAGCGGGAGCGACCCGTCTCCGGTTTCGATGGTCTCGTAGGCCACGGCAGCGACGCCGCTCCGCACGAGCCGCTCGGTGAGCTCGCGCTCGGCTGCCAGGTGCAGGTACGTGTAAAGGATGAGGTCTTTCCGGAAGAAGGGGTATTCGCGCTCGAGCGGCTCCTTGACCTTGACGACCAGCTGGGCGCCCCACGCGTCGGCGGCGCTCGGCACGATCGTCGCACCTTGCGCGGCGTACTCGGCGTCCCGAATACCGCTTCCCTCTCCCGCGCCCGCCTCGATCAAGACCTTGTGACCGCGGGCCACGACGATCCGCACTCCCGCGGGCGTCATTCCGACGCGGTATTCGCGGGTCTTGATCTCTCGGGGCACTCCGATAATCACTGTGCGGCGCTCCTTCTCGGCCGGTCGCGCGTGCGTGGCAAGCCCGGCGACCATAGCAGAGAGGCATCGGGTCGGGAGCCGTACGGACCGACACGGCGCGCCCGCCAGAAGAGAAAGTCCCCCTCACTTGGTCGACAAGCCACCACCCCGGAGGGTCCGCCCCAAGACGCCGCAGGAAGCGCGCCGGCGGAGCGTCCTCATCGTCGACGACGACGAGGCGATCCGACAGGTCATCGCGGAGGTGCTGCGCGACGAGGGATACGACGTGGTGTGCGCCGAAAATGGAGCGCAGGCGCTGCGCGAGCTCTACAAGGAGAATCGCCCGGATGTGATGCTTCTCGATTTGATGATGCCTGTCATGAGCGGTTGGGAAGTCCTCGAGGAGCTTCAGGCGAGCGACACGCTGTCGCGGATTCCGGTCGTCGTGGTCTCCGCGATGAGCGCGCCCGGCGTGAGCGAGCATCTTTCCAAACCGATCGACCTCGACGACCTTCTGACGACCGTGGAGCGACTGACGCTCGTGTCGAGCCGATGACGATGTATGCACGGGTGCTTCGGCCGCTTCTCTTTCTTCTTCCGCCCGACGTCGCCCACGCGCTGGGTTTCGCGGCGCTCGCCCCCATCGAGCGCTTCGGCCCCGTGCGCGCGCTGGTCCGCGCGGCGGTGACGCCAGCGCGCGACGATAGGCTCGTCGTGCGAGCCATGGGGCTCGAGTTTCCGAACCCCGTCGGTCTGGCCGCTGGCTTCGACAAGAACGCTCGCCGCCCCCGCGCGCTCGCGGCCCTCGGCTTCGGGCACATCGAGATTGGCACCGTGACGGCACGCGAGCAAGCCGCGAATCCGAAGCCGAACCTGTTCCGCCTTCCCGCTGACCGCGGGCTCGTCAACCGGCTCGGATTTCCAAACGATGGGGCCGAGTGCGTGGCGGCCCGTTTGCGGGCCGCGCGAGGCTCGGTGAGCGCGCCGGTGGGGGTGTCCATCGGCAAGTCGCGAGTCGTGCCCGTGGACGACCTGAACGCGGTGATCGCCGATTATGTCGCGTCGTTCGATGCGGTGGGCGACGTCGCCGACTTCGTGGTCGTGAACGTCTCGTCGCCGAACACCGCCGGCCTCCGCGCGATGCAAGCACGAGAGCACGCGCGCGCCCTCTTGGGGAACATCGCTGTGCGCGCGGCCTCCCGTTCGCCGCCGATGCCGCTCCTCGTAAAGATCGCTCCGGATCTGGCGGACTCGGAGCTCGAGGAGCTGCTGGCCGTCATCGAAGAAACCGGGCTCGCCGGCGTCGAAGCGACGAATACCACGGTGATGCGCGAGGGCCTCGCGACCGCCCGAGGGGTCATCGATGCGGTCGGCGCCGGCGGGCTGAGCGGTCCACCCCTTCGCCGCCGAGCCCTCGAAGTGGTGCGTCGGGCGCGCGCGAGGCTCGGGCGGAAGGCCGTGGTGGTGGGCGTTGGCGGCGTCGAGCACGCGGGGCACGCCATGGCGCTCGTGCGGGCCGGGGCGGACTTCGTGCAGATGTACACGGGGTTCGTGTATCAGGGCCCGAGCACCGCCGGCCGGATCACGCGCGAGCTCGCCGCGATGGTGGAGCAAGAGGGGGCGCGCTCGATCGCGGAGCTCGTCGGGGTGGAAGCTCCGACGTCCGGATCGATACGGCGAGGGTCGAGATCGGATGGTCAAGCGTCCAGCGGAGTGTCCCGACCGAACGACTAGGCGAACGCTGGGCTGCTGAGCCTAGTTACTAATCAGCTTCATGCCGTTCGACATGAGGGGCTGAACCGGGGTGATGTCAGTGACCGGCGTATCAGCGATGTAGATGAACTTCAGCGTCTTGATCTGAGACAGCGGGGCGAGGCTCTTGACCTGGGTTTTCTTCATGCTGATGCGCTCGAGCTTTCTCAGGTTGGCGACGGGCGTGAGGTCGCCGATGGCGGTTTCGTCGAGCATCAGCTCGGTGAGGTTCACGAACGACGCGACCGACTTGAACTCTTCGTCGCCGACGAGCGTGTGAGAGATGTCGAGGCGGTCCATCCGCTTCAGCCCCTCGATCGGCCGGAGGTCTTTCACGACGCTGAACGAAATGCGGAGCGACTCGAGCGTCGTCAGCTTCTGCAATGGCGTCAGGTCGTCGTATTCGCCGGAGCCGAGGAACAAGTCTTTCATGGAAGTGAACATCGGGAAGATGCACGGGTCGATTTGGTGCACCTTCACGTTGTTGGCAAGGTTGATCGATTTAATCTGCGCCAGATCGCCCGGCGAGATACTTCCCTTCTCTTTGCCGAGCTTGCGGCGGACTTCGTGCTCGAGATCCGGCTGGTCGGTGAAGTCTACGGTTGCCGGGTGCGGCTTGCACTCCGACGCCAGCTTCTTCTTGATCGTCGGAGGGGGAGGGGGAGGCGGAGCAGGGGGCTCCGACGGGGCGGCGCTCGCGAGGGGCGCGGCGGACGCACTCGGCGCAGAGGCCGGGGCCTTGTCGTTCTTCGATTCATCGCACGCCAACGCGAACGGGACGAGGAGCAGCGCCGCAATCGTCGTCTTCATCGGGCGCCGAGCTTACCAGAGACCCGCCGCGAGCGACGCCTACGCCACCGCGGGCTCGGACGGCGACTCGTCCCCGTCGCTGGCCAGGACGGCCGTGACCTCGTTGGGCAGCAGGCCATACGCCTCGGCCGCGGCCAGCAGCCCCGCGTTCGGAGCCAGCTCGGTGAGAAACGTCCGCGCGTAGGGTGTTCCGGAGAGGCCTTGAAGGCGAGTCACGAGCCGCGGGACCCCTCGCGCGATCGCGCCGCGCGCGTCTTCGAGTCGGCCGAGATCGCTGCACGCGTCGTGCAGCGCGAGAAACACCGGCGCCTCGTTCAGCAGGCTCGGTGAGCCCTCGTCGAAGAGCGTTGCCGCTTCGGCGGCGAGGGCACACGCTTGCCCAGCTTCGCCGCACCGCCGCTCCGCCTCGGCCCAAAGGCCGAGCGCCACTGGAAGAACGTCGAGCATCTTCGTCGCGCGATAGCCCTGGGCCGCGATGCGCAAGAGAGTGCGCGCTTCGTTCTCGCCGCCGGCACAGCGCAGCATCTCCGTCCCGCGGTAGAAAAGCACGCCCAGCGTGGCCCGGTCGTGCGGGACCCAACTGCCGGCGAGCGCCGCTTCGGCCGTGGCGCGCGGCTCCGCGAGCGGCCCTTCGAGAGAAGCGTCGGCCCCGAACGTAGCCGCCCAGCAGAGGAGCACCATCTTGCCGTGGCGCTCGACACCTGGCGAGCCGATCGCCTGCGCGAGGGCGATCCCGCTCTCGATCGCGAGTCGCGCCTCGCCGCGGGCGCCGACCGTGGTGAGCGCGAACCCGACGTTGATCGTCAATGTCGCCTCGCGCGCCCTCAGCCCGGCGGCGCTCGCCGCTCGTGCCGCGCTTCGCCGCGCTTCGAGCGCCGCGCCCACTTCGCCCCGCGCTTGCCGCACGACGGCGAGCGTTTGCCAGGCATCCACGGCGGCCGCGGCGATCCCATGGCGCTGCGACAACGTGAGTAGCGCGTCTGCGACGTCTTCCGCCTTGTCGAGCTCGCCCGCATACGCGTACCGCGCAGCCAGGGCTGCCCCGCAGCGCACCTCTTCGTCCGACAAGTTGGCACCCTGGGCCGCGCGCCGCACCTCGTCGAGGCGCGCGCTGGTCTCGGCGTCGCCTCCGCACGCGTCCTCGTAGCGAACGCGCGCCCCGCGCGCCCGCACCTCGCTGGGCTCGTCGTAGACGGCGTCCTGCATCGCGCGCACCGCCGTATCGCGCTCGCCCGCCCGGGCGTCCAGCCGGTTCCAGGCCTCGTCGAGAAGCTGGGCGCGTGCGAACTGGGTCGGCTTGTCCTCCGCGTAGGCGAGCGCCTTCTCCGCGAGCGACACGGCCTCGGGCAGCGCGTGGGCAGCCAGTGCGCGACGCGCCGCTTTCTCGAGGTGGACTGCGGCCGCTACGCCCTGGCCGCCGAGATCGAGATGGCGCGCGACGATGGCATCGTCCTCCCCGACTTTCGCGAGCCACCGCCCACAGCGGGCATGGCAATCCCGCAGGGCGTCGTCGCCGAGCGACGCGTACGCGACCTCGCGCATGAGCGCGTGCTTGAAGGCGAACTCGCGCGTGCCCCCAAAGCGGGCGTGGGCTTGCTCGACGAGGACCTCCGCGGCAGCGAGCTCGCGCAGCGCATCGGACGCGGACGGGACGCCGAGCGCCTCGAGCCCCACGTCCCACCCCACTTGCCCGAAGACGGCGAGCTTCGATGCCGCGTCGCGGGCCAGCTCGTCGAGCGCATCGAGGTGCACCTGCATCGCCGCCTCGATGGTCGGCGCATCCGAACCGTCGCGGCCCACAGCGGCGACCCTCGCGAGCTCCTCGGCGAACAGGGGCAGCCCCGCCGACTGCAGCGCGATCGACTCGATCAGCGCCTCGCCCTGCTCGCCAGTCGCCTTGTCGCCCAAGAGGGCCGATGCAATCGCGCGCGCCTGCTTGCGAGAGAGCGGGCGCAGCTCGATACGTACGTGATCCCGCCCTTCGAAGCGGGCGGGGGTGTCGCGCCAGAGCGTCGGTCGTGCGGCGGCGAGCACGAACAGGGGCCGCCCGGCCGCGCGAGCGAGCAAGTGATCCAGCCACGAAAGACTCTCGACGTCCGCCCACTGCGCGTCCTCGAGCACGATCACCAGCGGGTTGTGGCGCGCCATGCCGGCCGTCATGTCGGTGAGGACCAGCCAGAGGGCGTCGCGCGAGCCGCGCGTATCGTCGAGCTCGGGAAGGACCTCGTTCGCGATGAGCCTCGCCAGTAGTTCGCGCGCCCGATCGGAGCACTGCGATTCGCTCACGGCGATGAGGACGTCGGTCGCGTCGAACGACTCCTGCAGCGGCGAACCCTTCGCCACGCCGGTCAGGCCACGCGCCACGTCACCCACGACCCCCAACGCGTGGCTCTTCGCGAAGGACTCGCAGCGCGCGAGCACGATGCGCGGTGCAACGGCGTGGCTCGCGATGCGCGAGAGCGCCTCGCGGCGCAGGCGCGTCTTGCCGATCCCGGGCGCGCCCGTCAGCGTCACCACGATGGGCGTCTTGTCGTCGACGCAGCGCTCGAACGCCGCGACGATCTGGGCAAGCTCCGCCTCGCGCCCGACGAACGGCGCCCCGCCGATGATCTCTTTTCGACCGCGCAGCGCGATACCGACCACGGCGCTGCCATCGCTCCGGAGCTGGAGCTCGTAGCGCCCGCGGGTCAGCTCGGTGGTCGTCGTGTCGACCAGAACTTGGCCGCGCGCCGAATCCCGAGCGAGAGCGGCGGCGCGATCGACCACGTCGCCGGTGGGTCGCGTGCGGTCGATGCGCGTTCGACCGGTGGCGACCCCCACAGACGCGTTGAGCTTCCCGATCCGCTGCGCCAGGTCGAGTGCGCGCGTCGCTTCGTCCCCGAGCGCTTTGCGAACGCCGAGGTGCGCCACGATCGCGTCCCCACCGAGCTCGGTCGCGTCCGCGCCACGCGATCGCAGGTGGGTGAGCAGTCGCGCGCGCGCGGGCCCCTTGGGAACGCAGGTCGCCACGATCGACGTCACGAGCCGCGTGCCACCCGTGCGGCCGGTGATGAGGCTCGCGGGGGACGCGTCTCGGGTTTGGCCCCGCGTAAGCCGGTCGCTCGACGCGCTCCCGAGCTCGTCGACCAGCTCGCGAAGCTCGCGCGCGACCTCGGCGGCCGAGGCTGGACGCTCGGTCGGCGTCGTCGCGAGTAGGCGCGCCATCAGCTCGTCGAGACGCGGGGGTACGTCGACGAACACTTCGGCGAGGCGGGGCGCGGCGGTCGTGACCAGACGCGCAAGAATGGCGATCGGGGTGGGCCCGACGTGAGGCGGTCGCCCGGTGATCATTTCGAAGAGCGTCGCCCCCAGCGCATAGAGATCGGCGCGGCCGTCGATCTTGCCGTCTCCGCGTGCCTGCTCCGGAGCCATGTACGCGGGCGTTCCCACGATCGCACCGGTGCGCGTGAGCTTCGCGTCTTCGACCGCGGCCACGCCGAAGTCGACGAGCTTGACCTCGAACGACCCCTGCTGACCCGGTGCGCTTCCGACGAGGAAGACGTTCGACGGCTTGACGTCGCGGTGCACGATGGCGGCTTCGTGCGCCGCGGCGAGCGCGTCGCAGACGTCGGCCGCGACGAGCACACTCTGCCCGAGCGACAACGGCGCTCGCTGCTGACGCTGCGCGATGTCCTCGCCTTCCAGCCATTCCATCGCGATGTACGGCTGCCCTTCGTCGAGCTGACCGAAGGCGACGACGCGCACGATCCCCGGATGGTGCAGACCCGCGAGGACCCGACCCTCGCGGCGAAAGCGCGCCTCTTCTCCGCCGTCGACTCCCGGGAGGGCGATGACCTTCAAGGCCACCGTCTGCTGGCTCATCTGGTCGTGCGCCCGGTAAACCACCCCCACGCCGCCTCGGCCTACCTCGCGCTCGATGACGAAGCGCCCGGCCAAGACCTGCGCGGCGCGGGCCGTCATGGACGCTTTCCTTGCGCGACCGCGAAGATCTCCGTACTGACCGCGCGCGTCCCCGTAGGACGAACGAGCCGCTCGGTCTCGTAGTGGCGCCGAAGCTCGGCGCGGGCCAGAGGGAGGTCGTCGCTCATGAAGATCTTCCCCACGAAGGAGCCCCCTCGAGCGCCGAGCCTAGCCGCAACCGCTAGCGCGCGCATGAAGAGCTCGAAGCTGCGCGCCTGATCGGTGGGACGGTTGCCCGTCGTCTTGGGCGCCATGTCGCTGAGGACGACGTCGTACGGTGCGAAGCGGCCCGCCATCTCGTCGTCGAGAGCGAATGCGTCGGCTTGCAGAAAGAACGCGTTCGGCGGAAGTGGCGCGGCGAGCGCATCGAGGTCCACTGCGAGGAGCCTGCCGCCGAGCCCGATGCGCGTCAGCGCGTAGAGCGACCAGCTCCCGGGCGCAGCGCCGAGATCGAGCACGCGCATGCCGCTCCGAAAGAGGCGCGCTCGCCGATCGATCTCTTCGAGCTTGAAAACGCTGCGCGCGGGGTAGCCCGCATCCTTCGCAGCGCGAGTGAAGTGGTCCGGCTTCGCGTACGGATTCTTGCGACGAGGCATTGCGCCGTGGACACAAACGTAGCGCGCGAGCGAAAGCTCGGGACAGCCCTCGCAATGGACTTTATCGCCCGGTGGGGTCCGCGTATGGTTTTTCCGCCACGTTGGCCGGTGCGGCCGACAGCGCCGTGCCGCTTGCCTCGGGGTATCTCGCCCAGGAGCCGCCCAAATGCAAACGCTGGTTGACCCGTTCGAAGCCGCGCAGACCGCTCCCAACCCAAGCGCCGCTGCACTGCCCGGGGCCCGCGACTCCGTGCCAGGCGGTCTGCTGACCGAATCGGTGGGGCCAGCCGCTCCGCGCTCAGACGTCTGGGAGCGCGTGCGCTGCTGGTGCAGCGAAGAATAGCCGGACGACTAGCGCTTGGCCGACTTCTTCTTCGTCTTCACGGCCTGCCGCACGAGCACGAACCCGTTGCGCGCGCCGGGTACGCCGCCTTCGAGTAAGAGCATGTTCTTCTCCGCGTCGACCCGCGCGACTTTGATGTTGAGGATCGACATGGTCTCGTTACCGTACTGACCGCCCATCTTGAGGTTGGGCAGCGTTCGCCCCGGCGTCATGTTCGTGCCGATCGACCCCGGGTGGCGCCGGTACTCGTGGGTGCCGTGGGTGGTGACCGCGCCCGCGAAGCCCCATCGCCGAACCACACCCGTGAACCCGCGACCGCGCGTGGTCCCGCGGGCGTCGACGAGCTGGCCGGGCTGGAAAATCTCGTCGAGCTTCAGGGTTTGCCCGATCTCCCACTTGGCGGCGAACTCCGGAGCGCACCGCAGCTCTTTCACGAACCGCTTCGGCGTCGACCCGGCCTTCTTGAAGAAGCCCATCGCGGGCTTCCTCGTGTGCTTTTCCTTGTTCTCCTCGAACCCGAGCACGAGGGCCGTGTAGCCGTGCTTCTCGGGCGTGCGCTTGGCAAGGACGACGACCGGGCCCGCTTCGAGCACGGTGACACGCGAGACGCTGCCGTCTTCGAGGAAGATCTGGGTGCAGCCGAGTTTTCGGCCGAAAATGCCGGGTTGAAGATTCATGCGGGGACGCGGAGAATACGGGCCGCAAGCGTTCCGTCAAGCTGCCATTCCGGGGTAGCGGTCATTGACACGGGCGGATCAGCGTGCTTTAAGGCCGCCCCCTTCGCAAAAGTCGCCATGCATACTTCCCCCAAGCTCGCCGAGCTCGAGTCCAAGCTCCTGCGAACGGATCTCCCGGACTTCCGCGTGGGCGACTCCGTTCGCGTCCACTATCGCATCGTGGAAGGCGACAAGGAGCGCACCCAGGTCTTTCAGGGCGTAGTGATCAAGCGCCACCGGGCGGGTGCGCGAAGCACGTTCACTGTGCGGAAAGTCAGCTTCAACGTGGGGGTCGAGCGCATTTTCCTTTCGCACTCCCCTCGCATCGAGAAGGTCGACATCGTCAGCCGCGGCGTCGTGCGCCGCGCCCGCCTCTTCTACCTCCGCGACCTTGCCGGCAAGGCCGCGCGCGTGAAGGACGAGAAGGACGTTTAGCGGGACGGGCGGGCGGTCAGAAGCCCGCTCCCGCGCTCCCTAGCAGGGCGGCGCCGAAGGGGGAAGGCGTGGTGAGCAGGCGAACGTCCGCGCCGACGAACGCCGGGCCCAGATGAATCACCGCCAACGCGCCTGGTTGGATGGCGAAACCCGTCTTGCTTCGCACGAAGGGCGCCTCGCTGGTGGACGCCGAGATGAACGCCGGGCCGGCGAACACGTAGGGCCGGAGCTCGAGCCCGTTCAGCGCATTGGGGAGCGGGTAGAGCTTGTAGCCGACCTCGCCGCCGAGGAACGTGGCATGGGCGTTCTGGCTACCGTAGGTTTCGCCCCAATAGGCCTGCACTTGGCCACCGAGGTAGACCCCGATAGGAAGCGTGTATCCAACGCGGCCAGCGATTCCGAGGCCGTACGTGTCGGAGAAGCCTGTGCCGAGCTCGCCGCTCGCTTCCCAGCCCGGGACGATTCCCAGCCGGTGCCCGGCCGAGTCGACCTCGTCTGTGCCTGCGCCACTCGGGGCGAGCGAGTCGAAGATTGCGGCGCGGCTCGTCCGAGGAGCGGCGTCGATGCTCGCCGCACAACTGAGCGCGACGAAGACGGTGGCCTTTGTAGCCTTGGATGACATGTGCATGAGCCCTCTCCGGCTGGGATTGCGACGGACCCAGGTGCAATGCCGGGGCCAGCCGAGCCCAGGCGCCAGTCGACGATGGGCCGTTGCTGGTACCCTGCTCGCCCCATGAGCCACGCCCGCGTCGTGCTTCGCTACTTTCCCCGGGACGAGGCACTGCGCGATCGGCTCCCGCACCTGGCCACGCTCGCACGGGCTGTGCGCGAACGCCCGGGGCTGGCGCGCGCATGGGGGACCCGCCCGGCGCGCTTCACGGGGCGAGCGGACGAAGACAAAGTCATCGCGCACCTGCGTACCGTGGATCTATCGTCGGTCGGACTGTGACGAGGGCCTCGGGTCACGGCAAGCAGTCGGCGCCCGCCACGGTACCGCCGGGTTCCGCCGGGGCGGTGCACGTCGAGAGCGGAGGAACGCTCGAGGACCCCGGACAGAATAAGCCAGCGTCGACGACCCCCGCGTCTGCCTTCGTGCAGGCAGCAAGGCACATCCCCGCGAGCCCTGAATTCTGCATGGTGGGGCCCGGCAGCACGAGATCGCCGCCGTCACTCGCGCTTCCCGCGAAGGTGAGAGGCGCACCGGCGACGAGCGCGTCGCAGACATACCCGTTGGCGCACGGGGCGCCGCCTACCACGCAAGCAGACGTGCAATAGAACGCGGTCGTCGGCGTCCCCGAGTATGGGCAGTTGCAGGCCCCGGTCTCCGTATCGCTGGTCGCGATGGGCGTCGCCCCATTCCCCGAGTTCGAGCACGAGGTTCCGATCGCTTTGGTGCGGGCCTTCTTCGTCTTCGTACACACGCCCTCGTCCGTCTGACACACCCATCCTGCGCCGAGCGCCGAGCAATCGCTGTCAACCTGGCAAGTGCCCTGGCAGTAGCCGTGTCCCGAAACGGCGTTGGTGTTCGGGTCGAACAAGAGAGTGAGCGGAACGCACGTGTCTTTGCCCGGGCAGCCCACCGGCGGGGAGCCGTCCGTCGCGAACGAACAGTGTGGAAGACAGAAGCCGTTTCCCGCGCCAACCTGCTGCGGCGTCGTCAGGGCCAGGCAGATGCCCGGCGAAGTGGGGTCGTTCGGGTCGGCGCTGTCGCAGAATTGCAGGGCGCCCGGATCTCCGGGGTCGCAGTTGCCCGCGCCTGCCATCGTGGGCAGCGGCACCATACAGAGCGGAGTCGGCCAGAACTGAGGTGACGCCACGCCGTTCAACATATCGAGTTTTCCGCTGTAGGAATTGCTGCAAACGTTGATGCCTGTCGTTCCGCAGTCGGCGTTCGAGCTGCACGGTTTGCCGCTCGTGCCGTCGAAGGCGGCCACCGTCAGGCCGCCTTGCCCGCTGTCCTGGGCATTGCCGTTCGCGTCGAAGTGGGCGCCCGCTTCTCGGATGGGCGGTATGACGGCGGCGGCGTCTGCGCCAACGCCGCTCGTCACGCCGGAGTCGTTTTCGCCGCCATCGGTGGTCAGCCCATCGGCGCCGCTTTCGCCGCCCTCGATGCTCAGCCCACTGGCATCGGCTCCCCCGTCCTCGGCGCCCGGCCCACCGGTGGCGCCTCCGCCACCCTCGGTGCTCAGGCCACCGGCGGCGTCTCCCCCAGCCTCCGCGCCCAGCCCACCGGTGGCGCCTCCGCCGCTCTCGGTGCTCTGGCCACCAGCGACGTCTCCGCCGCCTTCGGTGCTCAGGCTGGCCGCATCGTCTCCGCGGCCATCGTCTCCGCCGCCATCGTGGATCGCCCCGTTGCATGCGACCGCCAACAGCAGCCCTGCCGCGAAGATGTTCCTCATTGGCTTTCTCCCATGTTTCATGCAGCGTCAGATCGGCGGAAATGCGTGGCGCGAGCCACGCGGATGATCACCCGGTCGCGCGCGCACGTCGGCTGAGCACGCGTAGGCCGCTGCCGTCCTTCGTTGCGAAGGCAACCGGCGTCGTCCACGTACCCTTTTTCTCGGGCTGCGATCGGAGGTTGGTCGCCGCCGGTATCGCGACGCCGAACCCGAACACCATCGACACGGCAACGGCTCGAACCTCGGCGCGTTGCTTCTCCTCGACTTCGATGGGGTCGATGGGCGAGCCGCTCCGGAGAGTTTGCCAAAGCGCCTCCCAGTGGTCTTCGGGCGCGCGCCGCAAGAGAGGGTCATGTCCTGCCATCAGGTCTTCGGACACGCGGAGAACCGTTGCTTCGGCCGCCATCTGGACAGCCTGATGAATCGAGTTGCCCTGCGAAGCGATGTCGAAGTCGAGGCAGTGAGCGACCCACTGGTCATCGAGATCTTCCGCGGGTCGAACAATGACCCAGGCATTGAATAGGCGATTCACCAGCCCCAAGTGTCCTCGCTCTCCTTGCCTCATGAGCTAGCATCTCCAGCTCGAGCGGTCATTGAGTCCGCGCCGCATAGGCAGTTGGGCACGGCCGTGAAACCAGCGGCTTTCTGGCAGGAAAACGGCCGGAATCGCTCCGGAAGCTCGCGGCATTCCGGGACCATGGGACATCGTCGCGCGAAGGAGCTCGAGACGCGCCGGTTGGGACTCACGAATCGGTCGGACGAGCACGCCCCTCGCCTGGCACCCCACTTGAATGGACGCGCCGCAAGTCCGTGGACAAGTCGCCTTGGGCGAAGCGGGGAGGAATGGATGAGTGAACGGCCTCTGCCAGCGGCGGGCTGGACGATGGGGAAGGTGGCCACCTCCGCTCTCGGTGGACTGCTGGGCGGGTTGGCGGGCGGGGCCCTCGTCATCGCATTCACACAGGTGATCAAGGCAACGCTGGAGGTCGTCTCCAGCCACGGCACCTGGGCCCTCATCGTCGTACCCCTGCTCGGTTTGGCGCTCTCGATGCTGGTGCTCTACGGATTCGGCGTGAGCGGCGAAGCGGAGACTCCGGCACCGCAAGCGACATCGCTGCCTCAGCGCTCGCGGTGGGCGCACGCGTGGAGAACGTTTCCGCCTGGCCTCGCCCGCTCGGATATCACCGCCGACGTCGTGAAGTTCGCAGGGGAAGAGGAGCGATTTCCGTGGCGGCTGGCACCGATTCGAATGCTGGCCATTGCCGCCACCGTCGGTCTCGGAGCACCCATGGGGTCGGAGGCGCCTGCCGCGTATCTTGGAGTCGCCATCGGAGCGGCCATCGGCGATCGCGGTCGCCGGTGGCGAGCGCTTCTGCGGCCGGCTGCTCTGGCGGGAGGCGCGGCGGGCGTGGCCGCTCTCATGGCAATCCCCCTGGTGGGCACTGTCTTCATGCTCGAGATGGGGCGAAGGCAGAACGCCCCACTCACGGCGGAGCGGGTCACCGCGACGCTGGTGGGTGGAGTCGTCGGGTGGCTCATGAACCTCTCCCTCGGCGTGGACCTGATCCGCCTGGTCGTACCCAAAGAGTCGCCGCACACGCTCACCCAAGCTGTATTGACGGCGCTGCTCATCGGGGCGCTCGCGGGCTCGATCACCTCCCTGACAGGAGCGGCGATCTATCGAGCGAAAGCGTGGGAGGCCAACCCCATGGTCCGACTCGCGCTCGGCGGCCTGGCCCTCGGCGCCGCGACGGTCACCCTCGCGGTGATCGCGGCCCCGGCGGCCGCCGTGGGCCCGGGGGGCGGGGCGATTGCCTGGGTCGAGAGCACGCATCCGGCCGTGCTCACCGTGCTCGCCGTGGCCCTGCTCCGCGCGATGGCCACCACGGCGGCCGCGGCGGCGGGGGGCTGCGGTGGCGTGTTCGTGCCGTTTCTGGCGGTCGGCGATCTGGCTGGGCGGGTGTTCGCACCGGCGCTCGCCGTGCCTGGTGATCTTGCCGGCTCGGCCGGTGCCGCCAGCGGCATCGCCGGTGGCTATCGCCTGCCGTTCACCGCGATCGCGCTGGTTCTCGGCCAGGGCGGTCCCCACCTCGCGACACTGACTTGCCTGGCGACCGTGGCGGTTGCCACTTTCGCCGGCGCGGGCACGGTGTCGGCGCTGGACTGGCTCCTCGACCTAGGCCACGCACCACCCATCGATGCGAGGGCTCACCAATTGTGACATCGTCGCGGGCAAATGGTGCGAACGGCTCTAGCGCTTCGTCGACGTGCGTCGCTCGCTCTGTCGAACGCTAGCGAAGGAGTCTCCCATGAAGCGCTCGGAAGTCATGCCCCATCGGCACCGGTTGCCGTCTCCCACCTTGCCAGGAGAGGTGCTCGAGGAGGAATGGCTCAAACCGAAGGGAATGAGTAAGACCGCGCTCGCCGAGAAGATGGGTCTTCACGTGCAGGTGGTGAACGGCATCGTTCAGGGCCGCCGGGCCGTTACGGCCAAGACGGCGCTGCTCCTGGCTAAGGCGCTCGACACGACCCCGCAGTTCTGGCTGAACCTGCAGAACGCCTGCGATCTCTGGGACGCCGAGCGCGAGCTCGCCAAGGCGAGGAGCGCGGGAGGCCAGTGGGGGCCAAGAGCGCGAGGACGGGTCGGGCGAGCCGCTCGCAAAGCGAAACGAGCGTCGCGTTGAGAAGGCAAGGCCTTACGAAGAAGATACGGCGAGACCTGCGCGCAGTATTTTTCGACGCTTCCTCGCTGAACTCTCCCCCCCAAATTGGGCCGGAATTTGCGGAGAGGGCGGGATTCGAACCCGCGGCAGGCTTTTGACCTGCGCCCGCTTAGCAAGCGGGTACCTTCGGCCACTCGGTCACCTCTCCCGGGAGCGGCGCGGGAAAGTGCCACCAAATCGCGCCCGAGACAAGCCTGGCGGGCCGCCGCGGGCCGGATGGAGCGCCATTGTCACCGATTGCGGGCGTATCTTCTGCCATCTTCTGGCCCCCCGCATGCGTCGCTCCCAGACCGCCGTCATCGCCGCGCTCCTGGTCGCCTACGGCAGCTTCTACCTCTGCCGTGCGAACGTCGACGCGGCGCTCCCCTTTCTCGCGCGGGAGGGGCACGACAAGACCAGCCTCGGCCTCCTTTCGTCCGTCGCCACCGGTACGTACGCCATCGGCAAGATCGTCCTCGGTGCGACCGGCGATGCGCTGGGCGGCCGGCGCCTCATGCTGCTCGCCGTCGCCGGGTCCGTGGTGTGCTCCGTCGCGTTCGGCGCATCGCACGTGCTCGCGTCGTTCGTCGTCCTGGCCGCGGCGAACCGGTTCTTTCAGTCGGGCGGGTGGCCGGGGCTCGTTCACACCGTGTCCCGGCGGTTCGAGCCGGCCCGCCACGGGCTCATCATGGGCGTTCTGTCGACGAGCTACGAGCTCGGCAACGTGTGCGCGCTCCTTCTCTGCGGGCTCGTGGCCCACTGGGGATGGCGTGCTCTTTTCGTGGTCAATCCGCTCCTCTTCGCGGTCATCGGGGGCGCTGCGGTTCTGTCGCTGCCGAGCGCCACCTCGGATGCGGCCCTCCCAACCGCGGGGGAAGCCGCACCCCCGGAACCGCGGGAATCGCTCGCGCGGGTGCTTCCCCACCTGCTCGCGAGCCGCGCGTTCTGGACGGCGGTCGCGCTGAGCGCGCTCCTCACGTTCATCCGGATTGGCTTTCTCACCTGGACGCCGACGTTCTTGTCGGAGATCTCGCTCGCCCACGGGGGCGGCATTCCGGGGGCCATCGTCAAGAGCGCACTCTTTCCCGCGGCCGGCGTGATCGCCGCCCCGTGCTTCGGGGTGCTCAGCGACCGCCTCGGACCGGGCCGGCGCGCGCCGCTGATGGCCGCGTCGCTCGCGGTCGTGGTCGCCATGGTCGTCGCGCTCGCGCTCGGGGTGGTGCAAGAACCCCTGGCGGCGGCGATGCTGATTGCCGCGATCGGGCTGTTCCTGCTCGGGCCGTACTCGCTGCCCGCGGGAGCGATCGCGCTCGACGTCGCGGGCAAGCGGGGCCCCGCGACGGCGGCCGGGATCATCGACGGCGCTGGATACATCGGGGCGACCGCCTCCGGATCTCTCCTCGGGTACGTCGCCGACCGCGCCGGCTGGTCGGCTGCGTTCTACGTCGTCGCCGCGGCCGCGCTCCTGGCGGCGCTGGTCTCCGGCGGATGGGCGCTCGCCTCCGCGGCCAGGGCCCCGGCCACACGATCATGAGCGCGCCGTCCCGTTCGCTCTGTCGCTCCGCTCGGCTAGCCTAAATCGCCTCCGCACGATGCTTCGCCTCTTCTACTCGAATCGCACGGAAGAGCTCCTCGCCGAGCTAGCGGCCCGGGTGGGCGCGGAGCAGGCGACCGCGGGAGCGCTCGCTCCCGTGCGGATCGTCGCGCAGAACGCGAACGTGGCCCAGTACCTGCGACTGGGCATCGCGAGAGAGTTCGGCATCGCCGCCAATCTGCAGACGATGCTCCTCACTCGGTTCGCAGCCGAAACGATCGCACAGGCGATCCCCGCGCGCGTCGCGGACGCCGGCGGCATCGAAGCGATGGCGCTGACTTTGTTGCTCGACGAATCGTTCGTCGGAGAGTCCGCTCTTGCGCCGGTGCGGGATCATCTGGTGGCGGGTCGATCGCGCGAGGCCGCGGACGTACGCCGCGTCCAGTTGGCGGCGCGCGTCGGTCGGCTCTTCGAGGAGTACACGTATTCGCGGGCGGCCATGCTGGCCGCTTGGTCGCGCGGCACCACCCTCGAAGGTCGGTACGCGGAACCGGAGCAGTGGCAGCGTCGCTTGTGGCTCGCGATGTTCGGGGAAGGCGGGCTCGCGCGCGCCCGAAGCCTGGTGCCTCTGCACGAAGCTGTCGCCGCCCTTCCGCTCGCCGGGCCGGGGCCAGCGACCACCGTGCACCTCTTTGGCTTCGCGCACTTCGCTCCGGCCTTCCACGCGCTGATCGAGCGTGTCGCGCGAGGCGGGGACGTCGTCATCTACTCGCTGAGCCCGTGCGACGGATTCTGGGAGGATTTCGACGAGCGAGACCCCGCGCCGCTCCGCCTTTGGGGCCGTCCCGGTCGCGAGCACGTGCGCGCGCTCAACGCGGCGGCCGGGTTCAACCACGACGACCGCTTCGTCGAGCCGGAAGGCGAAACGCTCCTGGCCGAGGTTCAGCGCGACGTCTTGCGTCGCGTACCCGTCGGGGTGAGGGCCGGGCAGCGCTTCGCCGCCAGGAGCGACGAGAGCGTCATCGTCCTCGAGCACGCGAGCGTCCGGCGCGAGCTCGAGGTCGTGGCGAGCGAGATTTGGGCGCTCTTGGAGCGTGACTCCACGCTTCGTTTCGACGACATCGCGGTACTGCTCCCCGACTCCGACGTCCACGCGCACGTCACCCACCTTTCGTCCGTCTTCCGGGAGGCCCACGACATCCCGCACCAGTTGGTCGACCTCTCGACGGGGGACCAAGGCGGCGTGACGGAGGCCGTGGAGCTCCTCTTGTCGCTCCCCCTTGGACGCTTCACGCGGCAAGACCTCTTGCGGCTCGCTGTGCACCCGGCGGTGGTCGCGTCGCTCGACGACGTCGATCCGGACCGCTGGCTGAAGTGGTGCGATGCGCTTGGCATCGTTCACGGCGCCGACCGGTCCGATCACGAGGGAACGTACATCGAGCGCGACATCCTCAATTGGGATCAGGGGCTCAGGCGCCTGGCGCTCGGCGCATTCATGGCCGGTGATCCCAGCGGGGAACGGCGGCCCTTCGAGCTCGCAGGCGAGGCGTACGTACCTCACGAGGTCGCCGCGTCCGAGATGCGCGACGCCGCGGCTTTCGGCTTGCTGGTCCGGTCTCTCGTGGCCGACGCGCGCTTCGTGCAGGGCGCTCGGCTGTCTCTCCGAGAGTGGTCCACTCTGCTGGGCACCCTCGTCGAGACGTACGTGGCGCCGACCAGCGACGCCGACGCCGAGAGCCTCGCCGTCTGCCTGCGGCGCCTGCACACGATGGGCGAGATCGAGTTGGGGAACCATCGGGTGCCCTACCGCATCGCGTGCGAGCTGGCGCGCGGCCGGATCGCGTCGTTGAATCGCGGGCGGGGGACGGAGGGCGTCGTCGTGTCGCGCCTCACTGCGGTGCAGCCGATCCCATTTCGCGTCGTGTTCGTCTGCGGAATGGGCGAGGGGCGCTTTCCCTCGGCGGACGCCGAAGACCCGCTCGATCTGCGGCGCGCGAACAGACTCGAGGGGGACGTCACCGCTCGGGAACGCGACAAGTACGCCTTCCTCGAGTTGCTCCTCGGCGTGCGCGAGCGTCTCTACCTCTCGTACGTCTCACGCGACCCCCTGACGGGCGACACCCTCGCGCCTTCGTCCGTCGCCGAGGAGCTCTTGCACGCACTCGGCCGCGACTACGTCTCCGACGCCTCCCGGATTCGGCGGCGTCACCCGCTGCGCCGCTGGGACCCGCGCTACTTCCCCGACCTCTTCCCCGCCGACCCTCACGAGGGCGCGGCGCTCGGCACGATGCGCCTCCGCGGGGCGCACGCCGAGGCGCGAACCCTTGCGTTGCGCCGCAGTATGGAGGGCAGCGGCGCGCGCGTCGATCGCGAGCAGGTCGAGCGCTGCGCGGAGTCCGACGACGCATGGGCCGCGCTTGCCCGGCACCTGCGCATCGGGCCGTTCGCAGCCGCCGCGCCGCCGCAGGACGGCCGCGTCGCCGTCTCGATGTACGCGCTCGTCAAGTTTCTCGAGTTCCCGCTCCAGGGATGGGCAAAGCTTCGCGTCGGCCTCGACGAGGACGAAGACGAGGACACGCTGTCGCGCGAGGACGAGCCGTTCGAGACCGAGCGTCGTGACGAGACGCTCCTGCTGCGAAGCATCCTGTTCGCTTCGGCCGCTCGGGGCTCGCTCGAGCGGGCCTACGACGAGGTGGTGCGCGATCGGGAGGTCCGTGGCAGCGGCCCTTCCGGCGTGTTCGCGCGAGGAGAGCGGTCCACGCACCTGCACACGCTCGAAACGTGGCGAGCCCAGCTGGCGGCGTTCGATGTTCCGCTCGACGCGATCGAAGTGCACCGCTTCGGTCGCGCGGGGGAGCACGCGATCGCCGACCACGTGCACCCCCCGTTGATCGTGGAGGTCGACGTCACGAACGCTTCCGGGGTCACGCGCATCGTGCGCGCCGAGATCGGCGGCCGCACGCTTCCGATGGTCGCGCGGGGGGCGTGCGCTTCCATCACGTTGAACCAACGGCTGATCGAGAAACAGGACGATTGGACCCGGGCGGATCGGCAGCGGGCGATGCTCCGGGCGTTCGTCGACCACGCCGTCCTGTCGGCGTCCGGTGTGGCCGACGAGCGGCCCCACGGATCCATGGTCGTCGTGGCAACCCCCGAAGAGGCGATCGCAGAACGGGCCGCATTCCAGCCGATGTCGCGCGGCAAAGCGACCGTCTGGCTGCGCGGGCTCTTGCGCGACCTCCTCGGCGGACCGCATGCCTATTTCTTCCCGGCGGAGGCGCTGCTCGCGTGGCAGGGCAAGGGCCGCGAGGGGGCGCTCGTGCCATGGCTCGAAAGCGCGCGCGAGCGACTGGGCGACAGCGACGGGCCGCTGGGGCTGCGATCGGCGTACGGCCCGGTGCCGCGGCCCCACGAGTATCCCGTTCCGGAAGAAGGCGCAGCGCGCGGGATGTTCGAGCGTCGCTTCGGGGCTCTCTTCGAGAAGAGCGGGGCATCGGAGTGAGCGTGCGCCGCGTTCCTCGACCAGACGTGCTCGGGCGTATCCCGCTCGACAGGAGCGCCATCATCGAAGCGTCCGCGGGAACCGGAAAAACGTTCACGTTGGAGCACCTCCTCGTCGAACTGCTCTTGACCACGGACGTGACGATCGATCGCATCCTCGTGGTGACCTTCACGGAAAAGGCGACCAACGAGCTGCGCGTGCGGCTCCGTGGCAAGCTCGAGGAGCTTCGCTCCCCTGGCGGCGAGCTCCCTGTCCCCGCCGACGCGGGCGGCGACTTCTGGCTCATCGACGATGCCAAGCGAGAGCGGCTCGACCGAGCATTGCAGGCCTTCGATGGCGCGACGATCACGACGATCCACGCTTTCTGTCAGCGCGTGCTCCGCGAAAACGCATTTGCCAGCGGTCGAATGTTCGAGGAGGAGCAAGTCGACGGGAGAGACGCCTTCGCGCGGGCGATGCGCGAAGCGCTGCGGCGCGAGATCGCGCGCGATCGGAAGTGCGCTTCATGGCTGGAGGCGGCGCTGCGCACGGGATGGTCGATCGACCGCATCGAAGAGCTCCTCTGGCGATGCGTCCTTTCACGTGGCGAGCTGCGGCCGGCTGTGCACGCAGAGGCGCTCGGCGAGGCTCTCGATGCGTTCCCGGTCGCGCTCGCCCATCGGTTGGAGGGGGTCACAGAGATGCGCGGCTGGGGAATGAACGCGACCACGGCCAAGGCGGTCGGGCGCCGCCTCCTCACGCTGGCCGACGTGGTCGAACGCGCCCTCGCCGCGTCGAGCGTCCCCGCTTACGTGATCGAGGCGACGGAGGTCGGCTTCGACTTTCTGGTCGAGAGGTTGGGCGCCGCGTCGCCTCGCCCCGGCCCCGCCGCGGATCTGCGGGCAGCGGCCTTGAAGCTCGCCGCGCTTACGCCGCCCTTCCAGGCCGGACTGGTGCAGACGATCCTTCCGCCGGTTCTCGACGAGCTTGCGCGACGCAAGCGGGAAGCCGGCCAGTACGACTTCGACGATATGCTCGCGCTGGTCGCGGAAGCGCTGCACGGACCGCGGGCGAAGGCGCTGATCGCCGCGATGCGCGATCGCTGGCGCTACGTGCTCATCGACGAATTCCAAGACACCGACGAGATGCAGTGGTCGATCTTCCGCCGCGGCTTCGTCGAGCCTGCCGATCGCACGAGCGTTCTCTATCTGGTGGGCGACGCGAAGCAGTCGATCTACCGCTTTCGGGGCGCGGACGTGCTCACCTACTTGCGCGCGCGCGACGAGATCGTCGCAAACCGCGGGCAGCGAGTTGCCCTCGAGCACAACTACCGGGCCACGCCGGCTCTCGTCGCGGCGACCAACGCCATCTTCGACCAAGCCGCCTCGCAGCCAGTCTTCACGGGGATCGTCGAGTATGCTCCGCTGACGTGCGGGCGGCCCGATCGGACGCTCGTCGACGGCGACGGGCGCCCGGTGTCGCCCATTCACGCGCTGCGCTTCGCCCAGCAGCCGGACCTGCGCGCCCTCTCGGCCCTGGGAGAGCGAATGGGCCGCGAAATCGCCGCGATCACAGACCCGGCCCGGCCCTGGAAGCTCGACGGGAGCGCGCTCGGATACAGCGACGTCTTCGTCCTCACCCGCACAGCGCGCGAGGGCCGGACGATAGGCGCCGCGCTCCGCGAGGCCGGTGTACCGGTTGCCTTTTACAAGGAAGACGGGCTTTTTCAGACCGACGAAGCCAAAGAAGTGCGCACGCTGCTCCTCGCCATCGACGACCCGAGCGACCGCGCACGCCGCCTCGGCGCGTGGCTCACGCCTTTCTTCGGTCTGCCGCTCACGGTCATCGAGCGCGTTCGCGATCTGCCGACCACGCACCCTCTGGTCGCGCAGTTCCACTCGTGGAAGTCCCTCGCGGACCGGCGCGATTTCGACCGCATGTTCGAGAGCGTGGTCCGCGACACCGGGGTCGTTCGGCGCGAGATCTTCTTCGGCGACGGCGAGCGCGAGCTGACCAACTACTTGCATATCATCGAGCTCTTGCTCGAATACGCTTGGCGCACCCGCTGCACGTTGCGGGACCTCGCGCACATGCTCTCCGGGCTGATCGACAGGACGCGTTTGCCGCTCGACATCGAGGGAGGCGTCCAGCGACTCGACAGCGAGCGGCAAGCCGTTCAGATCATGACGATTCACAAGTCCAAGGGCCTCGAGGCGGCGATCGTGTTCGTCGCCGGGGGCTTCGGGAAACCGCCGGGTGAGGAGGTGCACGTCTACCACGAGGGAGGGCGGCGACTCGCCTGGGTCGGCAAAGTGAGCGACGAGCGCGTGTCCGCGTGCGCCACGGCCGAGGAGCGCGAAGAGGACCAGCGGCTCATGTACGTCGCGCTGACCCGAGCGAAGGCCCGGCTGTATTTGCCGTGCGCAGTGAACGAGGACCGAACGAACGGTGAGCCGGCGCATGTCCAGCCGCGGGGGTTCCGCGGCGCCTACGGCGTCATCAATCGGCGTGTGGCCGAGCTGCTCGAGGCCGGCGATCCGCTCTTGTCGGTCGAAGATGTCAGCGTCGCGCGGGAACCCGCTCGACCCACGCCGCAAGCGAGCCGGCTCGGGGGGGACTGGCAACCTCCGGCGGCGCTTTTGCGCGCGGCCGACCAAGGCCCTGCGCTCGCGGATGTGCGGCGAACGCACGCGGGGGCATTCGTCACGTCGTACACACGGATGAAGGGCGATCGGGGAACCGCGCGCGCGTTCTCGGACCAGGCGACCGAAACGGTCGAAGCCCCGTCGGAGACGGACCTGCGGGGCGCACGCACGTCGGGCGTCTTCCTCCACGAAATGCTCGAGCGCGTACCGATCGCCTCGTTCACGGCCTCCAAGGGGTTCGACGCATGGCGAGCGCGTCCCGAGGTATCGGCGTTGTTCGACGAAGGTTTGGCGGCCCATCGAATCGAAAAGAAGCAGCGCGAGCACGCCGAGCGCCTCGTGTGGACCGCGTACACGACGGCCGTCCGCCTTCCGTCCGGCGAGCGCCTGGACGGGATCGCGTCCGCGCCGCGCGTCGCCCGCGAGATGGACTTCGTTTTTCCCATGCCGGAGCTTCACGAGGCGACCCCTCCGTTTCGCAGTGTCCGCGGCTATGTGCGCGGTTCGATCGATCTCGCCTTCGAAGTCGGCGGGCTGACGTACTTCGTGGATTGGAAGAGCGATTCGCTTTCTGCCTATTCGCCTGCGGCCCTCGAGGGCCGCGTCCGCGCTTCCTACGAGCAGCAGGCGCAGATCTACGCCGTTGCAATCGTGAAGCTCCTCGGCGTTCGCACGCCGCAGGAGCACGAGGCCCGCTTCGGAGGGATGCTGTACTGCTTTCTTCGCGGGTTCGACGCGGCCGGACAGGGACTCTGGTCGTCTCGCCCCGGCTGGGATCAAGTGCTCGCATGGGAGAGCGCCCTTCGCGCGCCGCGCTCCGAGCCGGCGGTGACTCCGGCATGAGCACCCTTTCGCCGGAGGGGACTGCCCGAGCGCGATTTCTGGGAGAGCGCGTGCTCTCCCGCGACGAGGCGCCCGCCGACGATCGCGGCGCCGATGACTTCGAGGCGACGTACCTCGGATGGGAGATCGCGCGCTGCGCTCCTGCGCTCGCCCCCGGCGAGCGGCGGGCGCTCGCTCTCCTGGCGACCGCGTCAATCATCGCGGTCCGCGGAGGGAGCACCCGGTTGCCGCTCGATGACGCGCGATTGGCGTCGGCCCTGGAGCCGCTCGGGGGGCTGGACGCGCTCTCGATCACGCGCTCGATCGTGGAGCGCGCCCGCGCCGCGGCGCCGGAAGATCCCGTGGTCACGGTCCTGGGGCGGGCCGGGGAGCGAAAGCCGCTCTTGGTCGAAGGAGACTGGCTCTACCTCGAGCGGATGCGCGCCCTCGAAGAACGGTTTTGCGCCCGAGTCCGCACACGCCTGACCCGCGCGGTCCCTGGACGCGAGGCCCGATCGCTCGGCCGCGCGCTCACGGCGGTCGCGGCGGGTCCCCCGGCGCTCACCGACGAGCAGAAGCGCGCCGTCCGCGAGGCACTGGGGGCGAAGCTGGCGCTCGTCACCGGAGGTCCGGGCACGGGAAAGACCACGATCGTCGTCGCCCTGCTTCGGGCGCTCGCGTGGATGGGAGAGCCAATGAACAGCGTCGCGATTGCGGCGCCGACGGGAAAGGCGGCGCAACGTCTGCGAGACGCGATCGCGGCGGGCTTGGCATTCGCGTCGAACGACATCGCCGAATCCGCGCTCCGAAACATCGCGCCGGTCCCCCAAACGCTGCACCGGCTGCTCGGCTGGTCCCCCGGCCGCGGGCGCTTCGCGCGCCACGAGAACGATCGCCTTCCCCATCGCGTGGTCGTCGTGGACGAGGCGTCGATGGTGGACCTGATGATCATGGATCGGCTGATGCGCGCGCTCGCCGACGATGCGCGGCTCGTGCTCCTCGGGGACGCGGACCAGCTCCCGTCGGTGGAGGCGGGGGCCGTCTTTCGCGATCTATGCGCCGCGCTTCCGTCTGTCCGACTGTCCGCGAATCTGCGCGTCGGACGAGACGCCGTCGGCCGGCGGATCGTCGCCGCAGCGCAATCGGTCAACCGCGGGCAGATCGACGCTTCGTTCAAAGAGTCGGTGGTGACCCGCCACGCGGTCGGCGACCTCGCATTCGAGGGAGTCGAGCACCTCGCCGCGCCGTGGTCGGACGTCGGAGAGGAGTTTCTGGAGCGGTGGTGGCGCGCGCGGATCTCCGCGCTGGACCAGTTTGCCGCCCGCGTCGCGCGGACGTACCGGTGGCAGGCCGGGGCGTTCGACTCTGCCGATCGCGAGTCCCTGCACGCGCTGCTCGATCATCACGCTCGATCGCGGTTGCTTTGCGCCACGCGACAGCGTGGCCTGACGACGAGCGCCGAGGCGATGAACGAGCGGCTCCTCGAGAACCTGCGCGCCGCGACCCCGCTGGGCAAGCGCGGTCGTCAGCCAGCGGGGCTGGTCCCGGGCACACCCGTGATGGTCGAGCGCAACGACTACGAGCGACAGCTGTTCAACGGCGACCAAGGGGTCGTCGTCCGTGTCGACTCGGGCGGGATCGACGGCCCGGAGCTCATGGCGGTGTTTCGGCAGGGCGACGCGTTCCAGGCGTTCCCCGTCGACGCGCTCGCCCCGCTCGCCGCTTCGTGGGCAATGACCGTGCACAAGGCGCAAGGCTCGGAGTTCGACGACGTCGTCATCGTCCTCCCGGACGTCGACCTGCCGCTGCTCACGCGTGAGCTCCTCTACACGGCGATGACCCGGGCGCGCAGGGCCGTGCTCATGATTGGCACCAAAGACCTGCTCGCCCGTGCCGTGTCGAGGGCGATCGAACGCCACAGCGGAATCGCGGAAAAGCTTGACGATTTCGCGCGATGACAGCCAATCCGGGGCGCTCGTGCTATACAAGCGCTCAGGGAGGCGCTCGATGGAGCAGGCGGTGAGGGCGTTCGGGGGAGTCCAGGCGCTCGAGGCGGTCCGGGGTCGGGCGGCGACGGGTGCGGTCGTGCTCACTTTGGAGGTAACCGATCCCGAAGTGCTCGCCGAGCTCCGCAGCCACTCCGAGCACGAAGACCGCGAGCGGTACGCATTGGCTGCGCTGCGGGTCGGCGTCTTGGCGCTGCGTACGGCGAGCGGCCAAGTGGATGCGACGTCGCTCCGCGAAGCGGGGCAGTCGTTTCTCGCCGAAGTGCGGCAGCTCCTCTCCGCCCGCTCCACCGAAACGACCGAGCGCGTCGCGTCGGCCCTGACTCAGTACCTGGATCCCCAGAGCGGCGTACTGCCGCAACGGCTCCAGGCGCTCGTGCGCGAAGACGGCGAGCTCGAGCGGCTGATGCGGGCGCACGTCGGCGCGGACGACTCGATGCTGGCGCGCTCGCTCGCGGCGCACCTGGGCGAGGGAAGCCCGATTTTCAAGCTCCTCTCGCCGACCGACGCCACCGGCTTGCGGGCGCAGCTCACGAAGGCGCTCGAGGAAGCGCTCGCCGATCAGCGAAAGCACATCCTGCGTGAGTTTTCGCTCGACCGGAAAGACTCCGCTCTCTCCCGTCTCTTCGCCGAGTTTTCGCTGGACGACGAAAAGTCGGCCCTCAGCCGTCTTTCGAAGATGCTCGAGGCGACCAGCGCCCAAATCGGAAAGAACTTCAGCCTGGACGACGACGGCTCCGCGCTCGCCCGGATGAAGCGCGAGCTCTTGGGCACGATCGAGCAGCTCGCGAGGGGCAACGTCGAATTTCAGTCGCAGGTGCGCGAGGCGTTGACCCGGCTCGACACCCGCAAGAAGAACGAGGCGGTCACGACGCGGCACGGCATCGCTTTCGAAGAGCAGCTCGGCGCGTTGCTGGCCGACGAGGCCCAGCGACTCGGCGACTTGCACGAGGCGATCGGCGACACGACGGGCGCGATCAAGCAGTGCAAAAAGGGGGATCACGTGGTCGAGCTCAGCGCCGATTCGGCGGCGGCCCACGCGCGGATCGTCTGGGAGGCGAAAGAAAAGCAGGGCTATTCGCTCCGTTCCGCGTTGGAAGAGATCGACGAGGCGCGACGAAACCGCCAAGCGCAGGTCGGCGTGTTCGTGTTCTCGCGCAAGGCCGTTCCCGAGGGGCTCGAAGCACTCCAACGGTACGGGGCCGACGTGGTCGTGGTCTGGGATTCGGAAGACCCTTCGAGCGACATTTGCGTGCGCGCCGCGTACAGCCTCGCGCGTGCACTCGCGGTCCGCGAGCGACGCGCGGATCGAGAGTCGGTCACGGCGATAGCCGAAATCGATCGCGCCGCCCGCGGAATCGAGCGACAAATCGGCTATTTGGCCGAAGTGCGCAAGTGGGCCGATACGGTCAAGGGCCACGGCGAGAAGATCGCGGAGCGCTCGGCACGCATGGCAGACGAGCTTCGCCGCGACGTAGAGCGGCTCGACGCGCAGATCGCCGGAATGCGCACGACCGTCCAGCCGACCCAGGAGCACCAGCCGCTCCGAACGTAACGGGTTGTGGAAAACGGTCACCCGTTTGCGATGAGCTCGTAGAGCTCGCGCTCGGCGAGAATCTTCGTCCCGTACTTCTTGGCCTGATCGAGCTTGCTCTTGCCCGTCTTGTCGCCCACGACGAGGTAGGTCGTGTCCTTCTTCACCCCGTCATGGACTTCGCCGCCGGCCGCGCGGATGTCGGCGGCCACGTCCTCTCGTTTCTTCGAGAGCACGCCGGTCACGCAGAAGCTCTTGCCGAGCAGCGGACCTTCGGCTGCGACCTCGGGCCGAGGTTGCGCGCGGCCGACGTGCAGCTCGACCAGCTTGCCCATCAGCGCGCGCTGATCGGCGTCTTGGAGGAACGCGACGACGCAGTCGACCATTTTCGGTCCGAAGCCGCGGATCGCTTCCACGTGCTCGCGCGCTTGCTCGGGCGTCCAATCGAGCATCCGCTCGAGCGTGCCGGCGATCTCCGCCAGCTGGCGCGCGGCGACCTGCCCGACTTGCGGGATGCCGAGGCCGCACAAGAGTCGATCCAGCGTGCGGTGCTTCGAGCCCTCGATCGACGCGAGAACGTTCTTCGTGCTCTTTTCACCCATTCGCTCGAGCTCGCCGAGCTGGGACGGACGCAGCCGGTACAGGTCCGCGACATCCTTAACCACGCCGCGATCGACGAGCTGGTCGACGAGGGCCGTGCCGAGGTGGTCGATGTCCATGGCGAATCGTCGCGCGAAATAGAACACCCGCTGCTTCACTTGCTCCGGGCATACCCGGTTCGGGCAGCGCGTCGCCGCCTCGATCCCGAGCTCGGGCTTGTCCGCGTCCCGGAGCTCGCGGAGGACCGGCGTCCCGCACGAGGGACAGCGGGTCGGCATGTGGAATTTCTTCTCGCCGCCGGTTCGCGTCGAAGTGTCGACACGGACGACTTGCGGGATCACCTCACCCGCTTTCTGGATGAACACGTGGTCCCCGATCCGCACGTCGAGCGACTCGATCATGTCGGCGTTGTGCAGCGACGCGCGCCCGACCGTCGTACCGGCCAGCTCCACCGGGTCGAGCACGGCGACCGGGGTGAGCGCGCCGGTGCGCCCCACTTGCACGACGATCTCGCGAACGCGCGTGCGCGCCTGCTCCGCCGCGAATTTGAAGGCAATCGCCCACTTCGGGAACTTGGACGTCATCCCCAGCATCTCTTGCTGGCGGTAGGAATCCACTTTGATCACGGCTCCGTCGATCTCGAAAGGGTAGGCTTCCCGCGCGCGCTCGATCGCGTCGATGGCGCCGCGCACTCCGTCCCAGTCGACCACGACGTGGCGGCGGTGCGTGGGCAGGCCCAGGGTCGCCAGCCAGTCGAGGCTCTCGTGCTGCGAGGCGTGCAAGCGCGACCCCTCGACGATTTGGTACGTCAGCGCGCGCAGCGGTCGGCGCGCCACTTCGCGAGGGTCCATCATCCGCGCCGCCCCCGCCGCGGCATTGCGGGGGTTGGCAAAGGGCTCCAGGCCCGCCTCTTCGCGCTCTTGGTTCAGCCTCTCCAGATCCTGGCGATAAATGACGACTTCGCCGCGCAGCGTGAGCTTGCCTTCGTGTGCGATTCGAAGGGGGAGGCTTCGGATGGTGCGGGCGTTCGCGGTGATCTCCTCGCCGGCGTCGCCGTCGCCGCGCGTGCTCGCTTGGACGAGCATCCCGCCGTCGTACACGATCTCGACGCTGGCACCGTCGAGCTTCGGCTCGACGCAGAATTGCGGGGTTTGCCCGTCGGGAAGACCGTCGAGGATTCGTCCGTGGAAGTCGCCCAGCTCTTCGTCCGAATAGGCGTTGTCGAGCGACATCATGCGCACGGCATGCTTGACGTGCACGGCGCTCGTGCGTGCCTGACCCCCGACGCGTTGCGTCGGCGAATCGGGCGTCACGAGCTCGGGGTGGCGCACCTCGAGCGCGCGGAGCTCGCGGAGAAGGCCGTCGAAATCCGCGTCGCTGACGATCGGGTCGTCGAGAACGTAGTACCGGTAGTTGTGTGCGTCGATCTCGCGCACGAGCTGGGCGTGGCGCTCCGCGGGGAACATCGGCGAACCTGCGGTCTATCACGTTCACCGACCGGGGGAAGACGGCCGCCAAGCTGGCGAGATGCGCCTCTTGCCGTTAGAAAGAGCGTCCATGCCGCCCGTGGCGCAGCCGCCGACCTCTCGCCTGGGCATGACCCTCGTCCAAATCGCGTTCGTCGTCGTCGCGTCGCTCTTCGTCTATGGCTTCGTCTCGGTCACGAAGGAAGGCGAGAACCGCCGGGTTTGCATCGCGCCTTGCTTGCTCCATCCGGACTACATGGCGGCCGAACGTCGCGCCCCGGACTTCGCGCTCAAAGACTTGCAGGGTGCCACGGTGACGCTCGAGAGCCTGCGCGGCAAAGTGGTCCTGCTCAATTTCTGGTCGAAGACATGCGGGCCTTGCCTCGAAGAGATGCCCGATCTCGCCGAGCTCACGAAGGTACTGCGCGATCGGCCCGACGTCGCCGTCATCGCGGTGTCCGTCGACGAGGGACCGGACGACGTGCGCCCCACGCTTCAAACGGTTCTGCGCGAGGAGCCGCCGTTCCGAGTGCTGTTCGACCCCGACTCGGACGTGGTCGGCGGCAAGTTTGGCACGCACCTTTACCCGGAGACCTGGCTCGTCGACAAACGCGGCGTCATCCGCGCCCGCTTCGACGGCGCACGCGAGTGGAACAGCCCGCTCATGGTGAACTTCATCGACGCGCTCGTCCAAGGCGACTATTGCGCGCTGAAGATCGACGGAGCGGACGTCGCGGGCAAAGCCGCGAAGGCATGCGAAGACATGACGGGCTCCTAAGAAGCTGCACCTGACCGCTCCCTCACGGTCGCGGTACTGAACCCGCGGCTGCGCCGTCGGGTTGACGACTTCTTACCCTTTTGGGCCCGCGGTCAGAGACCTTCGACGAGGCGCTTCACGTTCGCCGCGATGTCGGACGGCGCGTCCGAGTTGACCTGGACGAAGATGAGCGCTTTGCGCGACCCGTATCGGTTCGGTCCGGTCAGCGCGACGGCGGCGGCGAACGCGTCGACCGTCTTGTCGTAGGCGACGGCGTTCTCGAAGCGGTACACCGTGCCGTCGTGCTCGGGTAGCTCCGTCAGCTCGAACGCTACGCTCTCGGTTGCGGCGGCCCCCAGGCCGGTCGGGGGCACGTTCTGGCAGTCGGACGCCACCCCGGCAGCGTGCAGTTTTTGGCAGACGTCCAGCGCCGACGGCCGCCTGGCGCATCCGAATGCCGACAGCGCCGCGAGAACCCCCACCCCAACACCGACGTCGAACCGAATCCGCATCGTTCCTCGCTCGCAACCGAGTGGGCGATTCACCCGCCCACGGTTGTATCACCGCGCTCCGCCGGACGAAAACGCTCTCTCGAGCCGTCGCAAAATGCCGTCGGGCTCGCGCAATCCGAATTCGACGATCTGGTCGGCCCGCGCTGGCGAGTCCGCGTTCGCGTAGATCCGCAGCTGCGGCGCGTTTCCCGATGGGCGTACGTGCGCGACGTCGCCGTTGCGGAAGGAGACGCGGATCCCATCGAGCACGTTGATCCGCACGATGTCGTCGAAGCCGAACGCCGGCGTGAAGAAGCGCGAAAGCGTGCCCCTGCGCCGTCGCCACGCCTCGGCCTCCGATTCTTCGAGCGGACTGGGGGCGCCACCGCGCCGACTGCGATCGAGCACCTGGCCGGCGCTGTCGATCTCGACTTCGATCACGTCGCCAGGTGCCACGAGATGAGCCATGATGGCGGCGCTGGCGGATACGGGGACGCCGTCCATCAATCCAGCGCGCCCGTAGCGAGCAGGCAACCGGCTCCAGAGCGCGGCGAGACCGATCCGCTCTTCGGCCGCCGCGAAGAGGTTGGCCAGGATGGGCATCGTCGCGTCTCGGGTGGGGAGCGCGCCCATGGTTTGGTCGGAGAGCCCCACCGGGGTCCCGACCAGGAATCCGCCATTCGCTTCCCAGCCGACGATTCGCGCGTGGGCCTTGCCGCCGAGAAGCTCGTCGATGGCGGCGATCACGTAGGGGGAGCCGATCTTGGTCCTTCGCAGGAGGACCCCGCCCTCGTCCATTCGTCGCTGGACCGCGTCGTTGGCGTTGATGGGAACCGCCGCGGCGTCTGCGTGCAAGTACTCCGCGACCACGATTCCTAAGAGATCGCCGGGCAAGAAGCGCACGCGCCGGCCATGCGAATCGGGTTCGGGCTCGATCGCGGCCACGAGCGGCCGATCGGAGTCGCCGTCCGTAGAAACGATGGCGTCGAACCGCCCTCCCTTCGTGGCGGAGTCCGCGAGCGCTTCCAGTCGGTCGAGAAGCTCGTCGGTGACGTTCTCCGTGTCGATGGGAATGAACGTCTCGGCGCGCCCCACCCCAACGACATCGGCGCCGAGGCCGCGCAGAATGCGCGCCAGGACTTCGCGACCCACCGCGGAGTGCTCGTACACGAGAACGCGCAGGCCCGCGAGGCCGCCTTCGCGGAAGCCGTCGAGGTAGCGACGGACATAGCGTTCTTCGGCGGCACCATCGACGGGCGGCAGCTCGAACGCCCGCTTCAGCATCCCGGAGCGATCGAAGCCGGAGCTCGCGGCAGAACGCCCGTACTCCTCGGCTCGCACCCGCTGAACCTCGCGCACGATGCCCGCTTCGTCCGACTTCAGAATCTCACCGGCGCTCTTGCTCAGCTTGATGCCGTTGCGATCGAACGGGATGTGGCTCCCGCTCACCATGACCCCGGGGCGCGCGGTGGTGACCGCGTGGAGGATGAGGGCCGGCGTCGGAATCTTGCCGGCGTTCTCCACGGTGCAGCCCGCGTCGACGATGGCTTGCGCGCACGCGCGCATGATGCGGTCGGTGCTGGGCCGCAGATCGCCCGCGAGGACGACGCTGCCGTCGGCGCGAACGTCGCCGCGGCCCTGCAGGTACGCGAGGGCGCCTCGAACGTTGACGTAGACCTCGAGGTCGGTCATGTCCGTCACGAGCCCGCGGAGGCCGCTCGTGCCAAATGCGAGCGGAGTCGGCGTGTGATCGAGGAACGATGCCGTGGAGTCGCTGGAACCCATGGCGCACACTGCCTACCCGCTCTTCGCCAGCGCGAGCACGCGCTCGAACTCTTCGGGGGTGACCGGCACGACCGACAGGCGAGGCCGACGAAAGATCATCATCTTGCCGAGCACGCGATGACTCCGCAGCTCGTCGAGCGAGACCGGCCGCGCGAGCGCACGCACGGGTTCGATGTCGACGGCGCTCCAGTCATCCTCGGAGGTCGCATCGGCGTAGGCTTCTCGAGCCACGCGGGCCACGCCTACGACGGCTTTGCCTTCGTTCGAATGGTAGTAAAGAGCGAGATCGCCCTTCTTCATCGCGCGCAGATTGTTGCGCGCCTCGAAGTTTCGGATCCCGTCCCAGCTCGTGCGCCCGTCCTTGACGAGCTGCTCGAACGCGTATTTCGTGGGCTCGCTTTTGATGAGCCAGTGCTGACGCGCCATCGGTGCGACGCATCCTACCGCGAGTGCCGACGCGCTTCACCAGGCACCGTGCACGGCGAGCCCTCCCACTCGCGGGCCGAGAAGAGGCGTGATGCCGAGGTTGGCGGGGCCGACGACGATACGCGGACGGGGTGCCGACGCCACGACAACCGCCCCCACGAGAAACGTGGCCGCCCCCGCGGCGAGCACCCATTCGGCCCGGATCGCCTGGGTGCGGGCGTCTTCGCGCAGACTGGCCCCCGTCGCGTCGCACGCGTTGCCGTTGCAATGCACGTCGACCAGGCTGCGATCGTCGATCCATTGGGCCCCGAAATACACGCCCGCGGTCAGTCCAACGACCCCCGCCCCGACCAGCGTCCATCCGATCGCTCGCTGACCCGATCCGCGGTCTTCGAGGACTGCGGTCTCGGGCCCGCCGGACGGCATCGGCGACGTGACGCCCTTGCGAGGCGGCGGCACGGGAGGCGTGGCGGGCGTCGCGGGCTCGGCCGCCCGCGGGACGACCGATGCCTCGGCGATGTCGACCAAGGGCGGAACGTCGACCGTCACCACCTTGCCCTCGGAGAAGACGACCACATTCGTTTCCCAGGGCTGTTTCCGAGGCGCCGCTACGGCGACGATGTGCGTTCCCGGGTCGACCGGCACGGGTGCACCCCATTGCTCGCGTCCAACCTCCACCCCGTCGCGCAAGATCTTGACCTCGGGTATCGCCTCCGCATCGTGCGGCGCGATGACGAGCTTGGAGAGCCAGGGCTGGAGCGCCACGGCCCGGTCGTGTGCGACCCGTTCTCGGCTGGTCTGACCGAGCGCACGCGCCCCCGATTCCACCTCGCGGAACAGCGCCCAAGCGCTCGCCGTGCGCCCCAGGTGCTGCCAGCAGTCGGCCAAGTGGAACTGCGTGCCGAGCCCCGCGTCGGTGCGCTGGCTCTCTTCCAACTTCGGGCATGCATCGATGTAACGGCCCTGCGCCATCAGCTGTTTCGCCTCGTCGAAGAGCGCTTGTGCTGCCGCCGGGTCGCCGGCGCGCGCAGCCGGGGAGACGAGAAGAATCGATGCACAAAGGAGCGGGCGGAGGCTTCGAGGGGTCATCGGCTGCTCACTTGCGACCATCGAACACGTCGTCCGATGGCGCCTCCTCGTTTGGGCTCGTCAATGGCTTGGTCGAAGGCTGGGCCTCGACGGTGGGTGCGGGACTGACGACGGCGGTCGCGGCGGCGGCGAGCGCGGCGCTTCGCGCAGCTCTCTCGGGAGGACGCGGCACCGGCGCGCGAGGGGACCGCGGTGGCGGCGGGAGCGAGGACAGGGATTGGGGACCGGTCGCGGGTGAAGGCGAGCGCGGGGTTGTGGGGGGTGCGGCGAGCTGGGTCGCGGCAGGACGCCGGGCGGTGACCGCGGCGGGAGAAAGGACGGCGGGGGGCAGCGGGGCCGTCGGGGACGGCGGGACGGCGGGCGGCGGCGGGGCCTCGGCGGGCTGGATGGCCGAGGGCGGAACCGAGGCGGTTGTGGAAGCGATCGGCTGCGCCGCGGTCACCCCGAACGGCGGTGCGCGTCGAGGCTCGTCTCCGTGCACCGCCGAGTACATCCACAGGAACGCGCCGGCGCCGATTCCCCCGAGCACCATGAGCGATCCCAGGACCATTCGCGGGGAGGCGCCCGACGGCCGCCGGAAGTGCGCTTCGCTTGGCCAGGACAGCGGGCGGTCGCGCGACTCATTCGGCAGTGCCGGCAGCGGGGTGAGCTCGCTTGCGCGACCGCCGGTCTCGAGCACGCGTTCGATGCGCAAGCACGATCGTCGCGCGACGTCGGTACCGAACGGCGCAAGAGCGCGCGCAAGCTCGGCCGCGGTGGCGAATCGCGCGTTGGGGTCTTTTTCCAAGCAACGAAGGACGGCCCGCTCGAGCTCCGGCGCCACGTTCTCGCGCAACGACGAGAGGCGCGCCGGCGGCTGGGTCAACACGGTCGCGCAGAGCTCCGGCATGGTGTCGCCTCGGAATGGCGGCTGCGTCGTCAGAAGCTCATGCAGCACCGCGCCGAGGGCCCAAATGTCGGCGCGGGCATCCGCTTCGCTCGAGGCACGCAGCTGTTCGGGCGCCATATAGTGGGGCGACCCCATCACGTCGGTCGGACGCGTGAGCTTGCCGCTCGCGCCGCACATGCGCGGGTCCGTCAGCTTCGACAGGCCGAAGTCCAGCACTTTGACGCACGCGCTCCCGTCCGCGCGCTGCGTGAGGAAGAGGTTGGCCGGCTTCAGATCCCGGTGGACGATGCCGCACGCATGCGCTTCCGCGATTGCCTCGCACGCCTGCAGGATCCAGTCGATGGCGGTCGGCACCGGCAGCGGCCCCCACATCGCCAAGACTTCGTCGAGGTCATGGCCCTCGAGGTATTCGAGCACCAGATAGGGCGCGCCGCTCTCCAGGGTTCCGACGTCGAACACCCGCACGACGTGCTCGCTGCGGATTCGCGTCGCGGCGCGGCCCTCGCGCACGAAGCGCTGGACGACGTCCCGATCCCCGGCCCATTCCGGGAGGAGCATCTTGAGCGCCACGCGCTGACCTAGGCCCGCGTGCATGGCCGACAGCACCACGGCCAGGCCCCCACGCCCGCACAGCCCATCGACGACGTATTTGCCCGCGAGTGTGTCGCCAGGGCTCGGGATCGTCCAGCTGGGCTCGAGCGCGCGGTTCGTCATCGGCGCGACGGATGGCTGCGAAAGCCGGGCCATCGGGCACACCCGGTCGTGTAATAACGTGCCGCAACCATGAGACCGTCTCTCCGCGCCGTGCTCGCTTTGGCGGCTTCTGCCACGGGGTGCGCCGCCTCCGCGCCGAAGGCCTTCCCACCGCCGGCCGCAGCATCCACGGCCAGCGCGCCTCCCACGCCCCAAGCCACGGCGCTGCCCGTCGCGCCAGCAGCGGACGCGACCGCCGACGCGGCGGCCGGCATGTCCAAAACTTCGCCCGTGTCCGCCGGTACGCTCGACGTGCCGACCGCCGAGACGGGCGACGCGTCTTCGCCGGGCGCGACGACCGGATCGTCCGGCTCGATCGGGTGCAACGAACAGTCCCCCCAAGATTTCCTCGTTCGTCGCAACTTCCTCAGAGGCGGCCAGGAGGCGCTAAAGCGCGCCATCCAGTACCGCACCGACACGTACGGCTACTTCAAAGGCTTCGGGCACGCCGGCGCGGACGCGCAGGCCCCGAGCGCGTACGTCGTCGCGACGACGTTCATGAGCCTGCCGGTGAAGATGCACCGCAAAGTCGTGCCGGCGCTCCAGTGTGTCGAAGACGAGATCAAACGCGCGTGCGCCGAGCATCCGTACACCCCGCAGGCGCTCGCCGGGATCCGTTACCGGAACACGTATCGCGGTGGCGAGGTGACCAACCACATCTTCGGGATTGCGATCGACGTCGACCCGGCGCGCAACACGTGCTGCGGTTGCGTGAAGCCTTGGAGCGACGTTCCGGCGTGCACGCGGCCTTCGAAAACGGAGTACGATCGCATGGCCATGCCCGAATGTTGGGTGCACGCGTTCGAGCGCTACGGCTTCTACTGGCTCGGTCACGACGTGCTTCGCGACACGATGCACTTCGAGTTCCTCGGGGACCCCGATCGCATCGTGAAGAACGCGCGATAAGCCTGGGCTCGTCACGCGCACGCGCACGCCACTTGTTGTGCCGCGTCATCAAGCCGGCGGCGCAGCCGCCGGGTTCACGCGCACAGCATGTGCGCGATCACGAGACGTCCGCGTCCGCGTGACGTCCGCACTTTGGCGGGGCGTTGAAGAGAGAAACCGCCAGGAGCGCTAGGAGCGCCAAGGGAAGAATCCTCGAGGATCTGGCTCATCCAATCCCTGGCGCCCCTGGCGCCCCTGGCGGTTCTCTTTCTTCCGCACCGGGGTGGCGGTCCGGGCGCGGGAAGGCGGGTCCTCGCCTGGAGGAGCCGGTCCCCGCTGTGGGGAACGGGACGCATCACCGTCGGGCGGTGCCTTCTCACGGTGTGGCGGTGCCTCCTCACCATGAGGCGCCGCCTCCCCATCGTGAGGCGCCGTCGCCTCGTTCGGGGGCGTGGCCGCCTCGTCGCGGGGCGGCGGCGCCAACGTGCCAGAAAGGGCGTTCTCGCGGCGAGGAAGGGCCGGCTCGACGTGAGACTGCCCATTCTCGCGTGGTGGCGCCGCCTTCCCGTCTCGAGGCGGCGCCTCCTCACGATGAGGAGGCGGCGCCTCATGATGAGGAGCCGCCGCCACGCCTTGAGGGTGCGGCTCTACCACGAAAGGAACCAACGCCTTACGTCGTCCCGTTGTCTCCACGCCGCCGCGCCGATGGAAACCCCGGGCACGGGCACGGGCACGATCGGAAACCAGGCCCTAGGGATAAATACCGGGCGTCCGCGCGCGCTCGCCCCAGCGCGGCCGCCACCAGGGGTCGCACGCCCAGGGCGCCGAAAACGCGTCGCGCACGACGAGCTCGGCAAGCTTGCCCCGCGGCGAGAAGCCCCAGGGCGCCTCTTGCGAGACGTCGTCCGGGTCGGCATACACGCGCCACACGAAGAAACCGGCGAAGTCGGGCTCGTCCAGCAACGGCCCCACGAGCGCGCGATACGCAGCCGCCTGCGCCGCCTCGTCGACCCGGACGCCGCTCATGATGTCCGGCCACTCCCACGGGCGGACCGCGGGGTCCGGCCGAGCCGTATAGCCTGCTTCGGTGAAGAGGAGAGGCTTGCCCCAGCTCTCGGCGAGGGCGTGGATCGTCGCGCGAACCTTGCGCCCGCCTTCGAGCAGCTTGTCCGGAGCGGCCCCCGGGGTGTCGGCCAGGGGAAAAAACGCGTTGACGCCGATGACGTCGAGGTCGCCCACGATCGCAGTCTGTTCGACGTCGTCCCAGTTGGCCGAGTAGGTCAGAAGGCCGTGGTAGACGCCACGCACCTCGCGAACGATGCGCGCGAAGCTGGGCGCGTGCGTCGTCGTCACCCACGAGCGGAGCTCGACTCCCACCGAGAACATGTCTGCTTGCGTGTCCTCGGCCACTTCGGCCCAGGTTCGGATGAACCTGCCATAGCTCTCCGCCCAGCGATCCCAGCCTTCGTCCCCCTTCGGAGCGAGGTAGCCGCGCCAGTCGCCCGACTCGATCCACAGCTGGGGCACGAGTAGCGCGTGCAGCCCGTGCGCGTGCGCCATGATCACCGCGCGCCCGACGTCTCGCCGGTTGAGCGCGAACGGCGCCTCGAACGTGAGGTCCACACCAGTGCCCGAGAGGTCGGCGACGCGGCCGAAGGGGGTGATGGCGACCCACGTGGCACCGGCGGCGCGCGCCTCGGTGAGCGCGCGATCGTAGGCGGGAGATCCGTAGCCCACCCCGCGGTGGTAGCTATTTTCGATCGGACCGATCGTGACCCCGCGCACGCCGCCGAGCTCCGCGCGCTTCCACGCGTCGGCGCCAGGCGATGCGAAGGCGAGCTGGGCGGCTACCGCAAAAGCGAGCGGCGCATTGCCGCTCACGCGCCCCGCTCCAGGAGCTCGTCGGTCAGCGATGCGAGATCCGCCGCGACCTCATCGGCGCCCGCGGACCTCAATTCTGGCGCGCTGTACGAGTGCGCGACGGCGACGCATCGCAGCCCAGCACTCTTGGCGGACGTCACCCCGCCGAGCGAGTCCTCGACCACGACGGCGCCGGCGGCGTGACCCAGCGAACGCAGCTCTTCGAGCGCCAGCCGGTACGGAGCGGGATCGGGCTTCGAAGCCGCCGTGCGCTCGGCGCTGACGACAAAGGCGACTGCGCCGGTGACGCCCATCTTTTTCAGCGCGAACGCGATCTCGCTCTCCAGTGCGCCCGAGACGATCCCGACGGGGCCGCGCGCGGCCCGGCGCACCACCAGGTCCGCGGCGCCCGGGAAGACGCGGAAACCGGCCGCGAAGCGGGCCAAGAAGCGCGGGCTCTTCGCCTCGACGAGCGCGCGTATCTCTTGGTCATCGGGCGTGCGCCCGGCGGACGAAAGGACCTCGCGGAACACGCCTGCGTCGTCGAGGCTCAGGTAACGCTCGGCGTACGTCAGCGCGTCGATTCCCAGACCGCGCGACGCGAGGACGTCGTTGAATGCGGCCAGGTGCACGGGCTCGCTGTCCACCAGGACTCCGTCGAAGTCGAAGAGCGTTGCGATCACGGCTGCGCCAGGGGGCCTTTTACTTGTGCGCGTTACCGAGGTCGAGCGAGACGATGATCGCGCGGCCGAAGCGCGCTTCGATCCGCCGCGTCTCGGCAGCGTTGCCATCGCGTCGCACCACGATGGTGTGCGGGCCCGGCGGGACCTCGACGGAGATCGGCGTCGGCCCCGCCACTTGCCCCCCGTCGATTGTGACGAGCGCTCCGGCGGGGGTGGTGGTCACCGTGACCACCGAAGCGCGCGATCGCAGCGCTCGAGCCTCGCGCTCCGCCTCCGCGCGGTCCGGCGGCGACAAGTCGCGCTGCGCCAGGTACTCGTCGATCGTGTCGCACGCGCCCTCCGCGTCATCGAGCCGCTCTCGGCTCCGCGCAACGTTCCAGAGCTCGCTCGACGGACCCCCGAGGCGATACGCCGCCCGAAAATACCGGGCTGCGTCCGCGTATCGACCCTCGCGGAACCTCTGCACCCCTTCCTGGTCGAGCTGGCGCGCCGCGGCCACGTTGGGGCGCGCGTGAAGCTGGACGTCTGCCGTTTCGTCCGCGGCGGCCCGAGAGTGCCCTGCGCCGCCAGAGCACCCCGCCGCAGCGACGCAAGCCATCGCCAGCAGGAACGCGCGGGGGGGCATCTCGAAAGGAGTCACCTGCCCGTCCACGATGGGTTCGCTCATGCAGCGACGAGAACGAAGCGTGTCACCTCCGGCGGTGCCCCGACGCGTGACGGTGTCCCGACGGTGCCGAACCCCCGATTCACGTACAGCGTCGTTCCGCGGACTCGATATGCCCCGGCCACGTACTTCAAGAACAGCCGGGCGGCGCAGAAGCCGGGGTTGATCTGGCCGCCGTGGGTGTGGCCGCTGAGTTGGAGCGCAACGTGCCCCGCCCAGAGGTCGACGGTCGGAGGCTGATGCGAAAGAAGGATCCGCGGACGGTCGGGCGGAACCATCGACAGCGCGCGTTCCAGCTGCGGGCCCGATCGCCCGTACCGCGTCGACCAGCGGTCGTCGACACCCAGCAGGGCGAAGCCGCCGCCGTCGCGAGGGCGGATGACCAGGCCCTCGTCGACGAGCACGCGAACTCCCGCTGCTTGCAGCGCGTCGGTCACCTCGTCCACGTCGGCATAGTAGTCGTGGTTGCCGGGGACGACCGCGACCCCGTCGCGCGGTGCGAGATCGACGAGCTTGCGGCCCACCATCGGCGCCCAGGCCGAGTCGAAGTCGACGAGGTCGCCGGTGGCGACGATGAGATCGGGACGCGCCTTGCGCACCACCTCGAGCCCTTCGTTGATCTCGCGCTCGCCGACGTACGGGCCCGCGTGGATGTCGCTTATCTGAGCGATGACGTAGCCGTCGAGGGCGCGTGGAAGCCCGGCGATCGGGACCGGCACCTCGCGGAGCTCGAACGCGTGCCGGCCCCGCACCATCCCCCAGGCGAGCATCGACCCGGTCGCGCTGATCAGGGCGACCCCGCTCGTGGCCTCGACGAGCTGGCGGCGTGTCATCGCCCCGCCCGCCGCGACCGCCACTTCGGCGGGCTTCGCGCGCCGCGCGACGGCCCACGACGCCAAACGAACGGCCGCGATCGGGACAGCCGCAATCACGAGCGGCATCATGACAAGCTCGACGATCATTCGCGGGGCGGTCGAGGAGTAGTCATGCCCGACCAGCCAGTGAGCGAGCACCTGCAAGAGCCAGAGCCCCGCGAGCGCGGCGGCAACGGCACCGCGGTGTCGGCCCAGCCACGGGAAAGAAGCCGTCGCCCATGCGTACAGAACGGCAAGGAGCGCGATCGGGCCGAAGAGGAACATCGAATGTCTGCGAGCTTCACCGTCTTTGTAGCATGCCGCTGACGACTCGCTCGACGCGCCCGTAGTCCCGTCGCACCTCGACGTCGCGGAAGCCCGCCTCTTCGAACAGGGCGACCACCGCGCCCGCCTCGCCGGCGCCTACTTCCACCGCGAGCACGCCGCCGCTCGACACCAGATGCGCCGGGGCGCCGGCGATCACGCGGCGCAATGTCGCGAGGCCGTCGTTGCCGCCATCGAGAGCGAGACGCGGCTCGAAATCGCGAACGTCCGGCTCGAGGAGCGCGATGTCGCTCGCTGGGACATACGGCGGATTGGCCGTCACGAGGTCGAATCGGCACGCAGGCGTGAGCCCGGGGTCTCGCGACTCGAGGGCGCCGAACAGGTCGCTCAGACCAAGCGCAACGTTGTAGGCGCCGAGGCGAAGCGCATTCTCGCGCGCGAGAACGAGCGCTTCCTCGCTCTTGTCGGTCCCCAGGACGAACGAGGTCGGCCGCTCGCGCGCGAGTGTGATGGCGACGCACCCGCTGCCCGTGCAGAGATCCAGGGCGCGCATGCACATCGAGAGGGGGCGCGTTCGCTCGAGCGCGACGTCGACCAGGGCTTCGGTGTCGGGGCGGGGGATGAGCACGCGTCGGTCGACGCGGAAGGGGCGGCCGTAAAACTCGCGTTCCCCGAGGATGTACGCCATCGGCTCGCGCGCGCGCCGGCGCTTGACCAGCTCGCGCAAGAGCCCCAGCTCTCGCGAGTCGAGGGGGCGCTGGGCTTCGACGATGAGCTGGATGCGCGTCGTGGCAAGGGCATGCGCGAGCAGGAGCTCGGCGTCGAGGCGGGGACTGTCGACCCCGCGCGATCGCAGGTCGTCGGTGGTCCACCGAAGCACCGCCTCGATCGTCCAGACTCGCGAATCGAGCGGGCCCGACGACACGGGCGCGACTCGTAGCGCAAAACGGCAGCGGCGGCGAGCGTCGCCGCGCTACGTCGCGGGCGCACGCACTCCTCGCTCGCCCTCTCTAGCTTCGAGGCGTTCGCTCGCTTTCTCGGCACCCTGCTAGATTCGTCGCTGCTTTGGATTCGCTCCCCCCTTCCCCGCCGGCGCACGGCGCGTACGTCTACGCTCCGGGCGACATCTACCCCGTCACACCGCGCGAGAAAGACCTGTGCGCACGGGCGAGCCGCCCCGATTGGGCGTACCTCGGCGGGCTCGTCGGGCTCGATGCGGTGACCATCTGGTTTGGCAGCTGGGACAAGGTCAAGTACACGGACAGTGTCCCTCTTCGGTGGAGCGGCCCCGCGGCAATCGGCCTGGCGTGGGGGGCGACCATCGGCGGCGCGTGGCTCGCGCTCCCGAAATGCTCGCCGACGTGGGTCGGCGAGTCGCCTCGCGAAGGCAATGTCCGTGCGATCTGGCCGCTCGCTCTCTCGCTTGGCCTGCTTGCGGGGGCGACCGCCCCGTTCATCAACGGAATCGCGGTCGGCTCCTACGACCTTCCACGGGAGTGGACCACCGAAGAGCGCGCAGGACACGTCATCGTGGCAGGGGTCGCCGGCTTCGTCGGGGCGCTCTTGCCGTACCTCCTGCCGCCGCGCACGTGGAGCGCCGCGGCCGAAATCGAGCGCATTCGATTCGGCGCCGACGGCCGCGGGGTGTACCTCGGCTACTCGAGTCGGTTCTGACGCTCCGCGGTTCAGGCTCGTTTGAGGAAGCGCGCGAGGATCTTCTTTTCCCCCCATCCCGGGAAGAACGCGACTACCGCCGCCTCTCCCACGTTGGCCTCGCTCACCACTTTTCCCTCGCCGAAGCGGTCGTGCTTCACTCGAGCGCCGCGTCTCAGCCCCGTTGCCACCACGTCTTCGGAGCGGTCGTCGAAGAAGTCGTGATCGACGAAGCGATCGCCGGGCTGCGGCGCGCTCGCCGGCGCGGCGAGTTGCGGGTGACGCCACGGCCGCCGCGCTTCGCCTGCGAAGCTATCGTCGACAGGACGTCCGGCGCTCGGGTCACGGTCGATGTAGCGACCGACCGACCCGGCGTCGAGGGCGCCGGTCGGCTGGTGCACGACCGTCGCCGCTGGTAACTCGCCCAAGAAACGGCTCGGGCGGTTCCAGCGCGTCTTACCGAAGATTTGGCGGGTCTGGGTGTGGACCATGACCAGCTGCTTGCGCGCCCGGGTGATGGCGACGTAGGCCAGGCGGCGCTCCTCTTCGAGCTCGTCGCTCTCACCGGGGTCGACGCCCTTGTACGGGAACATCTCTTCTTCCATTCCCGTCAGGAACACCCGCTCGAACTCGAGGCCCTTGGCGCTGTGGACGGTCATCAAGACCACGCGCCCTCCCTCCTCCATCCCGTCGACGTCGCTCGCGAGGGTCACCCGTTCGAGAAACCCGACGAGGCTCGGCTTCTCGCCGGCCGCCTCCGCCTCGGCCTCGTAGTCTTTCATCGAGCCGACGAGCTCGCGCAGGTTCTCGATGCGCGCGTCGGATTCGGCGTCGTCTTCCTCCTCGAGCGCCAGCACGTAACCCGTGTCCGAGAGAACCAGCTCCAAGAGCTCACCCGGAGGCAACTGCTCGCCCGCCGCCCGCAGCCGCCCCAAGAGGTCGCGAAAAGCCAGGAGCTTCTTCTTGGACGCGGCACCGAGGTTTCCGACGTCGTCGAGGTGATCGAGGGCGCCGGAGAGGGGCGCGTCGTGGGCCGTGGCCCAAGAGGCGAGGCGCTCGATCGTCGTCGCGCCAATGCCGCGCGCCGGGACATTGACGACGCGGAGCAGATCCACGTCGCTGCGCGGGTTTACGAGGATGCGCAGATACGCGAGCGCGTCTTTGATCTCCGAGCGCTCGTAGAACCGAGTGCCCCCGACGATCTGGTACGGAATGTTGGACGCGCGGAGCGCCTCTTCGAGAACCCGCGATTGGGCGTGAATGCGGTAGAAGACCGCGATGTCGCCCGCTTGGGTCCGCTCGGCGCGGGCGCGGACAATCGCGTCGACGACGAACGCGGCCTCGTCACGCTCGTCTCGCGCCGCCACGATGCGGATCGGCTCGCCGTCGGCGTTGGCGGTCCATAGCTCCTTCGGCTCGCGCTCGTTCGAGCGGGCGATGACGGCGAGCGCAGCCGCGACGATCCGCGCGGTCGACCGGTAGTTCTGCTCGAGCTTCACGATCGTCGCCCCGGGATAGTCGCGGCGAAAGCCGCGGATGTTGCGCACGTCGGCGCCGCGCCATCGATAGATGCTCTGGTCGTCGTCGCCGACGACGCAAAGGTTGGCGTGATCGCGGGCGAGCTCGCGCAAGAAACGGTACTGCGTCGCGTTCGTGTCCTGAAACTCGTCGACCAGCACGTAGTCGTATCGACGGCGGATGCGGTCCCCCTCGGGGGTGCCCTCGAGCAAGCGCGTGACGAGGAGGATCAGGTCCTCGAAGTCCACGGCATTCGCAGCGCGCAGCCGCTGCTCGTATGCGCGGAACAATCGCAGCGCGATGTCGTCGATGTACGAGTTGGCCGCCACCTCGTCCGGCCCCCGCCCCTCTTGCTTGTGCTTGTGAATGTGCGCAAGAACGGAGCGCGGCGGGAAGCGCCGGTCATCGAGGTCGAGGTCCTTGAGGACGCGCGCGATGAGCGCCTTCTGATCGTTCGCGTCGTAGATGACGAAATTCGGCTGGACGCCGACGGCAGCGCCGTGAACTCGCAAGAGCTTGGCGCACGTCGCGTGGAACGTGCCCACCCAAAGCGCTCGCGCGACCTCTGGGCCGCACAGGGACTCGAGCCGCGATCGCATTTCACCCGCGGCCTTGTTGGTGAAGGTCACGGCCAGGATCCGCCAGGGAGGAACGCGCGCGCAAGCGACCAGGTTCGCGACCCGGTACGTAATGACCCGAGTTTTTCCGCTGCCCGCCCCGGCGAACACGAGGAGCGGTCCTTGGGTGTGCGCAACCGCAGCCGCCTGAGGATCGTTCAGCTCGTCGACGGGCATCGAGCTCGCAACGTAGCCCGGATGATTCGCGAGCGCGGGGCGAAGTGTCCGGGCTCCGCGGCCGTCGGACGACGGGTCAGGGGGCAGGTTCAACGCCGGTAGTCTTCGGGACCAAACCGGACGTCGTCCAGCCCGCGCGACCGCAGCCCGGCGCGGAGGGCATCGACGACAATCCAGAGGACGTCGAAGCGCGTGGTCGGCATGTAGTACTCCTCTTCCGTCGTCTGCGGCAGAGCCTCGAGCCTTGCCTCGACGGCGTCCTTCTCGCCGGGGTCGAGCTCGAGGTGTGCGTGCCACCCCTCCACGGTCTCGAGGAGCAGCGCTTCGCGTACCATGCCGATCGGGTTGAATGCGCAGTACACCGTCGACAGGTAGATGCGCCACCCGGAGACCTCGCCGTCGGCAGACCACTCGGCGCCAAACTGCCGCCGAATGACCTCCCCGAGATAGGCCCCCGCGGCGGATTGCACCACCTCGACCGCTTCGGGGCGAACCGCCAACTCCGCGCGCGCATCGCGTACCCATTGATCGAGCAAACTGAGAGTGTCGGGAGAAAAGTCCAGCATCGTTCCGTAGCGCGCCGCGACGAAGCGAACACACGCCGCCGCGAACTCATCCACGACGCGGGGCGCACTCTCCAGCGCCTCCGGCACGTCGGGTCCCGGTTCCGCTTGCGCCTCGAGGTCGTCTGCGTCGTCTGCCGGCTCGACCGGACCGCCTTCTGCGGCACGGGCCGCCCCTGAAACGTCGTCGGTTCCTTTTGTCTGATCATGGATCATGGAGTTGGCCGTATGCTTGGAGGGGATGCGCTGCAAGGCTGCCACCGCATGCCCCCGGATTGTTCATGCGCTTGGGCATCTTTAGCGACATTCACGCGAACCTCGAGGCGCTCTCGGCCGTGCTCGAGGCGTATCGGTCCGAGGCGATCGACGTCTACTACTGCCTCGGCGATACGGTCGGCTACGGCGGTTCGCCGAACGAATGCGCTGACCTCGTTCGAGGAACGGCGAAGAAGACCATTCTCGGCAACCATGACGCAGCGGTCAGCAGCCGAATGGATTACTCCTACTATTACGAGGCGGCTCGCCACGCGCTCGACGCGCATGCGTCGGTGCTCTCGGAAGCGAACATGGCCTGGCTCAAGGCACTGCCGTACCAGGAGAAGCTGGACGACTGCGACGTCCTTCTGTGCCATGGATCGCCCGTGCGGCTCGAAGAGTTCGAGTACATCTTCGCCCCCGAACAAGCCCGGGAATGTCTGGCCATCTGGGACAAGATTGGCCACATTACGCTCATCGGTCATTCGCATCTCTGCAAGGTGTTCGCTCTCGGCCGAGGCAGCGTCGAGGAGCTCCCGCCCACCGATTTCGACCTCGAAGAAGGAAAGAAGTACATCGTCAGCGTGGGCTCGGTCGGCCAGCCGCGCGACTTCGACAACCGCGCGAGCTTCACGGTGTACGACACCGCGAAGAAGCGCTTCGAGTTCAAGCGCGTCGAGTACGACATCGAGCTCGCTGCCGACAAGGTGCTCCGCGCGAGGCTCGAGCGAAACTTCGCCCATCGGCTCTTTATCGGGGTCTAGCCCAAGCTTCGCCCAAGCTAGTTGAGAAGGGCCCGGCGCACGCCGAAGGTGTGCTCCCAGTTCTCGCGATACTCCGGCGTGGAGACCTGCGGCGGCCCCCCGTGCGGGGTGCTCGTCGGCTGCGAACCGGCCGCGGCGGGGATCGCGCACTCGACGTGGACGTTGAAGAGCGCCGGCGCGTCCGTTCGGCGCTCGAGGCGCACGACCTCCGCCCCGGCTACGAGCGGACGCCCCTCGCGCATGGGTCGGACTTCCCCGGCCTCGATTCGCCCGGGACGCGCGCGAAGAACGCGCGCGCCTTCGCCGTCGTTGGTGGGGCTGTGCATGAGCACGACGTCGAAAGCGTCGCTTTCTTTGCGCTGCGGCCCGTCCGCGGACATTGGCTACGCAAAGTGTAGCGCATTCTGCCGTCGCGCGCCGAGCCGGGGGCGCGGTCGAGCGCAGGCGCGCGTCGGCACATCGTTCGGAGCGTCAAGCGTTCGGGGAGAGCGGCCGACTCGTTCGAGCCAGGCGAGACGGCCCTTGAACCCTGAACAAGCACGCAGTATATAGGGAAGGACATGGACGACGCCAAAAACAGGACCAAGGCTATCGAGCTCGCTGTCGCGACGATCGAGAAGGAGTACGGCAAAGGCTCGATCATGCGCCTCAAGGAAGGGGCGAACATCGGCGAAGGCGTGCAGGTCGTCTCGACGGGGAGCATCGGGCTCGACATCGCGCTCGGCATCGGCGGTTACCCACGGGGCCGCATCATCGAGATTTACGGCCCTGAGTCGAGCGGCAAGACGACGCTCTCGCTGCACGCGATCGCACAGGTTCAGAAGGCCGGTGGCGTCGCGGCGTTCATCGACGCCGAGCACGCGCTCGACCCGACGTACGCTCGCAAGCTCGGTGTGAAGACCGACGAGCTGTTGGTCTCACAGCCCGACTACGGGGAGCAGGCGCTCGAAATCGCCGATATGCTCGTGCGCTCCGGTGCGGTCGAGCTCGTGGTGATCGACTCGGTCGCCGCGCTCGTGCCGAAGGCCGAAATCGAGGGGGACATGGGGGACAGCCATGTTGGCTTGCAAGCAAGGCTGATGAGCCAAGCGCTGCGAAAGCTCACCGCAACGGTCTCGCGCAGCAATTGCTTGCTCGTCTTCATCAATCAGATGCGCATGAAGATCGGGGTGATGTTCGGAAGCCCCGAGACCACGACGGGCGGCAACGCGCTCAAGTTCTACGCGAGCGTTCGCCTCGACATCCGCCGCATCGGTGCCATCAAAGAGGGAGCCGTTGCGGGAGCGAAAGACCCCGCGGTCGTCGGCAATCGAACACGCGTGAAAGTCGTAAAAAACAAGCTTGCTCCGCCGTTTCGTGAGGTGGAGTTCGACATTCTGTACGGCCAGGGAATCTCGCGCTCAGGCGATATCGTCGACCTCGCTTCCGAAGCCGGCATCATCGAAAAAAGCGGCGCATGGTTTTCGTTCGGCGGCGAACGCATCGGGCAGGGACGTGAAAACGCGAAGGCCTACCTCGAGCAGCACCCGGAGATCATGGATAAAGTCGAGGCGCTCGTCCTGGCCAAGTCCGGGATCAAACGCACCATGACCGGGGGGGCCACCATCCCGCAATCGAACGGCGCGCCGCCGTCCAGCGAAGAAAAAAAGAAGCCAGCCCAAGTCAAACCTGCGAACTAGCAGGGAGCGAGAAAGCGACGCCCCCGAATCGTCGGTCGGCACCCCCCCATGAAGCTCTACCTCATGCGACATGGCCCGGCTGAGGAGGAAGCGGACAGCGGGATGGATGGGGACCGGGCACTGACGGCTATCGGGCGCCAGCGCGTGCGGAAGGTCGCGGGGACGCTGCTGGAAGCGGGGGAGCAGCCGACCCATGTGATAACGAGCTCGCTCGTGCGCGCAGTCCAAACCGCCGAGGTCGTCGCGCTCGTCACGAACCTCGCGGATCGCGATGGGATCGTGCGAGCTCGCCGCGAGCTCGCCCCAGGCGGGGCGGCCGCACAGCTGGCCGAGCGCCTGGTTTCGGAGGGGCTCCGCCGCGTCATGCTCGTCGGTCACGAGCCCGACCTATCGGACGTGGTGTCTACGCTGTGCGGCGCGTCCTTTGGACGCCCGTTCGAAAAGGCGATGGTCGTTGGCCTTCAACTCGCGCCGCGCAGCGGTCCAGCCACGATTCGATTCGTGCTCGACCCGAAGACGCTTCATCTCGAGCATGCTCGGTAGGTCGGTAGGACGGGTTGCCCTTCGGCCGGACCGCGACCGATCGCCCGCCCAAACCGGTAGGACGGTGCCGCCCGCGTCAAGCGTTTTCGGCAGCGTCGGTTCGGGCGCCGAATGGGCACGCAAGCGCCCGCTTTGGGGGCGCTGCCCCTCTTGCCCAAGCCATTGGAATAACAGAATAAATGACTGTTCCTTGACACGTCAACCCCGGTCCTCTAACCCGCTCGGTTGGAGGCCATGGATGGGCAGTCGGAGCGTCGTGCCCCTTCTCTATGCGAGCCGGGCGGGCGCCCCACGGATGTCGCGTGGCCGGGCGGTCACGGCGCCTCGTCATCAGGTTGCTGCGGCCATCCGTATCCCTGAACGGGTGGGGGCTCAGCTCCGGCTCGTTTTTCCCTCCGCCGCACCCCGACTCTTCGTGCACGAGGGGGCCAGGCAGGCCCTCGAGCGCAAGCTCCGGGGCGCCTTCCCGGGACCGGTCATCCTTTCCATCACCGACAATCGTCACTCGATTATCACGCACCGCGTCCAACGTGGCGTTTTGCACGCCAGGGTCCATCACATGTTCCTGGATGCGCCGGCCTCCGTCGTGGATTCCCTCGTGCGCTACGTGACGCGCGGCGACCGTGACGCGAGCGCCATCCTCGGGGACTACATCGACTCCAACGGCTTCCGCCTCGCGCGTCGGAAGCGCAACGCACCGCTCGTCACAAAGGGAAAGCACCACGATCTGCTTTCGTTGCTCGACGACCTGAACCAGCGGTACTTCAACGGCGGAGTCAACGCGCTCATCACGTGGGGTAAGCGCCCTACGAACAGGGCCCCCACGCGCAAGACGATCAAGCTCGGTAGCTACAGCGCAGTCGACCGACTCATTCGCGTGCACCCTTCGCTCGACCGCACATGGGTGCCTCGGTACTTCGTCGCTTACATCGTCTACCACGAGATGCTTCACCAAGTGATCCCGGGAAGCCGCGGGCTCGGCCGCGTCAACTTGCACCCGCCTGAGTTCAAGGAGCGGGAGCCGGAATTCCACCACTACGTGCGAGCGATCGAGTGGGAGAAGCGTCACGTCGCGCGTCTTCTTCGCTCGTGACGCTCGAGACGGGATGGCTCGAAGCCCGGCGACTGTTGCTGCTCACGTGAAAGGCTCACGCCCGAGCCGCCGAGGGGCGCACCCATGCGGGTAGGCGCCTGCTGGGCGGCTTCCGCCCTGGCCGCGGCAGTCGCTTGCACCAGGGTGGCTAGCGCACCGCCTAGGGGGCTTCCACTCCCTAAAATATCGGCAGCAGCTCCGTCTGGGGTGGCCGACGCGAAGACCGGCGGGGAGCGAAACCCAGCGCGGTCGCACCTTCTCGGGACAATCGCCCGCAAGTCGATTGGACCGTTTGCCGCTCGCACCAACGAGGGCGGCATGGCCGCCTGGATCGTGCCCGCGGAAGGCGGCGGGCAAGCCGATCTGATCGTGGTGCCGTTCGGTGTCGACGGCTCGCCGCTCGGCGAGCCGCGCATCGTTGCCGCGGTGCCTCGAGAGGCCACTTCGCTGCTCGTCCGACCGGCCCCGAGTGGTCATGACGGATGGCTGCTCGTGTGGAGCGCTATCCTCGATCGAGGCGAGTCTCTGACGATGCTGCAACTCTCCTCGGATGGAACCGTGCGGCGCGGCCCCATCGAGCTCGAGCGCACCAGCGACCATTTGACGTGGACCGACCTCCTACCGACCGAGCGCGGGGCTCTTTGCTTTTGGGCGGAGGACACTGCCGCGGGCGACGCGAACCTCCTCGCCGCTCCAATTGATTCGGACGGTACGCCGCGCGGGGTGCCCGTCCGCGTAGCGCGCGGCGTCGAACGGTGGGCCTCCGTTCGCGCGGGCAGCGGCGCCGCGCTGGCGCTCGTCACGCGCGACAAGGACTCCTCGTCCGGCCTGCTCTCGTGGTTGCGTTTGGACGCCGAGGGCAACGCGCGGAGCGCTCCGGTTCCGGTGGGCAAGGGGCCCACCGTGAGTGGCGACATCGAAGCGGTCGCGTTTCACGACGGGTGGTTGCTCGCCTGGACCGATCGCACGGGAGAAGATCCCCAGGTGACCCTCGCGACGATCGACCCCACGGGACGTGTACAAGGTCCGACCCGCGCCATGAACGCGGTGGGTGGATCCTCGCTCGTCACGGTGGCCGCGGGCGTCTCGAGCATCGCCCTGGCATGGGAGTCTCCGCATGGGCGCACTCGTCCTTGGAGCCTTCTCCATCTCGCAAGGGTCTCCGACGCGCCCGGGCTGGCCGCGCAGCCCGTGACCTCGTTCGAGGTCGAGGCACGAGCACCTACGGAGCTCGTCCCCACCGACGATGGCTTCGCCCTCCTCACGACCCCCGTGCCCAAGTGCCAGGCAGCTCGCCCGAGAGCAGCGAGCTCCCCCGACTGCTCCGCCCTCCCGATGTTCCTCCGTTACGACGCGCGCCTGACCCCCGTCCAGGCCGAGCCAATCGTGGTCGGCAAGACGCGGTCTGCGGCCGCGCTCGCATGGGGCCTGGTGTGTGGGCGAGACCGATGCGTGGCGATGGCTTCCGCCGCCGAGGCGCCCACGCCCGTGTTCGCCGTCGATCTCCCCCCTCGCACGTCACCCTTCGAAGCGCCGGCCGCGGCGGTCCCGACCGCCGGCCTCCTCGCCCGGGCGACGGGCATCGTCACCATCGAGTCGGGGAAGCCGTACCTCGACGTGGCCGCGGCGCGCGTTGGCGACGCAACGCTCGTCGCGACGATGGCCAGCGCGGAGAACACTGACTCCGACCGAGGGCGCGAGCGCGGTGAGACGATCGGCGTCCGTGCGTTCGACGCAGACGGCCGGGCGGTCGACACGGCGAGCTCGCTGACGTCGCACGCGGTTGCCGTCGGCCGGGTGGCCATCGCGCCGGCACCGCAGGGCGAGGGCGGCGCCGCGGCCGCTTGGGTTGCGCGTCACGACACGGGTGCGGAAGTCCACGTCGCCCGCCTCGACGGGCACGGCCACCGAGTCAAAGAAGTGCCGATCACGGCAGCCAAGGGGGACGCGAGCAGCGTCGCGATCGCGTGGGCCGGGGATGGCTGGCTGGTCGCGTGGGTCGATTGGCGGGACGGCAACGGCGAAGTGTACGCGGCCAAGGTCGATCGCAACCTGAACCGTGTCGCTCCCGATCAGCGAATAACCCGAGCACCGGGCGACGCGGCGGACGTAACGCTCGCGGTGGGGGGGGATCTCGCGTGGCTCGCCTGGAGCGACCCTCGCGAAAGTCCCCGCGAAGGCGTTGGCGACGTGTACGTCACGCTTTTGCGCGCCCGCGACGCGAAGCGCACGGGAGACGAGGTGCGCGTACTGGCAACGGCGGCGCACTCGCGATCCCCCGAAGTGGTCGTCAGCCGCGACGGGGCGCTGCTCGCCTGGATCGAAGACGCACCGCCCGGTCTCGACGCGCCCGGGGCTGCGATGGTCGCGCAGCTTGCGCCCGGCGGTCGCGTGGTCGGCTCGCCCCGGCCTCTCGCGTTGGGGGGCGAGGGGCAACCGACCAGCATCGTTCTTGCGCCGTCACCGCGGGGAGCGCAAGCGATTGTCGCCCGCGCGAGTCACGACTGGGTAACGCTCGACGCCCTCGAAGTGTCGAGCGACGGCTCGGCGGGGCCTGCATGGCCGGTGGTGGATCTCGACGCGTCCGCCCCTTTCGACGTCGCGCTCGCGCTCGCGGGCGGGTCGCTTTTCTACGATGACACGGGAGGTAGCGCCGGGCGCCGCCGGGTGCGCAGCGTTACCATCGCCTGGTAGAGGCGAAATAGCGCCCCGAGGGAGCGCGCCGCAACTTCCCTTGCCGACCGGCCGATTGGGGAGCAAAGAGGAAGCCAGCCGCCGGGCTAGAAGGTTGTCCGGGAGAACGTCATGGGAATCGACCAGATCGGCAAGAAAGGACCGCCGCTCACGCCCCCCGCGGAAGCAATCGGCGGGAAACAACGCGCCGAGACGCGGCAGCCGTTCGAAGTGTCGACCGCCCGCCCAATGCCTTCGACGCCCCAGGTGGCGCCGCTCGAGGCGCCTCGCACCGCACTCGACCGGTGGCGTGCCGGAGAAGTCGACGTCCACGGGTACATCGACCTCAAGGTCGACGAAGCAACGACGCATCTGGCTTTGCTGCCGGCGCAAGAGCTCCAAGCGATCCGCGCCGCGCTGCGCGACCGCATGGCGAGCGACCCCACGTTGGTCGAGCTCGTCGGCACCGCGACCCATCGCGCGCCCGGTCCACCAGGGGGTGACGGGTGACATGACCGGCGGTCCGTCCCGGCCCTCACTGGCGGCGACGGCGCGACCGAGAGGCCGTCCGTCGCCGGGGCGCCACGTGTCGCGCGTCGGACGGCGCGCGTGGATCGTCGGGGCAGGGGCAGCGATCGCCTGCTCGCGAAGCGAACGCGCGGCTGGCGATGGTCTGCCGTCGGCGACGTCGCGGAACGTTCGTCTGCTGGATTGGGACATGGGCCAATGGCCCTGGGGTCGGGCGCGAGCCGCGATCGTGGTCCCCACCTGGGGAGGCTCCGAGACCCGCTTTCCGGTCGTGGTCGCACTGCACGGTCGCGGCGAGGCGCTCAAACCGCCCGCCGAGGGGATGATGGGGTGGCCACGCGACTATGCGATGGTCCACGCGATCGATCGCCTTCGCGCTCCCCCACTGCGCGAGTCCGACTACCTCGGGTTCGTCGACACGGCCCGCATGGCGCAGGCGAACACTTCGCTGGGGGCGCGCCCGTTCGGAGGTGTCATCGTCGCCTGCCCGTGGCTTCCCGACTTTCGGCCCGCAGCCACGGGCGACATCGCTGCGTACGGCCGATTCGTTCTCGACGGGCTCCTGCCGCGCGTGCGTCGCGAAACGCCCGCCCTCGGCACCGCCGAGGCGACCGGCATCGACGGAGTCTCGCTGGGCGGCATCGTTGCCCTGCGCATCGGCCTGACCTCACCCGACGCCTTCGGGGCCGTCGGCGGCATTCAGCCCGCGATCGCCGAAGGCCAAAACGGGGAATGGACCGCCCTCGCGCAGGCCGCGCGGGCGCGCCGCGCGGGAATGAAGCTGCGCCTGCTCACGAGTCACGACGACTACTTTCGCGACGCGATCATCGCCGTGTCGGAGGCCTGGAGGACCGGCGGAATCGACCATGATTTCGCCGATATACCGGGGCCGCACGACTACGTGTTCAACCGCGGGCCCGGCTCGATCGAGCTCCTGTTGTGGCACGATCGCGCACTTGCAAGGAGCTGAAGTCGGACTGCAACAATATGTCCCTGCGAAAATTCGCTGCTATGTTGGGCCATGTGAGGCGTCTCGCATGGCTCGTCCTGCCGGCAACTTTCTTCGCCTGCGCCGAGCAGATCCCCGATCACATCGAGCTTCAGCCGTCCGGAGAGAGCGTTGAGTTCGCCGCCGAGCCGCCGGGCACAGGGGCGTACCAGCTGGTGGGTCCGGTAACCGGCCAGGCTGCGGCCAACGATCCGGAAGCCGCGCAACAGGCCGCCAAGAACGACCTTCGCAACAAGGCCGCCGCGATGGGCGCGTCGCTGGTGACCATCGACCAAGATCTCGGTGAGCCCATGCCGCTTCAGGAAAAGACCAAAGTGCGGCTCGTGGGCCGCGCCTACAAGTCGGCTGATTGAACGGCCGGCAAATTGGGCGAGCGGAGCCCCGAAGGGATTGGAGCCAAGTCCACCCCGGAGGAGCGCAGCGGAGGCTGCACAGGAAGACTACCATCGCGGCAATGGCCGCGTGGCTCGTGCCCCTCGAAGTCCTCGCCCAGCGCCGGGGAGGCGACGACCCGCGGATCGTCGGCGGCAAGGCGGCGCGACTTGCGTGGCTCCTTCGGAATCGTTTCGACGTGCCAGATGCCGTGGTCCTCCCGGCGGACGCCTTCGTGCAGGCGATTCGCGACCTGCCTCCGGGATGCGAGCCGCGTTCCCTCCTGCGCGCGGCGGCCGGACGGGGAGGGGGAGCGCGCGCCGCCGAGGCCCACGCGCAGATCGAGGCCGCGCCGCTGCCGAAGGGGCTCGAGCAAGAGCTCCACGCGCTTTGGCAAGACGTCGGAGAGAGGTGCCCCTGGGGGTTTGCCGTGCGATCGAGCGCCACGTGTGAAGACGGCGCCCTCGTGTCGATGGCCGGCCTCGCCGAGAGCATTCTGGGGGTGCGCGGTGGCGATTCCCTCATCCACGCCGTGCGCAAGGTATGGGCGTCGATCGCGAGCGGGCGCGCACTCGCGTATCTCGCGGCACACGGCGTTCGCGACGTGGGAATGGCGGTGATCATCCAGCGCGTCGTTGAAGCGAGGGCCGCGGGTGTCATGTTCACGCGCGCCCCCGACGGACGAGCGCGCGGAGCGGCGGACGAGCGCATCGTCAACGTGGGTTTTGGCCTCGGGGCGCCCGTCGTCAACGGCGTCACCGCGCCGGACGTGCTCCGCATCGACGCCAGAGGACGGCTGGTGGGCTCGATCGTGGCACGCAAGCCCAAGTCGACCATCGTTGGCGAGGGCGGCGTCACTCAGGTAGACGTCGACGATCCCGATCGTCCGGCGCTCTCACGGGAGCGGATCGCGGAGCTCGCCGAGATTGCCGCGCGCCTCGAGAAGCTCGAGGCGGTCGCCTGGGACGTCGAGTTCGCGTGCGACGACGAACGCACGTGGATCGTCCAAGCGCGACCCGCAACCGGCCGAGGGTTCCCCGAGGGTGGGGACGCGGACACGGTCTGGAGCAGCGTCAACGTGGGCGAAGCACTGCCCGGCGTGGCGACGGTGTTCACGTGGTCGGTCGCCGGCGCGTTCAGCGAGGCCGGATTCCGCCGCGCGTTCGCCGCGCTGGGTTGTCGGGTCCCCAAGCACACCCGAATCGTCGGCAACGTGCACGGGCGCTTCTATCTCAACCTCACCCAGTTCATGCGCATCGCCGCGCAAGTACCTTTCCTCGATCCGCGCACCCTCGTCGAGCTGGCAGGAGGGTGGGGCGGCGACGAGCTTGCGATGCAGGTTCAGGACGTGAGCCGCCGCAGCTTCTACCTGCGGCTTCCTCTGACAGCGTCTCGACTGCTGCGCGAGCAGCTTCGACTCGACGAGCACGTGAAGGCATTCGAGGCGTTCGCCGAGAAGCAGTGGCGCGCGCAGAGCGCTCTGGACCTTGCGATCCTGCCGGACGAGGGCGTTGCTCGGCGGCTGCGCGACATCCAGGCACTGCTCGAGCGCTCGGGGACCGTCATGTTGACGTGCGCCTCAAGCGCGCTCGGCTCCCACCTGGCACTGAAGACGATGCTCGAGCGAGTTGCCCCGCTCGACGCGGAACGTCTCGCGCAATCGCTGACGAGCGGCATTCGCGACGTCGAAAGCGCGCGCCCCGCGATCGGCATCATGCACGTCGCCGGCCTCGCTCGCCGTGAACCGGAAGCGGGGGCGGCGATCGAACGCGAGGCGACGACCGGCCTCGACGCGATCCCCGAGGGCGCGACACGCCGAGCCTTGCAGAGCTTCCTCGAGCTTTACGGAGACCGCGCCGTGCGGGAAGCGGAGCTTTCGACGCCTCGCTGGAAGGAAGATCCACGCCCGGTACTTCGCATGCTGCGCGCCGCGCTACGCACCGACGCGCACCGGATGGAGGGCACAATCGCTCGGGCGAAGGCGACGGCCGACGGCGAGATGGCCCGGCTCGTGCCAAAGCTCAACATTCTCGAGCAGACGATCTTGCGTCACCTCGTGGCGCGTGCCCAGCGCTCCGCTCGTCTGCGCGAGCGGATGCGTGCGTGGGTGACGCGCGTGCTCGGAATGCTGCGCGAAGCTGCGCTCGACGCCGATCGGCGTCTCTTGCGCCGCGATGTGGAGCTCCAGGCGGACTGGCGCTCGCTCGTCGAGTCAGGCTCCGCGCTGGCGAGTGTACGCAGCGTCTTCTTTCTGACGATCGACGAGGTCGTCGCCGCGCTGCGCGAACCGCGCGTGGAGCTCGCTCCGCTCGTGCGCTCGCGCCGCGCCGAGCTCGCGCGCGATCGCGCGCGGCCCGATCCCCCCGCGACGTTCGTGGGTTCACCTCCGCCGCTGGTGCTCCCCCCCTGGGGCGGAGAAGTCATGCGCGGCTTGCCGGCGAGCGCGGGCGTGGTCGAGGGGCGGGCGCGCGTCCTACTTCGCGAGGACGAAATGGACGCCTTGCAGCCGGGAGAAATCCTGGTCGTGCACACGACGGACGTCGGATGGACGCCGCTCTTTCTGGTAGCCGCGGGGGTGGTCACGGAGCTGGGCGGACCCCTGTCGCACGCAGCGGTCGTCGCACGCGAGTTCGGTGTGCCGAGCGTCGTCAACGTGGCGGGGGCAACGCACGCCATTCGCACGGGAGACATGCTGCGCGTCGACGGCGACCGGGGGATGGTCGAGCGGCTGCGAGGGTAGCGCACGACTCTCCACGGGGCTTCGCCCGGCCGTTCAACGCGGGCCGCGGACCTCGAGCAGCTTCATGACGGCTCGCCTTTGATCGCGCATCCAGCCATCCAGCCCGAAGAGCCGCAGATGGGTGCCATAGTCGTCCACCCGGAGCCCCACCGACAAGAAACTCTTCGTCGCAACGACGCCTCCGCGACGGCGGGTACCTGTGGCTGCGTAGCTGCCGCGCAACGCGACGTCACCGCCTCCCGCGTCGAGGTCCAGAATGGCGAACTGATTCGCCCCGATCGTGAGTCGGGCCGACCCAACCAGGCGCGGCACGTCGGTGATGCGCACCAATATCTTCGGAAAGTCGCTCCCGAACAGGACCGCCAGGAGGGGTCGGGCGTCACGTGCGTCGACGCGCACGAGGCCATCGATCTGCAGGGCGGGAGACATGCGGAGCGTCGCGCGCGAGAGGGTGACGTCGCCGCACCAGGCCGAGGTAGTCGCCGACGCGCCGGTGACGGCCACGTTGCGCATTTCGAGGCGAGCGTCCGACAAGCCAAGGAGGTCGGCTTCAGGGCTGAACCCACGCAGACCCGCGTTGATGTGGAAGTCCCCCGCGATGCGCGTGTCTTCCAAGCGGACAGCGCCGTTCACCACAGCCACGTCCACCCTCCCCGAGGCGGTGCCGAGATCGTCACTGACCACCAGGTCGGCGGACGCACGCGCGGTGCCGGACTCGATTCCCACGGGGCTTCCGGGCGGGAGCAGCGCGGCAAGCACCCTGGCGTCGGGAAGTGACGCCGCGTCGACGACCAGGTGAACGGCACCACCCCTCAAGGTCGGCCGCTGAAGGTCGAACCCCGATGCGCGCGCATCGAGCACCACCCGCGCCGCGAAGAATTCGGGGCCGCTCTGGGCGTCAAATCGGCCCTCCACGCGCGTGAGCGTCGCGCGGGAGTCCGTCAGCGACATCGTACCTCTTCGAAGGTCCCATCGAGCGACGTCGGCGAAGAGACTGACGTCGCCCCCGAGGTGCAGGGCCTTGTCCCGGATGCCCATGTGGAGGGCGCGTGCGCGGACCTGCCCGTGGGCGACGTGTCTCTCGACGTCGACGCGCACCTCGGCGTCGAAGGCGCCGTCGTTGGATTCGAGCGCGAGCGCGGTCCTCTCGGGGAGAAGGGCGCCGAGCGCTGCAGGGTCGTGGACCTTCGCACCCACGAGCGAGGCCGACATCGAAATCTTGTCAAGGGGGTCGCCAATAGCAAAGTGAGGGCTCTTCGCCTCCACAGCAATGCGATCGAGAGACATCCCAGGCGCAGCGCTGTCGTCGCTGAAGCCGCGCTTGGTGATCGTCACGTGGTCCACTTCGACGCTTGCGTGGTCGAGGGCGAGGGCTCCGCTATCCCAGTGCCATTCGTGGACGCGCGCGCGCACGCCGACGTCGGCTTCCACCTGGAGCCTGCCGTAGCCGAGCCTCATTTGCTTCGACTCGATGTCGAGCGTGCCGCGCGCAAGGTGATTGGAGAGCACGAGCTTTCCCTCGAGCGAGAAGTGCGAGTGGCCGGATACGAGCCGCATGTCGGATCCCTTCGGCAGATACGCGTGCAAGAGGCCGGGGGCCACGATGTCGGCGGCCGGCATCGCGATGGCTACGTCCAGCGCCTCGAGTGGATCGGCGAGATCCACGTGATGCCCGCGTGCATCGAGGCGCAGGTCGCTGACTTGGACGAGCGGCACCTCCGGCGCGTCCTCCGACGCAATGGATCCCCCCGTGACCGCCAATGCCACGTTCGCGTCATCCAGGCGGCGCGTGTCGAAGCGATACGACGAGAATTGCGCGAGCACCGACGTCTGCCCGCGCACTCGAATCTTCGCGACGAGCAGATCGAGATCCTCGGCCCGCAGGACCGCGCTTCCCGTCGCGCGCTTCTCCGCCAACCACCCCTCCAGCCGCCCCGTGGCCCGAGCGCGGCCACCCTCGATGGCGAGCGCCGTGTTCGTTGGAATGTACACCGAAAGCGCCCGGGCGTTCGGCAGGTCGC